>CAZSKP010000022.1:0-73053 GCA_964607485.1 uncultured bacterium | reverse complement strand
CGCGAGGGCGGCCGCACCGTCGGCGCGGGCGTCGTCTCCGAAGTCATCGAATAGGGCCGGGGCAGGCAAGAATATGGCGGATAGCCAAAAAATCAGGATCAGGCTTAAGGCTTACGATCACAGAGTACTCGACCAGTCCACGAGCGAGATAGTGGATACATGCAGGCGGACGGGAGCCAAGGTGGCCGGCCCCATTCCCCTGCCGACCTCGCGGAGCGTCATCACCGTTCTGCGTTCGCCCCACGTTGACAAAAAGTCTCGCGAGCAGTTCGAGATACGCACGCACAAGCGTCTGATCGACATAATCGAGCCAACGACACAGACCGTCGACGCACTGATGAAGCTGGACCTGCCGGCGGGTGTCAACGTTGAGATAAAGCTCTGATTCTCTAGCGGATTCCTGTGGCTGCGAATTTCGAGTGCGAAACCGTGGGGTCATCCGGAGCGGCGGAATTGCCGGCCGGAATGAAAGGGCAAGCACGTGTTTGGATTGCTGGGTAAAAAATTGGGGATGTCCCAGGTGTTCACGGAAGATGGAGACCTGACTCCCGTGACGATCATACAGGCGGGTCCCTGTGTCGCTGTCCAGATGAAGAACAGAGAGCGCGACGGCTACGATGCGGTTCAATTGGGGTTCGAAGAGAAGAAGCGCAACGTGACAAAGCCGCTTCGGGGCCATTTCAAACGGTCAGGCGCCGCGCCCAGGCGTCATCTGCGGGAATTCTCCCTCGCCTCCTCGCCCGAGCTCGCCGAGGGCGCCGAAGTGAAGGTGGATGTCTTCAAGCAGGGAGACCTCGTTGACGTCAGGGGAACCACAAAGGGACGGGGTTTTGCGGGCGTCGTCCGGCGGTACCGCTTCGGCGGAGGCCCGGCCAGCCACGGGCACACCTCGCACAGGCGCGTCGGCGCCATCGGCCAGTGCGCATTTCCCTCGGAGGTGTGGAAAGGCCAGGGAATGCCCGGACAGATGGGCGGAGTGGCGCGTACCGTGCAGAGCCTGAAAGTCGTAAAGGTGGATGGAGAGAAGAACCTGTTGTTTGTTCGGGGCGCGGTTCCCGGGCCCAACGGCAGCATCGTCGAGGTCCGCAAAGCGGTCAAAGGACCCGGCAAGAAGGTGAAAGGAAAGAGCTGAAATGGCTGAGGCCGTCCTTTTCGCTACAAACGGCTCTCAACTGGGCAAAGTGGAGTTGAACGACAAAGTGTTCGGGGAAACTCCAAGCGCGCCCGTTGTGCACCAGGTGGCGGTGGCGCAGCAAGCCAACCTTCGCCAGGGCACCGCGGCCACGAAGGAACGGAGCGACGTGGCGGGCAGCACCCGCAAGCTCTGGAGGCAGAAAGGCACCGGCCGCGCTCGAATAGGGAGTGGGAAATCGCCCCACTGGAGGGGCGGAGGAACCACGTTCGGCCCTCATCCCCGCGACTATTCGAAGAAGGCGTCCCCGAAACTCCGCAGGAAAGCGCTCAAGTCGCTGCTTGCCGAAAAGTTGAGGACGGGCCAGCTTGTCGTGCTCAACGAGCTTAAGCTCGATGCGCCCAAGACAAAGGAGCTTCTGACGATTCTCAGACGGCTCGATATCTCGGAAAGCTGCCTGATTGTGACCGGCGAGCCGGATAAGAATGCGCACCTGTCGGCAAGGAACATTCCCGGCGTAACACAGACGTACGCAGATTCCCTGGGGGCACTCGACATCATAAGCCACAAGAAGCTGCTCTTGACCAAGTCGGCGGTCGAGGCGCTGGAAAAAAAGCTTTCATGAAATACGATCCGTACAGGATAATAAAAAAGCCGGTAATCTCGGAAAAGGCGACCATTCTGAGCGAGAGACAGAACAAGTACGTGTTCAATGTCGCCACCGATGCCAACAAGATTCAGATAAAAAGCGCGGTCGAGGAGCTCTTTAAGGTCACCGTCGTCAAAGTGAGAACGATGCGGGTGTCGGGCAAGAAGAAGCGCGTTCGCATTCAAGTCGGCCAGACACCCGACTGGAAAAAGGCCATCGTTACCCTGAAAGAGGGCGACCGGATAGAGCTGTTCTAAACAGGAAGAGACCGAAATGGCTATAAAGAAATATTCTCCAAGAACTCCGGCTCAGCGCTTCAAGACGGGTTCGACTTTCGACGAGCTGACAAGCGGGAAAAAGCCCGAGAAGGCGCTCACCAAGGGGCTCAAGAGCTGCGGCGGTCGGAACACGCTCGGCCGGATGACGGTGCGCCACAGGGGCGGCGGCCACAAGAGAAAGCATCGTGCGATAGACTTCAAACGGGACAAGGACGGCATACCGGGCACCGTTAAGGCGGTGGAATACGACCCGAACCGCACCTGCCGGATTGCGCTCATACAGTATCCGGACGGCGAGAAACGCTACATCCTCGCGCCATTATACCTCGAAGTCGGGGCGACGGTTTTCTCGGGACCGCAATCAGAAATTCTCGTGGGCAACGCCCTGCCGATTGCCAACATCCCGCTCGGCACGATCATCCACAACATCGAGATGAAGCCCGGCAAAGGAGGCCAATTGGCGCGCACCGCGGGCGCCGGCGCTCAGCTTGTCGCGAAAGAGGGCGCCCACGCTCATGTGAAGCTCCCCTCGGGGGAAGTGAGGCTCATACCCGTCGTCTGTCGGGCCACCATCGGACAGTTGGGCAACATCGAGCACGAAAACATATCGCTCGGCAAGGCAGGCAGGGCGCGATGGCTCGGCAGGAGGCCCCGTGTACGGGGCGTCGCCATGAATCCGGTCGACCATCCGCTGGGGGGCGGCGAGGGCAAGGCCTCGGGCGGACGGCATCCCTGCTCACCCTGGGGCAAGCCGACGAAGGGATTCAAGACGCGGAAGAAATCGAAGCCGTCGAGCAAGTACATCATAAAGGGCAGAAAAGGATAAACATTTCGGAGGCCGACACGTGGCGCGCTCGATAAAAAAAGGACCGTTCGTGGACGAACACCTGTCGAAGAAGGTGCTCCGCCACCAGGCGACGGGCGACAAAAAGGTCATTCGTACCTGGTCGCGCCGCTCCACGATAGTTCCGGAGATGGTGGGCCTGACGCTCGCCGTATACAACGGGAAGAAGTTTCTGCCCGTGTACATCACCGAGAACATGGTCGGACACAAGCTGGGCGAATTCGCTCCTACCCGGTTCTTCCGTGCGCACGGCGGGGCCGAGAAGGCAAGCGCCATTCGCAGGAAGGCCTGAACGGAGACACGCCCTTCATGGAGCAGTCATCATGATAGCGAAGGCAAGAGGCCGGTTCTTACGAGTTACACCGCGAAAGGGCAGGTTGGTCGCCGACCTCATACGCGGCAAACACACCAACGAGGCGCTCAGCATGCTTCGCTTCACGCCTAAGGGCGCGGCGAAAACCCTCGAGCGCGTGCTCAAATCGGCCATCTCGAACGCGGAACAGAGGGACGACGTAAACGTGGACAACCTGTACGTCAGCAAGGTCACCGTGGACGGCGGGCCGGCGCTCAAACGGTTCAGGCCCGCGCCCCATGGACGAGCGGTAAGGGTGCTGAAGCGCACGAGCCACATAACCATCGAACTGGACGAAAAGGAGCGGTAGCACATGGGACAAAAGGTTCATCCGGTCGCTTTCAGGCTGGGCACGACCAAGACGTGGTCTTCCCGCTGGTTCGCCGGACGAGAATATGCCAAGCTCCTGCATGAAGACCTCGAGATATGCAAGCTGGTCAAGAAGAGGCTTGCCCACGCCGGCATATCAAAGGTCGAGGTCGAGCGGATGGGCCAGAAGTCCCGCGTTACCATCCATACGGCACGGCCGGGCATAGTCATCGGCAGACGAGGCAGCGAGGTCGACCAGTTGCGGGCCGAGCTCGAAGCGATCTCCGAAAACGAGGTCTACATAGTTGTTCAAGAGATAAAGAATCCCGAACTCGACGCGCAGCTCGTCGCCGAGAACATCGCGCTCCAGCTTGAACGGCAGGTCTCGTTCCGACGCGCCATCAAGAGAGCAGTCACGACCGCCATGAGACTCGGCGCGAAAGGAATCAGGATCGGCTGCGCCGGCAGGCTCGCCGGGGCCGAGATAGCGCGCTCGGAATGGTATCGTGAGGGACGCGTTCCGCTCCAGACGCTCAGGGCCGACATCGACTACGGGTTCGCAGAGAGCAACACGACGTTCGGAAAGATAGGCGTGAAGGTCTGGGTCTTCCACGACGAGATTCACGGCCGCGAGGGCGGGAGACGCGAGACCGTATAGGGAGATGAAGAAAACATGCTGATGCCCAAGAGAGTCAAGTATCGCAAGCAGCAGCGCGGCCGCATGAAGGGAAAAGCCTCGCGGGGCAGCTCTGTCAACTTCGGTGAATACGGGCTCCAGGCGCTCGAGCCGGCGTGGGTTACCGCGCGACAGATAGAGGCCGCCAGGGTGGCGCTCACACGCAAGATCAAACGCGGCGGCAAGGTGTGGCTGAACATATTCCCGGCCAAGCCGGTAACGCAGAAACCTTTGGAAACCCGCATGGGCAAGGGCAAGGGTGAGCCCGAGAGGTGGGTCGCCGTCGTCAGGCCCGGCAAAGTCATCTTCGAGCTCGAGGGAGTGAAGGAAGAACTGGCCAAGGAGGCCTTCAAGCTGGCGTCGAGCAAGTTGCCCATCCGCACGCGATTCGTCAAGCGGCTCCACGCCGTCGGGGGTGGTCGTTGATGCGCGCCAGGGAGCTTCGGGAACTGACCACGGAAGAGCTCGAGCACGAGCTCCGAGAGGCCACGCAGGGCCTGTTCAACCTCCGGGTTCAGGCCGCGAGCGGACAACAGCTTGACAACGTGAAACGATTTCAGGAACTCCGTCGCGAAATTGCGCGGATAAAAACCGTGCTGGGCGAAAAGAGAAGGCCACAACCTCAGGGACAATAGCCACTCCATGGAAAAGACGAAACGCAGGCAGGAAAAAATCGGCGTGGTCACCAGCGCCAAGATGCAGAAGACGATTGTGGTCGCCGTGCAAAACACGTTCTTGCACCCGACGTACAAGCGGGTGGTCAGAAAGACGAGGACGTTCAAGGCGCACGATGAGCGGGGCGAATGCAGCGTGGGCGATGTCGTCCGCATTGTGGAGAACAGGCCTCTCAGCAAGACCAAGAGGTGGCGGCTCGCGGAGGTCATCGAGCGTGCCAAGTGACGGGCGCCATTGTTTGATGTTAAAGGTGAGAATTCTGGTGCAGCCATGATTCAGATGAGAACGATGCTCGAGGTGGCGGACAACTCGGGCGCCAAGAAACTTCAGTGCATACAGGTCCCCGGCGGCACCAAGGCGCGCTATGCCCGCGTCGGCGACGTCATCGTGTGCAGCGTCAAGGCGGCCATGCCGCAGGCTCAGATAAAGAAGGGCGATGTCGTCAAAGCGGTCATCGTCAGGACCAGGCAGGATACGTCCCGTCCCGACGGTTCCATCATCAGGTTCGACGACAATGCGGCGGTCATAATAAACGAACAGAAGATTCCACGCGGGACGAGAATCTTCGGGCCCGTGCCTCGCGAGCTGCGGGACAAGGACTTCATGCGGATAATCTCGCTCGCTCCCGAGGTGGTCTGAGACGAGCCGGGGGTTGTTGGAGATGAGCAAACCGAAAATACAGATAAAAAAAGGCGACACCGTCATGGTCGTTTCCGGGAAGGAAAAGGGGAAGAAGGGCAAG
Organism: uncultured bacterium; assembly: GCA_964607485.1. GTDB lineage: Bacteria > Abyssobacteria > SURF-5 > SURF-5 > SURF-5 > CAZSKP01. Next base: position 67,396 of record CAZSKP010000022.1, on the reverse strand, counting down.
GTGCTGTTGGTGTCGCCCGAAAGAAATCGGGCGATCGTCGAGGCCCTCAACATGGTCACCCACCACGAACGGCCGTCGCAGAGAAATCCCCAGGGGGGGCTTGTGGAGAAGGAGGCACCCCTCCACGCGTCCGCCCTGATGCTCGTGTGCACCAAGTGCGGCAGACCCACTCGCGTGGGCAGGAAAATCCTCGAAGACGGCACAAAGGTGCGCGTCTGCAAGAAGTGCTCGGAAATCGTGGATCTGGGTTAGAAGGAAGGTCAGCGCAATTGGCCAGACTCAAGGAAAAATACAGCGGCGAGATCGCTCCGGGGCTCAAGGAGAAGCTGGGAGTCCGCAACATCATGCAGGTCCCCCGTTTGAGCAAAATAATCGTGAACATGGGCCTGGGCGACGCGCCCGGCGAGGCAAAGGTGATGGAAAGCGCCATGAAGGAGCTGACAAAGATAACCGGTCAAAAGCCGGTCATCACGCGCGCGAAGAAATCCATCGCCGGCTTCAAGCTTCGCGCCGGCGCTGCCATAGGATGCAAGGTAACGCTCAGGGGAGACCGCATGTATGAGTTCTTCGACAGGCTCGCCAACGTTGCGATACCCCGAATACGCGACTTCCGGGGCGTCTCCAGGAAGGCTTTCGACGGGTTCGGCAACTTCACCCTGGGCATCAAGGAGCAGATCATCTTCCCGGAAATCGATTACGACGAAGTCTTCAAGATTCGGGGTATGAACATAGTGTTCGTGATAGAGAACTCTACCGGCCGCGAGGCCAGCATCGAACTCCTCAAAGAGTTGGGAATGCCCTTTAGCCGCGGCTGACGCCGGCGAGGACGGCACCGCGGCGGAGGAAATCTGTGGCGAAGAAATCTCTGATAGCAAAATGCAGGCGGCAGCCGAAGTTTGGCGTGCGAAAGTACAACAGGTGCAGAATCTGCGGAAGACCGAGAGGATACATCCGCAAGTTCGAGCTGTGCCGGATTTGCTTCCGGAACCTCGCACGCGAAGGAAGGCTGCCCGGAGTCATCAAGGCCAGCTGGTAGTCCTGCACAAGGCGCATCCAGGGCCGGAACAATACAAGGAGAGCACACGTCGATGTCAATCTCGGACCCGATTGCGGACATGCTCACCCGCATTCGCAACGCCAACCAGGCGATGAACGAAAAGGTGGACATCCCCGCCTCGAAGATGAACGAGGATATAGCCAATATCCTCAAGACGGAAGGCTACATTGCCGACTTCAAGATCATCGACAACAGGAAGCAGGGGGTGCTCAGGGTTTTCATGAAATACGGCCCGCAGCAGGAACGAATAATCAGGGGGCTGCGTCGGGTGAGCAAACCCGGCAGGCGCATTTACCGGGGGGCGCGCGAGATACCGCGTGTGATGGGCGGATTGGGAATCGCCATGGTCTCTACCCCGAAGGGCGTGATGACCGACAAGCAGTCGCGCGAGGCCAACGTCGGCGGTGAGATCATCTGCGAAGTCTGGTGAAATGAGAAGGGATTTTCGTACATCATGTCTCGTGTAGGAAAGAATCCGATTCCGATTCCCGAAGGCGTCAAAGTTTCGGTCGACGGCCAGCGTGTGGTGGTCGAGGGACCGAAGGGAAAGCTCGCGCACGATGTGCATCCCCTCATCAGCGTCGCCGTCGACGGCGATCAGTTGGTCGTCACCCGTCCGAACGACTTGCGCCGCAGCCGCTCGCTGCACGGACTCACGCGCGCGCTCGTCGCCAACATCGTGCATGGAGTCAAAGAGGGGTTTCAGAAGAGCCTCGAGATACAGGGTGTCGGCTACCGCGCGACAAAACAAGGGGAGGCCCTCAATTTCCAGCTCGGCTACAGCCACCCGATACTGTTCGAGCCTCCCGAAGGGATAGAGCTCTCGATCGACCGCAACATCGTCACCGTCAGCGGCATCGACAAACAGGCAGTGGGCCAGGTTGCGGCCCAGATAAGGGCTCTCAGGAAGCCGGAGCCGTACAAGGGCAAAGGGATACGCTACGTCGGCGAGCGGGTGCGCCGCAAGGCTGGCAAAGCGGGATTGTAACCGGGATAAACGGATGGGAGAACTGAAGCTCGACAAAACGGCCGCGCGCCGCAGACGCCGCCTTCGCATAAGACGGAAGATAATGGGTATTCCCGACAAGCCGCGGCTCAGCGTGTATCGAAGCCTGAAGCACATATACGCTCAACTGATCGACGACACGACCGGGCGCGTTCTGGTCTCGGCCTCATCGCTCTCGCCCGAGGCAAAAAAGAACGGCGCATCGGGCAAGAACGTTGCCGCCGCTCGCGTCGTGGGCCAGATGCTGGCCGAGAAGGCGAAGACGGCCGGAATAGAAAAAATCGTGTTTGACCGCAGCGGCTACCTATACCACGGTCGAGTGAAGGCGCTCGCGGAAGGAGCCCGCGAAAAGGGGCTCAAATTCTAGGAGGCACTTTGGAAAAGTTTCAGCCCGAAGCACAGGAGCTCAGAGAAAAAATAGTCAAAATCAATCGCGTCGCGAAGGTGGTCAAGGGTGGTCGGCGTTTCGGCTTCAGTGCGCTCGTGGTGGTTGGAGACGGCAAGGGACGCGTCGGCGCGGCTCTGGGAAAGGCGAACGAGGTGCCCGAGGCAATACGCAAAGGGATAGAAAAAGCGAAGAAATCGATGATCTCCGTGCCCGTGGTCAACGGCACGATCCCGCACGCGATGACCGGCGTGGCGGGCGCGGGCCGGGTGATAATCAAGCCGGCCTCCCCGGGAACGGGAGTCATCGCGGGCGGCGCCGTCAGGGCGGTGATGGAAGTTGCGGGAATCTCCAACGTCCTGAGCAAGTCCCTCGGGTCGGACAACCCGATCAATGTGATCAGAGCCACCATTGTGGCGCTTGAAAGCCTGCAGACGGCCGAGCAGGTCGCGGCTAAGCGTGACAAAGAAGTATCCGAGATAATCACATAAAGGGAACGCCGGAAATGATGGAACTGAACAATATCAAGCCGCCCCGCGGGGCTCGCAAGAAGCCCAAGCGCGTGGGACGCGGACGGGGCTCCGGCCACGGCAAGACCGCCTGCAAGGGCACGAAGGGGCAGCGCTCGCGGTCTGGTCCGAAATCGTCGCGCGGATACGAGGGCGGCCAGATGCCGCTTCAGAGGCGTGTCCCCAAGCGCGGCTTCACCAACATATTCAGGAAGGAATACGAGGTCATCAACGTCGAGAGGCTCAATTCCTTCGAGAAGGGCTCCGAGGTGACCCCCGAACTGCTCAACCAGAAGGGGATGGTGAAGCTGAACCGCGACGGAGTCAAGATACTGGGCAACGGCGAACTGAAGGTTTCCCTGACCGTTCGCGCACACCTGTTCAGCAAGTCCGCCCGGGAGAAAATCGTAGCCGCGGGCGGCAAGGTCGAGGTGGTCTGATTGTTGAACGCATTCCAGAATGCGTTTAAGATACCCGAGCTTAAGAACCGCATCATATTCACCGTCGTGTTGCTGGCCATCTACAGACTCGGCGGACACGTGCCCACGCCGGGAATCAACGGGAGGGTGCTGGCCGAGTTTGTGACCGAGCGCCAGAACACGCTGCTCGGGTTTGCAGACCTCTTTGCCGGCGGCGCCTTCAGGCGCATGACCATCTTCGCGCTGGGCATCATGCCTTACATCAGCGCGTCGATCATACTGCAGCTGCTCGTCGCCGTGATACCCTACTTCCAGAAGATGTCGAAGGAGGGCGAGGAGGGACGGAGGAAACTGACGCAGTGGACCCGTTACGGAACCGTCGCGCTGACGGCGGTCCAGTCGCTCGGCATCAGCTTGTGGCTCTCGAATCCGAGCAATTTCGGCGGAAAGGTTATCGTTCCCCATCCGGGAATAGGATTCATTCTGCTGACCATGGTCACTTTCACGACCGGCACATGCTTCATCATGTGGCTTGGCGAGCAGATAACCGAACGGGGCGTCGGAAACGGGATATCACTGATAATTTTCGCGGGGATCGTCGCAGGAATGCCGACCGCGCTTGCGCTGCTCGCGAGGAACATCCAGATCGGCGAGATGAGCATATTCAAAATGGTCGTCCTGCTCGTGCTCCTCGTGGCCACCACGGCCGGCGTGATAGTGCTCACGCAGGCGCAGCGCAAAATTCCGGTTCAATACGCAAAACAGATAAAAGGGCGCAAGGTGTACGGCGGCCAGAGCACATGGCTCCCGCTCAGAGTCAACCAGGCGGGAGTGATTCCCATAATATTCGCGGCGTCGCTGCTGCTTTTTCCGCCGACGATCGCCCAGTTTTTCCACACGGGCGCCATGCAAGCGCTGGTCGATTTGCTCGCGCCGGGAGCGATGCTATACAATATCAGCTACGTTGTGCTGATCATATTTTTTACCTATTTCTACACGGCGATTACGTTCAATCCGATTGACGTCGCCGATAATCTGAAGAAATACGGGGGATTCGTGCCCGGCATAAGGCCGGGCAGGCCCACCGCCGAGTATCTGGACCGAATAATGACGCGCATAACCCTGCCGGGGGCGATCGCGCTCGCCTTCGTGGCGGTCATACCCACGATAATAAGCCACGGCATGCGAGTGGACTACCTGATCTCCAGCTTCTTCGGCGGCACGAGCCTTCTCATCATAGTCGGGGTCGCCCTCGACACGATACAGCAGATAGAATCCCATCTTCTGATGCGGCATTACGACGGCTTTATGAAGAAAGGACGCGTCAGGGCGCGCAGGTTCTGAGAGCCCTCACGGTATAGCGAAGGAGGATGAAGTGGCGAAGCCGGAGAAGAAGAGATTCATGGTGATGCTCGGACCGCCCGGCGCGGGCAAAGGCACCCAGGCGGTCAAGGTGGCCAAGCGATACTCGATCCCCCACATCTCCACCGGAGATATCTTTCGGGCCGCCATAAAGGAAGGCACCGAGGTGGGGCTCAAGGCAAAGAAATATCTCGATTCCGGCGAGCTCGTGCCCGATTCGGTCGTCACGGACATAGTTGCCGAAAGGATCAACAAGGACGATTGCGCCGGCGGTTTTCTGCTCGACGGTTTCCCGCGCACTCTGCCACAAGCCGAGGCGCTGGACGAAATCTTGAAGAAGGGCGGCTGCCCGCTGACGGCGGTCCTCGACCTGGCCGTGGACAGGGAAGCGCTGGTGAACAGGCTCACGGCGAGGCGAACCTGCTCGGACTGCGGGGAAAACTACAACCTGATGTCGAAAAAGCCCACAAAAGAGGGCATTTGCGACAAGTGCGGCGGAACGCTTTACCAGCGCGACGACGATAAGCGCGAAACCATAGAAAACCGGCTCTCGGTTTACGAGAAGCAGACCGCGCCCCTCATCGATTACTATAAACGAAGCGGGCAGCTCGTCAGCGTGTCGGGCGAAGGCTCTATCGACGAGGTGTTCGAGCGCGTCTGCCGAGCGCTGGACTGAACGCTGCCTGTGGGAGTGCGAGCGCGGTGATAGTGATACGGTCTTCGGACGAGCTGGCGATACTCCGAGAGGCCAATCACATAGTGGCTCGAATTCTGCGGGAGCTTGGCGATGACATAGAGCCGGGCGTATCCACCGAGACGCTCGACAACAAGGCCGAGCGCCTGATTGCGAAAGCGCATGGGAAGCCGGCCTTCAAAGGCTATCGGGGGTACCCGAAGACAATATGCGCGTCGATTAATGAACAGGTGGTGCACGGCATACCGTCGCCCGATGTTGTCCTCAAAGAGGGCGACATAATCAGCATAGACATCGGAATCGTCTATAAAGGATATGTCGGCGATACCGCGGCCACGTTTCCGGTGGGCACGGTTTCCGACGAGAAGAAGCGGCTGATTCGGGTCACGCGCGAGTCGCTGTACGAGGGAATCAAGCAGGCGCGCGGCGGCAACCGCCTGTCCGACATCTCGCATGCCGTTCAGTCGCACGTCGAGGCGCACGGCTTCTCCGTTGTTCGCGACTTCGTCGGCCACGGCATCGGCCAGCAGATGCACGAGGAGCCGCAGATTCCCAACTTCGGCCGTCCGCACCTCGGGCCTCGATTAGAGGCGGGCATGGTGTTGGCTATCGAGCCGATGGTGAACGCCGGCGCGTACGAGGTCAGAGTGCTGGATGACCGCTGGACCGTCGTCACGAAAGACGGACGTCCGTCGGCGCATTTCGAGCATTCGGTGGCGGTCGCGGACGGAGAGGCGGACATACTGTCTCTGCTTCCGGCGGGGGAACGCGGGCATGCGGCTTAGCGCCGATTTCAACCGGCGGGCCGGCGCGACTTGCAGTTGCCGCCTTGAGGAACGAAGTTTTTATGGCGAAAGAAGAACCCATTGAGGTCGAGGGAACGGTCATCGAGCCTTTGCCCAATGCGATGTTCCGCGTCGAACTGAAGAACGGCCATCGCATTCTCGCGCACATCTCCGGCAAGATGCGCATGCATTTCATTCGTATTCTGCCCGGCGACACGGTGAAGGTCGAGCTTTCGCCCTATGACCTCACACGGGGACGAATAGTGTATCGCTACAAATGAGCCGTATCGAAAGCGAATGTGAACGATGAAAGTACGGACATCGGTAAAGAAAATCTGCGAAAAATGCAAGATTGTGAAACGCAAGGGCGTCGTACGGGTGATTTGTTCTAACCCGAAACACAAGCAGCGGCAAGGCTAGCCCCCGCGGGCGACGCCGAAGGCCACTGCGGGGAGGTGTTGAGGAACATTGGCACGAATATTGGGCGTTGACCTGCCCAGAGAAAAAAGGGTGGAGATAGGTCTGACATACATTTTCGGCGTAGGCCGGACGAAGTCGAACAAGATTCTCGAGGCCTCGGGCGTTAACCCGAACACGCGCGTCAAGGACCTGAGCGATGACGAGGTGCGCAGGATAACCGCCATCATTTCGCGCGACCACCAGATAGAGGGAGACCTGCGGCGCGAGATTGCCACGAACATCAAACGCCTGATGGACATCGGCACGTACCGAGGACTGAGACACCGCAAGGGGCTCCCGGTAAGGGGACAGAGAACCCACACCAACGCGCGCACTCGGAAAGGGCCCCGCAGGCAGCGTGCAGGCAAAAGGAAATGATGTGACCCGGAGGTACTGAACAGTGGCCAAGCCGAAAAAGGGACCCAAGGAAAAGAAGCCCAAAAAGAAGAAGCTGAGCCTGGGCGTATCGAGCGGTGTCGCCCACATTCAGGCGACGTTCAACAACACGATAGTCACCATCACCGACCCCAACGGCAACGTCGTCTCGTGGGCGAGCGCGGGAACGGTCGGCTTCAAGGGCTAGCGCAAGAGCACTCCGTTCGCCGCCCAACTCACGGCGAGGGCCGCCGCTCAGAAAGCCATGGACGCAGGTTTGAAAGAGGTAAAGGTTCACGTGAAGGGGCCGGGCGCCGGACGCGAGTCGGCGATCCGTTCGCTCCAGGCGGCGGGCCTCCAGATAAACATGATAAAAGACGTGACCTCCATACCGCACAATGGGTGCCGCCCGCCGAAGAGGCGCCGCGTGTGATGGGGGCGCCGGGAGAGACTGATGGCTCGTAACACCGATCCGGTTTGTAAGATTTGCAGGCGCGAAGGCGTGGAGCTCTTTCTGAAGGGCGAAAGATGCCTGTCGCCCAAGTGCGGCATAAAAAAGAGGAATTATCCGCCGGGAGTGCACGGCAGGCGGAGGGTGAAGCATTCCGACTACGGCATTCAGCTCCGTGAAAAACAGAAGATGAAACGCATGTACGGCCTGATGGAGAGACAATTTCGGAACTACTTTGTGCTTGCCGCGAAAAGCGCCGTCGTCACCGGAGAAAAGCTCATACAACTGCTCGAGGGGCGGCTGGATAGTGTCGTGTACCGGATGGGATTCGCATCCTCGCGCGCGCAGGCCCGACAGTTCATCTCGCATGTCCGCATAATGGTGAATGATAAGAAGGTGAACCTGCCGTCTTTTCAGGTCAAGCCGGACGACGTCGTCTCCCTCACCGAAAAGGGCCGTCAGATGCACGTGATACAGTCGAACCTCGAAGCCGCCATGCAGCGCGGCGTGTCGCCTTGGGTAGAGGTTGACGCGGAAAAGATGACCGGCAAGCTCCTCCGGCTTCCCACGAAGGAAGAGGCCGCGCTGCCGGTTGAGGAGAAACTTGTCATTGAGCTCTACTCCCGCTAGGAGGAACTGCAACAAAGAGTTGGACGCTGCAGAGATGACAAACACAAACTATCTTGGGGGCTCAAACGCGTATGAATAGAATTCTGGAAATGCCCAAATGGGAAAAGGACGAAGACGTTTCAACCGAAACCTACGGCAAGTTCGTTGTGGAACCCCTTGAACGAGGCTTCGGCGTGACTGTCGGCAACTCGCTCAGGCGTGTGCTTCTCTCCTCCCTGGAAGGCGGAGCCATTACTTCCGTCCGAATAGAGGGAGTCCAGCGCGAATTTGCCTCCATTCCGGGCGTGGTCGAGGATGTCACCGATATCGTGCTCAATCTGAAATCGGTCAGGCTTAAGCTGCACGGCACGGCGGAGACCAAGAGCGTTCAGGTCAAGGCCTCCGGCAAGAAGACCATCACCGCCGCGGACATCGCAGTGGATGAGGACATCGAAATCCTCAACTCCGACCAGCACATCCTCACCCTGAATCAGGGTACCAAGATCGTCATGGATGTCGAGATCGGAAGGGGCAGGGGCTACGTGCCCGCCGACCAAAACAAGCGGGACGACCAGCCCATCGGCACGATATGTATCGATTCGATCTTCTCTCCCGTCGAAAAAGTGAATTTCGCCGTGGAGAACGCTCGTGTCGGCCAGATGACCGACTACGACAGGCTGATTCTGGAAATCTGGACGAACGGCAGCATTCTGCCCGAAGATGCGGTCGCCTCGGCCGCGAAGATACTCATACAGCATTTCAACATATTCGTCAGGCCCGAAGCCGAGGAAGAACTCGCCAGAGCTTCCCGCGCCGAGGAAACAGAGGAAATCCGAAAGTACCTCGATAAGAGCGTCAACGAACTCGAACTCTCGGTCAGAGCGGCCAATTGCCTGAGAGCCGCCAACATCAAGACCATCGTTGACCTGGTGCAGAAGACCGAGGCCGAAATGCTGAAGTACCGCAATTTCGGAAAGAAATCGCTCGAAGAAATAAAGGCGGTGCTCGCCGCCATGAACCTCAACTTCGGCATGAAACTGGACGGATATGAACCCGCTGCGCTGTCGGAGGACGAAGGGGATTGAGCCCGGCCTGACGGCTGAGGGTGTCGGGGAGAATCGAAACTCTGTGATTGCGAAGCGCTCGAAGGAAGGCTTGATATAGATGAGGCACAGAAAGAAAACGGTAAAGCTGGGCCGCACCAGCGCTCACCGCGAAGCCCTGTTATCGAACATGGCGGCGTCGTTGATAATGAACGGACGCATCACCACGACCGTTGCGAAAACGAAAGCGCTGAGGCCCGTCGCTGAAAAACTTATCACGCTCGGCAAGAAGCAGGATATCAACGCCAGGCGTCAGGCGGCCGCCATACTGAGAGACAAGGGAGCGGTGAAGAAGCTGTTTGCGGAAGTCGGCCCACAGTTCGACGAGCGCAATGGCGGCTACACGCGTATAGTACGTCTCGGCCAGCGGGCCGGCGACGGAGCGCCCATGGCGATCATAGAGCTGGTATCCTGATTCTCGTCGGTTCCTCGCTATCTTCGGCCCCCCAATTGCGGGGCTTTTTCTCTATTTCCCCCCGGCCGCTCACCGTCGTCGTTCTGCCTCCGTCAGGGCGGGGAATCTGCGTTGTGCCGGGCGATGAGGCCGTTGCATTTGACAGATGCACCCTCTATTCCCTATAATTCGCGGGAGCGTGTGTGGGGCGTTTTTCGGTTTTCGGAAGGGTCTCTCAAACTGGAGGAACGAACAATGGCAAACGCAATGACAAAGGCCCAGTTGGTCACTCGTCTCTCTCAGAAGACGGACGTTTCCAAGAAACAGGTTGCGCAATTGCTCGACCAGTTGGCAGACATTGCGCACAAAGAGGCCAAGAGAGGATTCACGATTCCGGGAATCGGCAAGCTCGTGGTCGTGAACCGCAAGGCGCGCATGGGCCGCAATCCCGCCACAGGCGAACCCATCAAGATTCCCGCCAAGCGTGCGCTGAAGTTCAGAATAGCCAAAGCGGCCAAGGACGCAGCTCTCGGCAAGAAGTAATCCGAAACGCTCCGTTTGTGGCAGCCGGAAGGGAGGGGTGTGCCCGGAGAAAGCGGGTGACAGAACACGGCCGGGACGGTCTGCGACAAAATGGCTTCGCTGCCTGAGACGATGGCGGCGCCGTTTGATTGAACACGCACGGAGGTAGTCATGGGCAAGATGGAAGAGGCCGTGAGGTCGGAAATCACCCGGCTGGCCAGAAAAGAGTTGAGGGCAACCGTCGGGCCTCTGCTGAAAGAGACTCGGGAGCTCAAGCGGACTGTCGCACGGCTCGCGACGGTGGTCGCCAAACTGGACACGGACGCGGCACGAAGAGCCGAGCGTCAGGCAGGCAGGAAGAGATGGCTCGAAGTCGCCGGCGACGAGGTCCGAACGGCCCGCATGTCGGCCCGAGCCGTCAAGAACCTTCGCAAGAAGCTGGGCATCAGCCAGGAGAAGCTGGCACTGCTCGCCGAGGTGAGCCCCGGCAGCGTTGCAGTGTGGGAGCAGGGACGGGCCAAGCCGACGGGCAAGAATAAGGCCGCCCTGGTCGCTTTGCGCAAGCTCGGACGACGTGATGTCAAGCGTATTCTCGCCGAGAGGGGCGCTCCCGGTGAAGGGAGGGCCAAAAAGAGAAGGCGCAAAGACAGCTCCCACTGAGTGTTCGCGCCGAGAGCTCGGGCTTATAATCGGCACTCACATCTGGCCGCAAAGGTCCCTGAAATCCGTGTCGTTCAGCGAGCACGTCTGCCTTCATGCTCGCAGGTGTTCCTTGAAGAAATTAACCGCCTCGGCGGCGGAGCGCTGGGCCCGCTCGCCTTCATAGAACTCGAAATGCCGGGTCTTCTCGAACACTACCCACTTCTTCGGCTCCGGCGCTTTGTCGTACAGTTCTTTGTACTCCTCCATCGGACACACGACATCGAGCTCGGCCGCGATGAGCAGCAGCGGACGGTTTCCCTTCTTATGAATGACACTGATGGGTGAGAACTCCAGGTGGGCTTCGAGAAACTGAACCGGAATCTCCCGGCCCGCGAGCTGGGGCAGTGTCTTGGATTCCTCCTCGAAGAATGCCGTCATCTCCGGGTCCATGGCGAGCGCCATGGCGTCACCGTACATCGGGTCGTTGTGGAGCACCCTTTGTCGCCTGTCCTCCTCGATCATTGCGCGGAAGGCCTCGATCTGCTCGACAGGCATTCGTCTGGCGGCCGCGGAGTAGGCGTCGGCAAACCCGAGCTGGCCGACGCACGCCTTTGCGCGGTCGTCAAGCGCGAACGCGTATGGGGCAAGCGCCCCTCCGTAGGAGGTGCCCCATAGGCCGATGCGTTGCGCATCCACCTCGGGACGGGCGCCGATGTAAGTGACGGCGTTGCGAATGTCCGCCACCTGTTCCTGCCAGAGCAAACGTCCGCGCTGCCCGTCGGACTCCCCGAATCCGCGATAATCGAACGTCAGCGCGATGAATCCGCTCTTGGCGAAGGCTTCGGCATACTGGGGCAAGATGCTCTCTTTGATTCCGGTAAAGCCATGGCACAACACAATGCCCGCTCTCTTCTCCTCCGCCTTCAGACCCTCCGGAAGATACAGCATGCCGGCCAGCCTGGCGCCTTCGGAATAGAAATGAACTCGCTCGATGCTCATGCGTCCTCCTTTCGGGTTTCTTGGGTAACTCCGATGATACATCATGCCGCTGGATTTGGCCAGAAAAAAATCGTGCCTCCGAAAAGGAAGATTTAGTTGCGGCCGGGTCGGTGTGGTATTATACAGGGTACACGCATAAGCCGGATTGAAAGCTACATTCCAAGGAGGGCCGGTTTTCGGCATGATCGGGCCGGGTTCCCATGTGACGCAAACGACAGTCCGACGCGTCGCCAGCGATATTGCGCTGGGCTTGAAGAACCTTTTTCTGCCTGCCTTCTGCCAAGAATGCGGAGTCAGAATTCTCACGCAGGAGAACCTCTATTTTTGCGAGAAGTGCTGGGCGACGATAGAACCGGTTCGGGAGCCGAAGTGTCCACGCTGCGGCAGACCTCATTCGCGGCGCGTCGGGTTCGACCCCGTGGGGAACTACGTATGCTCGGAATGCTCGGCGCAGAAACTTTGGGTTGGGAACACTTACGCCGCCGGACTGTACTCCGGCGTGTTGCGCGACGCCGTCCATCTGCTGAAGTACGGACGGAAGCGCTTGATGGCGGGGCCTCTCGGGGCTCTGCTGCTGGACCATGTGTTTGCAGGAATCGACATCCAGTCGTACGACGGCCTTGTTCCGGTACCGCTCCACCGGAGCAGGCTTAAGGAGAGGGGATACAACCAGGTGGAGCTTGTCTCGGAATGGCTGTGTCGCAGGCTGTCCCAGGCAAATCTGCTTCCCGTTCTCAGACGGGTGAAGGACACGCCGAGCTTCAGCATGCTCGGCGCCCGGGAGAGGCGCAGCCAGATAAAGAACGCCTTCCAGCTCGTGCCGGGGGCGGATGTGAGAAAGCAACGGTTCCTTCTCATCGATGATGTTGTGACGACGGGAGCGACCTCGAACGAATGTGCGCGCGTGCTCAGGAGGGCCGGGGCCGAGACCGTGGATGTTGTGGCCGTGGCAGTGGCCGGGAGGTTACAGTAACAGTGCGCGAAACAAACAAGACGTCGAGTGCCGAAGATTCGAAAAGGCGGTCAACTTTATGGGAATTTATCCCCGCACCCTTTCTTGCCGCGACTCTCGCGTACTGTCTTCTCCTCTATTTCCTGTCGTCTGTGTCCTCATTCCCGATTTCATCGCCGTTTCGGCATTTCGACAAGGTGGTTCACTTCTGCCTGTACGCCGGTTTGAGCGCGACTGTGGCCATGGGTCTGCACCGGGCCAGGCGCGAATACTCCGCCAAAGTATTGTTTCTTATTCCCGTCGGATTCTCGATTATTTACGGACTGAACGACGAGGTTCACCAGCTATTCGTAAAGTACAGGACCTTTGAGGTGGGTGACATAGCCGTGGACGCGGTTGGCGCCGCAGCCGCGGCAGCCTTCCTGCTGTTTGTATATCGGAGGAACAAATCGAAACGTTGAATGGTTCACGCGAAGGAGGAAGACAATGAGAGACCCTGTGCTGATGGCTTTTGCGAAAGACATGCTCGGAATGTCCGATGAGGACATCGCGAAGGTTTCCCCCGAGCAGGAGCAGGAGTACAAGAACGCGCTGGAGAACATGGCCAAGTACCGAATTGTCGCGGAGGTCGCGAAAGCCAAATACTGCGCGGCAGGCTTGCAGGTCGGCCAGAAAATTGTGTTCAGCGGCGTTCAGATCGACAAAGAGGCGTCGGACTGTCCTCTGTGCGTGGGCGTAATCGCTCCGCTCGCGCGCACGTTGGCCGTGTATCTCGACCGGTGCTATCAGAACAGGGACCTCACGGCTCCAACGGGAGGCGTCGCCTGTGTTGACCCCGGCATGGATGTCGGCGGGCTGGGCACTGTGCTGCTGGATGTGCGTATCGAGCCGGTAGCCTGAAAACTCCTCAGAATTCTCCGGGGTGCGGCATACGGCATGTCGTCGTGCGTCACGGACGCGATTCGCATCGGTTCAATCGAGCCAGTGACACACCTTCGCGCTGCACAGGAAGATGGTGTTGTGGTTGATCTTCTTGACGTACTCGTCGTACACGAATTTTGGACTGTTCGAGGGGTTGTGACACTCCTCGCAGGTTTCCTTCTTTACCTCGCCGTATTCGCCCTCCAATGGTTCCTCGATGTGCTTGCTGCCGGGACCGTGGCAATCCTCGCAGCCGACGTTTTTGAGCGCGGGAGTGGTGTCGGGTGAAATGAATCCGCTCGTGTAGCCGAAACCAACCGTATGGCAGCGGACACACTCGGGGTCATATTCGTGCCTCTTCTCGACAATCGGCTCGAAGGCGTGGGCGTGTTTTGAATTCCGAAAGCGGAACGAGGACAGCGAATGGCACCTCTTGCAGTCCTTGTTGCCGGTGAATGCAACATCTCCTCCGTATGTGCTCCTCGGGAACGCTTCGAGGAGTTTCTCGGCCTTGACCATCTGCTCGTAATCTTCGAGCAAGGCGACCATGCGAGGGGAATCGCTTAACGTTGCGTCCAGCTTCTTGATGGAGTAGGCCACCAGCGTTGCCCGTTTCTCTCCCACTCTGAATCTCGTCATGCCGACGTGCATGCCTCCGACGCCCGCAAACCCTATCGGCACATCGCCCACCATGACGGGAGTCGGGATAGGGTCGTCGCCGCTGTGGCTGGCTATGATAAGGTCGAACTGCGGGAAACTGCCGGCGAGCGTGCGGGCCTCTTCCATGCTCATGTGCGCGAGCAGTATGAGAAGGTCCGACTCTTTTCGAAGCTGACCGACGAGGCGTTTCAGCTCCGAGTCGTATTCCTCCACGACGAGCCCGGGGTTTATCTCTTCGACCTTTTCCTTGAACGCGGTCGAGAGCACGCCTATGACGGCTGCCCTCACCGGTCTGTCGCCGACGCGCATCTCTCGCACCGCGAACTGTTCGAATACGGGTTTGCCCTCTGCATCCACGATGTTGGCGCTCAGCAGCGGAACACGGGCGAAATCGGCCACATATTTCAGGTAGTCAACCCCGAGAAGCAGGTCTTGCTCGCCCAGGTTGGCGGCGGCGTAGCCCATGTCCGACATCGCCTTCATGGCGGTCTCGTACTTGAGCTCCGGCTGGCGACCGTAGCCCTTGTTCACGTCGCCGTTGTCAAGCAGCAGCACTTTCCCCGAGGCTCGCACTGAGCCTACGAAGGAATCTCGCCTGGGAAGACCTCCCAGTTGTTGCTCGCTTCACCCACACGGCTCGACGTAACCGTTCACGTCGCCCGTGAAGAGGACCATCACCTGCGACTCTTCATCCGGGTGCGGCCTGAGCCGAGACGGGAAAAGTGATAAGAGGGCCACGAGGAGGGCGAAAAGAATGTATCGTTGCTTACTGCCTATCGTAAATCGCATTCGCGGAATAATTATAGCGTCTCCCCGGTATATGAGTCAAACCCGGCGGCCGGCGAAGACATTTCGGAATGGCGAGGGCCGCGCTATTCCGGCGCACTGTCAAGGATCAATCTCTGATGGGGCGCGATGGTCCACACGAAGCACTTCATTTCGTCGTCCCACCGCACGTTGTACCAAAACCCGCTCTGCTCGTCGTAATATATTCTCGGGTTCCCTGCTTCCAACTATCTCATCACCATCCCATAGCCATTACACGACAAAACCTCGCTTTGGCCGGAATATTTTCGCTTTGCCAGCCGGTCGAGCGTGCCTGCGTTGGCGCTCGGCCCGGCGCGGGTGTGTCCGCGCAAAAGGATGTCACCCTCGTCCCGTGCCTCCCTTGCGCTCTTCGAGGTACGCAGCGAGGGCGTCGCGCCAGAACGGCATCGGCTCCACGGCGGCCACGGCCTTGAGGTTCTCGTTTTCCAGGACGCTGTAGCGCGGGCGTTTGGCGGGGGTCCTGTACTGGGCGGAGGTGGTAGGCGAGATGTTGGGCTTGAGGCCGGAAAGCTCGAAAATTGCGCATGCAAATTCGTACCAGGAGCATTCTCCTTCGCACGTCATGTGGTAGAGGCCGTATCGTTTGGTTTCGACGAGCGCCTTGATGCGAGGCGCGAGCGCGCGCGTGTAGGTGGGTGTGAGCGTCTGGTCGCTCACGACACGGATGTCCTTCCCTTCGCCGGCCATCTTGACCATTGTCTCGACGAAGTTCGTGCCCTTCTCCATGCTGCCTGTGACGCCGTACAGGCCGCATAACCGAATGACGAAATGCCGGTCGTACAGGTAGCGGATGAACAGTTCCCCCGCCAACTTTGATATCGCGTACGCGCTGACGGGGTTGGGGGCGTCTTTTTCGGTGTATGGCCGCGACGCCTCACCGTCGAACACGTAGTCCGTGCTGAAATGAACGAGTATCGCGTCGATGTCTTTGCACGCTAAGGCGAGGTTCCTCACGGCCAGCGCATTTACCTCGATGGCCCTGTCGGGGTAATCCTCGCACTCGTCGACGCGGTGATATGCCGCCGTGTTGATGACTACCTCGGGCGCGTGTTCTCGGAATATCTTTCTCACCTTTTCATAGTCGCGCACGTCGAGGTCGGCTATCGTGAGCGGCACGAGTTGGTCAGACGGATACACTTTTGTCAGGTCGCTTCCAAGCTGGCCGTCGGCCCCAATGAGGATCGTTTTCACTCAGTTTCCTCCCGCTTTACGACGCGATTGCGAAGAATGCCTATTCCTTCAACCTCTAGTTCTATGACGTCGCCCGGCTTGATGAAGTTTCCGTGCTCGATGCCGCAGCCGTAGCCGACGGTGCCGGAGCCCATGAAATCGCCCGGATGGACGGTTTCGTCCTGCGATACATACTCGATGAGTTTGGGGAAGGGGTAATACATGTCGCCGGCATTGCCGTCGGTCCACACCGACCCGTTCACGCGCGCGATCATCCTGGCGTTGGACGGGTCGAACTCGTCGGGCGTGACCAGGCACGGCCCCAGCACGTTGCCGTGGTTCATGTCCTTCCCCTTCGTCGGACCGAGCATGAGCGACATCTCCTTCATCTGAATGTCGCGCGCGCTGATGTCGTTGAAAATGGTGTAGCCGCCGATGTATTCGTGTGCCTGCTCCGCCCGAATGTTCGTTCCCTGCTTCTTTATGAAGAGGCCGAACTCGAGCTCGTAATCGAGCAGCTGCGTGTAGCTCGGCCAGAGTATGTCCTCTTCGGGCCCGATGACGGTATCGGGATTTCCCTTGTAGTAGCTCGGAATTTCGAACCAAAGCGGCGACACTTCCCGTCCCGCCCTTTTTGCGGAGTTCTCCACGTGAGTCTGAAAAGCGAGAAAGTCCCTCATCGTACGGGGTCTCGGCACGGGCGCCAGCAGCCTTACCTCCGATTGCTTAAACATGATCGTCTCACCCCTCGGGCCGCGAGTGGAGGCGTCGGCGCCAAGAGAATGAATGTACTCTATCGTCTGTCCTGCCAGCTCGAAACCGCGGTCGTCCATCTCCAGCAGGCTGAGCATGGAGGGAGGAAGGAGCGCGTCGGCTGCTCGCACGGCCCTTTCGGTCGGCATCGTTTCGGCCAGCATCAGCGCGTGGGCCGACGTCAAATCGATGATGTCTTCGTGGCTCAGAGCGCCGATGCGCCTGAATGGACCCAGTTGTGTGCGGACTTCAAAGGTTACCAGCTTCACATGGTTTCTCCCGGATGCGTCGGACGGACTGAGTCCAAAACGTGACCGGCGCAAGCCTCTGCCATCGTGGAGGCGGTACGCCAAAAATCGGCTCTCATCATAGCAAATTTGAGGTGTTTGTCAAGAAGAAAGGAGACGGAAAGGGGGAAAATCGAATGAGGGCCGGACTCTGGCTTGCAAAGCCCGACCCATTATCCCGTAATCTTCGTCAGCAATCAGCCGGTCTTAACGATAATAGTGACGGTGGTACTCGTAATGACGATGGACTCGAGGCGGCGGACCATAGCACGGTCCGCAACGATACACTCGGCGTTCCACGTAGTAGCGCGGCGGCGGATACGGCCGGTAGATTATCCTTTCCCGATAGTACGGAGGAGGATAATCGTAGTAGATGGGAGCAGGCCTCGCGTAGTACCCGTCGTAGTACGCGCCTCCGCCGAAAACCCCCTGGACTACGCCAACGCCCAAGCCGACCGCCGAACGAGCCGCTATCGCACCGAGTTCGTACTTGAACCCTCTTTCAAATTCGTCTTTGGCGTATGCGGACGACACCATGGCGGCGCTCAAAACGAGCGTCAACACGAGGACCAATAAACCTTTTCTCATTTCTTGTTCCTCCCCACACGAAGTATCCTGAAAACCGCTCCCATACCTTCTCTTCCTTATTGCCTTAGACGAAGGAAGTCTCGGGATATTCAAGCTAAAGCGTAACTTATTGTATAGTAATGTGTTACATCATTGCAGGCGTGCGCCGGCGGGCGGAACAGCATTGGCCCCTCGCATCAGTGCCTGCGCGTTGACGCCTGTTTGACGGTTGTGTTAGAATTGTTTCGGAACGTATCGGTCGATCTCACGCCCGCGCAATTCATGGCCATTGGCGGTTCTGCCAAATGCAAGTGATAGACGACGAGACCGAAGAGAGCGGCGCAGAGGAACATTCCGACGCGGCTCCGGTGGAGACGACGAGGCCGTTCATGGCGGTAGTCATTGCGGCTGTGGCTTTTGCGACCGTGATGTTCTTGATGCTGCTTGCTGTCGGACGACGGCCGGCCGCGGTGACCTCGAATTCCGGCACAGAGTCTGGAAACGTCGCGCCCGCGGACTATGCCCAAGAGATATCGATTGAGAGTCACGTAGAAAACGTTCGCGCCAACGTCGCGGGCGGGCGAGAGCTCGAAATCAAGGGATACGTGAAAAACGAGGGCAAGATGGCGGTCAGCTCGGCCGACCTGAAATGCTATTTCAGAACGCATTCGGGCGGCGAGGCCTCACTGGAAATTCCGCTCGTCGTTGACAGCCGGCTGGACGACCTGGATGGAGGTCCGCTGATGCCTCTTTCGGGGAGGGAATTTCACGTTCGCGCTGGGGAGTTCCCCGATTCGTTTGAGCCGGAAGTACTGCGACTTGAGGTTGTGAATGTGGATGTCCTCAGCCGCTGACCGATGTGTATCGCGGAATCGAATGGGAGAAGCACTTGTGAGCGTTGAAGGGCTGGAAAAGAAGCTGGCGGAACGATATTCCTCTGTCGAGTCCTGGATAAAGCGGCATGCGGAAAAGGTGTGTTTTCCCATTTATTCGTCGGTGGACGTGCGGGACGCCGGTTTCAAGATGTCGGCCATCGACGCCAACATATTCCCTGCCGGCTTCAACAATCTGTGCGATTCGTTCCTCGACAAAGGGGCGCAACTGCTCCGCGAGTTTGTGGCCGCGTCGTACCCCAACGTCGAGCGCATCGTCATCTACCCGGAAAGTCACACCCGCAACAAATACTATCTGCAAAATCTTCATTCTCTGAGGTCGATGGTCGAGCGGGCCGGCTTCAAAGTTCTCGTCGCCACGGCCGACCCGAAATTCAAGGACGGAGTAACCGAGCTCGACACGTTCGAAGGAGAGAAGATTCAGATACATAGGCTTGTTCTGGACGGTAACCTGCTGCGCTCCAAGGACTTCACGCCCGACCTCATCCTTGTCAATAACGATTTCTCAGACGGCAGGCCGGAGGAGCTTGCCGTCGCCGACCAGCCGGTGACGCCCCCGCCGGAGATGGGGTGGCACATCCGCTCGAAATGGGAGCACTTTCAGATTTACGATTCGCTGACAAGGGAGTTTGCGGACATACTCGAGGTCGATCCCTGGCTCTTGTCTCCCCTGACCGAGTTTGAGGCCGACGTCAGTTTCAAAAACGGCAAAGGGACTGACCGCGTCGCCAAGAAAGTGGACTATCTGCTGGGCCGCATCGCCGCCAAGTATGACGAATACGGAATCGACAGGAAACCGCTCGCCTTCATCAAGGACAACGCCGGCACTTACGGGATGGGCATAATCGTCGTGCAATCGGGAGAGGAAGTGCTGAACCTCAACAGGAGCCAGAGGAACAAGATGTCACGCGGCAAGAGCGGCTCGGGCATCCATGCGGTCATCATTCAGGAATGCATTCCCACCGCCGACTACTTCAACGAGCACCCGGGCGAGCCCGTCATATACATGGTGGGCGACCAGGTGCTCGGAGGCTTTTTCCGGTACGGCGAAAGCAGGTCGGAAGCCGAATCCCTCAACGCGCCCGGCGCTCGATTCGCCAAATTGTGTCTGGCGGAAGACGACATCGACGAGGTCTTGGCCTGCTACGACGGCCATTGCTCCTTCGCCCTCTACTACACCGTCGCTCGAATCTCGTGCCTGGCGATGGGGCAGGAGATGAAAAATCACGAATTTTGTCCTCCGACAGTGTCGCGGGGCGAGCTTCGATAGGGAAGGAATAAGCGCGGAATCCGTGCCGCTCGTTTTATAAGGCGTGATGGTTCCGCCGGGTGTGGTCATGTTCCCGGGCACGTGGTTGCCGGGGCTTTCGCGCGAGGAATCGAAGATTGGCTGGAAGAAGGACTGTTCCGAGAGAGCCGAAACAACTCCGTTCGGTGAAGCTTTTGCGCCGCAGTGGGATAAAGATTTCTGCGACGATTCCGCTGAGGATGGTGCGCCGCAAGGTCGGCTTTCTCCGTCGCAACGGTCTCGGCGCCGAGATCGTTCTCTACGACACAAATTGGATCTGCGATTACCCGGCTGAGGAGATAGCCGAGGTGGCGGGCTTATTGTCCGACGCGGGAATCGAGGTTTCGGTGCATGGACCCGTCCACGACCTCAACCCCGGCAGCCTCGACGTGGTCGTTCGCGATTATACCCGGCACTGCTACTTCAAGACACTTGCTGTCTGCCGCGCGCTTGGAGCGAAGAGCCTCGTGCTTCATGAGGGAGTAAATCCGCTGCTGCCGGAGAGCGCGCTCGACAAGTGGCTCGAAAGCAGTGTGCGCACGTGGAAGCCGATAGTGGAATTGGCGGAGCAGCTCCCGATAACGATAAGGCTCGAAAACATGTTCATTTCTTCGCCAAAGCACATCGTTGTGCTCAAAGAAGGCCTGGCATCGGACTCTGTAAAGTTCTGCTTCGATATCGGCCATTTCAATGTGTATTCGAAAACGTCCCTGAGCGACTGGCTGAACGAACTCGGGGCCGACATTGCCGAAGTGCACCTGAATGATAACATGGGAGCCGAGGACGAGCATCTGGCGCTGGGAAAGGGAACGGTGGATTTCCGAAGAGCGTTCCGAGAGCTGGCGGCACGAGACATCAGACCCCAATTCACGATTGAGATGACCTGCGAAAAGTTTGGCGAAAGCCTGAGCTACATCGCGGAAAACGACCTACTGGCTCCGTTCGCCGACAAGTGACATCGCCTCCGGCATCCGTGAAAAAACGGACCTCATGAAGCCGACAGGAAGCTCCTGAAATCCTGGGTCTCGTATGTGGTGGGGAAAATCGAGGTTCTGCTTTCCAGCTATGCCTTCCTATTTTTTCTAAGAACTTCCACGGCGGGAGACCGCATATTTGCATTCTGATAATGAGAAGTCCCATGCACCGGCGCCGACGCAAAAGAGAGTGCCGGTACAGGTTCTGTTGATAGTTCTCGCCAGCCTCGCAGTTTTCTCCGACAAGTTCTGCGGCCAGTTCCTCAGCGACGATTTCTACTTCAATGCACGCGCCAGCAGCTTTGTTTTCTCAGCCAAGAGCCTGATGACGCTGGGCGTCTTCGAACGTTCCACATTCTTCTATAGGCCAGTCCCGGTGTTGATGTGGGTGCTCCTGTACAAACTCGTCGGCCTCGTGCCGGTTTATTATCATGTGGCGACGCTATCCCTGCACATCATCAACTGCGTATTGGTCTTCTTCCTGCTCAAGAAAGTTTTTCAGGAAAATGTCGCCTTCATAAGCGCCTGCATCTTCTCGGTCTTTACCGGCCACATTCAAGCCGTGCAATGGGTATCGGGCATTTTCGACGTCGTCTGCACCCTGTTTTTCCTTCTTTCCATATTGCTTTTGGTCTCGTTCCTTGAGTCAAGACGGCTCCCGTTTTATCTCGGCTCTCTCGTGTTTGCCATCCTGTCGATATTTTCAAAAGAGATGGCGGCGACGCTGCCCGTAATTGTTCTGGGACTGTCATTAGTATGGTTTTGGAAACGTGGATTCAACAAGAGGCGCATACTTTCAGCGGCGATGATAAGCCTTCCTTATTTCGTTCTGCAATTCTGCTACACGTTGCTGAGAATCCAAGTCCTTTATCGCTACAGGGTCGAGACACCGGACATTCTTTCCCTCGTCAATGTGAACGTGTTGAAGAACTATACGACCGTGCTCGGAAGCCTCATATACCCCAACTATTCAATCCATTCGATTTCAGCCTGGCTGCCTCTTCTCATAGACCTGTTTCTCGTTTTATCGATACTGTGCTTCTGCGTGAAAAGAGAGTCCAGGAGGGCGCTCAGCTTTGGGCTGGCGTGGGTACTCGTGACGGCGGCCCCCGCGCTCGTTATGATCGAGAAATACGCGTTGGGCGACCTGGTAACCAACAGATTCAGCTATTTGCCTTCTGTCGGTTTCTGCCTGATGCTTGGACAGATGCTTTCGCTTCCGCCGAAGTTTCTTCGACGGAAGAGGCTCACCGCGTTGCTGCCCTGTGCGGCGGTGGCGCTCTACTCTGTCAACACGATTTATCATGGCCACTATTGGACCGAGGCGTGGCGGAGCTCGAAGGAAATCCAGGCAAGCTTCCAGAGCGATGTGAAGCCTCTTCTCAAGACGCCCGCGAAAGCCAACTTCTTTCGGGTTCCGGAGTTGCTCGGGAGAGTGGGAGTTTTCTTTACCGGTCTGTCAGAATGTTTTTCCCTGCTCGGCGGGGGGGATGGGTATGAACACTATCCCGCCCTCGAATGGGCAGCTCCCTATGTGAAGTCTGTCGAGGACGTCAAACCGGAAGGAGGCCCTTCGAATTATTATTTCTTTGAATGGGATTCTTCGCGGAAACGTTTTCGACAGTTCGAGACGGTCGTTCGGGGTTCTGGAGCGCCCGGCTCCGGGGGAAATATCTTGTTCTCGTGGGATTTTTCACAATACGACGACCTTCACCAGTGGGAGCCCGCCCATGAGCTTTCAGTGGTTTTCGATAGGACCGCTGGCTCGCACAGATTCATTACAACCGGAAATTTCTCCTTCCTGAAGAGTCCTTTCCTGGGGAGGAGAGAGGTCAAGTATGTGCAGATCGTCTGTCGGGCCGAAAACCCGAGAAAAGTCCCCCTGACGGGCCAGTTGTTCTGGGTGGGTGAGGATGACGTGTCGTATAACGAGAAGAATTCCATCGCGTTCCCCGTGCAGAACGACAGATTTCCACACACCTATACCGTGCCCCTGTATGCCAACGCTTGGCTAATGCGAGAACCAGTTATCCTTCGAATCGCAGTACGGCTGAGCAACCACCCCAATACGACTATAGATGTGAAATCCATCACGTTGTATTCTTTCTAGCGTCCCGTTCCGATTTTGGCATCCATGAACAGAGTGACGACGCCGAACTTGACATGAGGCGCGAGATAGTCGAAAATAGTAAGGGGAACTTCAGTCTGAAACTCGCAGAGGCGGACAGTGCCGATCTACGTGTACAGAGCTAAATCTGGTGGCTGCAAGCTTTGCCGTGACAGCTTCGAGCGGAAGCAGAGCATGAGCGAGGCGCCGCTCGAGAAGTGTCCCGATTGCGGCGCCGCAGTGGAGCGCGTCATATGCGCTCCGTTTGTGAGAACCGGGCGCAGCGACAAGTCCGTCCTCTCGGACGGCAATTTGAAGAAGCACGGCTTCACCAAGCTCATAAACGAGGGCGGAGGCAAGTATCGTCGGACGTGGTGAGCGGGCGCGTCCAGCGGAACGCTCAAGTCATCAAGCCTCGAGCTCGCGATAGAGCACCCACGTGAGCTCCGGGGTCTTCCGGTCCATATAAAGCTCGAATATTCTCCCTTTGTCGGTGCGTACCTTGAAATAGGTGCGATGGCGGCGCAACCGCCAGCTCTTGCGACGGGGCGACCCGGGCGGAAAGCCCCAGTCCTGCCAGCTTCTCAATATCTTTTCAATCCGGAATTCTTCATCGCGCCAGGTGAATGAGACTGGCCTCGCGGGCTCGCCCTCACACTCGACCTCGACCTTTTCGGAGTACATCTGCATCCTGCCTCCCCCTATGAGCCCTCGGGAGAGCGGCGCTCATATTCGGGTGACAAGAAGAGCGATATGCCGCCGACCTTCTCGGCAACGGTGTATCCGTTCTGAGTGAGCAAAGCTTTATACTCCGGGGCATGAGGGGCGATGGAATTGCCGTATATGAACAGGTCGAATTCCTTGGCGCGGATGCCCTGTCGGATTTCCGCGTCGGCGATTGTCTGCGAAAGCGCGAGCATTCTGTCGGAGACCTTGTCCTCAAGCTCCAGCATCGTGACGTTCTCGGTTCTCTGCAGAATCCTCACTCTCGATTCAAGCAGATAGCCGGGCCAAAGGCTCAGCACGTCGGCGTCGGGCGCGACGAGCCTGTCTATTTCCCGGGAGACCCTCTTGACGTTCTTCAGATACCAGTCTTCTTTGCCGCCCTCGGTCTGCATCGAGCCCTCGAGGTTGTTTCCCTTGAATATGTAGAAATCGATCTTGCCGAGCGACAGACACGCGAACAGAATTGCCCCTGCCGCTATGACGCCTATCGCCGCCTTTCTCGCGTAGTCTGCCCCCATCTTGTCCAGCGCGGACTGAGCGAGGTCGATTCCCAACATCATGAAGAAGGGAACCGGCACGGCGAAATAGCGGCCGAACGTCGGCGTCGGAAGCAGCGAGACGAGAAAGATTGCGCAGGCCGCATGGAAGGCCGGGTTCCATTCCGACAGCGGGATGCGGCGAGTAATCTGGTGCGCCATATACGCAACGAAGACGACCACATAGCCGAGGTAGAGCGTCGGCCTGAGCGCGGGATAGGCGAAGAGAAGCTGGAGCAGGAGGTCGAGCTTCTGGTTGAAGTTTCCTATCAGTCCATTTGGCGTTTTCATCGCATGGACGCCGATTATGTCCCACAGGTATGTCGCCGGGCTCGCGATGAACAGCGGGAGGTTGACCGCCAGCGCAAGCGCAGTACCGCCGAGAAAATATAAGACTGCCCGGCGCACATGCTGTTTCTCGACGCGGCTCACATGGAACGCGAGAGCAGGCACGGCGGCGAGCATGAAGAGGCGGGTATCCACCGCCAGCCCCACAAGAAAGCCGGACAACGCATAGCGCCAGGCGGAAGAGCGCGCCGCTATGGGCGGGAGCAGAATGACCGAACTGACCAGAAAGAATATGACCAGCGCGGAAACTCGCGCGCAGCTCAGCCATATGAACATGAACGGAGAAAAACAGAATATAACCGCGACCGACACCGCGAAAACCCAACTGCGAGTCCTGTCGTATGCATACTTGCACAACATCGCGCCGACGGCGGATGCCAAAAGCGCGCAAACGGCCCTCGCGACCACCCACTTGTAGCCGAACACGCTCATGATGCCGCCATACACGTAAGGCAGCAGCGGCATCTGCGGAGAGAAGAAATCAAGGTAGATCGTTCGACCGTAAACGAAGATCGATTTCCCCATCACCAGGAAGAAGCCTTCATCCACGTCGGCAGGTCTTCTCAGCGCGATGAAGAAAAAGAAAGCGAAGATGAATAGGAAAAGGGCAGCGACAAGGGATGCTCCGCCCGTCCTCCCGTTCGCGCCTTGATAAGCAGGAGTTTTCTCGTTCTGTTCAGGCGATTCGTGTTCTTGCTCAGGAGCCGCGCTCATGCCGTTCCTCCCCGCTCGCGGTTACCCAAAAAATCAGCATCGCCGCCTGAACCGCCAGCCCCGCCGCCATCAGCGCCCACCATGCGTGCGAAAAAAGGTCGGCCATCAGGACCAACGAGTTCTGTTCCTTCAACTGCCAGTTCTTCTCGCCTGCCCATCCCCAGTCATACTTGATGATGAGAAGAGGAAGCCATGTGATCAGGAAACTTTCAAAGAAAATCGGGACCGCGAGAAACAATCTCGTGACCCGTGACACATCCGAGCAAACGCGCGCCAGAAGCAGCGCCGTGAGCAGAACCGACGTGGCGCAGCCGGCACTGACCATCCCATGAATGTAGAGCTCATGATGCGTCGCTATCCCGCCCGCGTACCCGACAACCGCCATCCAGAAAAGGAGCCAGCCGTCGAAATCCCGCGCCGATTCCGTTCGCGCCTGTGTGCTCCTTCGCGCGAACAGCCAAAGGAAGGCCGCGGCTACGCTTGCCCCGACTGCCCCGGCGAGGAAGAGGGCGCCGAACATCTTTCGGGCGAACTGGGGATGATGGAATGAATGAGAAAAAAGCGCGTCGCCGAAGCCGGGAACCAGGAAGACCATCGCGGCGACCGCGAGACACCATATCCCCGCAGCCAACAGAATGCTTCGCACCTGAATCCCAAGCGCGTATCGGGCGTAGCCGGGCTTATCACCCTTAGCGGCCACCCGTTTGACCAGAACCACGAGCGCGACGATGAATACGGTGACGGTACTGAACCCGACGAAAGAATTGTAATACAGAACCTGCAGATTCTCGAAGAAATTCAATACGTCAAACGTCTTTCCGGCGAAGTCATACAGGAAGAGCGGCGAGCAGATTGTGGCAAGTGTGTGATAGGTGAACAGAATGAGATATCCCGACAATCCGCCGACTGTGGCCGGCCTCTCGTAGTAAGATAGAAAGCTGCGCTTCACCCCGAAATAACTCGTGGCCCAGGCGAACCATGCGCCGTTGATGACAATGAAGCACAGGACGCACGTCACCCCCAAAAGTAGGAACCTTCTTGGTTCTCTCCTCAGCGCCCGAAGAAACATGTCGAGAAGAATCACGACGGAAGAAAAAAGCGACGACTGATGGGCCAGAAAACCCGCCCACACCAGCGCGAACACCAGGATGCACGCGGTATTGTCCGGGATGTAGCCTTCCCGCCTCTGCTTGAGATAGAAGTAGGCGGCCAGCAGCACGAAGTAGGCCGCGAACATCTTCGGCCAGGGATACCACGTATTGTGAACGATAGAGGGCGAGAGGAAGAGCAGAGCGGTCACCATCGCGGCTACTCTCTTGCCCGATATTCTCCTGCAAAGGAGATAGGCGGGCAGGAGAAAAGTCGAGTTGAGAATCGAGGCGACAATCTGGAATATCGAATAATTGTCGCCGAGGATGGCGAGGAAGAACGCGGCGTTCAGATTCATCAACGGCGTCCGAGAGGCGAAATTGTAGATTCCCAGCCAGAGATAATCGTGAGGAACCTTGCCCATGTACAGCCGCGAGAGGTCGTAATGCTGCCACCAGTCGAAATACCAGAAGCCGCCTATATAGACGGGGAAAACCGCATGGAGCGTCATTATGAGAAGCAGTAGCGCCGAAAAGAAAGCCCATAGCGGGAAGCTCGCCTCTCGTTTGAGCCTTCGGAATCCTTGCCGAAGACCGGGCACAGCCAGCAGGGTCAGCGCAACGAGCACAACCCAGTGCGCTGCCTGCTGATTGAGACCGGTCACATGCGTAAAGAATGCGGTGGCGCCGAAAAGCAGGGAAGACGCCCCGAAGGAAGTCACGAGGGCTTCTTGCGCGGAAAGCCTCTTCCACCGAGCGAGCAGAAAATACGGCAGCACGAAGGAGAAAACTATGAGAAGGAAACTGCCCACTATTCTTATGATCGCGACGTCAGCCACTGGTGCTATCTTTCTCCCTGCTCCGCGCAAACACGTCCGTATTCCCGATACGTCCGACCGACTTGTAGTCGTTGGCTTCAAGCACGCCCACGAATAACGCCTTCACATTATGCGACCAGTTCCCGAGTACTACCGCCTCGGTGGCCGGGTCGGCGATGGCGTCATCGAGCCTGTCGTTGCGCAGCATCTTGTACTGCTCGCATTCCTCCGGCGAGATTCTCATCGAGCTGTCGCGGGCGAAATGATTCTCCGTGCCGGGGTAAGCCCGCCGGTTCGCGGTGAGCAGATAGCCGGGCCAGAAACTGACCACCAGCCCGTCCGGGTTGGTGTTCTTTTCCACCAGCGCGGCGACCTTCTCTATGGTCGATATCTTCCAGTCAAACGGCCCCGTGCCCGGCTCGGCCCCGGGCGCCATGTTTGCCCGGATGAAGAGGCCGTCGATCCTTGTCGTCGCCCAGGCCGCGTAAACCAAAGAGAAGAGCAGCAGTGCGGCCGCAGCCGTTCTTTGAGCCGATTGACCATGGAATGAGCGGATAGTCGCGTCGGCGACCCCGACAAATGAGACTATCAGAAACGGAGTCAGCACGCAAAAATATTGGATGAACGCCGGAGTCGGCAGAAACGATACTGTCCCAAGCGCGACGGACACAATGATGCACATCCTGCTCGCGTCATTCAGTTTCCTCCAGCACAACAGCCCCAGCGGAACCCCTGCGAAGAGAATCGCGAACTGGGTCGGCCGCCGGAGGGTCGCTCCAAGGAAAAGCTGTGCCGCCACACCGAGCTTCTGGTCAAACTGCGCGATCAGGCCGAAGGGATTCCGGACAGAATGATAGATGAGCGTTCCGAATATGAATTGCCTCGGAACGGTGGCCAGGAAGACAAGCGACGGTATCGAACCGGCGACGAATCCCGCGCAGAACAGCCACGGCAGCCTGTGAGGTCTGTCCTCTCGGCGCTTCCAAAAATAAAGCAGCATCACCGGCGCGGCGACGACAAAGAAGAGCCGCACTTGCACGCTGGCCCCCAGAAGCAGACCCGAGGCCAATGCCGCCATGCGGGGGAATCGGTCTCTCGCGTCCGTTCCGACGATCACGCCCGCGAAAAGGAGTCCGGTCGATAACGTGTAGGTTTTTGCCGTAAGAAAGAACAGCAGCACGGAAAGACTGAATGCGTAAAGCAGGAGGCCGATGGTGGCCAGGAGGAGGCGACCCGTTGAGGCGCGAACGTGCAGGAACAGGACGGTACCCGTCAGCGCGGTCAGCAAAGCGGAAAGCGCTCTGCCGCTGTACCAGTTGAACCCGAACAGCTTCATCCAGCCGCCGTAGATGAAGGGCAGAAGCGGCATCTGCGGATAGAAGATGTCCCGGTATATGAGCGTTCCGTGGGCGCCGAGAAGCTTCGAGGCGTAAAGGTAAAACCCTTCGTCGCTGTCCACAATTCGGTGAAAAGCGAGGAAGAGGAAAAACGCGAACTGGGCGCAAAAGAGCGCC
The DNA here is from genome assembly GCA_964607485.1 of uncultured bacterium. GTDB lineage: Bacteria > Abyssobacteria > SURF-5 > SURF-5 > SURF-5 > CAZSKP01. The sequence goes on along the minus strand of CAZSKP010000022.1, from coordinate 38,481 downwards.
AGCGGCAGGAGACAGTCAACCCCGATGCCACCGGCGCGTGACAAGCCGATTGGAGATTTCCGGCGAACTCCTCTCCGACACATTTCGTTTGACGCTGTCAATCTGGTGTTTTTGCAGGGGGCCAATTTCTGCCGTGTCGGCGGCCTCGAACAGGGTATGGCGCCCGCGCCCGGGCGATCAGACTGCGCTCCGAGAACCAACGCCGGTTCTTCTTTCCAGTATCGGCTTCAGATATTTGCCGGTGTAGGAATCCTTGCGGGCGGCGACCTCCTCGGGCGTGCCGGTCGCCACCACGTATCCACCCTCGTCGCCGCCCTCGGGACCGAGGTCGATTATGTAATCGGCAGTCTTGATGACGTCGAGGTTGTGTTCGATCACTATCACGGTATTGCCGGCATCGACCAGACGTCCCAGAATCGCAAGGAGCCGCTTGATGTCGTCGAAATGCAGTCCCGTTGTCGGCTCATCCAGGATATAGAGCGTCCTGCCGGTATCTCGCCGAGACAGCTCGGTGGAAAGCTTGACGCGCTGTGCCTCGCCGCCCGAGAGCGTCGTCGATGATTGCCCAAGCTTTATGTACCCCAGCCCGACGTCGAACAGGGTCTGCAGCTTCTGCTTTATCGCCGGTATCTCGGAGAAGAAATCGAGCGCGCTCTCGACGGTCATGTCGAGCACGTCTGCAATGCTCTTTCCCTTGTACGTCACGGCCAGCGTCTCGCGGTTGTATCGGAGTCCTCCACACGCCTCGCAGGTGACGTACACGTCGGGCAGAAAGTGCATCTCTATCTTAATCACGCCGTCGCCCGTGCAGGCCTCGCACCGTCCGCCTTTGACGTTGAAGCTGAATCGGCCGGGCCGGTAGCCCCTCACCTTCGACTGAGGCACTTTCGAGAAAAGCTCGCGGATGTGAGTGAACACGCCCGTATATGTCGCCGGATTCGAGCGTGGCGTCCGCCCGATAGGCGACTGGTCGATGTCGATCACCTTGTCGATGTTTTCCGTTCCAAGCAGGTCGGAGTGGGCCCCCGGCTCAAGCTTCGACCGGTAGAGCTTCCTGGCCAGTGCGGGATAAAGCGTCTCGTCTACGAGCGAAGATTTACCCGAACCGGATACTCCGGTGACGCAGATAAACTGACTCAGCGGAAACTCCACGTCGGCCTCTTTCAGATTGTTGTGCCTTGCGCCGACCAGCGTGAGAGAGCTGCCGTTGGGCTTTCGCCGGAACTCCGGCAGCTCAATCCGGAGCTTTCCGCTCAGGTATTTGCCTGTCAAAGAGGCCTTGGCTGACATGATGTCGCGCGGAGTGCCCGTCACAACCACTTCCCCTCCGTGCGCCCCCGCTCCGGGCCCAAGGTCGATGACGAAATCGGCGGTGCGGATCGTCGCCTCGTCGTGTTCAACGACGATCACCGTATTGCCGAGGTCGCGCAGCCGGAGAAGTGTTTGCAGGAGCCGCCGGTTGTCTCGCTGGTGCAGGCCGATGCTGGGCTCATCCAATATGTAGAGCACCCCGACGAGGCCGGATCCCACCTGTGTCGCCAACCTTATTCTCTGGGCTTCTCCGCCCGCCAGCGTGCCGGCGGACCGGTCCAGCGTGAGATAGTCCAGTCCCACGTTGAGCAGGAAGTTGAGCCGTTCCTGCATCTCTTTCAATATTCTTCCCGCTATCAGCGACTGGGTGCGCGACAGTTTCAGCCCGGCGAAGAATTCGCGCGCGTCCCTGATGGAAAGCGATGTGACCTCGGCGATGTTTCTGTCGCTCAGGCGAACGGCCAGGCTCTCCGGCTTCAGCCTCGCCCCCCCGCAGGCGCTGCACGGACGGGGCCGCATGTAGGATTCGATCATCTCCCTCACCGCGGCCGAGTCGGTTTCCTTGTACCTCCTCTGAAGGTTGGGTATCACGCCTTCGAAGGATTTTTGAAACATGTACCGGTTGCGGCCGTGAGAGAGCGTGAAATCGATTTCGTCGTCGTTCGACCCATAGAGGAGGATTTCCCGATGCTGCGGGTCGAGGTCCCTGAACGGAACGCCGGGCTTGATGCCGTAATGCCGGCTCACCTGCTCGATCATCTGGACGAAGTAGCGGGAATTCTTCTGGATGGCCTGCCACGGCTCGATGGCGCCCTCGCGCAGGCTCTTCGAATGGTCGGGCACCACCAGGTCGGGGTCTATCTCCATGCTGGAGCCCAGCCCGCCGCACGCCGCGCATGCGCCGTGAGGACTGTTGAACGAGAACATGCGCGGCTCCAGCTCGGCGTAGCTTATGCCGCATTCGATGCAGGCCAGGCGCTCGCTGAATATCTGTTCGCGCGGCTTTCTTCGGCCGGCTCCGGGCACTTCGTAGAGCAGCCTCATGACCCCTTTGCCGAGGCGAAGGGCTGTCTCGACGGAATCGTTCAGCCTTGAGCGCGCTCCCTGCTTGGCCACAAGCCTGTCAACGACCACGTCAACGTCGTGTGTCTTGCGTTTGGCAAGCTTTATGTCCTCGTTGACGTCGTAGATTTTCCCGTCAACCCGAACGCGAACGTAGCCTTCCTTGCGAACGTTCTCGAATATGTGCCTGTACTCTCCCTTACGCCCCCTCACGAGCGGGGCCAGCAGCGTGAGCCGGGCGCCGTCGGGCATCGAGGCGATCTGGTCGGTGATCTCCTGCGCCGTCTGGGATGAGATCACCTTGCCGCACTTGTAGCAGTGGGGAGTTCCTATCCGGGCGAACAGCACCCTGAGGTAGTCGTATATCTCCGTGACGGTCCCGACCGTGGACCGCGGGTTTCTTCCCGCGCTCTTCTGTTCTATGGATATCGCGGGTGACAGGCCCTCGATGTGCTCGACGTCGGGCTTCTGCATCTGTTCGAGGAACTGGCGGGCGTATGCGGAGAGGCTCTCGACGTAGCGGCGCTGGCCCTCGGCGTAGATGGTGTCGAACGCGAGGCTCGACTTGCCCGAGCCGCTGAGGCCGGTTATCACGACGAGCCTGTCGCGGGGGATGCGCAAATCTATGTTCTTCAGATTATGCTCTTTGGCTCCCCTTATGACGATGAAGCGGTCATCCATTCGCATCAAATCTCCCAACCGAACCTTCCTATGAGCGGGACAAACACGCAGCCCGTAACGTCGCGGACCTCATAACTGTCCGCCCGCCTTGTTATCCGCTTACAAACCTGAAGCATCTTCTGTCCCACGGGTATGACCAGCCTGCCGCCCTCGCTGAGCTGATCGAGCAGTACCTGCGGAATCTCCGGGGCCGCGGCCGTGACTATGATCCCGTCGAAGGGCGCGCGCTCGGGAAGACCTCCGCTGCCATCGTTGCATAGTACGGTGACGTTGCGGTAACCGAGTTTCGTCAGCGTAGCATACGCCAAGCAAGCAAGGCGCTGGTGTCTCTCTATCGTGTACACGTTCGATGCGAGTCTCGAAAGCACGGCCGCCTGGTAGCCGCTTCCCGCGCCGATTTCGAGCACGACGTCGGATGACTTGAGCTCGAGTTCCTGCGTCATGATGGCGACCATGAACGGCTGCGATATCGTCTGCTCTTCCCCGATCGCGAGCGGATGGTCTTCGTAGGCCTGGCTCTTCAGTTCGTCGGACACGAATTCGTGACGGGGCACGAGCATCATGGCCGCAAGGACTCTCTCGTCCTTGATGCCGCGGGAGCGAAGCTGTCTCTCGACCATCAGGCGACGGGCTTCGTCGAATTTGGGCGGACCTGCCAATCTGCCGAATATTCCCATGGCCGCTGAGCCGGAGGCCGCCGAAGGTGTCCGCTCGGGCGCGGAAACGCGGATGACGCGAATGACGCTACGCCTCGATGAATGAGTCTATCTGACCGACCACGGCCTCGGCTATTTCCTTTTTTACCTTTTCCGGAATCTTGTAATTATATTGTTTCTCAAGTAGTTCGAGAGTTTTCACGGCGACATGATACGAGAAATTTTCGAGCTTCATTCTCCGCCTCCGGACTGGTCGCTACGATGTTTCTGCCTCTTCTTGGTCACCAGAAAAGTATATCACGCCCCGAAAAAATTCGTCAAACGCGGGATAAGCGCGCAGAGGACCGATGAGCGAGCGTCGGGGAGCGGTGAGGTGAAGAGGCTACCGTGGGGTGAACGGTCTATTTTTTCGGGGATTCTTTCTCGATGATGTCGCGGATGGTCTTAAGTGCTCGTGTCACGTTGAACGGCTTCTCAAGGCACAGGAGCGCTCCCATGCTGAGAGCTTCTTGAACGCTCTTGTCCATTCCGAAGCCGGATGTGAGCATCACGGGCACGGACGAATCGAATTGGCGAATCGCCTTGAAAGTGTCAAGCCCGTTGAGGTCGGGCATCCGCATGTCCAGGATAACCAGGTCGAAGGGATTGACTTTGAGCTGCTGAAGCGCGGCCACACCGCTGCCGACCGCTCGGGGCGTGAAACCGAGCATTTCGATGAGGTCGCAGAAAAGCTGCCGAACTTCATCGTTATCGTCAACAATCAGCACGTGTCTGGTTTCCGCCATTCCCGTCTCCTCTGAGGTCTAGACCATACCGAGGTCTTGTTCCGCGTTTTCGTTCAACAGGTTCAGAGCGAAGCGTCGAAACTGGGTGGTCATCTGATGCATGGTTTCCGATGCCTTGACGATCGAGTTGACCTGACGCCTCATGGTATCGTCGGAGCTTCCTTCGAGTCGAATCTGCAGCAATTGAGAGAAGCCCGAGGTGACCGACAGGGGATTGTTGAGTTCACTGTTCAGCGTGATTGCTCGTTCGGCCACCTGGGCGAGCTTGCGTGTCTTCTCCAGCTCCTTCTCCAGCTTCAGTTTGTCCCATGCGCGTTCGACGGAAATCTTGATAATCTCGAAGTCAAACGGTTTAAGGATGTAGTCGTAGGCGCCGCTCCTTATGGCTCTGACGGCCGACTCCACCGATGCGTATCCCGTGATGACAATCACGAGCGTGTTCGCGCAGTTTTCCTTGATGTATTTCATCACGGCAAAGCCGTCCAGTTCCGGCATCATCAGGTCGGTGATGACGAGCCCATACTGATTGGATTTCAGCCTGTCTATTCCAGTCCGGCCGTTTTCGGCGGTGTCCACCTCGTAACCGATGTTTGACAGGAGCACCTTTATGCTGTCGCACATCCGTTTCTCGTCGTCTATTACCAGTATCCTGCTCTTTTCCGCCACTGACGCTCCTCCTCTCGCCTCACACTATGGGGACTGGATGACCTGAAACACCTTCTCGCTGACCACCGGGAGCTGGATGGTAAAGGTGGTCCCCCTGCCGGGTTCGCTATCGACGCTTATCTCCCCGTTGTAGTTCTTGATTATTCCATATGAAACGGAGAGCCCAAGGCCCGTTCCCTTCACGCCCTTCGTGGTGAAGAACGGCTCGAAGATGTTCTTGACTTCCTCGGGCGGGATGCCGCAACCGTTGTCGGCGACGTCGATCTCGACGCGTCCTTTCCTGTAACGGGTACGAATGGTCAGCTTGCCGCCGTCGGGCATGGCGTCTTCTGCATTTTTTATCAGATTGAGGAACACCTGTCGTATCTGGTCGGTGGAGACGCTCACCTCGGGGAGGTTTTCGGCCAGTTCCGAGGATGTTTCGATCTTTGCCCGGAAGAGCTGCCCCCGAAGGAGCGCGAGGAGCTCTTCGAGTATTTGGTTGATCTGAACGGACTGAATGTCTTCCATGCCCGGCTTCGCGAACTTGAGGAGCCTGCGCACGATACCCGCTATGCGATTTATCTCCTGGTCCACGATCTTCAGATTTTCGCGGTTTGAATCATCCTCCGGCATGAGCATCCTGGCTATTCCGACATAATTCTTGATGATGCCCAGCGGGTTGTTTATTTCATGCGCGATCTGGGCCGCGAGCTCGCCCGTGGCCGCCATCCTCTCCGATTGCATAAGCTGCGCCTGCAACCTTCTCAACTGGTTCACCCGCTGCTCCAATTCCTTGCTGCGGCGCTGCAATTGCTCATTCGTGCGCTGCATCCGGTCGGCCATGCGGTTGAACTCGACGGCGAGCATTTCGATTTCGTCGCCGCTCCTGATGTCGATACGATGCTCGAGGTTGCCCTGTCCGATTTCCTCGACGCCGTCCTGAAGCACGTGAATGGGCCTCAGGATTCGCCTCGCGATAGCCAGGCCTCCCAACGAAACCAGAATGAGCATTGCTGCGCTGAATCCCAGCGCCTGGAAGAACAGGGAATTCAAAGGAGCTATCACCCGGCTTTCGGGCGTTGCCGTCAGGATGCTCCAGTCTTTGTCTTTGTAGATGACGGGAACCGATGTCAGAGAGTGCCTAACGGGGGCGAACCCCGCAATGGCGCGAATGCCGTGCTGGCCGAGCTCGACCGAGGAACTGCCGCGCCTTCTGGGCCTGACCTTCTCCCCGTTTTCCCGAAGATTCGTCGGACGAGATGAGGCGAGGCTGGACGGGCTGAGAATGTACAGACTCCGTTCTTTGCTATCCGCCAGCAAGAATGCGACTATCTCCTCTTGGTCCGCTCCCGATAGGGAGACAGTGTGGTCGAGGTGGTACTCGGCGAGCAATTTCCCTTGAATACCGTCCGACTCCTGGGAGAAAACGGGAACGTACAGCCGAACGAGCGTCGAGAAGGGCGCATCGGTGAACACAGGCTCGTAGATTTGGGCTTCCCGTTGGTTGGCCATTTTGGCCTGACGCCACCATTCGTCCCTGCTCGGGTACGACGACTCCGGCTTGCCCGAATCCGCGACAACTGTGCCCCCGGGATCAACCGCCCTCACAAGCCCGAAAGAGGAGTTTCTGAAGCAGAATCTCGCAAGGGCTTTTTCGGCTTCTGCGACCTCCGGAGGGAGAGTCCCCTCGGTTGTCTTGCTGTGCGCGACGAAAGCTCTCTGTATCTCCTCTGTGGCTGCGAGCTGGGTCAACAGGTGAATTGCCGTGTCGAGAGACATGTCGATTTCCTCCGACATGCTCTCAGCCACCCGCTGCATTGCCGCGCCGGTGCCTTCTTGCCTGAGCCTGTAGGCATGGTAGTAGCTGAAGATGGCCGTGCACACGATGGCGATGGCCGCTCCGACGATGAGGATAGTGACGAACCTCAGCGTGAGGCTCCGGTTCACGAGCGGACTGCCGGGATATGCTCCCGATCTTCTCATATTGACGCTCCACCCGACGCAGTGATGGCATTGAGCGGGATCCTTATTCTGAACGTGTTTCCCTGCCCCTTGCGCGACCTGACTTGTATATCTCCCCCGTAGCCCTGGATGATGTTGTAAACCATGTAAAGCCCGAGGCCTTTCGGAACCAGACCCTTTGCGACCGCGCTGGGAAGGAACAGCTCACCCGCCTCGGCGGTTGTGTGCTTCTTGCCCGTGTTGGAAAATTCGATGCATATGGAGGAATCGCACTCCCGCGTGACAACGGTCAGCACTCCGCCGTCGGGCATCTCGGCTATTGCAAGCCTTATAAGATTGGAGAACACCATTTTCATCTGGTTGGGTATTACGGATATGTGCGGCAGCGAGCGTTTCAGTCTCAGCTCCGTCCCGATGCCGGCCACGTCCAGCCTTTCCTGCATCGAGGCGACGGAGTTTTCGACGAGCAAATTCAGCGGAGTCTCTCTGGGCTCTTCTGAATAGGCCTCGGAGAAGTGCAGGAGCTGGTCCGTGATGTTTGCGATTCTGTCGATCTCCTCCGAGACCACGGCAAGCTCTTCGGGTTGAGCGCCCGCAGAGCCGAGTTTGTCCTCGAGAATGCGCGTGTAGTTCTTGATTATGCCCAAGGGGTCCTTCATCTCGTGGGCCACCACAGCGGCCAGGCGTGAGGATGATATGGAAGAATGGAGCTGGGAAAGCCGCGCCTTTGAGAGTTCGCATTCCGAAAAGAGTCTGGCATGTTCGAGGGCGACGGCGGCGAAGCTGGAAATGGCGCTTATGAGCTCGAGGTCCTTCTTTGTAAATTGTCCCCCGACCTTGTTGATGAGTTCGATGACGCCCACGGTCGAGTCGCCTGTCTTCATCGGCACGGCGAGGATCGACTTTGACACGAAGCCCGTGGCTCGCTCGACCTCGGGATAGTAACGCGGGTCCTTGTGAACGTTGCGCACTATCAAGCCTTCTCCCGTCTGAGCGACCCATCCTGCGATGCCCTGGCCCAGCCGGAGCCGGAACGGCTTGACGTGTTCCGCCTTCTCGCCCAGGGCCACCAAGAACACCAGCTCGGCGTCCTCCAGCCTCAGCACCGACCCCGCCTCGACCTTTATCACCCGGGCGACGCTTTTCAGTATCGTGGTGAGGACCGCCTCGATGTCCAGGTCGGCCGAGCCGATCGCTCGGGCGATGTCGTTTATGAGCTTGAGGCGATCGGCCTTCTCTTCTATTTCCTTCTCGAACGCCTTGCGTTCTTTTATGTCGCGCATGATTGCAAGGATGTACCTTCTGTCATCGATGGTTACCGCGCTGGCGCTTATATCCACGGGCAGGGGGGTTCCCTTTTTCGTGAGAATCGAAAGGTCATCGAAACGGACGGCGCCCCGCTCGATTGCAGCGTTCGCCTTCTCGATCGCAAGGTTGAGGTCGAACACGGAAACGAGCGAGTTGAAGCCCATCCGCTTCAGTTCGGCTTCGGAATAGCCGGTGAGCTGGCAGGCGGCCTTGTTGACTTCGGAGAAGAGGGCGGAATCAAAATTCAGGACGAAAATGGCGTCATTAGCCATATCCAACAGCCGCGCATACTTGCTTTCGGCGCGCGCTGTTGCTCTTTCGCGATGCTTGGCGTCGGCTTTGCTCGCTTGGAGAAGCAGGTCGTGCATACGTCCGGACAGAAGAGACGTGAGTTTCTCAACCTTTCTCGGTTTTCCGGAGTATCGTTTCCTGACGGTGACAACCAGAATGTCAAGAAGAATGAAGAGCGCCTGCTGAAGGTCGAGGAGGGAAAACGCCTTCAGGTATTCTTTTTGAGACCCCTTCAGGCGTGCCTTGCGCGTCTTTCCTGCAGATGTGGAGACCGAAAGGGGGATGATGAGGGAATCATAAATATTGGGGATAACTTCGGAAAACTCTTCGCGGGACGAGTGTCCGGCCAGCTTCGTCCGGACCTCGCGCTGCAACAGCAAGCCGGCGACCCATTGCTTGACCACCGACTCCTTATGCGCTCGCAAGAACCTTGTCAGCTCATTGATATCGCCTTTGCGAGGCGCCATTCGCCGCTGATCCTTTCGCCCTCACACAGACCGTCCAGCGAACGGAAGTGCCAGCCCCTCCAACCAGTTCGGTATTATTATAATGGGAAGGAAGTCAAATTGCAACAGTTTTTCTTAGAGCAACAGGAAGACGCTCTCGCCGCTCAGAAGGATTTCCTGCCGTTTACCGGATGGGGACAGGATACTCAGAAATTGCGGCGGTCCTCAACATAGATGATCCGATACACAAGGTCGTCGGTTCTGTGGTCTTCGATTATGTCGCTAAACTGTCCCGGCTTAAGCTGAAAGGCGATTTCCTCCAGACCCTCCGGCAGGACACCCTTGCCCGACCATCCCATCTCGCCGCCCTCGGATGCGCTGAGCGCCTCGGATTCGTTTATCGCCAGTTGTTCAAAATTCGCCCCTTTCTCGAGGTATTCATGAACCTTCTCGATCTTCTGGCGGGCGCGTTCGACGTCGACGGGGTCCGATGGGTCGGCCCGGACGACAATCATGCGAAGCTTCACTTCCGGCTTCGGTCTGGGGCCAGGGGCCCAGATTGTGGCGACAATGGCAAGTAGGAATATCATAGCCACCGCCGCCCAGAGTATTTTCGTCATCCGCATGTTGTCTGCCCAAGCCTTCCTGAAAAACACCGTTGCGTTCGTTGCTTCTGTATCTCAATCCTAGCATATAACTGCCGCGATTTCAAGGTGGGTTTTCGGCGAGATTATCCTGACATCTTGGCAATGAACAGAGACGAGAAAAGAGAGGACGAAGAAATGAAAGGGGTCGGGTAATCGTTCTGAAAGGAGTCTCATCCCTCGCGGGGCCAGGCGAAAATAGGTCTGCCTATGTGGGCCGCTTTCATTTCTGCCGTTATTTGTTATGATACAAAAGAAGAGAGTATGACGCATACGCGCATCGTGCGGAGGGCGGAGAATGAAAAAGCCGCGCATAGTGATTCTTGGCGGAGGCTTCGGAGGAGTGTACACGGCGCAGAAGCTGCAGCCGTGTTGGCCTCGGGGTGAGAAGTTCGATGTGACGCTCATAAGCCGCAGCGCGCATTTCGAGTTCAAGCCTCTTTTCCCCGAAGTGTTTGCAGGGCGGCTCTCTGCCGAAGCCGCTCGATTTCGGCTGCGAGACGTTTGCCGCGATTGCCGAGTAAAGATCGCGCAGGTTACCGGCATCGACCCGAAACGGCGCGTCGTCGAGACTGACGGCGGCGGCGTGGGTTACGATTTCCTCGTGATTTCACTGGGAGGAACGGCGGAATCTGTTCCGCCGGGGCGGAACTCGCCGCTCTCTTACTTCGAGTCCCTGGAGGATTGTCTCAGGCTGCGCGACCGAATCTCCGAACTGACCGCGCAGGCGAAGCGTTCCCGCAAGAGGGGTGGCCGCGCCGCACATTCAATCGCCATTATCGGCGCGGGCGCGACCGGGGTCGAGCTTGCCTGCGAGATGTGGCATCTGCTGGGTGACCGACGGGACCACGGAGCAAGGATTCCCGAGCGGAAGCCGGCCGACATATCCCTCATAGAATCCGCGCCTGAGATATTGCCAGGTTGGGGTCAAGAGCTGAGAACGGAAACGGAGCGCATCCTGAAGCAGACCGGCATTCGCCTGTTGACCGATACAAAGGTCAGCCGGATCGAACGGGGGCGCGTTCATCTGAAGGGCAGGCGTTCGATTCGCGCCGACGTGGTGGTCTGGGCCGGCGGATTGAAGGGACTGGCGCTGTATCGCTCGCTCGGCGTTCCCCTGGACGAAAAAGGGCGTTTCCGCGTGAACTCCAAGTTGCAACTGCCTCGGTACAAGGATGTGTATGCAATGGGAGACGCCATAAACACCGACGCCTTTGCGATGCCGGTTCCGCAGAGCGCGCAGGCGGCGTTTCAACAGGCCGGGCTCGTTGCGGCCAACATCAGGAACAGCATCGAGAACAGACCCCTGGAGGAATTTCGGTACTCCGAGCGCGGGCTGGCCATGCCCGTAGGCGGTCGCCGGGCGGTCGCCCGCTTCGGGCGCGTGACGATTGGCGGATACGCCGCATGGACGCTTGAGAAGGCTTTATTTCTTCTGAGGATTCCCCGATTGGCAAACAAGCTGAAGCTCTTCGACGGGCTCGTGGTCGAGCCACTCGTCGAGAGAGGAATCACGTATCTGGAAGAGAGAGGAATCGAGTATCCGGAAACATCACAGTGACGGAAGGTTCTCGAAGCATCCGGCAACAGCCGGGTTCGCGCCGCCGATTACCACGGAATCGTAAATGAGAGCAGGCCCAGATAGAGCTCTCCGTTATTCGAACGTTCCTCTATCAGGAAAATTGTGGGCTTGGGATGTTCCGACGGATTCTGAAGAACGACGGTCTTTGTCTTATACCCCGACGTATCACCGTGTGAGCCGGCCGGCGTGTCGACGACGCCGGTCGCTTGACCATCGTTTTTCCCTCGTGATGCGAGGATGAATCCCTCGCTTAGGAACTCGCCCTCATCCAAGGGGAGAGCCACCCTTTCTCCCTGCACGACGATTGTTCCGGCAGCCATCTCTATCGTCTGCCTCGAGGGATTGGCCATGGCCATGCTTGAGATGAGGCAGAGGATTGCCACCGTGAGCGAGAGAATCCCGACAGACTTCTTCAGCAGTTCCGCGTGGTTCGTGCGCGTATGGGATGTTGAATATTCCATTGCAGACTCCTCCTGCCTTCTTGGGGGAGCAAATTGGATGCCAGCCGGGTAGCGATGGAAAACAGGCTGTTTTTCGAGCGTTTTCACGACAGCGGGGCGGCGGATACGGCGCGGAGGTTACGTAATTGAAACCCGGCGGCACAAAATTTGTGGCTTCCCGGCGGCCGTTTCCCCGGCTTGTGGTCGGCCGGTTTGCGCCGGACTCTTAGGAGATGGAAGCTTACAGGATGAGCGCGAGGAAGGCGATGAGCGCCGCTAACGCGATGAGGGCGGCGAGCCAGCCCTTGAACGAATAGCGCAGTCCCGACAGAACGCCTACCGGCCTGGGCAGCGCCTCGCCGCAATGGATGCAGTTTAGATTTTCCGTCGGCGTCCGCTTTTGGCAGACGGGACAGTCGGTATATTCTTCCATGAGATGGCAGTTCGACCGACGTGTGTTTCCCTATAGCATCCCGTTGATTTTACCACGTCGGCCTCGTTCCGGGGAAGTTTGTTCTTGAAAAAAGCCGCTGGGTGTATAGAATATACATACTATTCGGAGCGGCTGATAATCGTCATTCTGAGTCCTTCGGCTGCGCTCAGGATAAACTCCGCGAAGAATCTCAAAGATTGTGGCAGATCCGGCAAAAGACGAGATCCTTCACTCGGGCCTGCGGCCCTTCGTTCAGGATGACAAGAATGTGACGTACTACTTGCTTCCCGTAGTATGTCTCCTGGAACCTGCTCTCTCCCCGCACACGGGGGGCGCCGAAACGAAAGCGAGGATGACCCATTCGGTATTCCGAAAAGACATTCGGCAGGAACTTCATCCTGTCTTTTCTGTGTAATTTTGGCGTTCTCTCCAATATCGTCTTCTTTCTGTACTTCAACCTTTATCTGCAAGACTTAGGCGCAAACGAGTTTCAGATCGGGCTTTACATGGGCGCGTTCGCCCTCGGGTCGGTTGTGGTTCGCCCCGTGGTCGGAACTGCGGTGGACCGGTACGGACGCAAACGCCTCATATACTTCGGCCTCTGCTTGATGTGCCTGGCCACGATTGGCTATTTCTTCTGCCGGGAAATCAACTGGGTGATTCTCGCGGTGCGCGTGTCTCACGGCGTCGGGTTCGGATGTTACATCACGGGCATATTCACCGTCGTGGCCGACGACGCCCCCGCTACCCGCAGGGCAAAGGTCATAGGCGTGTTCGGGCTGTCGGGAATGAGCGCCTTCGCCGTGCTCCCGGTGCTGGCGGAATTCATAATCGCCCACCTCGGCTTTCAGGTCCTGTTTGGTGCGGCGCTCTCGACCCTGATAGCCAGCCTTGTGATATCCCGGTTTCTGAAAGAACGCGGTCCCGCCAAGCTGGAGTTTCCGCCCATCGGTTTCATCACGCTGTTGCGTCAGCTTGACCTGCTGATTCCCGTGGGCGCGCTGTTTTTCTTCTGCACCGGCGTGGGGGCGCTGGTGAATTTCATCGCCGTCTATCTCGAACCGATGAACATCAGCATGGCGTATTTCTTTGTGGCGAGTTCGACGGCCGGCGCAATTGCCAGGCTTTTCTTGGGGCATCTGGCCGATGAGTACGGACGCCGCCGGGTGGCGCTGCCGTCATTCGCTGCCGGGAGCGTGGCTCTGCTTTGGCTGGGGCTGTTCCATTTTCCGTTTGAGCTGCTTCTCAGCGGGTTCATATGGGGGACGGGCATCGGGTTCGCCGTTCCGGCCGTGGCCGCGTCCATAGTGGACAGGGTGAAGGAGCAGGACAGGGGCAAGGGACTGGCGCTGTTCACGGCGGCGTTTGACACGGGCGTGATGGCCGGCTCGTTCGCCTACGGCGCAGTGGCGGAGCGGATAGGATACTCTCACATGTATCTGGTGGCCGCCGGCGTCGTTTTGATTTCAACCGGTATCGCACGGTTCTTCAGAAACTGAGACGCTTCATGCGGGCGAGGGGTCGTCGTCATTCCTCCGCCGAGTCCACCCTCTTCCGATACTCCGGGACATAGCCGGTCTTCACGAGGTTCGAATCCCCCCGGCACACAAGGTTGCCCTGCTCGTCCAATATCTCGCAGACGGCGTGGGCTATCCGCTTGCCCGACCGGATGAACCGAGCGCGTCCCTTCACGGTCTGGCCGACCTCGACTTTCCCCAAAAAGTTCACATGCAGGTCGATGGTGAGCATGAATCCTTCCTCGCCGAGCGTGGCCGCGGTCATCCCGATGAGGTCGTCGATGATGGCCGCCTGGATGCCGCCGTGGAGCAGGCCCGTGGGGTTCGCCATCTCCGGACGCACCTTGAAAGTCATCTCTATTTCGCCCACGTCGCAGGACACAATCCGCCCGTCGAGCCAGTCGGTGAACGGCGGCGCATATTCGAGCTTCTTGCCTATCGAGGCTCGAAACACCTCGACCATAGGATTTGTCTCTGGTTTGTCTGTCATGCCATCAACTCATTTTGTGACTAATTCTACGAAATATTTTTCTCTCTGTCCAGCGATGCGACGGGCTTGCCAGCGAACTGGCCTACCAGATAGGTTACCGAAATGATGAACGGCCTGAGCCACTATAACCCATTCCGCTGAATTCAGTCACATAGGCTTAGGGAGAGAAGCTCACTCTTACAGCTTAGGGTCAAGCCGAAAAAGCTTTCTTGCGTTCTCGAACAGTATGCGGCGCAGGGCGTCCTCGCCCAGGTCAAGCTCCAGGAGCGCCCTCACTTCTCTCTCCATCTCATATGGGATGTGTGGATAGTCGGTCCCGTACAGGATTCTGTCAGCGTGTTGCATGAGCCTGTCCCGGCTGACCGTCAGGTCGAAGAAATGACCCAGCGCCATGGCCGTGTCCATGTACAGGTTCGGATATTCATCCATCAGGCCGTAAAATCGCTCCGACTCGTCCATTCCCAGATGGGGGATTACCATTTTTAGTTGGGGAAACCGCCGCAACACGTTTTCGACACGACCCGTGCCCGTAATGGCGCGCACGTCGAGGCCATAGGCATCGATGGCCGGCTCCCGCCCGGCGTGGATATTCATGACACCGTCATATTCAGAGATGGCCTCATAAATGGGGAACATTGCCTCATTGTCCGGCGCCGTGGCCTGCACGTGGCAGTGCAGCTTGACACCGCGCAGGCCGCATTCTTCGAAGGCGTGCCTCAGGATCTCGCGCGGATTATCGTCTTGAGGATGAATCGCGGCCAGACCGACTGTGTGGGGGAAACGTCTGACCAGGCCGGCCGTGAACTCGTTCAAGCCCCGCGAAATCCCGGGGCGGTGGGCGTAGGCCATCAGCACGAGACCCGCCGCCCCGCTGTCGAACTGGGCCTGGATAAAATCCTCCGCCGTGCCCTGGCGGCTGAATTCCCATGCGTGGGCCTCAAACCAGCCCTTTATCGCCTCAAATAGTCTTTGGGGGAAGACGTGGACGTGAGCGTCGATGATTGGGATCGTTGTCAAATGCTTGTATTTCACGCCGTTTGCAGCTCATATATAGCACAGTCTTTGGGGCCAATACGTCATTCCAGTTCCACCCTCCAAGCCCTGAGTCCATCATAGCTGAAACCTAGAAGGAAAGTTACAGGCTTGTTCTCATGTCTCTCCTTCGTGACTCCTCTCTCGGGCAACCTCCCCGGAACAAAGAAAGCCTCCAAACCACAATCCAGTTCAATAGTGCCTGCTTCAGGCTTGTGAATCCTAGTTATGAGACCATGCATCCTTACCAATGGCATTGTATTAGTCCAAAAGTCCTTTTCACGATCCCATTCACCAAGAAGCGCGTAATGAACCAGTCTCTTCATTCCAACCCCGCTTCCAAGCCAGTTATATGAATGTCTACGGTAGGGTAGGTTCCGGGCTCTTCGTCGACACTCCTCGCAGAATCTTTCTGCGCTCAACTTTGCAGCTGCTGATCCTTCAATCGTCTTCAAAGCTTGGAGCATGTATAGGTAATAGACTGGATCCACCAGGTCACTCCGAGCACTCCAATAGCTCAATCGCTCTATTGCTGCGTCGGTCGTGACTGTGGAAGTGCGCCGCGCAGCGTCGAACCAGAGCCGAATGTTTCTTTCATTGCCTGGTTCGGCGAGGAGGTTCTCTTCCATCAATTCAACAATCATATTGAGGTCCTTTTGCTCAAGTTCTTCCCAAGATCGGTTCTTGCTGCCCAAGTACGCGAGAACAAGTCTTCGCCGTATAGGTGGTTTATGAACATCGCCCCTCACTAACATCTTTTTCCAACCTTCAATGGTTTTAGAATAATCTCCCATAACTCGTGAAAGACGTGTTTCGCATTCCTCGACGTAATGGCTGAAGCGACGTCCCTCGCCACCTTGAAGGCGCTTCAGGTCTGAAAGAAGCGCCTCGGCTTCCTCCACCTTTTCCTGGTACTCCACAGAATCAAGGTCTGTCAAAAATTCCTCATAAGTGCGCTTACCAGACAGTTTAAACCCAAACTCGACCGCGTTCGTAAGGAGTTGTATGTGGGACACATAGCCAGCCTCTCCGTATGGGTCAAGTTCGCGAGAAAGCGCAAAAGCTTCAGCACTCTGTTGCCAGAGATCCTTTATCTCTGTTAAGGCTGCGTCCGAGGGCTCGCCCGATAGGGGTTCTCTTTTTACCTCTCTCATTAGATCGTGCATTAGATCATAAGCATGGGTTCTCAATGCCATGCCTTTCATGTGGTGTAGGACTCTGTCCTTATCGCTCAATTCGACAGCCTTTTGAATAGAAACTAATGCATCGGCGTGATCCTTTTGATAACTTTGATAGCGACCGAGATGTGCCCAATAGTGTGCTTCATCAGGAAATCGGTTTACAAGCGCCTGCAATACTGACAGCTTGCCCTCTGTTGCCGGAATGTCTTCGATCAGCTTGGAGAATCGAGTTCCTGTAGCTCCTAGAATGTCCCCGCTTTCCCTCAGTATGAATATCTGAGACAGGAGTTCCCGAACCCTTTCGCTGTGAACACGACTAGTAGCACTAAACAGCAATTCGCAGTCATCTATGAATCGAATAGCCCAAGTTGACAAGTTGTCTTGCCATAAACGGCGATCTGCGAAATCGCCTGCCAAAATTTGTTCCGAAATCTCAACAGCGATTATCTGATGAGTAGGACGCCAGCTGACCTCGTCATTCTTGCTCTCACGGATGAGTAGGTTAAGTCTTTTCTTATCCAAAGCTTTCTCAAGTCGAACCGTGCTTTTGCAGCTTAGTCCCAGAATCTGAGCGAACATCTGGGCGGGCAATGTCTGATGACCATACCTGTAGGCCAGAGCTATATAGCAGACAACCTTTTCCTCGGTCTGAGACATTCCTTCCAGACGCGCCCTCACATACGTGTCCAACTGGACAAAATCAGCATCAAAAGCTGTCAATCCGAAATAGAATGGGGCGCGGAGGTCCTTCTTCTTTTCATTTCGAGCAAGGTCTCGGAGAAGAGCTAAGCGATCGGATCTCTCGCGACCATAAACTTCTGCAAAACGTCCAGCCTCATCCACATTGAGTGTCTCTCGGAGATAGCGAACTCTTTCTTCCTCATTGATGGAATCAAATTTGCGGGATACAGTCAAGAATACTGCTGAGATATTCTCGTTTTTTGTCATCAGGAACAAACTGTCTACAAGATCCATAGCGCACTCACTGGTCTCAATGATTGCCAAGATTGGCAGGGAAGCCAAGCTTCTAATGAGCTGGAGTCGGCCTACCGTACTGCCTGATATTTTATGGATAAGAATCGTGGGGAACCTGTGATGTAAATCCCAGGCTATGCGTCGAGCGACTGTAGATCCGCCTCCTCCGGGACGGTGGTACAGATTGAACTGTGTTGTTAAACGCTTTGTCAAGTCACCCTCCATGCGGCTTCGGAGATCGTCTGTCTTTGTACGCGACACATCCTTATGTAGACTGAGCTCAAACCAAGTAATCTTGTCACCCTGAAGGAAGCTCGATGATGTGTCATCTTCCTGTTCTTCGTCAATACCGACGCCTAGATGAACCAAGGTTATTTCTTCTTGCAGAAAGGCCACGTCCTTAGGGTCAATTGCGGCACGTCTATTGTTCGCAGAGGGCAAGTATGTCAAATCCTCTTGTATTGAGACTTTCCTGAATAACTTCTCCAGTCCAGCGGCAATTTGAGTTGTCTCCAGTGGAAATGTCCTCGCACTGTATTCCTGGCTAATTTCTAGGATTGGCTCTGGGCTAGGCGTTGCGAAAACAATTTCCAAGCGATCGCCAAATGCATCAGTCAATAGATCACAAATCTTTCTTACGTAACTTGGATTGTTCCAGAGATTCAGAAAGGTAACAGGTTGTTCTCCGGACGAACTGGCCAATTCTGTGAGAAGTTCTGCAAGAGGACGGTTATACTTCAGCTTCCAGTCAAGCCACTCTTCGCCTCTCGGAAACGTGCTGGATCTCCCTGCTAATCCCCTAGCTGCATACCAATAAGTCGCGCGAGCAGGGTTAAGAGACATTTTCTCCTCGCAGGTAATTATGTGGAGAGCTCTCCTGCTTTCGATTTCGTCTCGTACGTACTCGCAAAGCCCACCTGCTTGTGTATTCGGATCAAAGTCAAGTACGAGAGACCAGGGAACTCGCCCCAAGGGACCTAACAGTGAACAGATGTCCCGCAAGTCGTCTCCACAAGCCAAAACGAAGATTCTCTCCCTTTCGAAGCTATGGCAGGCATCTAGGAACGGCTCCCATGTTGTACCAACATCCAAGGCAAACTGCTCTGTTTTCAACCTGAGCTCTTTGGCGCCAGAAGGATGTGGTATATTGAAGTAGATACAGTGCGCATTTAGATAGATGGCTGAGTACGCCAGGGAGTGGAATCGCTCTTCCCTATTCAACGCGGTCTTGTTACAGAAGTTCATGCCGACTGCGGTTGCTGCGAGACGATAGAGACCCCAGAGATCGTCACGAAGACTCGAATGATTTTCCCTTATCCACGTGTCAAGAGCACTTCGCATCGATCTGATTACGCAACCGGCCCCTAACAGCTCCGTTGGCATGAGCTTCGGATCAGGAATGTCGTCAGAGGCCAATATCTCTGCGAACTCTATCCATTTTTCAAATGAGAAACCTTCAGATTGCGGAAGCAGATAGCTGAGCTCAAGGTACGCGTGGTCATAAAGAAGAGGGGATCCTTCCGCGAAGTTTGCAAAATCAACCAAATAATAGCCTTTGAGATCATTTCCATACTGCGAATATTCTACTAGTATGTTATTGCCATGAAGGTCTCCGTGGATTAAGCCTCTCAGGATGTCAAGCCCTCTTGTGTCTCCCCAGAATTTCCTATTAGTGCCGTAGGCCACTGGGTTTGGCAAGATTTTCCCCCCGACTATGAGACCGTCCATCTCAGGGTCAAAGCCGCACTCATTGATAAGAAACTTATGAATATGCCCTTCACCAGAATCGAGACGGTATCCCAACCAATGGCGAAGAATGTCCTGAGGATGCCAACTTTCTACCGTTTTAAGAGTTCCCTTGTTCCATTCATCAACAAGGCTTCGTCCAAGAATGGAATAGATCTCTTTCAAGCGTGTCTGCTGAGAGAAGCCTGCCAGAGGACGACATTGGAGCAAAGAACCACCGGCAATCGTATACATAACTGCCAGCGCCTTCCCAAGTTCCACCGGTTCGTAAACCAGGCGCGCCATATGCCTTTGGCAAAAGTCGGCTGATGTTAGCTTGCAGGCTTTCCGGTGTCTCTCTGCTTCGTTCTCCCAGCCCTTTCCCCAATCCGCCGCATGATCAAGCTTCAGTATGTAGTGTTCCAGAGATCTATCATCTTCTGAGGTTGCACTGACCAAATAGAGTAAGGCTCCTGTTCTGCCTCCTGTCAGTTGTTGAAGCGGACGAATTCGAATCTTGAAATCATTTTGGACTTTAGCCAAGACCTCTTGGTATTCAGGAACAAGGTGCTTGAATTGTGGGTCGATTTCAATACTCATGAAAGTACCTCTCCTAAGTTAAGCCAAATGAAGACCAAAGCTGGCAAGCCAATTCACCAACACCAGTGATCTGCGAAGTAACATAGAGTGTCAAAAAAAGTAACCATAGTATATCCCTAATTAGTAATACAGGTCAAGTAATACTCTCCCTCCGTGGGAAAGTGGTCCCCTCCTCCACAAGATGCTCATTTAGGTCCCCGACTCCATTGATAGACCATATCAAGTATCCGGGGGCGAATCGAGAATTGTCCCGTACTATCGGTGCGGAGGGCACTTGAGCCGACAGCTGAACCGGCCGGTCAAGCGGCTGGGTTTCCGGCCAAAGTGCGCGGTAGCATCCGGGAGGCGTATTTGACAAGGTATGGGAGCAGGGCTATAATCACTCCGTCGGACGTGGATTGACCGGTCTGTGCCGCTCTATCCGCAGAAAGTGATTGTGAGATGCCGGTAATCATCGACGGACACAACCTAATTGGCAAAATGTCGAAGATTCGGCTGGGTGAGCGCGATGACGAGGAGAAGCTGCTGAGAATTTTGGCACGGCAATTGCACCGAGGCTCGCAGAAGTTTATCGTGGTGTTCGACAAGGGGGCGGACCTCGATTCAGGCCCTCGTCAGATTGGACCGAGATTACGCGTAATCTTCGCTCCCCCAGAGGGTTCCGCCGACGACATAATCATCGACATGATTAAACAGGACCCGAATCCGAAGGGGTTGACAATTGTTTCCTCGGACAACGAAATTCGCCGGTGTGCACGCAGTCGTAGGGCGCGCCTGGTTTCGTCGGAGGATTTTGCGAAAAAACTCGAATCCACGCCGAAGCGCCGCCGATCCGCTCCGAGAGGCAACACCGCCGATGTTCTCGATGTGGAAGAATGGCTTGATTACTTCAAGAAAGGAAGAGCGTAACACGTGGCAAAAAAGTTGGTAATAGTCGAGTCGCCCGCGAAGGCTAAGACGATAAATAAGTACCTCGGCAAGGATTACGATGTCGAGGCGTCGATGGGGCACGTGCGCGACCTCCCGGAAAAAGAACTCGGCGTCGACGTGGACGGCGGCTTCACGCCCCGGTACGTCGTGGCAAGCGGGAAGCGTAAAATCATCACCAACCTGAAGAAGCGCGCCCAGGAGGCCGAGGAAGTGTATCTCGCGTCCGACTTCGACCGCGAGGGCGAGGCCATCGGCTGGCACATCAAGGAGGCCATCGGAAATAAGCGCAAGATGCGCCGGATAGTCTTCAACGAGATAACCAAGAGCGCCATACAAGAGGCGATTCGGAACCCGAGGGATATCGACATGGCGCTCGTGAACGCACAGCAGGCCAGGCGCATCCTCGACCGGCTGGTGGGCTACAAGCTGAGTCCTCTGCTGTGGACCAAGGTGAAGCGCGGCCTGAGCGCCGGCCGGGTCCAGTCGGTGGCGGTAAGAATCCTGTGCGAGCGCGAGGATGAGATAAGCAAGTTTGTTCCCAAAGAGTATTGGTCCATAAAGACGCTGCTCGAAAAGAAGGGCTACCCGCCCTTTGAAGCTCAGCTTACGAAGGTGGAGGGGGAGAAGGCCGAGGTACCCAATGAGGAGTCGGCCGCCAAGATTTCCGACGAGTTGAGGCGAGCGCGGTTCGTCGTCAAGAGCGTAGAGACGAAAGAGGTCCGCCGCCGGCCATACGCACCGTTTATCACGAGCACGCTGCAGCAGGAGGCGTTTAAGAAGCTGCGGATGCGGCCGACGCGCACGATGCGCCTTGCGCAGGATTTGTATGAAGGAATCGAAATACCGGGCGAGGGCAACGTCGCTCTTATCACCTATATGCGTACCGACTCGGTCCGTATCTCGAAAGAGGCGCAGGAGGCGGCGCTCGAATACATTCTGAAGAAGTACGGGAAGGAATGCTACCCGCCCAACCACGTCAACGTGTTCAAGAATAAGCGCGACGCGCAGGATGCGCACGAGGCGATCAGGCCGACCTCGATAGAATGGGAACCCGAGAAGATGAAGCCGCATCTTAACAAGGAGCACTTGGCGCTGTACACGCTGATATGGAACCGCTTTCTGGCCAGCCAGATGGGACCGGCGATATACGACCAGACGACCATAGAGATAGATGCCGACAACAAGTATTCGCTGCGTGCGACGGGATCGATCCTGAAGGTTCGGGGCTTCCTCGTGCTGTATCGAGAAGAATCCGACAACAACGGAAACGGCGAGGAGGGCGACAAGTCGTTCCCGCCCGTGGAAAAGGACGACACGCTCACGTGCAAGAAAGTTCTTCCCGATCAGCACTTCACCAAGCCGCCTCCGCGCTACACAGAGGCCACATTGGTGAAGGCGTTGGAAGAGAAGGCGATAGGGCGTCCCAGCACGTATGCCACAATCGTCGATACGATCCAGAAGCGCAAGTACGTGCAAAGAGAGAAGGGGCGGCTCCTGCCGACCGACCTGGGCTGCACGGTGAACGGACTTCTGGTCGAGAATTTCCCGAAAATCCTCGACGTCGAGTTTACCGCTAAGATGGAAGAGCAATTGGATGACGTGGAGGAGGGGAAGGCAGACTGGCAGGAGCTTCTCCGCGACTTTTACGGTCCGTTCGAAGACTCGCTCGCCACCGCGACACAGCAGATGCGTAACATCAAGAGGGAGGGAGTTCCGACCGACGAGGTCTGTGAGGAATGCGGCAAGCCGATGGTCATCCGCTGGGGACGCTACGGCAAGTTCCTCGCATGCACCGGTTATCCCGAGTGTCGCAACACGAAAGAGGTCGGTGAAAACGGCGGAACATCGGCCGCCGAAGCGGAGCAGCTTGCCGCAGAAAAGACCTGTCCCACGTGCGGCAGCCCCATGGTCGTGAAGAACGGCCGCACGGGACGCTTCCTCTCGTGCAAGAGGTATCCGGAATGCAAGACCGCGATGCCGTTTGGCATAGGCGTCGAGTGCCCCGAGCCGGGATGCGGCGGCGAGGTGGTCGAGCGGCGCTCGAAGAAGGGGCGTCTGTTCTTCAGTTGCAGCCGATATCCCGACTGTAAGTTCGCGAGCTGGGACAAGCCCAACAGCAAGAGCTGCCCGCAGTGCGGAGGAGCCTTTCTGGTCGAGAAATACACCCGCGACGGCAAACTCGTCCTGAGGTGTCCCAAGAAGGGCTGCCGCTATAAGGAAGAGGTAAAGGAGGAGTCTAAGGAAGAGGCCGCAAGCTAGCAGGCGATGGACTACCTCACGCTTTTCGAACGATACCTCAAGACCGAGCGCAACCTGAGCGAGCACACACTGCGCGCCTACTTGGGCGACGCGAGGGCATTCCTTCGCTTCCTCGCCGACCGCTATTTTGGCGGCCCGGACGTTCCTCTTGAATCGATACCCCTTGCCGAGGCCGACAACCTGAAGATAAGAGCCTACCTGGCGCAACTGCAATCGAACAATACCTCGAGACGAAGCGTCGCAAGGAAGCTCTCCGCGATTCGCACCTTTTTCAATCTCATGCAGCGCGAGGGCATCGTTGAGAGAAATCCTGCCGATGAGGTTTCGACTCCGAAACTGCCAAGATGGCTTCCGGAATTCCTTTCGGTCGAGGAGGCCAAACAACTGCTCGAAGCTCCTCCGGACGACACGCCGACCGGAAAACGGGACAGGGCGATACTGGAAACACTCTACTCGACGGGGGTGCGCGTGGCCGAGTTGGCGGGAATCGGGCTTGACGACTTGGACCTTCTGGGCAGCACCGTGAGAGTCACGGGTAAGGGGGGCAAGCAGAGGATCGCGCTGCTGGGACGCTTTGCCATCGCCGCCCTGAGTGAGTACCTCGAAGCCCGCAAGAGGCTGGACATAGGTCTCTCGAAGGGGAAGCTTTTTCTGAGTCGCAACGGGCGTCCGCTTCAGCAAAGGGATTTTCACAGGATAGTGACAAAGTACGCGAAGAAGCTGTGGTACAGACGCCCGGTGAGCCCGCACACGCTGCGGCATAGTTTCGCCACGCACCTGCTCGACGGAGGCGCCGATCTCCGCGACGTGCAGGAACTGCTCGGGCACGCGGTGCTGTCTTCGACGCAGATTTACACTCACTTGACCGCCGAAAGGCTTCGGACGATTTACGACCAGGCGCACCCTCACGCACGAGGCGCATCAGGGGGATGAAACCGATGTTCAGAGCAACGACAGTAGTTTCGGTGCGACACAGGGGCACCGTGGCTCTTGGGGGCGACGGACAGGTGACTCTGTCCAACACGATAGTGAAACACCACGCGACGAAAATACGGCGGCTGGCCGAGGGCAAGGTGCTTGCCGGCTTCGCGGGAGCGGCCGCCGACGCGATCACGCTCTTTGAGCGATTCGACGCCAAGCTTTCGGAGTACAAGTCGAACCTTCAGCGGGCCGCCGTTGAGCTTGCGAAGGATTGGCGGACGGACAAATACCTTCGGCGGCTCGAGGCGCTGCTCGCTGTGTGCGACGCCACTCATTCGCTGTTGCTCTCCGGCACGGGCGAAATAGTGGAACCGGACGACGGAATAATCGCGATAGGCTCGGGCGGGCCGTATGCGCTGGCGGCTGCACGGGCGCTCGTCAAGCACTCCGACTTATCGGCGGAGGAAATAGTCAGGGAAGCCCTGCTCGCCGCCGCTGCGATCTGTGTTTACACGAACGAGAACATCACGGTCGAGACGCTCAAGGGGGGCTGACCCTGTCTCCCGGCCCCGGTCGTAGTTCGTTGACAATGTCTCCGACAATCCTGTAGAATCCCACCAGCCTCGATTCGGCCGATTATCTCCTTGCCCTGCCGTAACCAAAAGGGATGCCAAGCCTTTGGCTCGCTAGGAGAATCCGAAATCCCGCGGGAAAGATAGAGCGTGGTCCGTTCCGACTATCAGAAATATCTGTCCGATAAAAGAACACGCCTGTTTCAGATGCTGGTGGGGGTGTGTTCGATTCTGTTGGGCATGCTGGCGGCCGGAGCGCTCATCCATCTGCTGCCGCAGGATGTATCTTCCATAGAGAAGGCCCGAGAACTGGGCATCATCAGCCGCACCATCCTCGACAACTATCCCAAAGAACTGGAAGTGCCGTATTACATCCTGGGAGTGGTTGTTTCTATCGCGGTCGGCATGTGCATCTTTTTGGCGGTCACGTATTTTCATTACAGGAGGAGGGGGGCGGAGCTTGCGGGCGAGGAGAGTCATCCCACGCCTGACATGGAGAAACCGAAACCCGCAATGGGATTGCTCCGCTGGGCCGCGTTGGTTCTCGTGCTGTTTCTCGTCACGTTCCACACTGATTTCATCTACAAGAACTGGTACTGGGCGGAGTGGGGATTCTTCTTCGAGGAAGGGATTTACCTCCGCTGGATCAACGAGCTGCTGAGAGGGAATATTCTCTATAGGGACATCTACTTCTATGGAGGCCCGTTCATGGTCTGGCCCCAATATTGGCTGATGAAGCTGCTTGGGCCTTCCATTGTCCTTGACAGGTGCTACGTATATTCCCTCTGTTTTATCGGCTATCTGATCGTGTTCAAAGTGCTTCGCCAGATGGTTAACCGCAAAACGCTGATGCTGATAGCCATGTTCTTCATTGTTTATTATTATTATCCTATGTTTCCCGGTGTTCATGTAGCGCTGGGACGATTCGCCGTTTCGCTTCTCCCGCCTTATTTTCTATATCAATTTCTCTTCAACAGGAGGTTGTCGTACCTCTTGATAACCGGTCTTACAGTGGGATTTGCACTTCTCTTCAGCCAGGAACTTGGCGTAGGCTCGCTGGTCGCGACGGTGGCGATGCTGGTCGTTTTCTGTTATCGGGAGAGGAAAACGATAACGGATTGCCTCCGGCAACTGGCACTGCTCATCATTGGAGTTTTCGTTGTGCTGGTTCCCGTGCTGGCATACTTCCTGATTCATCAGGCCACGGCGGAACTCTACGAGGCGATGGTCAATCTTCCCAGGTATTATGCCATAGGCGCCTGGGGGCTCGAATTCCCCAATCTTTTTCGGTCGCTCACGGGTTCCTACGAGAGCAGGTACGACACCGTTGAAACGCTGCTCGCTTACTGGCCGATAGTGTTCTATATCGGCAGCGTCTTTTTCTGCCTGTCCATGTTTCTCAGGAGATCCTTTACGAACAGGAGCATCTTGTTTCTTGGCGTCGCCACTTTGGGGGGAATAATATTCCAACGCGCTTTCGGCATATACTCCCTCTTCCAAATAAAGAGCGTTATCTATCCCCTTGTAATCCTGGGCGCCGGCTGCTTAGACGCAGTCTGGCCAAGAGTGCGCTATTTAGCGGGAAGCAGGGGTGCGCCGGGCCGACGAGTCGAACTGGCGCTTTACGCGGCGCTCCTCATATTTATGGGTTTTGGCTTCTGTGGCTATTCACTGCCCCGCGCGTTCTCCCCTTCATTCACCCCACCTGCCTACCGCATCGGGCTCAGCAAACTGAACGAGAATTTCGTACCTCTCGGCCTGCCCAGGGCCGAAAACATCTACATGCCGCCCCCGTGGGCATACACGACCAAGCAGGTGGTTGAGTATATCAGGTCGAAAACGACTCCCGATGAGCCAATCTTCGTGTTTCCCTATTCCCCGATGTATTACTTTCTGACGGACCGCCCCGCCGCCACCAAATATCCCACCATCTATGCCGTCTTAAAACAAACGCGAGAACAGACAATCAGGGAACTTGAGGAAAAGAAGGTGAGGTATATAGTCTATATTGATAAGCACTGGCCCGTCCTAGAAGTGCCCACCGAGACGCGCTTTTCCCGGATTATGGATTACATAGACGACAACTATCAAACGGAAAGAAAGTTTGATAACACGTTCATTCTTAAGCGCAAAGATCGACCTGAACCCTGATATCTTTCCTAGAGACGCGACTGGCTTCTCTTAAAGGAAGCGAACATGAATCCGCATTTCCGGCGGCTGAGGGGACGGGCTTATCTTCCGCTTGGAACCGGGGCCCCTCCGCAAGCCGTCACAGAGATAGTATGGTGAAGTTGACTTGGGTCGAAGAAATTGGTAGGCTCGTCGCGAGCACCCAGGCCGTGCCGATTATCTTCTTGCCCTGCCGTAACCGAAAGGGATGCCAAGCCTTTGGCTTGCTAGGCAGCCCCGGAATCCCGCGGGAAAGATAGAGCGTGGTCCGTTCCGACTATCAGAAATATCTGTCCGATGAAAGAACACACCTGTTCCAGATACTGGTGGGGGTGTGTTCGATTCTGTTGGGCATGCTGTTGGCCGGAGCGGTCATCCACCTGCTGCCGCAGGATGTATCTTCCATAGAGAAGGCCCGCGAACTGGGCATCATAAGCCAGACCGTCCTCGACAGATACCCTAAAGAACTGGAAGTGCCGTACTACATCCTGGGAGTGGTTGTTTCTATCGCGGTCGGCATGTGCATCTTTCTGGCGGTCACGTATTTTCATTACAGGAAGAAGGGTGCCAGGCTTGCGAGCGAGGAGAGTCATCCCACGCCTGACGTGGAGAAACCGAAACCCGCAATGGGACTGGTTCGCTGGGCGGTCTTGACTTTGGTGCTGTTCCTCGTCACGTTCCACACTGATTTCATTTATAAGAACTGGTACTGGGCGAAGTGGGGATTCTTCTTCGAGGAAGGGGTTTACCTCCGCTGGATCAACGAGCTGTTGAGAGGGAACATCCTGTATAAAGATGTCTATTTCTACAATGCGCCGTTCATGATCTGGCCCCAATACTGGCTGATGAAGCTGTTTGGACCCTCCATCGCCCTTCACAGGTACTACATCTATTTCTTCTACCTTCTCGGCTACCTGATCGTGTTCAAGGTGCTTCGCCAACTGGTCAGGAACAAGATGTTGGTGCTGGTGGGAATGATTCCCATCGTCTACTTCTATTACCCGATGTTCCCGGGCGTGCATCAATCGTTGGGGCGCTATGCTGTTTCTCTTCTTCCCTTGTATTTTCTGTACAAATCTTTTTTCAGTAGAAGGTCCTTGCACTTGTTGATATCGGGAGGGCTCGTGGGATTCGCCCTCGTCTTCAGCGAGGAGTTGGGCGTGGGGTCGCTGGTCGCAACGGTGGCGATGCTGGTCGTTTTCTGTTATCGGGAGAGGAAAACGATAACCGATTTCCTCCGGCAGCTGGCTCTGCTCATAATCGGAGCTCTCGTTCCGCTTGTTCCCGTACTGGCGTACTTCTTCTTTCATCATGCGATGGCCGACCTGTACGAGGCAACGGTCAACGTCCCCCGTTACTATGCGATGGGCGCGTGGGGCCTCGAATTTCCCAATCTTTATCAGTTACTCACACGTTCCTACGAGAATAAGTACGACACCTTCGAAACGCTGCTCGCCTATTGGCCGATAGTGTTCTATATCGGCAGCGTGTTCTTCTGCCTCACCCTGTTCCTGAGGA
Source organism: uncultured bacterium (assembly GCA_964607485.1). Taxonomy (GTDB): domain Bacteria; phylum Abyssobacteria; class SURF-5; order SURF-5; family SURF-5; genus CAZSKP01. The sequence continues at coordinate 10,343 of CAZSKP010000022.1, read as the reverse complement.
GGTCTTTTCCCAATCGAGCCATCCTGTTTTTCGGCATCGCTGCGTTGGGGGGCATAATGTTCCAGCGAGGTTTCGGTATATACTCCCTGATGACAATAAAGAACGTCCTTTATCCCTTAATGATTTTGAGCATCGGATACTTAGATATGGTTTGGCCGAGAGTACGTATACTGATAAGTAATAAGGGAATGCACAGTCGATATGTCGAAATGCTTCTTTACGCGGCGCTCGTCGCTTTCATAATCTCCGGCCTGCTCGGCTACTCGGGGTTTCGAGCATATTCCCCTTCGAGGCCTCCCTACGATTACCTCGCCGGGCTGAGTGAGCGCAGCGAAAACTATGTCGCCCTCGATCTCCCGCGGGCACGGGGTGTCTACATACCTCCCGAGCGGGCCTATATAACCAAGACGGTGGTTGACTACATCACGTGGAAGACTGCTCCGGATGAGCCGATCTTCGTGTTTCCCTATTCTCCGATGTACTACTTTCTGGCCGACCGCCCCAGCGCCTCCAAGTATCCCGCCATTTATGCCATCCCCCAAAAATACCGTGAACAGGTAGTAGAAGAACTGGAAAAGAAGAAGGTGAATTACATAATCTACGTCACGCGCGGACCCTTTCTGGGATTGACCATCGATACGCGTTTCCCGGAAATCCAAAGTTACCTGGGCAAAAACTATCAGACAGAAAAGAGCTTTGACGATACGTTCATTCTGAGACGCAAGCACCGGCCCGAACACTGACATTTCAACCGAAGGCGAGAAGGGCTTCTGGAACGAAGCCGGCTCGGGTCGAACATTGATAGGCTCGTTGCGAGCGGGAAACCAGTGTCAATGCACAATCGCCGCAGACCTTGGGAACCATACATAGATTTCGGCCTGGTTCCGTTGGTCATTTTCTTCAGCCTCTACACCCCGTATTTTATTTCAGGATACATCTACGCATTGGATGAGGGCTATCATCTTGCCTGTATCAACGACCTGTTGAGGGGCGCCGTCCCTTACCGCGAGACCTACATGCAGCACGGGCCGTTGCTGCAATTCATTCCGTATTGGCTCATGAAGCTCTTGACTGTGCACATTGGCGTTCTGCGCGGGTTTTACATGTTCGGCAACATACTGTCGCTTGTGGCGGCCTTCATCCTGCTGCGCACATTGGTCTCAAACCCGGTGCTCAAATACTCCGCGCTCTTCTTCACCCTGCGTTTTCCCATGGAGCTTCGGTGGATTGCACGGTGGGGAGGGGTCCGGTGGGTCCCCGGGTTTGCGGGGCTTCTCTTCCTGTATCTGTGGCTGCGTGACGGGAAACGGTTGCATCTTTTTGTTGCGGGAGCGCTCTGCGGACTCGGCCTGCTGATCAGCCAGGAAATCGGATTGGCCGTGGCGCTTTCCGCCGCGGTTGCAATCTTCCTGAAGTCGCTCGAAAGCAAGGCGGACGGACGCATCATGAAGGAGCTGTTCCAAAACGGCTTCCGCTTTTTCATCGGATTCGCCGTGATGGTCGCGCCTGCGTATCTATACTTGGTGTACGTTCACGCCTTCGGCGAATATCTGAAAATAGCTTTTGTCGACACCCTTTTCCTTCTCCCGAAGAGAATGCCCTACGGCGAAGTCATCCCCGTCATCTCCGGGATTCTGTACTCGCCCAGGCGCATCGAGATACTCAAGAGCCGGTCGTTCGCGTTGTATTTGATGATCCTTGCCTTGGCGATCATATTGGTCTGGACGCTTTTCAATTACCGGAAGAGGTCTCGCTACAGGATGATTTTCCTCTTGTCGCTGATGGCCTACGCTGCCGTCTCGCTCAAAGGCGCCACACGAGCTCTTCATGAAGCACAGTTCAATGTGGTTCTTCCAACGGTTTTCACCACGATAGCGATGTTCCTGGAGTCATGGTTAAGGCCTGATGCGAACGGAAACGAGCCCGCAGATGCATCTGCATCGGAGAGCGGAGCAGCTCGCCGGAGACGACTCAAGCATCTGGTTGTGCTTATGATGATAGGCGTTGCACTCATATTGTCCGGCAACCCCTTCACATTTTTCAAGGAGAACATTTCCGCTCTGTGGTGGAAAATGCCGTCGCCCTTGTTCGGCGAGCTGGATTCGACCATCATGCCCAGAGCGAGCGGCGTGAAAGTTCCATGGCCGCAGGCGGAAGATACCAACGGCGTCGTAGGGTTTCTGAGGGACCACACGAACGAGAGCGACCCAATCTACACGTTCCCTTACGAGGGGCATATTTACTTCCTCGCCGATCGCAGGTCGGCTTCGCGGTTCGATTTGGCCATATTCGCCACGATTCGCCATGAATATATGGAGGAAGTCATAAGCGACCTGGAATCCAAGCAGCCCAGATTCATCGTGTATAATCCGAATGAGTATAAGATACTGAGTATCCCAAACGAGCAGAGAATAAGCCCGATTTGGGCATACATTCAGCGAAAATACGAATTTCTGGCCGCCTATGGAGACATGAGGATTCTGGTCCGCAAGTCTCCGGAGGAAACGGACCAGTCGGCGGAGAAGTCGGCGGAACGATGACGACGCGAGCGACGATTTCCCGAGGCGGAGGCGGGGATGTTTTCTCTTGACAAGGCGTGTGTATTGGCCGAGAATATGACCACGGAGCTGTTTGCGCGCACACATTCTTTGACAGAAGTCCACGTGAAGCTGAGCGCGTTTCAGTCAGAACGAGACCTGTTGGGTTCAGGTGACGCCGCAGAATCCAGGAATGAAGATGGACATTAAAAACAGGCTGTCAAGAAACTCTTCCCTCATTCTTGTCTTCCTCCTCGTCATTTTCTGTCTGATAAAAGTGTGGAATTACGGGGAGCTGAACATAGGAACCGATTTCCGTGAGAAGTGGGATGTGGGACAGGAGATCGCGCGGTCGAGCACCCCAAACATCTATTTCGGCGAATTCTTCGGCTATCGTATTTCGACGCCGTTCCTGTACTCGTTGTTTTATATGTTTTCCTCGGGCGACTATGCGCGCGACCTCATGATCTTTCGGCTTCTCTGTCTTGTCTCGGGCGTGCTTGCCATCATAGGCTTCGGCAGACTTCTCGGATACTCGGCGGTCGCGGCGATGGCGGCGATTGTCGTCTTCATGGACTGGTTTCAGCCGCTGCTGTCGGACGTGCGCGTGGCCAATGTGAACCAGTTGCAGCTTGGCGTGCTCGCGTTGTTCCTATGGCTCCAGAACAGGCGGAAATTGCCCGCACACAATTTTCTTGCCGGCCTGGTTCTCGGGTTGGGAACGATGTCCAAGCCGAACTTGATGTTCGTCGTGTTGATGCTGAGCGTGTCGTGGCTGATCAACCGCCGCTTCAGGAAAGCCGCGATAGTGTATGCGGGCATCATCCTTGCCGCTCTCGGCTCTTTCATCTTCTCCAGCGCTGTATATGGGTCGGTTCGGTGCTGGCTCGACTGGTTGAAGGTAGTGCCGAAATTGTCCGATTACCTGTATGTAGTGAAGATGCACAACTACGCTCCTGCGATGCTTATCTACGATTGGATGGGTGTCAAGACTTCGATGCTCCTCACGGCCGCCTTGCTTGCAGTGGCGACCGCGTTTGTCTGGGTCGGCTGGCGCAACGCAGGGAGAATCGGCCCAAAAACCGAGAATGGCGAATCCGGCCGAGAGAGAGAGTTGCTTGAGGATATGCTCATGGTGGCGGCCGGATGCTTGATATACCTGCTATCTGCAACGCTGGTCTGGCTGCACTACTTCGTTCTCACCGTCCCGATGGCCCTCATCATCCTCCGTCCGTTGGGCGCCGCCCGGCCCACGGCGTCATGGGCAGTGGTGACTCGTCGCATCCTGGCTGCCGCAGCGGTCGTCGTGATAGCGGAGCTTCCAATAAGGACGCTGTTCTCGGTCACAAATCCGTATCACAGCGCCATTCTGCTCGACGCCGCCACATTAATGCTGTTCGGATTGGGAATGTGGGAGCTCTTGCTGCTTGGGAAAGGCGTGCCCGAACATCCCGCCGCGCCGATGGTTATGGAGCCAAAGGCGAACCCCTGAGGACGTTCTGCATCTTTCCCGCGCGATAGTCCCCCCGGCAGGGTGTCTCAGTTCAGCGTGAATTGACTAAAATCACCGGGTAGGCTATAATAGCGGGTGGCTTTCTCCGATTCAACATGCCTACGGCCGGCGGCTATGGCGGTTGAACGGCAGGTGCGGACGGAAACGTCCGTGCCCCCCATCCTCGGAAAGGAGAAAACGCCGCGCGAAAGCCAGTTCCGTAAGGTTTGGGGGCTGGCTGAATTTTTTTGTGGCCACGCGGTTCTCGTGGCGGCCGTTTTTAGCCGATAAGGAGGTCGTCGGATGAAACACCTGAGATTCTTGCTGATTGCCCTATTGAGTATCTTTCTCTCTTCCCCCGTTTCGGCCGAACAACGTATCCGCCTGGCCACAACAACCAGCACCGACAATTCCGGCCTGCTGGCTGTGTTGCTGCCGCCGTTCGAGCAGAAATACGACGTGAAAGTGGACGTTATCGCGGTGGGCACGGGCAAAGCCCTCAAGCTGGGCGAGAACGGAGACGTGGACGTTGTCCTCGTCCATGCGCCTGAGGCCGAAAAGGAATTCGTTGACAAAGGGTACGGCATTAACAGGCGCGACGTGATGTACAACGACTTCGTTCTGGTCGGCCCCAGAGACAATCCCGCCAGGGTAAAGAAAAACTCGACCGCGGCGGAGGCCTTCAAGACCATCGCACTCGCAAAAGCGCCGTTCGTCTCCCGGGGCGACGACTCAGGCACGAACAAGAAGGAGAAGAAGATCTGGGAACTCGCCGGAGTCGAGCCCGAGGGCAAATGGTATATGGAAGCGGGGCAGGGAATGGGCGCAGTGCTGCAGATAGCCGACGAGAAACGCGCTTACACGCTCACCGACAGGGGAACATGGCTCGCCTATGCCGGCAAGCTCGACCTTGCCATCCTCCTCGAAGGCGACCCGGAGCTCTTTAATCCATACGGGATAATTGCGGTCAATCCCGGGGTATACCCATACGTGAACTACACTGGCGCGATGCAGTTGATCGATTGGATCACGTCTCCCGAGGGCCAGAAAATCATCGGCGACTTCAAGAAGAACGGACAGGCCTTGTTCGTCCCTTCGGCAAAGCCGCAGGGCGTTGAGCAGGGGGAACACTGAGCAGGCGGGCTCTTTGTCGTTAAGTCGGTTAATCTACTATGGAGTACATTTCCGAGGCCGTTAAGAAAGCCTTATGGCTGATAGTTCACTTTGACCACGACCTTGCGGTCATCGTGTGGACCTCACTGCGAGTGTCAATCACGGCCACGCTGCTCGCGAGCGCCGTGGGCGTGCCGCTGGGCTTCGTTATCGCCGTTACCCAGTTCAGGGGGAAACATCACGTCGAAGTGGCTTTGAACACGTGTATGGCGTTGCCCACCGTCGTCGTGGGGCTGACCGTGTATTCGTTCATATCCCGCCGCGGGCCGCTGGGGGTATACGGGCTGCTGTTCACGCCGACCGCAATGATTATCGGTCAGTTCATCCTCGCGACACCGATAATCGCGGCGCTTTCCCTTTCCGCGACGAAATCGATCGATGCCCGTGTCGGCGAGACCGCGCGCACCCTCGGCGCCAACGCCGTCCAGACCGCCGCGACAATCCTGAACGAGGCGCGCTACGCAATAATCGTGGCCGTTGCGGCCGGGTTTGGCCGCGTCATTGCCGAGGTCGGCTCGGCAATGATACTCGGGGGCAATATCCACGGATATACGCGGACGATGACGACCGCCATCGCTCTGGAAACCGGCAAGGGCGAGTTCGCGCTCGCCATGGCTTTGGGAATCATTCTGCTCCTGATAGCGCTCTCGATGAACGCGATGGTCCAGAGTTTTCGTCTGAGAGGGACCTAAATCGAGTCGAAGCGGAAAAAAGAATCAATGAGCCCCAACGGGAACATATACGAGCTGGCGAACGTCAAGAAGTCGTATGGAGGCGGGATTGTCCTCGACATCCCCCGGCTCGACTTCACGCGCGGGGAAACGTGCGCCCTGGTGGGCCCGAACGGTTCCGGCAAGACAACTCTGCTGAAACTGCTCGCGCTCATCGAAAGGCCCACTACCGGCCGCATTGTCTTCGATTCGAACCCCGTTTGGAACGGAGCGGCGCAGCACACGCTGTTAATGCGGCGCATCACCATGGTCACCCATCCGCCCTACCTGTTCAACCGGTCCGTCGGATACAACATCGCTTATGGGATGAAGGTCAGGGGCGCGCCGCGGAAGCTCTCGCGGGAAAAGACGCTCGGCCTCCTGAAAACTGTCGGGCTCGAAGGTTTTGAGAGAAGGGATGCCAGAAAACTCTCGAGCGGAGAACAGCAGCGCGTGGCCCTTGCCCGTGCGCTGGCGCTCGAGCCCGAGGTGCTCCTCCTCGACGAGCCCACGGCCAGCATCGACAAGAAACATGCGCGCGATGTCGAATCTCTCATTCGCGAACTCACGGCCGACACCAGGACGACTGTCATATTCTCGACGCACAATTATCGGCAGGCGTCAGTGCTGGCGCAGCGCATCATCTTTCTGAGCAGCGGGCGAATCGAGTCGCTGCCGTATGAGAACATTTTCAAGGGAACCGTGCGCAAGAGCGACGGCAAGGCAAAGGTCTTCCTCAGCGATACGCTTGGATTCGCTCTTGGTTCGGACTCCTCCGGGGCAGTGCACATATCCATCGGCTCGCGTGATATAATTCTCTCGCGCAGTCCTTCAACGGACCAAGACCGGAACTGCCACCGGGGAAGGATAGTGCGGATGACGCTTCATGAATCCTATGCGCGAGTGACGGTGGATATCGGAGTCCGGCTCAGCAGCGTGGTTTCCGAGCAAGTGTTGTCGCAGCTTCAACTGAGGCTTGGGGAAGATGTATACTGTATTTTCGATGCTGACGCCGTTCGCATAATCTAAAGGATTCGTTATGACAAAATTATCCCATTTTGATGAGAAGGGCGCGTCGCGGATGGTGGATGTCGGCCGCAAACGGGCGACGCGCAGGGTCGCTCGCGCCCGCGCTACGGTGACAATGAAACCGGAGACACTCCGGCTCATCATCGACAAGAGGATTCAGAAGGGAGACGTATTTGAGGTCGCCCGGCTTGCCGGAATAATGGCTGCGAAACAGACCGACAAATTGATCCCCCTGTGCCACCCGCTCCCTCTGGAGAACGTCAAGATAGAGTTCCGGACTGCCCGGAATTCGATAGAAATTATCTCCGAGGCGAGGGTGACCGCCAAGACGGGAGTCGAAATGGAGGCGCTCACTGCGGTCGCCGTCGCGGCGCTGACGATATATGACATGTGCAAATCGGCCGAGAGGGGGATCACCATCTCCGACATCGAGCTCCTCGAAAAATCGGGTGGCAAGAGCGGGAAGTACAAGAAGAAGGAGTGAGCGCCACATCCTACGCGCCCTGTTTCAGGGATGATGAGCCTCGCGGGGGAATAAGATGAAAGAGGGAATCGTCGTTTCCATTTCGGTCAGTTCTGCAAAGGGCACGCAGAAGACGCCCGTCGAGTCCGCGCTGCTGCTCCCGGAGCACGGTATCGAGGGCGATGCGCACGGCGGGCCCTGGCACCGACAGGTGAGCCTGCTGGCCGAGGAGAGCATCGAAAAGATGCGCGAAAAGGGGCTCGACGTCGGCTATGGAGATTTCGCCGAGAACATCACCACGCGCGGCCTCGTCCTCTACGAGATCCCCGTGGACACCAAAATCCATATCGGCGAGACCCTCGTCGAGGTCACCCAGATCGGAAAGGAATGTCACGACAGGTGCGCCGTTTACTACGCCGCCGGCGATTGCGTGATGCCCCGAGAGGGAATCTTCGCGCGGGTGCTGCGTGGGGGCACGATCAAGAAGGGCGACAAGATTCTGGTCGAGGATTGAGCGGCAGGGCACGCATTGCTCAAGCCTGGAGAGTTGACGGTCGGGAGAATCCGGAATGCGGGTTGCCATCCTTACGGTAAGCGACAAAGGTTCACGCGGCGAGCGCGAGGACAAGAGCGGCTCGACACTTCGCGAAATCGTCGAGGAGATGGGAGGGGAAATCCTCGAACACGACATCGTGCCCGACGAACGTCCTCAGGTGGAATCTGCGCTGAGGCGCATGGCGCAGACGGCCGACCTGGTGCTCACGACTGGAGGCACGGGCATAGCCCCCCGCGATGTCACTCCCGAGGCCACGCGTTCGGTCATCGAAAAGGAAGTCCCGGGCATCACCGAAGTCATGCGGCTGAGAAGTGTCGAAGTCGCTCCGACCGCGATGCTCTCCCGCGCGGTGGCGGGCACGCTGGGGCGCGCGCTCATCATCAACCTTCCCGGCAGCCCCAAAGCCGTTCGGGAGTGCTTTTCCTTCATCAAGCCCGCCATACCCCACGCGCTCGAACTGCTCCGCGGCGAGGGCGGCGAGTGCGGACACGAGACATGAACGGCTTTTCGTTTGATGGAATTGAATGTTCGATGGAAGTTGGGGAGCGGCGTTTCCTTAATGAACGGGGCGGGAGGTCATGCCTTCAATTTTTCTGAGAATCATTTTGCTCAGGGAAAGTGCTGTGTGCCTTTGTCGGTTTTCTTAACGGCTGCGTTGCCCTGCATGTCGGCCCACGCGACTATTTTGTTCTTTCCCTCTTTCTTTGCCTGGTACAGCGCCCGGTCGGCTTTATTCAGAAGCTCTTCGGCGGATTGCGCATCGTCTGGAAAACATGCCACCCCGATGCTCACGGTAAAGTTCCCGTTCGGCATCACATCTTGCCGATAAAATTCCGCCTCATCCACCTTTTGCCGAAGACGTTCGGCGGCCGTCCTGCCCGCGACCGCGTTGGTTTCGGGCAGAATCATCGTAAATTCTTCGCCCCCATACCTACATACCACGTCCGAGAAACGGGCATGATGCTTCAACAGCCAGGCCAGAAATTTCAGCGCCTGATCGCCGGTAGGGTGTCCCAAAGAGTCGTTATATTTCTTGAAAGCGTCCACGTCTATCATCAGCAGACAGAAGCAGCGTCTGTTCCGCTCCGAACGGCTCAGCTCGGTGGTGAGCATAAGATGAAAATGTCGGTGATTGTACAGCTCAGTCAGACCGTCGGTGAGCGATATCTTCTTGTAGTATTCGCCTTCGTCCGCCTGCCTCTTCAATATCTTGCGCTCGATCGCGCGAGCGGCGACTATTCTCACGTGGTCCATGTTAAAAGGTTTCGTGATGAAATCCAGGGCTCCGAGCTTCATCGCCTCAACAGCTATGTCCACACTTGCGAATCCGGTCATCAGGATAACGTCAAGTTCCGGCGTCAGATGCTTCGCCCTCCTGAGGAACTCCATTCCGTCCATCTTCGGCATTCTGACGTCCGCAAACACAAGCCCGTACACCTTCTTCTTCAACTGCTCGAGCGCCTTCTGGCCGTTGTCGGCGACATCGACCTCGTAGCCCGCTTCCTGAAGAATGTCTCGCATCACGTCCTGCATGACCTGTTCATCGTCAACAACCAGGACGAGGGGCAGTTTCTGAGGCTGCGCTTCGCTCATGCCGTTCTCCCGCTGCGAATTCAATTTGTGCTCCCGCCCATCGGAGTGCTCTCGGAGGCCAAGCCATTCGGTTTGCAAAGCTTAGCATATATTTTCAAGCCTGTCAAGCACTTAGCGGTAATGGCAGAATCGCGCTCGCCTTGACAATTGCCTTCGTTTCTGTTAAACTTCTTTGGTAAAAACTGGGTTTTATCCTGTAGTCTGCTTGACTTTTCGTCCAGAAGCTGGTAACATCCCTCGCCTGTGGAATCGCTTATGCTGGCGTAGCTCAAAGGTAGAGCAGCCGCCTTGTAAGCGGCTGGTTGGGGGTTCGATTCCCTTCGCCAGCTCCATCCGGTCGAGGATGCGTTCTGGGGGCTTTTTTTTCGGGGAGATACCCAAGCGGCCAAAGGGGGCAGACTGTAAATCTGTTGGCGTTGCCTTCGGAGGTTCGAATCCTCCTCTCCCCACACGCAAGAATTTTTGGGTGCGGGAGTAGCTCAGTTGGTAGAGCACCAGCCTTCCAAGCTGAGGGTCGCGGGTTCGAATCCCGTTTCCCGCTCCATTTTATAAGACTCGCCCACGTAGCTCAGTTGGTAGAGCACGTGCATGGTAAGCACGTGGTCACCGGTTCAAGTCCGGTCGTGGGCTCAACTGCGAAGGAGCGGACAGGATCGGGGAAACAACCTTGGTGATGCACGCGCGTTGAACAGCGTATCGGCAAGCCTGTTGGCTCGCCCAAAACTCAGGAGGCACTCATGGCCAAGCAGAAATTTGAGCGTACGAAGCCGCACGTGAACGTGGGGACGAT
>CAZSKP010000021.1:0-77499 GCA_964607485.1 uncultured bacterium | reverse complement strand
GTAATGCCCGTCTATAATGCGCTCATCGCCGGCATAGGGGGGCAGGGGGTAATCACGCTTGGGACGCTCCTGAAGAAGGCGGCGCTCAGGGCCGGCATTCACGTGAGCGGCTCCGAGCGGAGGGGCGGAGCCCAGCGCGAGGGACACGTGTCGTCCATCATACGATACCAATGGCAGGACAATGGCCGTGAACCGGACGAACGGCACGAGGTCTGCTCTCCGATGCTCTGTGCGGGAGGCGCCGACCTGCTGATAGGCCTGGAACCGCTCGAAGCGGCGCGGCTGGCGCGATACCTGAACGAGGCTTCGACGGTGATTCTGAACTCGTTTCCGCTTCCGCCGATACCGGTGAAGCTCGGCGAAGCCGAATACCCTCCGACACAGGCCATCGTGGAAATGCTCGAACGGATTACGAAGAAGATCCATGTGTGGAACCTGACGGAAATGGCGCGCGAGAGGTTCGGCCATTCGCGCGCGATGAACGCCATTTCGCTGGGTATCGCATCCGGCCTGACGCGCCTGCCGGTTTCCGAGACACATCTGCTCGCGGCCCTCGAAGAAGATGGTCGGCCCGAGGACGTCGAATGCTTTCGACTGGGAGTTGAGCTGGCACATGAAAGAGGGTAACGAAGGCCGCTTCGTCGCCGACGTTGCGGAAAACCTGCTGCTGACCGCCCAGCGGAAACTGCTCAAACCGCGCATCCAGAACAAGCTCATCCTGGCGTTCGTGTTCACCGCGGTGATATCCATTGCCGTATCGACGTATCTGGTCATCCGGATAACCTCCGAGTTGGCAGAAAGAGACATCGAGCGAAGAATCCAAGAGGCAAACTTGACTGCGCTCTCCGCAATCGATCGCTATGAGGACCGGGCGGTGCAGAGCTTGAGCGCCGTGATTGAGAAGCCCGGTTTCGCCGAGACCCTCAAGAAGGAAAAGGTACCCTATCTTTTCACTCCACCCATTTCATCGGGAAGCGAGGCGCCTATCGGACTCTGGGTGCCCAGCGGTCAGCCGGTTCCCGGCAGCGGTCCGCCCTCGCCGCCGCCTCAGGTTCCCCCGACTATCACCAAGACGGTGATGGAGGCGGAAATAAACAAGATTCAGACCCTGCTTGCAGGAGCCATCGTCCCGATAACCGAAGGGGACCGCCAGTACGGCACGCTGGCGATAGCGTACGTGCTGGGCAAGAGCTTCGCCCAAGACCTCGAAATCATGACGGGCGCCGACATCCGCGTATTCCATGAGAGGATTCCGGCCGGGCCGTCGAGCATCTTCTTCAAGGGGAGCAGTTACGAGATTCCGGAAGCGGCGGCGGGAAAGATAAGGGAAATCGCCTCGATTATGCGCGAGCATCCCGAGCTGACATTGATAATCGAGGGTCATACCGATTCCACGGGCTCGGAGAGAAGCAACTATTGGGTCGGACGCAAACGCGCCGAGGCCGTGAAGGCGGCGCTGGTGGAAGAGGGAATAGATTCGTCGCGGATACAGACGATAAGCTTCGGCGAGACGCGTGCGATTGCGCCTGAAACGAGTGAGGAAGGCAGGGCGCTGAACCGGAGGGTCGAGCTCGAATTCAAGTCGCACGAAGACCCGCTGGTGGGCGCCATCAAAGACCTGCCGATGACGTCGATGATGAAGCAAAGCATATTCGTCGATAAACAACGCTACTACGAGCGCGACGCTCTCCTCAAGGGCGAGCCGTACCGCGCCATTTACCAGCCGCTGGTCGGTTACGGGGGCAAGGTGCTCGGACTGGTATTCGTTGGCATCCCCCGAAAATACACGTTTGAGGCCACCGTTACCACGTGGTACTTCTTTCCCGTCATACTCACGCTGGGATTCTTGCTGGCGGTCGTCATCGGCTACACGATATCTCGAGGCATCTCGCGGCCCATACGGAGTCTGTACAGAAAGGTGCTCGCGGTCGCCGACGGCGATTTGGACCAGCACTTCGAGGCGGACACGAAGGACGAGATAGGAGACCTCGGTCGAGCCTTCAACATCATGACGAAGAAGCTGTACCAACTGAGGGAGCTGGAACACGAAATGCAGCGACGCAACAGGCTGGCGGCGCTGGGCGAGCTTTCCGCCGGCGTGGCGCACGAAATTCGGAACCCTCTGGGCATCATCAAGAATTCCGCCGAAATGCTTCGCGACCGAATCCAGGATGAATCAAAGAGGCGGGAACTGACGAATTACATCGTCGAGGAAGTGGACCGGCTCAACAAGGTTGTCACGAATTTTCTCCAGTTTGCGAGGCCGTCGGAGCCGAACCTCGAACTCGTGGATATCAACGGATTGGTCGAGCATACCATGACTTTTCTCGAAAACGAGGCGCATTCGGCAAGAATCTCGATTGAGAGAGAGCTTGCGCCCGACCTCCCCAGGGTGCTTGCAGATCCCGAGCAATGTCACCAGGTGTTCCTGAATTTATGCATGAATGCCTTCCAGGCGATGAACGGGGTCGGTACCCTGAGGGTGCAGACCAGGCTATCCGCGCGGGTCTCCGCCGACAGGGAGGATGCCGCCGCCGGCAATTTCTCCCCGGGCTTGCTGTCGAATTCCTCGGAGACTGCGCCGGCGATGGTAGATGTGGTCATCTCGGACACGGGACAAGGCATACACCCCGACGTGCTGTCGAGAATCTTCGACCCGTTCTTCTCCACGAAAGACGACGGAGTGGGGCTGGGGCTGTCGTTGGTTCACAAGATAATTGAAAACCACGGCGGGCGAATCAGGGTAACCAGCAGGGAGGGCACGGGAACGACCTTCATAATTTCTTTGCCGACAACAAATTCGGATGGAACGAAGGGGTAGGGGAGATGCCCGCAAGAATACTTGTGGTGGACGATGAAGCGAAAATGAGGCGGCTGCTTCAGCTGTTTTTCGAGGGAGACAGCTACTCGGTGACGCTGGCAGAAAACGGCGAAGAAGCCATGGAGAAGGTGAGCGCCTCGCATCCGGACCTCGTGATATGTGATATGCGGATGCCGCGCATGAACGGGATCGAGCTGCTGCGCCATGTCAAAACCGTGTCGCCGGAATTGCCCGTCATCATCATGACCGCGTACGCAGAGGTGAAGACCGCCGTGGAGGCGATGACGCTGGGGGCGGAGAACTATGTGACGAAACCGCTCGATATGGAGGAACTCCGCATACTGGCTTCCCGCGCCATCGAGAAGCGTTCTTTGATAAAAGAAAACATTCAGCTCCGAGCCGAGCTTGATTCTCGATTCGATATCAGCAACTTCGTCGGCCGGTCGGAGAAAATAGAGAAAGTGTTCCGCCTCATCGACCAGGTCGCCCCTACGAACACGACCGTGTTGGTGACGGGAGAAAGCGGCACGGGCAAGGAGCTCGTCGCCCGCGCGATCCATTCGAAGAGCCCGCGCCGGCTGAAGCCTTTCGTCGTCGTCAACTGCGCGGCTCTGTCCGAACATCTTCTCGAAAGCGAATTGTTCGGCCATGTCAAGGGCGCGTTCACCGGCGCGCATAGCGACAGGCAGGGCCGGTTCGAGCTGGCCGACGAGGGCACTCTCTTTCTCGACGAACTGGCGCTCATGTCGATTCCGCTACAGGGCAAACTGCTGAGGGTGCTTCAGGAGAAGGAGTTCGAGCGCGTCGGCGGCACGCACACGATAAAGGTCGATGTCCGCATCATTGGCGCGACGAACAAGAACTTCGAGCGCCTCCTCGAGGAGAAGGCGTTTCGCGAGGACCTCTACTACCGTTTGAATGTGGTTGAGATTCACCTGCCGCCGCTGAGGGAACGCAGGGAAGACATCCCGCTGCTGGTCGATCACTGCATCTCAAAACTGAATCGAGAGCTCGGCAAGAACATAAAGGCTACTTCTGATGAAGCTCTGAAGCGGCTGACGGAATATGATTGGCCGGGAAACGTGCGCGAGCTCGAAAACCTGATAGAGCGGGCGATGGTCCTGGGCAAATCGGATGTTCTGGGAATCGAGAGCTTCCCGTCTCAAGTAACGCGGCTGCGCGTACAATCCGAGCCGAGGCTGAGCCTTCTTGATGGGCTAAAATTGCCCGATGATGGGCTTCCGCTGATAGAGACAGTCGAAGAAATCGAGAAGCGATTGATAAAAGAGGCGCTTGAAAAGACGAGTGGAAACAAGACGAAAGCTGCTGAATTGCTTGGAGTTACGCGTAAAATCATGCGGTACAAAGTCGAGAAATATGGCCTCGGCGATTATCGAGAAGAGCCGGAGAATGACTGAAATAGATTTCGGCCCTTTTGGCCCGTTTTTCTAACATATTGACATTGTTGAAGTTGCTTCGAAAAAATCGCTTTTTTTCTGCAATTCAACGGGCCAAATTGTTCAATTCTGTATTTTTCCGTCTATCCCCAAGTCTCTAGCCACCGTGCCGTATGTTTTACAACCTCTTCTCTGACAATTACTTAACACTACTGAGCCGGGCGATGGGGACCCAGCGAACGAATCTGGTATAATTATTGCTCTTTCGCCAAGAGGAGTATACTGAGTGAGCGAGAGCGCAATTTCTTGCGGATAGGAGAAACACCATGTTGAGAGCCCCGGTAGCGGCACGCGCAGAAGATGTTGCTCACCACGAATTCGAGCCCGGAAGTCGAAATGGTTTTGTGCACCATACTGCAGTGATCGGACGAAATGTGAGCATTGGGAAGGGCGCAAGAATTCATGCCTTTGTGGTGATAGATGATGGAGCCGAAATCGAGGAGGAAGTCGAGATCTGTCCCCACGTCTCCATCGGCCCCATGGTCCGGATCGGGGCCGGCACGTTTATTCATCCTCACGTGGCGATTCGCGAACGGATTCGAATCGGCCGAAACGTCACCATCAACAGCGGCTCGGTCATCGGAAGCGATGGATTCGGATTCACGAACGGCTCGGGAGTGAACCACAAGATTCCTCAAGTGGGCATTGTTGACATCGAAGACGACGTCTGGATCGGTTCCAATGTGACCATCGACAGGGCAACAGTCGGCGCAACGCGCATACGGTGCGGCGCGCGAATCGAGAACCTCGTGCAGATCGGCCATAACGTGGACGTAGGAGAAGATACCGTGGTGCGGCCGCAGGTGGGCATTGCCGGAAGCACGACCATCGGCGCCGAATCCTACATAGGAGAGCGCGCGGGCATCATCAACCATATAGAAATCGGGAAGCATGTCACCATACACCCATCTTCCGCGATAGTTAAGAAGCTGAGCGACGGCCAGCACGTGATGGGAACTCCGGCGAAGCCTGTCGAATTCGAGGAATCCTTGCAGGCGATTCTCAGCGAGCTGCCGGACATAATGAGGGAGTTCCAACGACTCAGACGTAAGTTGGCCGATTAACTGTCAGCGCCTGGAGCACAACACACCACAGACTTCACCTCCGAAGGGCAGGCTTCCGCTGAGGCGGCGAAACCCGCTTTTCGGGGTGCCGAAGCCCTTCACTGTATATCTCTTAAGTCCTTTCATCTGAACCCTTTACAACTTAAATTTTTTTAGTATTGACACGGATATGCCGTTTGTGTATATTTACTTCCAGACCGGGGCAATGCCTGTTTATGCCCGTCGCGGCGCCCGGTCGTCCTTCTTGCGTGAAGGGTCCTCTGTCGTTAGCATAAGCAAGGTTGGCGACAACCTCACCGATGAGCAGTTAAATTGTTCAAAGGGTACAGCGATGTTCGATTATTCCTATCATATGAAGAGACTAATTGCCGATATCTCACGGCGGTGCCAGGCCTTCAATCATATAGACAGTCGCAAGATCCTGGTGGGAGTCTCGCGCTCCCGGAACAACAAGAAACACGGACTTCAGGCGAAGCTCGTGCCGCTGAAGTTCCAGGGCGGCCGCCGAGTGATACAGGCCGCAGGCGACTGGTATTGCAAAATGCCGAAAACCATGCACGACGGCCGCGAGATTCTCTATGCAATATACTTCTGCCTGCCAAGATTCCAGAATTTGAGCTTCGATGAGAAGATGATGATCATCTTCCACGAGCTCTATCACATCAATCCCGCCTTCAACGGCGACATTCGGCGATTCCCGGGCAAGTACTACCAGCACTCCCGGTCGGAGAAGGAGTACGACAGGATCGCCGAGTCTCTGTCGAAACGCTATCTCAACAGTCGCCACAGCCGGCGGTGGACACGCTTCCTTCGGCTTCGGCACGAAGACCTTCGCCAGAGATACGGGGAGGTCACTGGATTGCATCTGCGGCTTCCCGAACCCATCTTGTTCAAGCGCAACAAAGAGAAAGCGTGAGCCAGGAAGAAGCCTTGCCCGTCTGATCGGCCCGCTCACGGACGTCTGAAGGACCTCCGAGGCGCCCCTTTGTCATTCCCGTGACGGTTGAGACCCATAGAGGGCCCAGCTCAGGCGCTGCCGTTGGCGCCTTAGATGAGGCCTTCGAGGCCGGATTTGTGGCACCGAGCATGTCCGATAATATACGTTATGTCTACTTGGGCAAGCCCGAGGAGCCGGACAAGTGGCCCAGTACGCCCTGGATTTGGCCCAGAGCGATGTTGGGTTCGACCTCCGGAGGGCGATTTTTACCTGAAGAAGGTCGCGAGCTGGGTCACCATAACCTTAAATTCGATTGGAGGTTATGAGTCGCGTCGGATGACAATAACGCCCAGAGCGATGGCACGGTGGCCAAATATCGCTGAAATATGAGAATTTAGCACAGTGGAGATGGCTTGATGGTGGCATTTGGCCCGGGTGGAGGTCAGTGGCAGGTAGAGCAGCTTGAGGAGCTGCAGGAGCTGCACCCTGAGGAGCCCGTGGAGGTGACCGTCTTGCCGCCGCTGGAGAATCCGAAGCGCGAGATGCACTTTCGCACTCGCTTGCTTCGGCATTTCTCGCAGCGTGGGAACGGGGCAGTCGATGTGGGCAGCAAGGCCTCAAAGGCGTGGTGGCATTTTTCGCATTCGAATTCGTAGATGGGCATGAATGATGTTTCCTCCTCCCCTGCCGACGAGGGAATCGGAGCGGGATACGGGATTCGAACCCGCGACTTTCAGCTTGGGAAGCTGACACTCTACCAGCTGAGTTAATCCCGCCTATTCCTTCGAAATTATAACGCGGAGAGGCGGAAATTGCAAGACAAATCTTCGCTGGGAAGGCGCACGGATGCGCGGCTAGCCGTCGAAGCGGGTTATCTCCAGGAATTCCTTGTAGCGCGCCGAGACCTGCTCTTTTGAGAGGCCGAGAAGGCTTTCCACCCCGAACTTCTCAACGGTGAACGACGCGAGCACACTTCCATATATTATTGCGCGCCGGATACTTAGGTCGTCCAATTTCCCGTTTTGCGAGAGGAATCCCATGAATCCGCCTGCAAAAGCGTCGCCGGCACCCGTCGGGTCGTGGACCGATTCGAGCGGATACGCGGGGGCCGCAAAATGGCTGCGTGGGGTGAAGAACAGGCAGCCGTGCTCGCCCTTCTTTATGATAACCATCAAGCAGCCCATGTCTTGAATTCGGCGGGCGGCTTTCGCGAGATTGGGCTCGTGCGCCAACTCGCGTGCCTCGGAGTCGTTCAGCACGATCGCATCCACTCGTTTGATGACTTCGGAAAGGGTTTCCCGTTCGTTCTCTATCCAGAGATTCATGGTGTCACAGGCGACAAACCTGGCCGACACGATCTGGTCAACGACCTCAAGCTGAAGGCTGGGATGGATATTCCCGAGGAACACGAACTCGGAGGCCTTATAGCTCTCGGGCAGCTTCGGATGAAACTGTTCGAACACATTCAAGTGGGTTGACAGGGTCTCGCGCTCATTGAGGTCGTATCCATACTCACCCGCCCACCTGAACGTCTTTCCCGGCTTCACCTCCAGACCCTCCAGGTCGATGCTCCGACTGCGCAAGGTCTGTGTGTGCTCTTTCGGGAAATCGTCGCCGACGACGGCCACTATGCGGGTGCGGTCGAAATAGCTTGCCGCGAACGCAAAATACGTTGCGGAGCCTCCGAGCGCCTCCTCATTCTTGCCGAACGGGGTTATCACCGTGTCCAGCGCAACCGAGCCGACAACCAGAACCGCCATGCTGCTCTCTCACCTCTCCTCTGCCCCGACCCGGCGATTGCTCAACGCCTTTGAGCGGGCCGATGAGCCGTTTCTGAAGGATTTTCTTCGACGGAACGAAGAATACAGCCGCAATATTGACCGACCGATGGTACCACATCGGGTAGCAGAATGCAACCCGGAGGCGGCCGGCATTGCAGCCAAAGATCTCATGGATGCGGCGCAGAATCGGGCAGTGAGGGTGAGTGGTTTGTGAAACTCACAATACCATGATATAATGACAGCACTTATCGAGAAAGGAAGGTCTCATGAAAAGATTCAGAGTGCTATTCTGCGCAGGGGCGGTCCTCTTGTGCGCGGCGTGCGGGCTGCTGGTGGAGGAAGGACGCGACGTTGTCGCGGAGGTCGATAAAGAGCCGATACGGCTCAACGACTTACTGAGGGAAATCAGGAACATGCCCTTCGAGCAGCGTGCGAAGACGAATGACGACGACATGACGGTCCGCCTGAAAGCGCGTCGCGCTGTTTTGGAGGCAATGGTCGTCGAAAGGCTTCTCGCAGATGAGGCGAAAGCGCTCGGCATAGATGTCTCCGACGAGGAGGTGGATCTCGCCTTTGAACGCAAGGAACAGCACGACGAGGGCGTGGCGGGCCTTGTGGAAGGAATGAAGGGCGGTGGAGCCGACCACGAGCACGCACACGAAGGTGAGGGGCATTCACGCGATGAAATCAAGCAGATGCACGATCGGCTCATGATTAATAAAATGCTGATGCTGGAACTCTCCGAGGCGTCCTTGCGCAAATTCTATGATGAACACGCTCAGGAGTTCAAGCTTGCGTCTCCTATTGTGAGATACGAGCTGTTGGTGGTTGACGCCCCGCACAGCAAAGTCATCGATGCCATTCACAAGAAGGTAGCGCAGGGAGGCACGACCCTGACTGGCGCCTTCGAGAGCCTGGAGAACCCTCCTCAGGCTATTTTCCTGGGATTGACGCCGCCGACACCCTTGTCGAACATTCTCCCGGAGATGAGGGAAAAAGTGGAGAAGCTGGAGAAAGGCCAGCTATCAGAGCCGTTTCGCATTCACACGGAAGATTCCGAGCAATACGGCGTGGCCGTGTGCATCGGACGCATTGACAGGGCGCCGTTTGATAGCGTTAAGCAGCGGATTTACTGGAAATTGTATGTAGATCTTGTGAATAGGCTGAAGCAGAAGTATGAGATTGTGTACCACGAAGACAAGCTGAATTATCGGCTGGACCGCTAGTGGATGGTCGCAATCGTATAGCTTCCTTCGTGTTGCTCACCCCATGGCAAACGTGGCCGCGCCGACGAGCCCCGCATCCTCTCTCATCTGTGCTTCGAATATGGGCGTAGCCTTTCCCAATCTGTTCATTGCCAGCGACTCCATCGTTTCGCGCATCGGGTCGAACAGAACCGGCCCCGCCTCGGCCACTCCCCCGCCGACTATGAAGCACTCGGGATTCAAGAGGTTCACCAGAACCGCCAGCGCGACGCCCAGGTAGTGACCTGTTTCGCGCCACACGTCGAGCGCAAGCTCGTCCCCCTGCGCCGCCGCTTCGGCGAGCAGCTTCGGCGTGATGTTTTCGGTCTGTCCCCCCGCCAGGTTCAGGAGCGCACTCTCGCCGTGGGCTTGGGTGTGTCTTTCAAGTCGTTCCAATGCATTGGCAACGATGAAGCGGTTGCCGACATATCTCTCCAGGCAGCCTTTGGCTCCGCACGCGCATGGGCGGCCGTTCAGGTCGAGGACCATGTGGCCGATCTCACCCGCGAGTCCGTCGGTTCCCCTATAGACCTCACCGTCTATGACGACTGCCCCGCCGACGCCGGTGCCGAGCGTGAGGCAGACGAAATTCTTGTGGCCGCGTCCCGCCCCGTAGGCCAGCTCGCCTATGGCCATCACGTTCGCGTCGTTATCGACGACCGATTTCAAGCCGGTCGCCTCCTCGAGGAGTTCGACGAGGGGGACATCATGCCAGCCGGGCATGTTGGTCAATTCGCGCACGAGTCCCTTCGAGTAGTTCACCCATCCCGGCGCTCCGACGCCTATGCCTCCGACGGCCGCTTTTTCAATCCCGTTCGTGTCGAGCAGCCGCCCCATTGTGTCTTTCGATACGCTCACGAAGTGGGCCGGTCCGGTGAGATGCTTTGTCTCGAACTCCTCCTTTGAGACGAGCTTTCCGCCGCTCGTCACGATTCCCGCCTTAATCCATGTGGCCCCTATGTCGATCCCTATGTAATAGAGAGGTTTCACTCTTCCCATCCCCTGCCCTATTCTATCATACGCGCGGGCGCGCCTTTTCGGCCGGCATGCCCGAAACGAACGCCTTGACCTCCGCGACGTTGAAAAGCGAACCCGCGACGAGCACGATGTCTTTCGGGCCGGCAAGCGCGAGGGCCTGCCTCATGGCGGCCGCGATGGATTGGACGCACGTCACGGTCTCAAACACCCCGCCTGCCAGTTGGGCGAGTCGTTCGGCGGCCATTGCCCGCTCGTACGTCGGCTGTGTCGCAATGACGGCGTTCGCCAATTCCCTCAGCGTTTCGAGACACTGCACGACGTCTTTGTCCCCCAGCATCCCCACGACCAACACTATCCTGCGGCCGGGGAAGAGTTCCTGCATTGCGTCCACCAGGCGCCGCATCGCGGACGGATTATGGGCCGCGTCCAGAAGAATCAGCGGCGAATCGGCCAGCTTCTCGAGCCGCGCGGGCCAGTTGGTCTCCGCCATTCCTTTGCGAAGCGCGCTTTCATCCGAAGGGATAATGCCCTTTCGCTCAAGAATGCTGAGGCCCATCAACGCGAGGGCCGCATTCTGCGCCTGAAAATCGCCCGCAAGGTTTATTTCCACCTCTGTCAGTTTCTTCCACGGGCTCGTGAAATCGACCCATTGCCGGGGATAGGCGCCGGTGCGAGTCGTTGCCTGAAAATCCCGGGACAGATAATACACGTTGGCGCCGCACTCTTCGGCCTTGGAATCTATTATCTTCTTGACCTCCGGCCGCTCGGCGGCGGAGACAACGTCGATGCCCGGCTTGATTATCCCGGCCTTCTCGACCGCGATCTTTTCTATTGTGTCACCGAGGTAATCGCGATGTTCCATGTGCACGTTGGTGATGACCGACAGGCAGGGCCGCACCACGTTTGTCGAATCGTATCGGCCCCCCATTCCCACCTCGACCACCGCGAAGTCCACCTCGTGGCGGGCAAAGTGCTGGAACGCCATCGCCGTGACGGCCTCGAAGAACGTCGGATGGCCCAGCGCGGAATTTCCCTGCATCTCGTCCACGATGGGGCGAAGCTCATCGACCAGCGCGTCTATCTCCGGCGCGCTTATGGGAACGTCGTTTATGAGAATCCGCTCGGAAAAGTCCACGAGATGGGGCGAGATGTATCGGCCCACTTTGTATCCCATTCCCACGAGGACGGAATGGACGAAGGCGACGACGGACCCCTTTCCGTTCGTGCCCCCGACATGTATCGCGGGAAAACGGTGATGCGGGTTTCCTATCCGCTGGAGCAGGTAGGTTATGTTGTCCAGTCCCAGCTTGATGCCGAATCGCTGAAAGGAAAGAAGATAATCAAGGGAATTCATCGGGGTGTCGTTTCAATTTCCGGCCGGGGGGCAAAGCGTCTTCGCTCCGGTGGCGGCAATTGCGAGAATCGTTGAAAGCATCGGATATGACAACACGTCGGTTGAGCGTGACCTAGTCTTCGTCTTCTTCGTCCCAGTAGAGCAGGCGCGAGCAACTCGGGCACGATTTTATTTTGCCGCCTATCACTTCATTCACAACCTGTGGCGGAAGGGCCATGTGGCATGCGCCGCAGGATTCGTCCAGAATGCGCGCAACCGCCACTCCCCCCTTGCGCACTCGAATCCTGTCGTATTGGCTGAGGAGGGAGTTGTCCACCGAGGCAACAAAGTCTTCTCGTTGAGACCGAGTTCCCTTGAGCGAATCCTCCAACGCCTTTTGCCTTTGCCTGAGCTTTTCTTTTTCTCTCTCTATTTCTTCCTTTGCCCTTTTTATCTCGGCTTCCTTACTCTTTGTTCTTGCGCCTATTCTCTCGATCTCATCCATTTTCATTAGCACTTTTTCTTCGATGTTCGAGATTTCCTTCTCGACCATGTCGATTTCTACGAGGATCGCCTTGTATTCCCGGTTGGTTTTTATCGAGGGCAATTGTGCGTTATATTTCGCGAGGCTCTGCTGTTTCTGGTCAAGCTGGCGTTCGAGGTGACGCTGCTCCTTCCTGATTTCCCCGATTTCCGCCTCCAGCTCCGTGAGCTCTTCCCTTTCGGCGTTGAGGGCGCTATCCCATTCTTCAATCTGTCGTGGGATGGCGGCGGCCTCTGTCTCCAAATCCCTTATCATCAAATCGACCTTCTGAACATCCAGCAGCTTCTGAATTGGCATTTTCTCATCCATCACTTTCGATCAGAACGTTTGGGCAAAACCTGTTCGGGACTGCTTATCTTTCCCGCGATGGCGGTTGCGGCCGCCACCGCCGGACCTGCGAGATAGACCTCGCTTTTCGGGTGTCCCATTCGACCGACGAAATTGCGGTTCGTTGTCGCGAGCGCTCGCTCGCCTTCGGCCAGTATTCCCATGTGGCCTCCCAGGCAGGGCCCGCACGTTGGGGTACACACGGCCGCGCCGGCCTCCAGGAAGATGTCAGTCAGACCTTCCACGCTGCAAAGTCTGAACACGGTTGGGGTCGCCGGTATGATGAGGCACCTGACGTTGGGATGCACCTTCTGTCCGCTGAGAATCTCGGCCGCGACGCGCATGTCCTCTATCCGGCCGTTGGTGCATGAGCCTATCACCACCTGGTCGATTTCGACGCCGTTCGCTTCCTCGACCGGCCTCGTATTGGACGGAAGCGACGGGAATGCCACCTGGAGGCCTATTGTGCCGACGTCGAATTCGACGACCTCGCGGTACTGCGCGCCCGGGTCGCTCTGGAAGACCTCAAACTTTCTCCTCGCCCGCGGCCTGACATAGTCGAGCGTTACTTTGTCAGGCTCCATGATTCCGGCTTTCGCGCCAGCCTCGACCGCCATGTTGCACATGGCGAGTCTGTCGGCCATCGAGAGAAACGACAGCGTATCGCCACAGAATTCCATCACACAATAGAGCGCGCCATCGACTCCGATGCGGCCGATGGTGTAGAGGATGATGTCTTTGCCCGAAACCCACGCGGACGGCTGCCCATAATAGACGAACTTGATGGTCTCGGGAACTTTCAGCCATGCCTCGCCCGTGGCCATCGCGGCGGCGAGGTCGGTGCTGCCCACGCCGGTCGAGAACGCGCCCAGCGCGCCGTACGTGCACGTGTGCGAGTCGGCGCCTATCACGAGGTCGCCCGGCAGCACGAGGCCCATCTCGGGCAGAAGCGCGTGCTCGACGCCCATCTTGCCGACTTCGTAGAAATGCTCGATGCCGTACTTGCGCGCGAACGTGCGCATTCGTTTCACTTGCTCGGCCGTCTGGATGTCTTTGTTGGGAACGAAGTGGTCGGCGATGAGGGCGATTCGGGAGGGGTCGAAGACCTTGGGGGCGTTTATTTGTTCGAACGCTTCAATTGCAATCGGAGCAGTAATGTCGTTTCCCAGCGCGAAATCAACTGCGGCGTTGATCAGTTCGCCGGGTGAAACTTCCTCCACACCGGCATGCTTCGCCAGTATTTTCTCGGCAATTGTCGAAGGCATAGACTTTCTTTTATATGATAAGGCATCGTTGTATCCGCCAGGTCAGCTTCCCCTGTTCAAGCTATTCTATCATTTGTTTGGCCGGTTTGCCAACCGGGTCGGCGGACAGGCCACGAATCCGGCTTCTTTCAGCCCTGTTTTCGTCCGCGCGGTATTGTCTTCTTGTCGCGAGAGATGGCTATCTTGCCGCTCCGCACGACTTCCCTTATGCCGAACTCGCGCAGCAGGTCCATCATTCCCTGAACCTTATCCTCCGTGCCGGTCACCTCGACGGTGAGCGACTGAGGCGCCACGTCCACTATCTTGCCCCTGAATATATCGACGACCTGCATGATCTCGGACCGAGTCTTGCCGTCGGAACGGACCTTGATGAGCGCGAGCTCCCTGTCGATGAATTCGTCTTCGGTCAGGTCGTTGACCTTTATCACGTCCACAAGCTTGTTGAGCTGTTTCATGATTTGCTCGATTATCACGTCGTCGCCCTTGACGACGAGCGTGATGCGGGAGACCGTCGGGTCTTCGGTCTCGCCGACCGACAGGCTGTCGATATTGAAGCCGCGTCCGCTGAACAGGCCCGAGATGCGTGCCAGCACGCCGAACTGGTTTTCCACCAGAACCGAGATTGTGTGTTTCATGCAAGCCCCCCGATCATCTCATGAATGCCCGCGCCGACTGGAACCATCGGATACACGTTCTCTTCGCGCGTCACTTCAAAGTCGAGGATGACCGGCCCGGGCGTCTTCACCGCTTCCTCGATGGCCGGCCGCACGTCTTTCTTCTTGGTGACCCTAACGCCCTTCGCTCCGTACGCCTCGGCGAGTTTCACAAAATCGGGATTGTCGATGAGGCATGTGGAGGAATATCGCCGGTTGTGGAACAACTCCTGCCACTGCCTGACCATGCCCAGGAAATGGTTGTTGAGTATGGCGACGTTGATGGGCAGCTTGTTGTGGACCGCCGTCGCCAGCTCCTGGATGTTCATCTGTATGCTGCCGTCGCCCGCTATGTCGAACACGACCTTGTCGGGACAACCTATCTGCGCTCCGATGGCGGCGGGCAGGCCGTACCCCATCGTGCCCAGCCCTCCCGACGAGAGAAACGTGCGGGGCGAGTTGAACTTATAATATTGCGCCGCCCACATCTGATTCTGGCCGACCTCGGTAGTTATGATCGCCTTGCCCCGGGTGGCCTCGCAAATCTGCTGGACGACATACTGGGGCTTGATTTCCGAGCCGGTGTCTTTATACACGAGCGGATATTTCTTCTTCCACTCGTCGATCTGTTTCAGCCACTCCTTGTTGTTCACCCGCTTGACCAGAGGAACCAGCTTGGCAAGAACTCTGCCGGCGTCCCCGACGATGGGCACATGCACCCGCACGCTCTTGCTTATGGCCGTCGGGTCGATGTCGATGTGGATCACCTGCGCGTGAACCGCAAACTCCTTGATATTCCCCGTGACTCGGTCGTCAAAACGCGTTCCGACGGCGACGATGAGGTCGCACTCGGAAAGCGCGTAGTTGGCGTAACGCGTGCCGTGCATCCCGGGCATGCCGAGAAACAGCTCGTCGTCGGCGGGAAAGCCGCCCAACCCGAGCATGCTTGTGGTCACGGGTATCTTCGTCTTATGAGCGAGCTGCGCGAGTTCCGCCGCCGCATTCGACAATATCACGCCGCCGCCCGCATAGATGACGGCCCTGCGGGACGAATTTATCAACTCGGCGGCGCGCTTTATCTGCTTCATGTTGCCCTCGACGACCGGCCTGTATCCTCTGATGGCGGCGTTCGAAGGATAGTGAAACTCGGCCTCGCCGGTTGCGACATCCTTCGGCAGGTCTATGAGCACGGGGCCGGGTCTGCCCGTGGACGCGATGTGGAACGCCTCCTTCATCACTCTCGCGATGTCTTTCGTGTCTCGCAACAGGAAGTTGTGCTTCGTGACGGGCCGGGTGATTCCGACGATGTCGGCCTCCTGGAACGCGTCGTTGCCGATCATGGGAGTAGGCACCTGGCCGGTGATGACAACTATCGGGACGGAGTCCATGTTGGCCGTGGCCAGGCCCGTGACGGTGTTGCATGCGCCCGGCCCGGATGTGACGAGGCACACCCCTACCCTGCCCGTCGCGCGCGCGTAGCCGTCGGCCGCGTGCGCGGCGCCCTGCTCATGACGCGTGAGAATCATTCTTATCGGCGCGTCGAACAGCGCGTCGAACACGGGAATCACCACTCCTCCGGGTATCCCGAAAATGACATCGACCTTTTCCTTCAAGAGCGATTCAACGAATATCTGCGCACCCGACATAGTTGACATACGAACCAAACCCGTACCTTTCCTCTATCAGTCCTCGAAAACCGCACCCGTGCCGCCCGACGTCACCAGCCTTGCATAGCGGCCCAGGTATCCGGTGGATATCTTCGGCTTCGGCGGTCGCCAAGCCTTCAAACGCTTCTTTATCTCGGCTTTCGTGAGCCGGACGTTAAGCTTCTTTGCCGGAATGTCTATCTGAATGGTATCACCGTTGCGAAGCGCGGCGATGGGTCCGCCCGCCATGGCCTCGGGCGAGACGTGTCCGATCGAAGCTCCGGTCGTCGCGCCAGAGAAGCGGCCGTCCGTTATCAGGGCGACGTCCTTATCCATTCCTATTCCTTTTATTGCGGCGGTCGGCGTGAGCATTTCCTGCATGCCGGGGCCTCCCTTCGGGCCCTCGTAGCGTATCACGAGCACCTCGCCCGCCCGAATCTTTCTGGCGATAATGGCTTCCGCCGCGTCGTGTTCGCTCTCGAATATGCGAGCCGGCCCGCTGTGCTTGAGCATCTCAGGCGCGACCGCCGACTGCTTCACGATTGCTCCCTCGGGCGCGAGGTTTCCGAAAAGTACCGCCAGCCCGCCCGTCTTGTGATAGGGGTCGCTCAGCGGCCTGATGACATTGGCGTCCTTGACGCCCGCCGTTCGCACGGACGCTGCGAGGCTCTTGGCGGTGACCGTCACCGCGCTGCCATCTACCAGCCGTCCGCCGAGCAGTGTCTTGAGTATCGCCTGCACTCCGCCGGCGTAGTACAAGTCTTCGAGGTGATGCGGCCCGCCGGGAGCCATGTTGCATATGTGAGGCGTCCGCTCGGATACCCTGTTGAATTCTCGAAGCGGCAGGACGATGCCGAGCTCATGCGCGATTGCCGGCAGGTGGAGCGCCGAGTTCGACGAACCTCCGAAGGCCATGTCGAGCGCGATCGCGTTTCCTACGGCCTTCTTCGACATGATGTCGCGCGGACGAATGCCCCTTTTTATGAGGTTCACGACCGCCATGCCGGCTTCCTTCGCCAGCCGGTAGCGTTCGGCGAACACGGCCGGTATCGTCCCGTTGCCCGGCAGCGCGATGCCGAGCCCCTCGCACAGGCAGTTCATTGTGTTGGCCGTGAACATGCCCGCGCAAGAGCCCGCGCCCGGACAGGCGCAGTCTTCCATCTCCTTCCAGACCATCTCGCTTATTTCGCCGCTCGAGGCTTTCGGGATGCCTGCGAACATCGTGTTGACGTCGATCGCATTTCCGTCGAGCCTGCCGGCCAGCATCGGGCCGCCGCTGCAGATAACGGCGGGGATGTTCAGCCTGGCTGCGGCCATCACCATGCCGGGGACTATCTTGTCGCAGTTGGGCACGAGCACCAGCCCGTCGAACGGATGGGCGCGCGCCATTATCTCGACCGAGTCGGCCACCAGCTCGCGGCTTCCGAGAGAGTATTTCATGCCCTCGTGGTTCATGGCGATGCCGTCGCACACTCCTATCGTTCCGAACATGATGGGCGTGGCCCCCGCCATGCGCACGCCGTCTTTGACCGCCTGCGCTATCTTGTCGAGGTGGATGTGTCCGGGTATTATCTCGTTGTATGAGCACGCGATACCCACGAGTGGCGCAGACAGTTCCTTGTCGGTGAGGCCCATGGCCTTGAACAGAGACCGGTGGGGTCCTTTCGCCACTCCTTCCACCATCTCCCGACTTCTCTCGTTACCTTTCCTTCTCGCGGCTTTTTTCATTTTTTCCACCTCAGTTGAACCGACTCATTGCTTTTTCAAAGGGGCCGCTTATCACCGCCTCGACGGCGTCGCAGGCCCTCTGAATGATTCCCTCGAGCTCAGCCTTCTCCTCGGCCGTAAATCGGTCGAGCACATAGTCGCTCAGGTCGCCCGCCGGAACATCTCCGCGAATGCCGACCCGCAGCCGGGGAAACTCGTCGCTGCCGAGATTCGTTATTATCGACTTCATCCCCTTGTGACCGCCCGAGCTTCCCGATGGCCTGAGCCGGACGTTCCCGAAAGGGATGTCGATGTCGTCATATACCACCAGCAGCTCCGACAGAGGCCGTTTGTAAAAACGAACAAGCGGCCCGACTGCATCGCCGCTTAGGTTCATGAACGTCCGAGGCTTCACCAGAACGACGTCTTCGCCTTCGACCGTGCCGGTGGCTATTTTCGACTTGAACTTCTGCCGTGAGAATGAGAGACGGTGGGCCGCAGCGAATCTGTCCACCACCATAAAGCCGAGGTTGTGGCGCGTGAGCGCGTACTCTCGTCCCGGATTCCCAAGTCCGACGACGACCTTCACTCTTTAGATTTCCGTTTCTCCGCCGGCTTTTTCTTCTCTTCGGCTGACTCAGCTTTTTCTTTCCCCTCGGCGCCCTCGGCCTCCTTTTCGGCCTTAGCGCCCACGACCTCCGGTTCGGCGCCTTCAACCTCCTCGGCCTCCGGAGCGGCTTCGACCACTTCCTCGACCCGTGGCGCGGCGACCGCGACGACTGTCGTATCCCAGTCGGTCAATACGGTGACGCTTTCGGGCACCTTGAGGGCGGAGACAGCGATGGAATCGCCGATATTCAGTTCGCTCACGTCCACCTCGATGTAGTCGGGAATATCCAGCGGCAGGCTCTCGATTTCGAGCTCCCAGAGGATGTGCTCCAGGATGCCTCCCATCTTGACTCCGGGCGCTTCTCCGACGACCCTGAACGGCACCTCGGTGCGTATCATCTCGTCGAGCGATATATGACAGAAATCGACGTGGCTCATCGTTCCGCGGATTTGGTCCACCTGCAGTTCCTTGACCACGACGGTCACAGGCTCGCCGCCCCGCTCCTCGACGGACAGCTTTATGATGACGTTGCCGCCCGCGTGTGTGTGGAGGACGCGGTCGAGCTCCTTCGGGTTCACCGTCACGGGGGTCGTCGGGTCGCTCTTACCGTAGAGTATCCCGGGCAGCAGGCCCTTCTTTCTGCATTCTCTCGCGCCCTTCTTGCCCGTTTGAGGTCGAACGTTCGCCTTCAGTTCAACCATTTCCATTTGGTCTTCTCCTTTTGCGGGCGAAGGCTCTAGGCCTTCCCCTCTTCCTTTTTTATTTCACGCGCCGGCATACCCACGAACACGGCGTATGCCGGGATGTCGTGCCGCTTCGGAACGATGGCGCCCGCGCCCGTCACCGCTCGTTTTCCGACGCGAACGGGAGCAATCAGCACGGTGCCGCTTCCGATTGAGGCGCCGTCCTCTATGACGGTTTCGCTTTTCCTCACGCCGTCGTAGTTGGCGGTTATGGTGCCGGCGCCGATGTTTACGCCCCTGCCGATCTTTGCGTCGCCGATGTAGGTCAGATGGTTCGCCTTCGAGTCGTCGTCGATGAGCGATTTTTTCACCTCGACGAAGTTGCCTATGTGGACGTTCTCGCCGATGAGCGCCTCGGGTCTCAGGTGCGAGTACGGGCCGATGCGGCTGTTGTCGCGGACGACGCACGAGGACAGATAGGACATGACGATGACGACGCCCGGGCCGATCTCGCTGTCGGTGATGTACGTCTGCGGGCCGATGACGCTGCCCTCGCCTATACGAGTGTATCCCTCGATGTAGGTGAAGGGATAGATAATCACATCGCGCCCGACCCTCACTGTCTCGGACACGAAGGTGGTCTGCGGGTCGATTATCGTGACTCCCTCGTCCATCAACCGATCCAGCACCCGCTGGTGCATGATCCTGTTCAGTCGCGCGAGCTGCCTGCGGGTGTTGATCTGCATGATTTCGATCTCGTCGTCGGTCGTAATCGTCTCGACCTTCCTCCGCCGCTTGGCCAGTATCTCTATCACGTCGGTCAGGTAATACTCCTGCTGCTTGTTCGCTCTGCCGACCTTCGCGAGGGCTTCCAACAGCGATGAAGCCCTGAAGCAGTAGATGCCTGGATTGATTTTTCGTATGCGCCTCTGAGCCGGCGTGACGTCTTTTTCCTCGACGATCTTGGCGATCTTGCCCGAACGGTTGCGCACAATGCGGCCGAAGCCGGTCGGGTCGGAGACCCGCGTCGTCACAAGGGTGGCGGAGGCACGGGCTTTCCTGTGCTTTTCGAGCAGCGCGCGCAGGGTTTCCTCCTTAACGAGCGGCACGTCGCCGTACAGGACGAGCACGTCGCCCTCGTAGCCGGAGAGCTCCCGGTGGGCCTGCAGCACCGCGTGTCCTGTCCCGAGCTGTTCGCTCTGAGTGACGTAGCGAACGCCGTCGCCGAAAAATTGGCGCACGAGTTTCTCCTCGAATCCGACGACGAGATATATCTGCTCGGGTTCCAGCTTGCGAACCGTCCGCACGATATAGTCCACCATCGGCCTGCCGCAAAGCTTGTGCAGCACCTTCGGCGTTTCCGATTTCATGCGGGTGCCTTGTCCGGCCGCGAGTATGACGCAGACAAAAGGCCTCTCTTCTTTTTTCGCCATCAGGGCACGCTCACCATTTTCAATCTGTTCTTGTCTGTTCTCGATTTTCGATTGCTCAGCCGATTCTTGGCTGTGCCGAGAATCGGCTGGGGAGGCAGGATTCGAACCTGCGCATGTCGGCTCCAAAGGCCGATGCCTTACCGCTTGGCGACTCCCCACAACGTGATTAAGCCGCTAAGCCGCAGGCTGATAGGGTTTTAGCCCGCAACCCGACTCTACGTTAATCAAATTATGTTATCAAAACATGCGAGTATTGTCAACTGCGTGAGGCGGGGCAAGCGAGGCCCGCGCGCCGGTCGCACCCCCGAGAATGTCGGCGTATAGCTGTTTGACAATGCAGGTTGTATGTGCTAGCCTAGCCGGTAGCGGACTTTCCCAAGAAGACAACAGATTGAGAGAAGCGCAAATGTCGAAGAAGAGGATAGGCGAGCTCCTGGTGGAGAGGGGTTACGTCACTCCGGTACAGGTGGAGCAGGCGCTCGAAATTCAGAAGACGAAGCGGGAGCGGATATGCAACATCTTGATGGACCTCGGTTATCTGAGCGAGGAGAGTTTTCTGAAGTTTCTGAGCGAGTTCCCGGGCACGGCCAGCGTCGAATTATCGCACTGCGAAATCGACCGGGAGGTTCTCGACCTTGTTCCAAGCGAGTTGGGAGTGAGGCTCGAATTGGTTCCCATCGGGAGGATGCGCAACCTCCTGACTGTCGCGATGGTCTGCCCGTTGGACGAAGCCGGCCGAAACGAATTGGAGGAGGTCACAGGATTGACGGTGAAGCCCGTGCTCTGCTCGCGCGGGGCCGTGTATAAAGCGCTTGACAGGTACTATGGAAGGACGAAGGAGGTCGAGAAACCGCCCGTAGAGGAGGCCGACACTTCGGTCTTGGAGGGGCCGTTGAAGCTTCGCAGAGTGGCGAAGCTCGTCGAAGAAATCGAGGAACTTCCCACCCTTCCCGACATCGTGAACGCGATTTCGCTGGCCGCCAACGATCCCAATTCGTCCTCGGCGGATGTGGCAAAGATAATAGCGACAGACGGCGCTCTCTCGGCGAAAATACTCAAGCTCGCAAACTCGCCCGCCTTCGGTTTCTCGAGGAAGGTTACGGACATCAAGCATGCCGTCGCCCTTCTCGGCTTCAAAGAGACTCAGGCGCTTGCCATGTCGGTCTCGGTCTTCAACTATTTGATCGACAAGACCGACCTCGACTTCAAGGCATACTGGAATCATTCGTTTACCTGTGCCACGATGGCGAGGTTGATTTCTTTCGGCCATGAGGCGCGGATGACGGATTCGGCCTTCGTCGCCGGCCTGCTTCATGACGTGGGCAAAGTCGTGCTCGCGATGAGCATGCACGGCAAGCAGGCCAGGGCGACGTCGCTCCGCTCGACCACCGGCACGACGGCCCTGGAGGCGGAGGAGACGGTGCTGGGGATAACTCATGCCGAGGTCGGCTATCTCCTCGCCGACCACTGGTTGCTGCCCACCGCTTTGGCCAACGCGATTCGGTATCACCACCTGCCCGAATTGGAGCCCGAGCCCCGAGGGCCTGCAAGCGGAGTGTCCCTGGCGAACACTTTCTGCAAATTGAGCGCATCCGAATTCGAGAAGGCAACCGCTTTCGATGACAACGTCCTGGAGGCTTTGAACGTTCTTCACATGTCGGAAGGCGCCTTTCGAAAAACGCTGGATGTTTATCGCGACATAGCTTCCGATATCACGGTTTTCTGATGGTTCTAGAGAATTGCCCGTTCAGAATCATGTCCGCATTGTGCGAGGGGTTTTCTGATGACCGCGGCCGTCGGTGTGTGTTAGAATTCCATCGAGGAAGGCCGCATTCTTATTCATGAACCGAGCAGAAGAGGAGGCGACATATGGCGAGAGTGCTTGTTCTCTATTTCACCCGCACCGGCAACACGAAGGCGATGGCGGAGATTGTCGCCGATGCAGCCGAAAAGGAAGGCGCGGAGGTGGTATTGAAAGATGTCGAGGACGCAAAGCCCGACGAAATGCTCGATTTCGACGCCATTGTGGCTGGTTCTCCGACGTATTACGGAGGCATGGCGGGAAAGATGAAGGACTTCTTCGATTTCAGCGTCTCCCATCATGGCAAGCTGTCGGGCAAGGTGGGCGGGGCATTCTCATCGTCGGCGAATATCGGCGGAGGGAACGAGACGACGGTTCTCACCATCCTGCATGCCATGTTGATTCATGGGATGATTGTGCAGGGGACCGCCGAGGGTGACCACTATGGACCGGTCTCGGTGGACGCGCCCGATGACCGCGTGAAGACTCAATGCGAAGCCCTGGGAAGGCGCACGGCTTCGCTTGCGAAAAAGCTTTTTGGTTGAGAGCCTAGCGGCTTTTCACCCTTTTTCTTGTCCACTCTTGCAGGGGCGCACGGTCGTGCGCCCCTTCGTGATTATTGAGTCATATACCCCCGAATACGATTGTGACCATTCACTGGACGGGATTTTGAAATCGGCCCGTTCTAAACAGTCGATAACGATGCTGTAATTCGGGGAGAGCGGTTTAACGATTCTGAAATCGCGGGCGGAACGCCCCTTCGGTGTAAGTGCTTTGGACGTCGGAGGTTGTGTTTGTATTAAAATTCCGTTTTTCTGGCACGAGTAATGCTATGACACCCCATGGTTAGTACCCCGGTTGAATCTTAACACGGAGGTTTCCTATGGGTTGGACAGAATTATTTCAGGGTTCAGAGTATCTTTCGGTGGCGTGCGAGTATGGCGTCACCCACCCCGAATTGGTTCTTGTCGCCGGCCTGATGCTCTACCTATTAACCCATCGAAAGTTTCGGGCCGCGCTGATGCTGGCCTTCGGGGCGGCGTTGTGTTTCGCGAATTACTATGTGTTTGCGGAATACAACGTCCTCATGATTCCGCTCGTTTACGCGGCAGCCTTCGCCGGTGTCTCGATTTTTCTGTTGCTGCTTCTGGTTTACGAGTTCATTCAATCGGCCTGAGCGACGGCGAAAGAACTCTTCTCCCTACTCGAGAGGGGCGGCGGGAATCACAGGGGAGTGGTTTCTCGGTGACTCGCCGCCCTTCGCCATTTCCGCCGATTATTCTTCCAGGATAAAGGTTATGTTCATGTGCGCGCGGTATTCCATGATTTTGCCCTTCTCGATCTTCGCGTTCATCTTGGTGACCTCGAGGCCCGTGAGTCCGCGGAGAGTCTTGTTCGCGCGCTTCAGCCCCTCTTTGATAGCATCCTCGAAACCTTTCTGTGATGATGCAACGATTTGTGTCACTCTCGCTACTGCCATGTGTTCACCTCCGTTTTTTCCACTCCCCTGCCCTGTCTAGTGCGCCAACTATGTCACGGATTCACGCGACGTGAAACAGTGCTCTGCCCAGAGAACGTGTTGTGGCCGTGAGACTATCGCTTATTGACGGGGGACCCGAAAGCGGGTCGGACAGAAAGACCGTTGTCAGGAACCTTTCTCTATTGCGGCGATCCAATCCTTCACTTGTTCGTCGGAGCCGCCCAATTCCAGGTATTTCTTGTAGTATCCCAGCGCTTTCTGATCGTCCACGACGTAATCGTCGTAGATTATGCCGAGATTGATGTATGTGTCGGGAAGGTCGGGATTGAGCCTTTTCGCCTCGTCGAGTTCGCGGATCGCGTCGTCGAACACGCCCATATGTTTGTAGATTTCGCCCAGATTGCAGTGCGCCACCGCGTTGTCGGGCTCGACGCCGATGGCTGTCTTGAGCGCCTCCGCCGAGCGGGCGTACTCGCCGGCATCGTGGTAAACGCGGGCGAGGTCTATGTAGCATGCGGCGCACGTCCCGGCGAGTTCCTTCTTTTCTGCGGCGACGGAGTGGAGCGTTTCGAGCTTCCGGTCGAGTATCACGAGGTCGTCGTACGAAAGCTTGTCGAGGAAGGCGTTATCTTCACCGAGCCGCAACTGCTGCCTGAGGTCGGCGAGAAGCAGGCTCCTGTCCTGTTGAACCTCGTTCTGAGTCGCAGCCTGCGTTTCGGCCGGGGCGGGCTGCTCCGGTTGACCCGCCTCGGCGGCGGACTCTGTCGCCGAAGTCGAGCCGAGTCGTCGGTCCATTTCGGCGAAGAAGGCGTCTCGCGCCGCTTCGTCGGTACTGTCCAACCAGAACCTGCGCTTGACTTTTGCGAGGAGTTCGACGCGGGTGGTTCCCTCGTCGATCTTTGTGACGTTAGCGGTTGTTGAACCGGTGTCGTTGGGCTTGTTGAAAATGATGAGCCCTTCATCATATTTGACCAGCTTGGCGCTGCCGTTGTCGGTCTGTCTGAGGGCATCCACCGCGGCCCTGAAGGTCGTGTCGTAATCGGCCTGGTAGGTACGCTGGTTTTTGGATGATTTCAGCAGATTGACGTCGGAGATCTTCGGCGCCTTCAGGTTCGAGAGAGAACCGCAACCCGACAGGACGACCATGCCAGCCACCGCAATTGCCACCCGAAGCTTTTTCATCAGAGATGACTCCATTAGTAGTTCATATTACAGATTGTGTCGCCGTGCCGCAAGTAAAAAGAAAAAGGGCGGCCTTCTACTGTCGGAACAAAGAACGGCTCGCCGTGCTCCCGGCGGTCGCTCGACTCAAGGCTTTTCTTATTGCTCTTCTTCTTCTTGGACTTGTTGTTCGGGCTTCAGCTCGACGGTGAGATTGTCGAGAGAATACGCAATGCGTTCGTTCGAGCGCGCAAGTTCCCTGATGGAGTCGCCGATGGCGTTGGCGATCATCCGATTGGATTGGGCAATCTCTCTGAGCCCCCCGCCTATCTGGTCGGCGGCTTCATTGAGCGCCAGAACCTGCGCCTTCTCCGCAACAACAGCCGGCGAGACCGCATCGTCGCCGGCGGCGGCCGCCTCTGCTGTCTTAAGCATAGGGAGCAGCAGGTTTCCCAGCAGGAGGAGAGCGATCACCGCCAGAAGCACGTTCGTCATTTTCCCGGATTTCATATTTTCCTTCCTTTCCTAATGAGTCCTCATGGTTGACTCTTTTCCGCAGCGCCGCGAAACTGGACGGAATCCATGATGTCCGGGATTTTCCCCGGGTTGAACGATTCCCAATCCGTCTCGCGGACCTTGTCGGAAGAGATTTGCCCCATAAACACAAGCTCCGATGTCTTGCGGCTGCTTCCGTCGCCGGTGAGGCACTGCTCGCCGAGCACCACACGCTCGACCCGGTCGGGCCACTCCCAGCTTTTCAGAATCTTGAAAACCTTCACCGCGTCCGTGAAAATGCCGTAGCGCACGGCCGCCGGAGTGGGACCGTTGTTTGCGTTGAGCACTATGAGCAAGGTCTCGCCGCCCCGCCTCACCTCTTTCTTCACCGACGCGACGCGGAGGGCGCCGGAGTTCGTCTTCTCGCCGAGCGAGTTCGTGAGCGCCCGTTTCAGTATGTCGATATCTTGGTCCTGGGCAAGACCGACGGAAGCGCTCAGAAGCGCCAAAACAGCGGCCAATGCAGTCGTTTTCAGCACGGAGACGGTCATCGCTCGCCAAATTATATCACACCGAGAACGTGCTTTGTCAAAATCAGCCGCTCGTTCCGCGGCCGGGCTCTCCTTCCTCGAGTTTGAGCGGGGAAATCTCCGGCTCCTCCGCCGTGAGCTCGAGGAACACATCTTCGAGGTTGCGGACATCGCTCGCCCTTATTTCCTCCACCGTCCCGAGCGCTATGAGCTTTCCCTTGTGGATTATGCCTATTCTGTCGGCGATTTCCTCGGCGATGCTGAGCGTGTGAGTTGACATGAATATGCTGACCCCCTCGCGGGTCCTGGAGGTCAGATAGTCTTTGACGAAGCGGATGCTCTTCGGGTCGAGGCCAACCCACGGTTCGTCCACAATCACGACCTTGGGAGAGTGAAGGAACGTGGCGCTGAAGATGAGCTTCTGACGCATCCCGTGGGAATAGTCTTCGGTGAGCTGGTCTGCATATTCGAGGATTCCGAAGAGTTCGAGCAGTTCATCTATCCTTCGGTCGAGCACGCTCCCGTCGAGCTGGTACATGCCCGCCATGAACCTCATGAACTCGCGTCCGGAGAGCTTTTCGTAAAGGTAGGGATGGTCGGGGATATAGCCGATGAGGCGCTTGGCCTCCACCGGGTTCGTGGTGATATCGTATCCGGAAATGAGCGCCGAGCCCGACGTGGGCCGGAGCAGCCCGGTGAGTATCTTTATCGTCGTGGTCTTTCCGGCTCCGTTCGGGCCGAGGAAGCAGAAGAACTCTCCTTTTTCCACTTCCAGAGTGAGGTTATCGACCGCCCTCGTGGTGCCGAACACCTTGGTCAGATTCCTCGTTTCTATGATTGGATTCGTGTGACGGTTCGCCATAGCAGGTCTGAGGGACTTCGCCCTTTCTCATTTCTCCGTGTTCGCGTCGAGCCTGATGTCCTTTTCGAGCGTGTACGTTTCGAAGCGTAGGCGCTTAAATTCGGCCGACGCCTTTTCCGATATTAGTTTGGAGTATTCTTCCAACACCCGCAATGCCTCCTGCGAGCGTCGGAGGTTCGCCGTGACGATGTGGCCGAAATCGTCCCGGTTTCCCTCGGACCCCGCGGGCTCGGTGGCGCCCACGTCGGCGTCGCTCTGCCGCGCCTCGATGAGCTTCTCGTCCACGTTCATGGAGCCGACGGCGTCGGTGACGCTGTGCCGAAGGTTCTTCAGGCGGAGCGTAAATTCGGCGTCGTCGCGGACCATTCGGAGGAATTCTTCGACGACACGCAGCCCTTCCCGGGCACGGTTCGCGTTTGCGTCCAGTATCCTGTAGATTTTTTCGTCCGCCGCCATGACAAATCGCCGGGCCTCATTCTCCGCTCGGGTAGGAACCGAGGGTTTTCAGGAAGATGCAATTCGCGCCCGCCTCTTCGAGAGCCTGAGCGACGTGCGCGTCGTTCGTGTGCCCCTCCAGATCGACGAAGAAAACGTACTCCCATGCCCTCTGTCTGGAAGGTCGGGACTCGATTCGCGTGAGGTTGATATTGTGAGAGGCGAATGTTTTGAGAATCTCCGAGAGAGCGCCCACCTTGTGCCGGATGGAAAACATGATGGATGTCTTGTCGTGTCCGCTCCTTTGTGCCGTCGAGTGCCCGACGATCAGGAAGCGCGTGTAGTTGTTCGGGCTGTCCTCGATTCTCCGTACGAGCAGGTTCAGGTGGTATATTTCGGCGGCCAGCTCGTTCGCTATGGCCGCCGCCGCGGGGTCCTTTTCGGCGAGCTCCGCCGCCTGCGCCGTGCTCGACGTAGCAATGAGCTCGGCGTGAGACATGTTCGCCTCGAGCCATCGGCGGCACTGGCCGAGCGCCTGCGGATGCGAGTACACCTTTTTGATGTCCGTCAACTGGCCTTTCGACATGAGATTCTGAGAGACCTCGAGCATTACCTCGGAGAAAATTTTCAGGTCGGATTCCATGAACATGTCGAGCGTGTAGCTGACGATTCCTTCGGTCGAGTTTTCGATGGGCACCACCCCGTAATCGGCGTGCCCTTTCTTCACATCGATGAACACGTCGGATATGGTCCGCGCGGAAACGTAGTTCGTCGAGCTGCCGAACTTCTGCAGCGCCGCCAGGTGAGCGAACGTGGCCCGGGGGCC
Organism: uncultured bacterium; assembly: GCA_964607485.1. Lineage (GTDB taxonomy): Bacteria > Abyssobacteria > SURF-5 > SURF-5 > SURF-5 > CAZSKP01. Next base: position 49,426 of record CAZSKP010000021.1, on the reverse strand, counting down.
GAGGTAGGTCACCGTGAGCGGCTTCTCCATGCTGCGGCTTGCAGAGATGATTTCCTTGTAGATCGACTTCAGCGCGTCGGCGGTCAGGGGGCCGGTGTTCTTCGCGCAGAGTTGTTCGATGACCTGCTTCTCGCGAGCGGGCGCATACACGTGCGCGTTCGCCTGCTCCTTGATTTTTCCGATTTCTATGGCGGCCCTGGCGCGCTCGTTCAGGAGCCGGATGATCTCGTTATCGATTTCGTCGATTTTCTTGCGAATTTCCTCGAGCGACATGGCAGGGCATTCCCCTTTCATCTCTTTCTGAGGCACGCATATTTGATTAACAGGTCTCTCTGCTTGTTGTCGCGAAAGAAACGGACGGCTACCTTCAGCTTGTCCCCGCTTCCGCTGACGGCGTCGATTCTGCCCGTTCCGAAGGCTGAATGCTCCACCACGTCGCCGACCTCGAACTCACCGCCCTCGTAGTCGGGCACCACCTGGCAGTACTCGTCGGTGTGTTGATAGCCTCCGTTGGACGGCTCGACGCAATGGACAAGTTCCTCGGGGATCTCGTCCAGGAATCTCGAAGGAACCTGCACGGTGGTCATGCCTCTCATGTGCCGGGTATCGGCCGAGGTGAGGACAACGCGCTTCTTCGCGCGCGTAATCCCGACGTAGCACAGCCGCCGCTCTTCCTCGAGCCCTTTGTCGGAGGTGAGCGAGTTGGCGTGAGGAAGCAGGCCTTCCTCCATGCCCGCTATGAAGACGACCGGGAACTCCAGTCCCTTGGCCATGTGGAGGGTCATGAGCGTAACCATGTCGCTCGTATCGTCCCATTCGTCGATATCGGTCTGCAGCGATACGTTTTCAAGGAATGTTTCAAGAGAGGCGTCGCCCGTTTCTTCCGCGAGCTCTGTGGCCGCGGACACGAGCTCGTCGAGGTTTTCAATGCGCGCCTGCGCCTCAAACGTGGGGTCCTGCCGGAGCACCCGGGCGTAACCGCTCGTTTCGAGAACTTCCTTGATCAGTTCGGCCGCCGACAGCTTATCCTTCCTCTCCATCAGATGGGAAATATACTTGTGAAACGCAAGAAGGCTCTCGCGGGCGTTGGCGCGCAGCTCAGGGATTTCCGACGCCCGGCCTATCGCTTCAAACAGCTGAACTCTCTGCTTCGACGCAAACTGGTCGGCCTTCTCGAGTGTTGCCTTCCCTATCCCTCGGGGGGGCGTGTTGATTATTCTCCTCAGACTCACGCTGTCGTTCGCGTTCGATATCACCCTGAGATATGCCAGGGCGTCCTTTATCTCCTTGCGATCATAGAATCTGAGGCCGCCCACGATGATGTAGGGGACGCCCTCGCCGCGCAACTCGTCCTCGAGCACGCGAGACTGAGCGTTGGTACGGTAGAATACGGCGAAGTCGCCGTTCCTCAGTTCCGGCAAATCGTTCTTAAGCCGGAACATCTCTTCGACCACGTGCCGCGCCTCGGCGCGTTCGTTGGAAACGGCGTACCACACTATCTGCTCGCCCCGTTCGTTTTGTGTCCAGAGTTTCTTCGGTTTCCTTCTCTCGTTGTTTTCAATGACCGCGTTGGCGGCATCGAGGATCAATTGGGTGGAGCGATAGTTTTCCTCCAGGAACACGGTTGACGCCTCGGCAAAATCCTTCTGAAAATCGAGCAGGTTGTCGATGTTCGCCCCGCGCCAACTATAGATGCTCTGGTCGTCGTCGCCGACCACGCACAGGTTGCGATGTTCTCTGGCCAGCTCGCGCACGAGCCCGTACTGCACGCGGTTGGTGTCTTGAAATTCGTCAACAAGGATATACCTGAAATATTTGCGATACTTCTGCGCGCAGTCGGGATAGTCGAGCAGCACTGCGAGCGCATTGTTCAACAGGTCGTCGAAATCCATCGCATTGTTTTCGCGGAGCGCCTCTTGATAGGACCGATACACGCGGCCGACCTGTTCCTCAAAGTGGTCGGTCGCCGCGCTTTCAAATGCCTTCGGAGCGGTCATGTCGTTCTTCGCCAGGCTGATGCGCGACAGAATCGCATGCGGATTGTAGTCGCGTTCCGGCAGTGAGAGCTTCTTCATGCAGCGTTTGATCAGCAACAGTTGGTCGGATTCGTCGTAAATGGCGAAGTTGCGTTTGTAGCCCAGCCGGTCGGCCTCGCGTCTCAGGAGATTCGCGCACGTGGCGTGGAAGGTACCGATCCACGACTCCAGCTTGGTCGTGCCGAGGAGCCTGAAGATGCGGCCGCGCATTTCCTCGGCCGCCTTGTTCGTGAAGGTGACGGCGAGTATGTTGCGTGGCGCAACATGTTTCGCCCCTATGAGGTACGCCACACGGTACGTTATCACCCTTGTCTTCCCGCTGCCGGCGCCCGCAATGACGACGACGGGGCCCTCCGTGGCGGTAACCGCCCGTCGCTGTGGTTCGTTGAGGTCTTCCAGAAGATTCCGCATGTTGTGGTATATTTTCGGCTGTACCCCCAAATAGGAGCGATATGCTTCTCATCAAAAACATAGTATAGCCGATGGAACGGCGTCAAATCAATGAAAAAATGGCTTGACACAAGGCCGTGTATGGTGTAGAATTGTAGTGGAAATAATATGTTTACAAGTGTGATCTTATCCGGGGAAGCGGGTAAGATTTTTTGTTTGTCCGGGAACAGTCATTACGATGACTCACAGCCCATCACATTCGAAGGAGGTTGCCGAATGAAACGCAAGGGGGAATCGCAGCGCCACCGTCCAACCAAGCCTGACTATGGATTCACGCTCGTGGAACTGCTTGCCGTGATCAGCATCATCGGCCTGCTCGCAGCAATTGCGCTTCCGGCGATTTCGAGGATGCACGCGCGTGCGCGGCTCGGCGCCGCCAAGGCACAGCTCGCGGAAATTGAGCCCGCCCTCGAAGACTACTACGCTGAAAACGATACCTATCCCCCTATGGGCAACGATTGGGTCGGCGGAGTTTTCTACCCGAGCGAGGATATCGGGACGGACGGGATAGGTCCGTTCAGTTGGGATAACGCTGCGCAAGAATGGATGCCGAACGACGGCCAGGGCGGAAGGCCGACGTATCCGGGTCCCGATGCTAACGGCACCGAAGGAAACTACCGGCTCGATCAAGGCGAGGATATCGGCCTGGATTTAGAGCCCAACGACCCGTTTGACCAGGACGGCGACTCGGACGTTAACGACCCAAGTCCGAAAGAAGGAAACGGTCGGCTTGACGGCACGTATTACGACCGTCTGGGCATGTTCACCGACCTCGATATACAGGCGCTCATCGACCCTTACGCCAACAATACCTACTTCCACTATTATGCGGGTTGTGTGACCGGAAAGGGGGAATATGGAACGCCCATTTTCCCCTCTTGGACCGACGGCGCCGACGCGGGTACCGACGCGCTGGGTGAGTATAAGGCAGACTCGCCGTCGTATTACAACCGCTGGGTCATTTACAGCGTGGGTCCCGACGAAAAAGACCACGGCCTGCACAATTACTACCTGACTATGCAGAATGGCGAGGACCTTGGAAAGGACGGATATGCGAGCGATCCCGCCGACCAGGACGGTGACCGCATCCTGTTCGAGATGAGTGATGCGGATAACGACGGTAACCCCGAGGAGAGCAACGGAATCGATGACGCGCTGTCGGCATCGGTCACGATGCGAGAGACCGGGTGGACGGTGTCACTGAGCGGTATGAACGAAAGCGACCTCGAACCGTCGGGAACGCCCGGAGTACTCGACAATGCCGACGGTAAGCCCGTCTTCAGCTACGACGTGAGACACGAGCGACGACGAAAGGGAAATGTTTTCGCCACGCCCGACGGAGATCCGCAGGCCATGGGCGTGCTCATGAGGTACGGCCCGTGATTCAGCCGGCCGATTGATAAAGGCGAGTGCGGCGTCTCCGCCGCCGGTTTTCCGATTGCCCTTGAAATAAAAATCCCCGCCGTTATGCCGTGAGACGAGACGTGTTGAACCTTGCGGTTCACGTGGGCGCCCGCATCCAAGCTTCGTGCTTCCGCGCCGAGGCGGCGTGCAATCTACCCGAAAATTTAGGGCTCCCGTTCTTTGGTGTGTTGGCTCAAAATTGTCGTGTCTTCACGAGCATGGCAGGGATTTCTTTTGTTCCAGCCATCTCCTTAATTTATACCATAGATTGAGTAAATTTGCAAGTCAAATCGCTCTCCATCAGCGGCAGTTTTTTTCTCCCTCGTACGAAAGCGGTCACAGGCCTTCGAGAGTATTTTCACCGGCATGTTGTCGAAATAATTTCGAAGTCATTGCGAGAGAGAGTCACAGACTCGACTGAAGCAATCTTAAAGGCGCTCCCCCGTTGCCATCGGGATTGCTTCGTTGCATGGCTCCTCGCAATGACCGGTCAGGGGAATGTTGTCCGGTGAGGAGCAATTTGGGCAACCGGCCGGCAAAGGTTGAAACGCGAAAGAACGAAAGCAATCATGCTTCGCCCAGGTGTGCGCATATGGATCTGAAATCATCAAATCCCCCAAGGGGGGTCAGCCGCTTCTTCCGGATGCTCGTCTTGAGCTGTGAGAGATCGAGTCCGTGAGCGATGGCCTTCTTCAACTCGGTGAAAGCCTTTTCGGGCTCGGAGAGACAGCACAAGAGTTCCGCCTCGCGGAGCATAAACAGCGGCTCATACGGCTCGCGAATCGTGCATGCCCTGAGAGCGTCGAGCGCCTCCTCGTGTTGTTCCATCGACAGCATCGCTTCCATTCTCACGAAATATGCGGGGTAAAAATCCTCCGCAATCGCGGTCGCACGGTGCGAGCAATCCACCGCGTCGGTGGGTTGGCCGGTGCAGTTGAGAAGCTTGCCCTTCACACACCACAGCATTGCGTTGTCGGCGTATCGTGAAATGGCGTCGCTGCAACACGGGAGAAGGTACCCGGCCAGAAGCGCTCGCGGCTTTTGGGCGCCGAGCTCGAGGAAGGGGAAAAAAGGCGCGTCGAGTTCCTGCGTGAGCATTCGCTGCCACCGCATGAAGCCTTCGCTCGGCATGCCCAAGTCGCGCATGCACTTGCCTTGCATCATGTCCGCCCATGGGATGTTCTTCTGAGGAAGCGCAGGCTCCGCGGACAGGAGTTTTTTCCATGCGCGAAAATGTGCGATGGAGTGGCTGTGCTCGCCCAACTGCTCCAGCACGAGCGCTCGAAGGAAGAAGGCGTCTGCGAGTGCGCCGTTGGGATGCGTGGATAGAACGATCGTGCTCCGTTTGTTTGACTTCTTGTTGGCGATGATGATTTCCCTGAGGAGGCGGCCTGCGTTTTTCAAGCTGTTGAGCCGAATCTCTTCCATCTTCGGCGATTGAAATTTCGCCATGGTCCACAGGTAGATGTCGAGCGCCGGCAGCCACCGTTCATCCGGAATCATGTTGAACGCCTCGAGAGCGGCGGCGTGCTCGCCGGCCTGCATCAGCAGAAATCCGGAGATCGCGGCGATTATTTCGTTAGGGACTTCCATCCCCTCTTTTAGAAATTCTTCGGGGCGGGGACAGGCGGAGAGGAAGGCGAGCTGCTCAAAAACAGCGTCGAGCCACTGGTGGAACGATTCCGACCGTGCGACGGACTCAAATGCGCTCAACAGGTCGGGGCCATTGTTCGATTGCAGCAGGACCGTCCCGGCACGGAACTTCAGTCCATCCGACAGAAGACGCGCGGCCCGGCCCGGGTCGCCCGCCTTCAAAAGGGAAGAATACTCTTCCGCCACGCCGGGGCCGAACACTTCGCTCACCGAATCCGGAACGCTGCGAACCCGGTCGGCGGGCGGTTCGACGGAGACGTCCGGCGTCGAGGCCTCGCTCATGGCCCTGTCGGCCGTGCCGGGGGCGCTGTCTGCATGTCGCAGGGCGTTCAGTTCGTTCCGATAGGTTTCGAGAGGGATGAGCGTTAGTCCGTCCGCCAGGCTTGCAGTCGTGGGGTACAGTGTGCCGATTGACAATCCGGGCACGAGCAGGGCGTCCTCTATGCGCGCAAGCTGCTTCCGAAGCCCGAGGTCGCGCTCCTCTTCGGCGCGGCGGTTGAGTATTTCCCAGAGCTGACCCACCTCGGAGGAAAACTCGGTTCCGCCGACGATCATCACCGAGGAATTCCTCTCATCGTCGTGGAACTGCAACCTCGATATCTTCTTATATCGCCTGCACAATTCGCGCAACTCCGAGAGGGCCGACCCGGCGGCGTCCAGGTAGTTGATGAGCGCATCGGCTATCTCGGGAAAACCGCTGAACCGGGCCTCCGGGCTGCGTTCCATGCAACGCATGCAGATGCTGCCCACCGGCGGCGGAACTCTGGGGTTTACGACCGATGGGTGCTCGGGGCGGCTTTCGGAAATTCGCTTCGCCAGCTCGGCCTTGCCCAAACCGGAAAAAGGAAGCGTTCCGGTGAGCATCTCGTAGAGCACGACTCCGAACGCGTACACGTCGGTGCTTACGTTTGGGGCGCGGAGCGAGTTGAGCAACTCGGGCGCACACGAGTGCAGCGAGGGTGTCAGGAATCCGGATGCCGTTCGAACGAGTCCTTCACGTGCGAACTCCGAAAGAACCTCGCCTTCCGAATTGCAGAACAGCTCCGCCGTTTCAAAGACCGCCCACTGTCCAACGTCCGAGATTTTCAGGAAATAGCGGTCCGGCCTGTCTGCAATCGCCTGCCCTCCCCTCCCCTCAGTGGGCATCGAAAGCATGATGTTCTCCGGCCTGATGTCGCCGTGAGGGGCGCCCAGTTGCGTGTGGATGAAGTGCCCGCCGATGCAGAGCTGCAACGCCAGCTCAAGCGCATGACCGAGGGAAAGGCCCGCGCGGCGCGGCGTCTTTTCCCGCTCAAGAAGGCCGCGGAGCGACCCCTCGCGCATGTACTCCAGCGCGAGGAACGATTGGCCCGAGACCCGCTCGAGCGAACGCGCGTGAGCCACGCACTCGTTCCGGCCGAGGCGGAGCCAAGCCGAACAGGCCTGCTCGAACGCTCGGGACATTTCCGGGTTCGCAGAGAGGATTTTCCTGGGCGTTTTGAGCGCAAACCAGGCTCCGCCGTCTTCGATCACATAGGTGTCAAAAAGGCTGCCTTCGCGTATCTCTGCCAGCTCGGCGTTTTCCGACAGCCATTCCACGCCGACCTCGAAGTCTTCTATCCCGACCGGCGGCGGCCCGGCCTTTTTGTTGTTCGTTTTCAGAAACCGTTGCAGGCTGGAGATGTTCTTCTGGAGTCTCCTGTACGACGCGTTGACCCCCAGTCCCCTTTCCCATACTTCCAGCGCCTTATCATAGTCTCCAATCATCCGATAGACATAGCCGAGATTATTGTACGCCCTGACATAGCTCTTGTCGTGCAGCAGTATCAGCTCGAATTGCTCGATCGCAAGCTGATATTCTCCCTTCTTGAAAAAGAGGAGTCCGCGCCTCATGTGCTTCTTCGTCCCGAGAAACTCAATCTTTCGGGTTTTCCGTTCCTTGTTGTGGTCGTCCATAATCTCATCACGTGCCAATGCCGGTCGGAATTTTGAATAATGTTACCACCGACGCAAACCAGAATCAAGTTTTTTCTTTGCGGGGAAGTTTATGAGGGAGCTAGCACCAAGAACGTCATCCCGCCGACGAAGAGCCCGATCCGAACCTGGTCGATCACCCGATAGTGTTCGAATATCGACTGCTTCAGGGCCGGTATGCCGCCGAAATAGACTCCGCTGTAAACGATCAGCGAGAACTCCTCGTCGTCCACGGCGTTGAGGAGGGGCAAGGGGTCGAATGTTCTCCGCATGATGAGCACGGGCAGTTGTACCGCCTCCACGTTCAACTCTCTCCCGTTTCGCGTCGCGAAACTGTCGATGCGCTCGATGAGCAAGGGGCCGGGATGAGCCCTTATTTGGGCGTCGAGCTTCTCGGCCTGGAGGTAATCCTCCCGAGTGGGAACCGGGATGCGGTCGGCAAAGAAACAGAAGGACTGAACCAGAAGCAGGAGCACGACGCACCCATAGACGCCCGGCCGGCGCTCGAACAAACCGTCGTCGCTCAGCCAAAGTCCGACAAGGATGCAGACCGCGGAGAGCAGCGGGACGAAGTAGCTCAGCGCCGCCCCGACCTTTGCCGCGAGAAGGGTCGAAAGCAGGGTGAACAGAAAATATAGGGTCCAGATGTTGGGCCTGCGGCCGACTCCCCGCCATGCCCGCGCGAGAGCCACCGGAAGCGCGACGAAGAGGATGAGCGAAAAATCTCGATAGAAGTGGACGAGCTGCCGGGGATAGTAGGGATTCATCGAAGTGGTCACGAAGGCGTTTTCGAAAAACCATCCCCCGCTCATGTATTGGAACAGCAGAAGGAGTCCGGCGATCGCCAGCCCGAAGCCCAGCCCCATCGCCACCCCCCGCTTGAGGTCCCGGCTCATCACATAAACGACGACGCCCGCCGCCGGGAGCAGCGTCGTCTGCTTCGCGTAGAAGGCGAGGACGAACAGTATCGCGGCCCAGATTAAGCGGTGTGTTCCCAGCTTGCCCTCGTTCGCCGCCACCGCCACGGCGGCGAGCGCCAGGAGGGCCGCAAGGATGTCTATCGCCCTCACGAGGAACCAGACCGAAAGCGCGGCGGGCGCGAAAAGCATCAGCGCGGCGCAGAGGGCGGCGGTCGTGTTCGGGCGTGATTTCATGACCACAAGGTAGATGATGACGGCCATGGCCGTCGCGCACGCCACGCCGAAGGCGCGCTCGTACCAGACTCCGACGCCGAACACTTTCGCCAGAAGCCCTATGACGGCCGGATAGAGGGGCACATACTCAAACGGCGTCAAGATCGACTCGTACCCGAAATAGATCGGCCGGCCCGAGAGCAGCCGCAAGCCGTGGTACACAAAATACCCGTCCATCGTGGACCACTCGTAGGGGTAGAGGATTACGCGGGCGGCCCGGCTGAAGAAAAGGATGGCTCTGGCGGCGAGGACGGCGCAAAGGAGCGCGAGCAGGTATCTGCGAACGATGGGCGAGGAAAAGAAACGATTCGCGGCGACGCAACGCCCGGAGCTCTGCATCTGGATGGGTTCTCGGTTTGGCCGGATTTGGGACGGAAGTTGCGCTCAGCCCTGCCGCTGCGTCAGGGGGATTGTGAATATGAATTTGCTTCCTTTGCCGTACTCGCTCTCGACCCGGATCTCGCCTCCGTGCATCTCGACAAACCGCTGCGCGAGGGTCAGGCCCATTCCGGCGCCTTCGTAGTACGGCTCCTGCGCATCCTCCACCCGTTCAAATTCGCGGAAGATTCGTTCCTGGTCCTCCCGCCGTATGCCCACTCCCGAATCTGACACGGATATCTCCGCAAAGCCGCCGACGCGACTGGCGGCAACGAGCACCTTTCCGTTTATCTTATTGTACTTGATGGCGTTGGTGTACAGGTTGAAAATGATGTGCTTGAACAGGTTGACGTCTCCCGTGATGACGCCCATGTCGTCGGCGATGTCGAATTCAAACTTGATATTCTTCTCGGAGGCAAGCGCCCTGACGGTGTCTTGCACTTCCCGAAGGATGTTCTCCACGGAAAACTCCGAGAGGGTCATCTCCATCTTTCCCGACGTCGCCTTGGCGAGCGTGAACACCTCGTTCAGCAATTGGTGGAGGTGTTTTGCGTTGGCGAGTATGTCGCTGAGATAATTCCTCTGCACCTCGTTCAGCCCTTCGGCGTCCTGTTGTGTCACCACCTCCGCCAGTCGGACGATGTTCAGGACGGGGTTGTTCAGCCCGTCGCAGATATCAGCCAGGAACTGCGATTTGAGCGTGCTGGCTTTCATGAGCTGTTTGTTAACTTTCAGGAGCACCTCTCTCTGCGCCTCGAGCTTCTTGTTGGCCTCGGAAAGCTCCGCCGTGCGCTCTTCGATTCTCTGCTCGAGGTTGGAGTGAGTTTCCTTGAGCTTCTGCGACATGATGTTGATTTCTTCGGCCAGCAGCTCGATCTCGTCGTTCGTGTGCACCTCCACACGGCGGCCGAGGTCGCCCTGCGCGATGTACTGGGCCTCTTCGCGAAGAAGACGGATTGGCATCACAATCCAGTTGGTCGCATAGAATCCGAGTACGCTCACGACCAGAATGAGGCCGAGGCCGAGGGAAAAGAGTTTATAGACGGCCGCCGAGATGCGCGCATACGCCTCACGGACGTTCTGATAGAAGAACACGTGCCACTTGCCGCCCGTGAGGGTGACCTCGCCGTCTATCTTTCTTGTGCCTACTACGGCGAAACTGAGCACATTCTCCTCGCCCATTGCGTCGTCGGCCGTCGTCCACCCGTTGGCTTCTCCCACGATGGCGCGCCAGAAGGTGTCCGTCACTCGAGCGGGCCGGGACGGCGCCGAGGTGGCGAGCAGTTCTCCATCTTTGGTTGCCAGGCCCGTATATCCGCTTTCCCCTATGCGCAGAGAGCTGACGGCATCGAAAAGGTATTCTGCCTTCATCACGACCTTCAGGACGCCGATCACGGTGTTGCTGGTCGGGTCGCGAACGGGCACCGCGATCGTCATCGACCGAAGCTGCGTGCTGTCGTCGAACTCGACGCCTTCGACGATGTTGCGGCCGTTGCCCCGGTTATACGTCCTCACCCACCAGTTCTCATCGGCCTGGTAGAAGTCGGATGTCTTGCCCGTAGCGCCGACGATCGCTCCCTGTTCGTCCGTGACGAATATCTCCGCATACTTGTTTGCGCGTAACATGAGAATGCTGTGAAGATAACGCGAAACCGGGTTGCTCAGGTATTCGCGGATCGTGTCGCTGATAGCCGGCTCTGCCCGCCATTGTTCGTCCACACGCATTATCTCTTCGCGGATCGTGTCCTCGTCCTTGCCCTCATATGACTTGTTTGCGTCTGCGACCGCCGTGAGAAGCGTCGGCGTCAAGGCAAGGCTTCGGGCTTCAGTTATCTCGGAGGAGAGGCTCGATTCGATCTCGTCGGACATCCATTCGGCGACGGTCTGAAACCTCGTTCCGATGCTGTAGCGACTGATGCCGGTGCCCGCGAAATACGCCGCCACCAACGTGACGACAAGCGTCGGCACACCGACGAACAGGAGCGCGACGAACGTCTTTACGCGAAGGCTTATTCTGGGTCCCTTCTTGAGTGGCGCTTGTCGGTCATTCATTTCGTGCCTGTCTTTGTGCGTGTCCGTTCGCGGGCGTCTTCGACCAGCCTGCCGAAATTTTCTATCAGCCTAAGCCCCGCCTCCTGGCTCTTCTCGGGGTGAAACTGCGTGGCGAAAACGTTGTCTCGCCAGACGGCTGAGGCGAATGAAATGCCGTAATCCGTCATCCCCGCCACGACAGTGGAATCGTCGGGCACGACGTAGTATGAGTGAACGAAATAGAAATATGTCCCGTCGGGGATCCCCTCGAAGAGCGGGCATCTCCGGCCTTCCTCCGACCCGGCGCGGGGAGCGGAGTAGCTCACCCGGTTCCATCCCATGTGGGGAACTTTGAGACTTCCGTTGGCGAATCGTCGGACCTGACCGGGCACCACGTTGAGGCCGGGCGTGCTCTTGCTCTCCTCGCTGGAGCCGAACAGAATCTGCAGCCCCAGACATATTCCGAGGAAGGGACGCCCCGAATCGATCCACTCGAGCAGCGGCCCGACGAGGCGGCGCGATTCGAGCTCCCGATAGCAATCGCCGAACGCGCCGACACCCGGGAGCACCACTCCGTCGGCGGCCGCGATCGCTCCCGCGTCGTCGGTGATGACGGCTTCGTATCCCGTGTGCTCGAACGCCTTCTGCACGCTCCTCAGATTGCCCATCTGATAGTCGATTATGGCAATCACCTGACTACAACTCCCCCTTCGTGGACATCACGCCCTCTATGCGGTCGTCCAGTCGGGCGGCCTGCGAGAGCGCGCGCCCGAGGGCTTTGAATATTGCCTCTATGCAGTGGTGCACATTGTCGCCGTACACGAGGTTGACGTGGAGCGTCAATTGAGCCGCATTGGCAAACGCGTGCAGGAACTCGCGGGTGAGCTCCGCGTCGAACTGTGTCCCCACCTTCGTCCTGGGAAGGTCGGCGTTGAGCACCATGAAAGGCCGGGAGGAAATATCGACGTCAACCTGTGCGAGCGCCTCATTCATCGGAACGCGGGCGGAGCCGTATCGCGCGATCTTTTCCTTGTTCCCGAGCGCATTCGAAAAGGCGGTGCCCAGGCACAGGCCCACATCCTCGACCGTGTGATGACTGTCAACGTTCAGGTCGCCCTTGGCCTTGATGGAGACATCGAACAGGCCGTGCCTGGCCATCAGGGAAAGCATGTGATCGAGAAAGGCTACGCCGGTTTCGACCTTGTAGTCGCCCTTGCCGTCGATGACGAGGTTGACCTCGATGTCGGTCTCTGTTGTTTTTCTCTTGATGGTTGCCGTGCGCACTGGATTCTCCCAAGACGTCGGTGGATAATGTGTCGGCTTTCAGACACCCGCCATCAGCCGCTCGGCCAGATAGATGTCGAGGCCGGAGTTTTCGACCTTCTTGGCGGACTTGATCACATCATACCTCAGCCTGAAGAATTCGACGGTCATCTCTTCGGAGTCGAAGATGCCGAAACAGGTTCGTGCGTCGCCGTCACGAGGCTGGCCCAGTCCTCCGAAATTGACGAGGTAGCGGTTGTTCTTGTCGAGATTGTGTTTGCCGTGTTGAGCCAGGTCGTGGTTGAAACCCCGAAAGGCAAACAGCGCGGGAAGATGGCTGTGCCCGAAGAAGCAGACGTTAACCGACATCTTTTCCATTACTGCGAATTGACGCATTGCGTCCATCCAGTCGAGTATGTAGTTGTCCCGGTTTTCGGGAGAACCGTGGGACAGCAGGATCGTCTCCTCGAATATCAACTGCTCCGGCAAATTGCGCAGATATTTTCTGTTCTTGGGGTCGAGCTTCCCCCGCGTCCAGATGATGGCCTGCTTGGCGGCGGAGTTGAACCACAAGGGGTCGTCCAACCCGCTTGCGGCCGCATCGTGGTTTCCCATGATCGAAGTGATGTTTTCCTTCATGAATATATCGATACATTCATTAGGGTTCGCATTGTAGCCGACGATATCTCCGAGATGTACGATGCAATCCGCCCTTTGACGCTTTATTTCGGCCAGAACAACCTCTAACGCTTCAAGGTTGGAGTGAACATCGCATATGACTGCATACCGCATTTGTGCTCCCCACACTCCCCCTCATCAAGAGAGCAGTATAAATGATGAAAGCGTTTCGATTCACACGGGCAGATGAATTGAATTTATTCGATGAAGTCAATTTCACAAGAAGACTCATTATAGCACAAAATCCGCCAAATTCAAGCACAATCTGCTCTGCAATTCGCCCTTCGCACACTCCAATCCCGCCGCTGCGGAAACCGGGGAAATGGTGAAACAACTTGACTCAACCGTCGCCGAGCCGGGAGGGCAAATATGAGAGCGAAGGCATAATATTCGGAAATAAAGACAAGCGTTTCTCCTCCTTCAAGCTCCGGCGCCCGGAAAAGCGCTGCAAGCCGCTGCCGGCTACGTGCCCATGCTTTCCACCTCCCTGAGTATCTTCTCTATCTTCCGAATCTTCTTCTTGGCTTTTTCGAATATGGGGTCGTCTTCGCCTATCTTCTCAAACTCGGCCTTGGCTTCGAGATACTTTCGCGATTTAATGAAGTTGACGCCTCGGTTAAAGTTGCAGACGGATATCTTCAAGCCCAGACGCTTGTCGTGGGCGTATTCCTGCCTGACCTTCTCGTATTCAGTCAACGCCGCGTCGTAGTTCTTCATCGAAAAATAGAGGTCGCCCATCGACTCGTTCTGGCTGAGCGGAGCTCTGCCCTTTTTCCCGGTGGCGGGCCCGGCAGCGGAAACGTTGAGCACTTCTTCCTCCTCGGCGAACGACCCCTCTTTGTAATCGCCTATCTCGAGGCCCTTGAGACAGGACCTTTCGACGAGGACGCTGATGTTGTTTCCCCTGTTCTCCTTCGGCGCTATGAAGAAGCGCAGGCAGGACGGGTCGAAATGGTGAAGAGTCCGGCCCTCGATGATCTCGCCGTCGTCGAACATGACCCTGGCCTCCTGTCCTTCCGCCGGATAATCATGGACCGCCTCCGAGGGGTCGAACTTGCCCTCGAAGTCTCTCACGAAGTATATGGCTTTCAGGTCGGAAAAATGAACGTACATCCGCTCGTCGTTTCCCGCGGGTTCGACGGGCACGAGGTGAAACCCGAGCGAATGCGTATCGAGCTTGTAGGTCGTTCCTTTGATGATTTTCTTGTTCCTGAAGTGGAGGACGAGCTTCCGGCTTGTCGCGGCCTTGCGAGCAACGCTTGCGCGGCCGTGCGGCGTGCGTCTGGAAGCGGGTGGGGGCGACTTCTTGTCGCCCAGCAGTTTCGAGACGAGCCCCTTCTTCTCGCTCTTGGCGGCCCTGGCCTTTTCACATTTCTTGCAAAGCGTGTCGCCCGAGCCTTTCGACGACAGACAGCGGTCACAGCCGAACGCGCCGCAATCGGTACAGTATCCGACTACATCCCTATCGCTGTGAACGGGGCACTTCATCTTCTCCCTCCATGGTGGGTGTTGTGCGCTCCCTTCATATTGGAATAGCTCATCCTAAGTGCTTTACTCAGAAGTATTTTACCATGAAACAGCTCAATAGTCAAAGTGAGCGGGCCGATGGAGGGGGCGGCGGACGCAACCGGTTCCCCGAAATGCCTTCCGGACGGCGGTAACGCGCTTGCAATGGGAGAGACCTCTGTGCTACACTCCACGCAGGCCGGATGCACGCCCATTCCGAGTTTGTTTGCAGCTCTCCGAGTGAACCATTACCGCGTAAGCTCCAGCATACAAATCTCTTGACGATGGAAGAAAAGAGAAATCCCGAGAGCCCAGTCCGACTCCCACGCGGGGGAAACGGGGGGAAATCTGTCCATATCATCACCTTCGGCTGCCAGATGAACCAGCATGATTCCGAGATGGCGGCGGGGCTTCTGGAAGAAGCCGGATATGCGATGACTGAGGATGCCGATACCGCCAACGTGATACTCTTCAACACGTGCTGCGTCAGGGCTCACGCCGAGCAGCGGCTCTACAGCAGGGTGTCGCAGCTCAAGCGGCTCAAGGCGAAGAGGCCCGGGCTCATCGTCGGCATCGGCGGATGCGTCGCGCAGAAGGAGAAGGCGGCGCTGGCCGAGCGGTTTCCCCACGTGGACGTCGTCTTCGGGCCGAACGCGGTGGCAGAGATAGTGACCCTCCTCAAACGGGTCGAGGACGGTGAACGCCCGGTCGTCGCCGCGCCTGAGGACGGCCCCGAACCCAAGCGCCTGCAGGCCATGCGTTCTGGCCGGCAGCGCATCCACGCGTGGGTGTCGGTCATGCGCGGGTGCGACAATTACTGCTCCTACTGCGTGGTTCCGTACGTCCGTGGACCTCAGAGAAGCAGACAACCGGACGAGGTTGTGGAAGAGGTAACCGCTCTGGCAGGAAGCGGCGTGGTGGAGGTGACTCTGCTCGGACAGAATGTGAACTCGTATGGGCAGGACCTTCAGACAGACGTCACCTTCGCCCGTCTGCTTGAGATGCTCGACAACATTCCCGGCATCCTCAGAATACGCTTTACCACGTCACATCCGAAGGACATCTCCACCGACCTGATGCGCGCCGTCCGTGACCTGCCAAAAGTGTGCGAGCACGTGCATCTCCCTCTGCAATCGGGCTCCTCCCGCATTCTCACGCTCATGAACCGGCGGTATTCGTCGGAGCAATACCTCGAGAAGGTTGGGATGCTCCGCGAGCTCGTCCCAGACATCAGCCTCACGACGGACATAATCGTCGGATTCCCCGGGGAGACGGACGAGGATTTCGAGCAGACCCGCCGGCTTGTCGAGCGGGCACAATTTGACGGCGCCTACACTTTCAAGTATTCTTCCAGACCCGGCACCGCGGCGGCCCAGCTCGACGACGAGGTGGATAAGCAGACGATAATCAGGCGGCACAGGTCGCTGCTCGACTTTCAGAAAAAAATTAGCTTGAAGCGGCTTGGACAACTTGTGAACACGACCCAATCGCTCCTTCCGGAGCATCCCGACGACAAGCGCGCCGGGCATCTGCTCGGCCGCACGCGGGGACACCGGACGGCGAGCGTTCGAGCCGGCCGCGAGTTCATCGGGAGGGAAATCGATGTCCGCATCTCTCGCCTCGACGGCTGGACACTGGTCGGCGCGACGCTCGACGCGGAACGCCGCCGCAAGGATTCTGAAGAGTAAACGATGAAACGGTTCCTGCCAAAATCCGCGCCCGAGACCATGAAAACTCATCGTCGCGCCCTCGCGCTTATGTTGGTCTCACTGGCGATGCTGCTGTTGCCGTTCGGAGAAGCATACGGACAATGGTTCCTCTTCGGGCGCGCCCAGAGGCATTACCGAAAATGTGTCGAGCTTTATGAAGCGAAACAGCGGGCCGAAGCGCGCGAATGCATCCAGGAGTTCTTTTCCGAATACCCGCACAGCCGATGGGTCGAGCACCTGCAGTTCCTCGACGCCATGATGGAAACAAACGTGGACGACGCGATGGTGAAGTTTCGCCGCTTTCTCATCGAGTTTCCAACCGGTCCCTACTCCGTCCAGGCCCATTTCAGCCTTGCAGAAATTTACGAACTCAAGGGAGACCGGGCGAGGGCGTTGAAGCACTACTCCCAGGTGTACGTGAGCCCCGAGGCGGATGGACTCAAAGCCGAGGCCGGGCTGCGAATGGCGAAATGCATGCTGCTCGACGGCGACACTGAGTCCGCAAAGAGGCATCTGGGAGTCTATCTCGCCATATACCGAGATGAGCCGTGGCGGACCCGCGCCAGAGAGCTTCATGCCGACGCGCTGTACCAGGAGGGCAAATTCCTTGAGGCGCAGAACGAATATCGGGGAGTCATATCCGATGTCGCGTCGCCCGAGCAGGCGTCGCCTCGATGCTACATCAGAATCGCCGAGATCTACGAACAGAGCGGAGACTATGACGCCGCTTTCCAGGCGTATCGCCGGTTTCTCTCCGTTTTCCCCGACGCCATTCAGCGGCAGAGCGTCGGGCAGAAGCTGGCCGGGCTGGCATCGCGGCTGAAGGTCGACCTCTCCGTCAGCAACCGGGCGCACATAATCGAGGCGGGGACCTTTAAGGCGGAACCCGAGGCCATGGGCCTCATAGCCCGCCTGAGAAAGCTCGGCTACAAGGCCTATGTGGTCACCAGAAAAGGAGACCGCGGCGAGGTGTTGTCGGTGAGGCTGGGACCCTATGAATCGAGGGACTCCGCGCTCGCCGTGGCGGACCGGTTGAACAAGGAAGCGGGACTCAAAGTCACCCTTCTGCCCCAGGGCGGACTGTTCTGAAAAGGAGAACGTTCGGGTGAGTGAAGAACTGACCCCGATGTTCAAACAATACACTCGTATCAAGGCCATGCACAAGGACTCGATCCTGTTCTTTCGCATGGGCGACTTTTACGAGATGTTTTTTGAAGACGCGAAAATCGCGTCGGAAATCCTTGACATCGCGCTCACTTCCCGCGACTCCACGCGCAAAGAGGACAGGGTTCCCATGTGCGGCGTCCCCTATCACGCCGCCAGGAGCTACATCGCGAAGCTGCTCCGCGCCGGCAAGACGGTCGCCGTGTGCGAACAGGTGGAGGACCCCAAGCAGGCGAAGGGAATCGTCAGGCGCGAGGTCGTCAGGGTCATCACGCCCGGCACGGTGCTTGAGCCGGAACTGCTCGACGAGAACGTCAATAATTATCTGGCCGCCGCCTGCATATCCGAGGACGGCATCGGTGTCGCGTTCGCCGATGTCTCGACGGGCGAATTTCTGGCGACGCAGCGAGACGGCGCGAATATCCATGAACTCATCGTCGAGGAGCTGCTGAGGATCGGGCCGTCGGAGCTTCTCTTCGCTACCTCGCAGATGGACTCGACGCTGAAGGCATGCCTCGACAGGAACTGCCCCGGCATCGCGCTGAGGCCCGTCGAGGACTGGATATTCTCGATGGCGCAGGCGGTTTCCCTCATCACCTCACATTACGGACTCCATTCCCTGACCGGGCTGGGACTCGACGATATGCCGATGGCTACGTCGGCCGCCGGAGCGATCATTCATTACATCGGAGAGACCTACCGCGCCTCCCTCCAGCATCTCAAGCGGCCCGCCCCATTTGTGCGGTCGGAATACATGATGCTCGACGCCAACACCCAACGAAATTTGGAACTGCTCTGGACGCTCCGTGACAAGAGCAAGAGGGGCTCGCTGCTGGGCATCCTCGATTCAACCATCACGTCGATGGGAGGCCGCAAGCTGAGGACGTGGATAACGCACCCGCTGATGGGCGTCGAGCGCATAACGGCCAGGCAGGACGCCGTCGCGCAGCTTGTCGAGTCGAACAGCCTGAGGCTGAAAGTCCGCGACACGCTCAAAGGTGTTCATGACATCGAGCGGCTGCTGGGCAGGCTGTCGGGCCCGACGGCCAACGCGCGCGACATGGTGGCGCTCAAGGATTCTCTCACGAGAATGCCTCCGCTCAAGCAGGCGCTCGCGGGAACATCCTCGGGTCTGCTTGAATCGATAAGCAGTTCGCTCGACCCGCTGGAGGACGTGAGCTCGCTGATAGCCAGGGCGCTCGTTGACGCTCCTCCGGCGAGCACGACCGAGGGCAACATCATAAGGGACGGCTACAGCCCGGAGCTCGACACCCTGCGCAATTCCGTCAGGGAGGGAAAGGATTGGATCGCCCGGCTGCAAAAGAAGGAGATACGGCGCACGGGCATAAATTCCTTGAAGGTCGGCTACAACAAGGTCTTCGGCTACTACATCGAGGTCACCAAGCCCAACCTCTCGCTCGTTCCGCCCGATTACATCCGCAAGCAGACGCTCGTCAATGCCGAGCGATTCATCACGCCCGAACTGAAAGAGCGCGAAAGCGCCATCCTCGGGGCGGAGGAGAAGATGGCCGGCCTGGAGAGCGAGCTGTTCCAGGCACTGAGGGAGCAGGTGTGCGCTCAGGCCGACCGCATCCAGATGGACGCAGAGCTGGTCGCCGAGGCCGACGCGCTTCAATCGCTGGCGCACATCGCGGCGGCCAACGACTATTGCCGGCCGGAGGTGACGACCTCGTTCGGCATACATGTGGAGGAAGGAAGGCATCCGGTTCTCGAGCAGTTGAACCTCGGACAGCCGTTCGTCCCGAACGACACTCACATGGACGAGGCTGGCTCGCTGCTGATAATAACCGGGCCGAACATGGCCGGCAAATCGACCTACCTCCGCCAGGTGGCGCTCATTGTGTTGATGGCGCAGATGGGAAGCTTCGTTCCCGCGAGGCGCACGCGGATGGGAGTGGTGGACAGGATATTCACGCGCGTGGGAGCGTCGGACAATCTCGTGGGCGGAGAGAGCACGTTCATGGTGGAGATGAACGAGACGGCGAACATACTCAACAATGCGACGCGCCGAAGCCTGATCGTTCTCGACGAGATAGGACGCGGCACGAGCACATACGACGGCATGAGCATCGCCTGGGCCGTGGCGGAGTACATTCACAACAACGTGGAGGCGAAGACGCTGTTCGCGACCCATTACCACGAACTGACCGATCTCGCCCAGGAATTGGGCCGTGTGAGAAACCTGAACGTCGCGGTCAGGGAATGGAACAACCAGGTCGTATTCCTTTACAAGCTCATCGAGGGAAGCTCCGACCACAGCTATGGGATACACGTGGCGAAACTGGCGGGCCTGCCCGGCGACGTCGTCGTGCGCGCCCGGCAGGTTCTTTCAGACCTCGAGGGCGGCCACCCTGGGCGAAAGCTCAGGCGCAGTTCGGAGTCGAATCAGCTTCAGCTCTTCGCGCCCGGCCCCGTGTCGGCCGTGGAGGACGAATTGAGGAAGCTCGACATCAATAGGCTCACCCCGCTTGACGCTCTGTCTAAACTTGTCGAACTCAGGAAGAAGGTTGAAAAGTGAAAGAGGAAGGTGAACGATGAAAGCATACGTCCTGCTGAGCCTGGTTCCCGGATTAGAAGAAAAAACGCTTTCTCAAATCAGCACTATTTCGGGTGTCGTGGAGGTCAACCCCGTTTTTGGACACTGGGACACCCTCCTCATCATAGAGGCCAGCACGCTGGACGAGCTTTCCCGGCTCGTGGTGCGCCAGATACGTGGCATCCAGGGCGTCCAGGCGACCGAGACGCTCGTGGCCGGACAAATATAGAGGGCGGCGCGGGCCTCTCCCCTGCCCCTTTAGCCCTTGCACGAACCCGTTCAGAACGTACATTGTTTTTCAGGCTCACGCATGCGCGCCTGTTTATTTTTTGTCATGGTATGAGAGCGGGCATCATCACAGGCGCGCGAAAAAAATACTTGCCCTTCGAGGGGAAAAACTGTATAATACGCGTCCGCGACCCGCTGACGATTATTCGTCAAAATACCAAAAAGAGAAGGAGGTTGGAAGATGGCAATTGAGAGGGTCTGGATCACTGAAGACTGCACCGGCTGCGGCCTCTGCGAGACCACCTGTCCCGACGTGTTCGAGCTCGGCGACGAACAAGCGACCGTGAAGGACGACGCGGATTTCAACGCAAACGAGGAGCTGATAAAGCAGGCTGCCGAGGAGTGCCCCGTGGAGGCCATCCAGGTAGAAGAATCGTAAGCTCGGTCACAAAAACAGCACGGCCTGTCCCTTCGGGCAGGCCGTTTCTTATTAGGGTCTCCCTCCTACCTTAGCTCTCCGAGCTGCTCACGCGCATCTTCATATCCCAGTTCGATGAACTTCCTCGCCTTCGACGGGTGAAACGTGAGCAAACTCATCATGCCGAAGCCTTCGAGGTATGTGCTCGGCTCCACGATATGTACCTCCGCGCCCTTGTACATCGCATGCGTGAAGTCGCGCTGGAGTATTCCTCCGCTGCCGACGTGGACCCACATGACGTCGTAGAAACGAGTGAGCACCTCATAGATATTCTTGAATCTGTCCTGCCTCGGAAGGCTGCGTCCGATGCACAGCAGCATGAAGATGCGGGTGGCTCCTTTTTGGAGAGCGTATTCGAGAGGGACGTTCCACACGAAACCTCCGTCGCACCAGTAGTCGTCCCGGAACTTTATGAGGGGAAAGAGGCCGGGTATCGTGTAACCGATCCGGGCGATTGTCCGAAGGTCTTCCCATGTCTTCTCGGTCCGGTTCGACCTCAACTCGCCCGTGCCCTCGGAGAGGTTGGTGAGAATGAAGGAGACCTCGATTGGGCTGTGAAGGATTTCTGGAAAATCAAAATAGCTCTCGATATCCTCGAAGGTCTTCCGCATCGAAAGGAGCGAGTTGCCGAGAAAAATGTTTTCGTGTGCGCTTACGCCGCTCACGATCGGGCGTGACCGGAACGACGTCCAGAACTCCTCCATCCTGCCGATGCCGCCCGTGGCGTAGAGACAGGCGTTTATGACTCCGATCGAGCTCCCGATGATGATGTCGGGCACGACGCCCATTTCGTCGAGGTACTTCATCGCGCCGACCTGGAGCGCTCCGCGCGAAGCGCCCCCTTGAAAGATAATTGCGGTCTTCTGTTTCTTCGGGCGAGCTCTCCGCCGGGTGGAGCCGGCCGCTTTCCTCTTCTTGCGCTCTGCCATCTTTCCTCCTCGCAGGTCAAATATGTGTCGAGATGTGTCTCGGATCTTCCCCGTGAGCTATGCCGCCCCGTCCTCTCCCGTCGCGAGGGCGGACTCGTGGCCGCTCGGGAACTTGAACTCGCGCACACGCTTGCCCGGTTGCGGCGCCAGCTCATCGAGCATCTCGACGTAGGTCGAGGTGATATAGTCGTGTGGGAGCTTCAGCTTCCTGACAACTTCCTCGATTTCCGCTTCGGTCGGCGCCTCGATTTCTACGAACAGGCCCAGGTGCGGCAGCTCGTCCAGCACGACTTCGGCGGCACCGAGCTTCCATGTTTCACGCATCTTTTCGTAGTAAAACCACATGACGAACCCGACCGCTTTCAGCAGCGATGCTGCGGACGAGGCGTCGGGAAACTCGATTTCCAATTCCTCTCTCTTCTTGTATTCCGATTCGTGTCTCGGTCCCTTGAACGTGAGCGACACTCGCCTGCTCTCTCTGAGCCTGAGCAATTTGTCCGCGGCCGCAAGGCTCCGCTCGGGATGGTCATATAGCCAGTTCCTTTCGAGCACCCTTCCCTCGAAAGTGGCGCCCGCCGAGGTCAGGGCGGCCCGGAGTGCGACGGGATTCTTCAACCTGACCTTAGCTTCTATCTCCATCGTTGTCAACCCATCCTCACTTCACAAAAGCATGGGGAGCAGCCGCGCGGATTGTCGACAACTCCGTCATCGACCGAATCGACCTGAAAATGTGTTGCCTGCAGGCAGGGCAATACTCACGAAAAGCGCCAAGCGGGGACAAGGGCTCACGGGCCCAGCGGACGAGGATTCGAATGCGCTTCGGTCATTCGGCCGGCTGCTCCTGTTCCTCCGACGATTCCGACGGGGGCGGCGTGAAAGTCTCCTGGTCGTGATATTTCTTATCGTATTCCTCGATTTCTTGCTGGCCCACAACGCCTCCCCTGTAACTCTCGTCCGTCAGGTCGGGATTAACGGGCGGGACGTCCGGATTGGTCAGACCATAATGGGTGGAGTAGCCCTCCTCGATCGAAGCGCATCCCAACGCCGTCAGGAATACCACCAACAGCGTTGTGCACACGAGTTTGAAAGACAATTTTCCTCTCCCCTTTCGTTAAGTTGCCTGTCTCGACGACACAATACTATATTCTCAACATAATATTGTCAAAGGTGGAGAGCATTCGGCAAGCGGCGCCATTCCGGAATTAAAGACGGCGCCCGTTTCGGGTCGCCCGGGGGGTTGCTCGTTGACCGTCATTCCGAGCGTAGCGAAGAATCCCCTATCGCGTTGGTGCAAAACGAGATGCTTCTCTACGCTCAGCACGACATCCCTTCGGAATGAAAAACTTCCGGGGAAAAAAGGGGAAACTTTTGCCGAAAAAGGTATTGACAAATACCATATGATGTATTACAATTCTATGGAAATACAATATCTTGAATTCATTCCCGCACCAATCCCCGCAGAGGCGGCGTGAACAATCGCTTGAAGACACACGAGGCAGCCAAGCTGCTGGGCATTGAGCCTGCCCGATTCAGATTCTTGGAGATGCACTGTCAGGATTTTCTCTCGCTCTCGCGCCTGGAGATTCCCCGCACGTATTCCACGAGCGACCTGAAGATATTGGCCGCGGCGAATCGCCTGCTGAAGGACGGCCTTGCACCCACTGCGCTCAGGACCCACCTGTCCAAGATGCTCGCCGACCCATCGGGATGGACCGGGGGCTCGAACGGCGTAGGCCGGAACGGCCTGAACGCCGGCAAGTTGATTGCGATAACCAGCGGCAAGGGAGGCGTCGGAAAGAGCAACGTCGCGTTGAACCTCTCCGTGGAGCTGGCAAGAGAGGGCCTGCGGACGGCGGTGATGGATGCCGACCTCGGGGTGGCGAACCTCCATCTGCTGGCCGGGCTGACGACCGACCGCACGCTCACGCATGTCATCTCGGGAGAATGCGCGATCGACGAGATAATAGCAAGGATGCCCGGTGGGCCCGACATCGTGCCCGGCTCGTCGGGGATATTCGAGATGGCGAACCTGCCGGCGCACAGGCGTCAGACGCTGCTGGCCGGGTTGAGGAAACTTGAATCGCGGTACGACGTGATCCTCATCGACACAGCGGCGGGCGTCGGCGGCAGCGTGCTCGACTTCTTGGTTTCCTCCGACTTCGTGCTTGTCGTCACGACACCCGAAACGACCGCGATCGCAGACGCCTATGCCCTGATCAAACTCACATTTCAGCGCAGCCCATATTGCCGTATAGGCGTGGTGGCGAACCGCGTAAGAAGCGCGCGCGAGGGAGCGGCGACCCTCGGGCGCATCTCCGATTGCACGCGACGCTTTCTTGCCCGCTCGTTGCTTGAACTGGGGCATATCTGGGAGGACTCGCATGTGCGGCGCGCGGTGGACGAGCGCGTACCGTTTTCGGTCGGATACCCTCAGTCGAGGGCCTCTGCGGCGGTGAGAAGACTCGCGCGCACGCTGTTGGAGAAGGGAACGGCATCACCCCGCCCTCGAATGGAGGGGACGGGTTTTGGCGTGTTTGTTGAGCGCTGCTCCGTATTGGCAGCGGCAACAGCCGAATAGGTAATTGGGTCGGGGTTTCTCAAACAAACAGGAGATTTATGTATGGAAGTAGCAGCAAGGCGGTTGGATATGGCGCTTGACTATTGCGAACACTTCGGCTTGACGCGAGTCCCGTTCAGCGACAGCGTGAATCCCGAGTTCTTCTACAGGACCGAGGCTCACGAGACGGCGTTCGTGCGGATGATGATGTGTGCACGGCATCATAAGGCGCTCGGGCTGGTGTGGGGACGCAGCGGCACGGGGAAAACCCTCCTCGCCCAGATGCTGCTCAGCGCATTGAGCGAGAGCGAATTCATTCCGGCGGTTGTTCTGGCTAATCCGGGAATGAGCAAGATGGGGCTTCTCGGATGCATACTCGACGAGCTGGAGGTTCCCCGTCCCTCCGGGAGAGAAAACACGCAGACGTTGCTCGAAAGCATCCATTCCTTCCTGATGTCGGCGTACGGCAAGGGACAGCGCGTGGTGTTGATCGTTGACGAGTCGCACTTCCTGTTGTCGGACCAGCTTCACATGATACGCGCGCTCACGAACATGGAAACCCCTCAGGAAAAGCTGTGCACCGTCATCATGCTCGCCGAGGAAACTTTTCTGCGACGCCTTCGCCACAAGAGGTACAGCTCCCTTCGGGGCAGAATCGCGATGGCCTCATATCTGATGCCCATGTCGCGCCCGGAAACCGAGCAGTACATCAAGTTCAGGCTGATGGTCGCCGGCTCTACCGAAGAGTTGTTCGACCAAGAAACCTTCGACGTCATACACGCGCATTCAGCAGGAATCTGCCGGGAGGTAAGCAAGCTTGCCGACAACTCGCTCCTCGAGGCGTCCATGCGGGGCGAATCGAGGGTGACGCGAGAGGTCGTTGAGCGCTGCATAGAGAACAGCATCTAGCATGGGCGACAAACTCACACGCACGAAGCTCAGGCTGGGGATCGTCCCGCCGAAGCGCTTCGCTCAGAACGACGGTGTAACGAACCGGGAACTGGAAGCGCTATTGGCCTCCGGGCCGACGGCCGGTTCGCTCGAAACGAAATCGGCGGACAAGAAAGGAAGGAACCGAGCAAGACCAAGGTCTCGCAAGGAAACCGGATAAGAGTCCCCATCGACGTTCCGACGGAGGGGTACCGCTGTGACGTATAGGGTGACTCCGTCGCCAAAAGCGGGCGGTCTCTATGTCACCGCTTTCCCCTCTTCCCACGCAAGACGCCTGCCTGACTTGACAGTTTCGCTGTTTTCTGCTACATTATCTTGAATTTCCATGCGTCAAAACGAAGAACTCATGTCTGGAGGTTTGAAAGCAGATGCGTACGTATTCGCCCAAGCCGGGCGACATAGATAGCAAGTGGTACCTGATCGACGCCGAAGGGAAGGTGCTCGGACGACTGGCCAGCGAAGCCGCAAAGCTGTTGCGGGGAAAGCATAAGCCGGAGTATTCCCCCCACGTGAACCTCGGCGACCACGTCATCGTAATCAATGCGGAAAAGGTCAGGGTGACCGGCAAGAAGCCGTTGCAGAAGTTGTATCGCCGCCACACCGGATGGCCGGGCGGACTGAAGACCGCCACCTACCGGGAAGTGCAGGAGAAGTTCCCCGAGCGCATCGTCTATAAAGCCGTGAAGGGAATGCTTCCGCGCAACCGTCTCGGGAGGGCGATGACCAGGAAGCTCCGAGTGTACGCCGGCCCAAGCCATCCACACGAGGCGCAGAAACCCGAACAGATAAGCATCTGAAGCGCGAACACACGTTCGTCAATGCTGATATGGGAGGCAGCCTGAAGTGAATCAAAAGGGTATATTCATCGGAACGGGCAGACGCAAACGCTCTCTGGCGCGCGTTCGTCTCACAAAGGGGAACGGTACGTTCTCCGTGAACGGAAAGACGCTCGAAGAATACTTCGGTCGCGAGACCCTGTCGATGCTGATAAAGCAGCCGCTCGAAGCAACGGAGACTCTGGGCCAGTTCGACGTTCAGGCGAACGTGAGCGGCGGAGGCGTTTCCGGACAGGCGGGCGCTCTGCGGCACGGAATCGCCCGGGCGCTCCTCACCTACGACCCGGATTTCAGAAGCGCCCTCCGGAAGGGCGGCTTCCTCACGCGCGACCCTCGGATGAAGGAGCGCAAGAAGTATGGTCAGAAGGGCGCGCGAGCGAGGTTCCAGTTCTCGAAGAGATAGACCGGGGCTGTCAGCCCTGCTGTTTACCATGGCATCCGACGAATTCGTCGGATGCCATCTTTTTATCAACCGCGAGGCGGCTCTCGGGTGTCCGGCCGGCGTGTCCGCGTCCCAGTTGACTTCCGTTGGGCAATCTGATAGGATAGTACCTAACTGTAAGATACCTTAACGATAGGTACGAGCGCCTTTCATGAAATTCCGACCGAAAATGAGCACGAAGCACGCCATCCTCGGGGTGTTGATGCAGTGCCCGGCGCACGGGTATCGGATAAAGAAGATATTTGCGCCCTTCGTCGCCAGGAACGGTCTCAACGACGGACAGCTTTATCCCGTGCTGACCCAGCTTGAGAAGGAGAAGCTCGTCCGCAAGGAAACCGTCCGCCAGCAGAAATCCCCGAACAAGAACCTCTACCATATCACCGACCGCGGCCGCGAGGAGTTTTTTCATTGGCTCAAAGGCTCCGAGGACGAAATCGACCCGGTCAAGTGCGACTTCTTCATGCAGTACAGCTTCCTCATGAAGTGCAATTTCTTCGAGCATCTCCCGAAACGCGAACGATTGGCCAAGCTCAGGCGTCAGATAGAGGGAGCAGAGCAGAAGGTAACGGAGTACGAACAGTTGCGCGAGGAAATGCGCGAACGCGGGCTGAACTCGTATAAGCTAAAGATCGTGGACTTCGGTATCGCAACACAAAGACTCAGAATCGAATGGGCAAACGATCTGCTCGCAAGCGAGCTCAAGAAGAATTCGACCAGGAGCAAAACAACCAGAAAGAAGGGCTGATGGCATGTTCGGTTCGATAGAGGAAATCGCCCGAGAATTCAAGAAGCAGGACTACATCTGCAGCAAGGAAATCTCGACCGTCGTCTACCTCGCGGAGCGGATGCAAAAG
Source organism: uncultured bacterium (assembly GCA_964607485.1). Classification (GTDB taxonomy): domain Bacteria; phylum Abyssobacteria; class SURF-5; order SURF-5; family SURF-5; genus CAZSKP01. The sequence continues at coordinate 22,176 of CAZSKP010000021.1, read as the reverse complement.
CCGATCCTCGTCGAAGGTCCCGCCGGCGTGGGGAAAACGAGCCTTGCCGGCGTGTGGGCTCAGGCGACGGGCATGAGGCTGATTCGGATGCAGTGTTACGAGGGGCTGGATGAGAGCAAGGCGCTGTACGAGTGGGAATATGCCAAACAGCTTCTCTACACGCAGATACTCAAGGAAAAAATCAATGAGGTGCTGAGCGACTGCAAGAGCCTGAGCGAGGCCGTCGATAAGATAGATAAACAGGAGGACGTCTTCTTCTCGGAAGAGTTCATACTCCCCCGCCCCCTGCTTCGAGCCATCCTCTCCGAAGAAAGGGCGGTCCTTCTCATCGACGAGGTTGACAAGGCCGACCCGGAGTTCGAGGCGTTCCTCCTCGAGGTGCTCAGCGACTTTCAGGTCAGCGTACCGGAGCTGGGCACCCTCAAGGCGAAACACATCCCCCACGTCGTTCTCACGAGCAACAACACTCGTGAGATGACCGACGCACTCAAGAGACGCTGCCTGCACCTGTTCATCGATTTTCCGTCGGCCGAGCAGGAGACCGAGATTGTGAGGCTCAAGGTTCCCGGCATAAGCCAGACGCTCGCAACCCGGGTGATCGACGTGATACAGAAAGTGCGCAAGGTGGACCTGAAGAAGCTTCCGAGCATCAGCGAAACGCTCGACTGGGCTCGCGCGCTTACCATCCTGAACATCGACACGCTCGACGAGGAAACGGTGAAGTCCACGCTCAACCTGTTTCTGAAGTACGAGGGAGACATAAAAAAGGTCAGGTCCAATCTGCAGAGCTTGCTCTCAGCCGCGGACGAAAAACTCAACTGACGCGACCCGCTCTATGGACGAAAAAATTCTGGAATTCATCGACGCTCTCCGCAGTTCAGGCGTGAGAGTGGCGCTCTCAGAGAACATCGACTGCTTCCGCGCCTTGGAAATACTTGGGCTGGAGCACAAGCCGACGTTCAAGGCCGCGCTGCGCTCCACGCTCGTGAAGAAATCCGCCGACATTCCCATATTCGAAAAGCTTTTCGAACTCTACTTCACCTCACTTTCGAAACCGCCCGCCGGCGAGGACGACGAAACCGACCTGGGCTTGTTTCCGTTCGGCTCGGTCACGATGCAGGAGTTCCTCGATTCGTTCCTCGAAGAAAACCGCGAACTCTTCGAGAATCTCGCCAATCTGTTCCAGTGGCAGCTCGGAGGCGATTTTCAGATGACAATGATGGAGCAGGGAATGGCTGCCGGCCTGAGCGAGATAAGCAATCCCCTGCAGGTCGGCTTCTTTTCAAGGAAAATCCGTGACAGCCTCGGCTGGAATTTGTTTGCCGAGGAGATCGAAAAACTCAGGCAGGAACTCCTCGGACAGGGCTATTCGCCCGAGGAGGTGGATAGGCTCATTCAATTTATCGAGCAACGCATACAGCGTGTGTTTGAGGCCATCAGGGAATTCGTGCGCCGCGAGCTCGAAAAGAATATGCTCAGCAACATGGAGCGATTGAGGGAGGAGGAGCTCCTCAACAAGAATTTCTATCAGCTCTCCAGGCGTGAGATGGAACTGATGCGGGATATCGTCGCCCGGCTTGCCAGGAAAATGAAGGACCGGCTCGTGCTCCGCAACAAGCGCAGGCCCCGCGGCCGGATAGACGTGAAGCGCGTCATCCGGCAAAATATGCAGTACGGCGGAGTCCCGATGGAGCTCTGCTACAAGAACCGGCGGCGGGAAAAGCCGCAGATTTTCGCGCTCTGCGACATCTCGGATTCCGTAAGCTACGCCGCACGCTTCATGCTCCAATTCCTGTACACGCTTCAGGAGCTTTTCTCGAAGGTCCGCACGTTCGTGTTCGTGACGGAAATCGGAGAGGTCACTCGGTTGTTCTCCGAACATGAGATAAACGCCGCGCTGGAGCTCGCGCTTCATTCGCGGCTCGTCGATTACAACGGCCACAGCAATTTCGGCTACGCGTTTCACCGGTTCCGCAACGAGTTTCTCGAGTCCGTCACGTCCAGGACGACGTTGATTATAATGGGCGATGCGCGCAACAATCGCAACGACCCCCGCGTGTGGGCGTTCAAGGACATGACCGAGAAGGCGAAACGCGTCATATGGCTGAACCCCGAGGCGCGTCCGGCCTGGCGGCTGGGCGATAGCGTTATGTATGAGTACATGCCATATTGTGACGAAGTTCATGAATGCCGCAACGCCCGGCAGCTCACGCGAATAGTGGATAAACTCCTCGTCAGGTAGCGAGCTCTCAGAGCAGGACCCGATTCGCTCAACGAAAGGAATTGTCTATGCACATCGAGTTGACGGATGAACAAAGGGCGGCGCGACAAACCGCGAGGGATTTCGCAGAAAAGGAAATAGTGCCCGTCGCGCGCGAGAACGATGAGCAGGAAAGATTTCCCGCCGAGATCGTCAAGAAGATGGGCGACCTCGGATTCCTCGGCGCGGCGATACCCGAAAAATACGGCGGTGCGGGCATGGACTTCATTTCATACGCCCTCGTGACCGAGGAAATCGGCCGCGCCTGCTCGTCCGTGCGCACCGTTCTCTCGGTCACCTCCTCGCTTGTCGCGCTCACCATACTCAAATGGGGAACCGAAGAGCAGAAGAAGAAATACCTGCCGAAGCTCTCCTCCGGCGAGATTATCGGATGCTTCGGGCTCACGGAGCCCGACGCCGGAAGCGATGCCGCCAACCTTTCCACCTCGGCGAAGAAGAAAGGCGCCGAGTGGGTGCTGAACGGAAACAAGATGTGGATATCCAACGGCGGCGTCGCAAAGCTCGCCATCATCTTCGCCCAGACCGACAAGAAACTGAAGCACAAGGGCATCGCCGCGTTTCTGGTCGATACGGACACGGATGGCTTCTCGTCGCAGCCGATACACGGCAAGCTGGGGCTCAAGTCGTCCGACACTTCCTCGCTCACGCTTGAGGACGTGAAGGTGAGCGACGACTCGCTGCTGGGCAAAGTCGGCGAAGGTTTCAAGGTCGCCATGAGCGCGCTCGACAACGGGCGGTACAGCGTCGCCGCGGGCTGCGTGGGCATCTGCCAGGCCTGCATCGACGCGAGCGTGAAATATTCGCAGGAACGGACGGCGTTCGGACGGCCCATCGCGGGCTTCCAGCTCGTGCAGGAGCTGATCGCCGACATGGTCGTCGACACCGAGGCCGCTCGGTTGCTTGTTTTCCAGGCCGGACACCTGAAGAACAAGGGCGAGGGAAACACGCGCGAGACCTCCATCGCAAAGCTCTACGCATCCGAGGCGGCGCTCAGGTGTGGCAACCGAGCCATCCAGGTCTTTGGCGGCTACGGCTACTCCAACGAGTATCCGGTCGAGCGATACATGCGCGACGCGCGCGTCGCCAGCCTGTACGAGGGAACCAGCCAGATATTGAAGCTGGTAATCGGCAGGTTCGCCACGGGCATAGGCGCCTTCACATGATAACAACGCGGAGTTTACGAAAATGAAGATAACCGTTCTCGACAACATTCTGAAAGCAAACGATGTAATCGCCGAGGAAATCCGGGCTACGCTGGACGCGAACAAGGTGCTTGCCATAAACCTGATGAGTTCGCCTGGAGCCGGCAAGACGACGCTGCTCGAACGCACCATCGAAAAACTCAAGCCGCAAGGCGTGCGCGTGGGCATCGTGGAGGGTGACATCGAAACGACCCGCGACGCCGACCGCCTTCAGGGATTCGACGTCCCCATCGTCCAGATAAATACCGGCAGCGCGTGCCATCTCGACGCCAACATGGTAAGAGGCGCGCTCGGAAACCTCGATTGCTCGACTATCGACATCCTCATCATAGAAAACGTCGGCAATCTCGTCTGCCCTGCCGAATTCAAGGTCGGCGAGGACCACAAGGTGATGATGCTCAGTGTGACCGAAGGCGACGAGAAGCCCTTGAAATATCCGCTCATGTTCCGCGAATCTTCCGCGATGCTCATCAACAAGGTGGACCTTCTTCCCTACACGAACTTCAAGATGGACGAGGCCAGAACGAATGCCTCGAAGATTAATCCGAAGCTGGCGATATTCCCGATGTCCTGCACCACGTGCGAAGGACTCGATGCGTGGCTCGAATGGTTGACAAAAGAATTGGCAGCAAAGCGCGGGAAACAAACAAAGAAAGGCCGAAAGAAGTAACAAAGAGAAAACGCAACAGCGAGGAGCTTCAGAGGAGGTAACAGTGGCTGCAAACGTGTATGAACAACTCATCGACAAGCTTAACCAATTCCCCGCCGGCGCACCGAAGACGGAGGAATTTGTCAAGCTGCTGAAGACACTCTTCACAGATGACGAGGCAAAGGTGGGGGCCGACATGCCCATACTCCCCTCCCCGCTCGCTTCCATCTGCGAGACGCTCGGACGCGACGAGGCGGAGCTCAAGCCCATCCTCGAGTCGATGGCCAACAAGGGCCTTGCCTATCACCGGAAGCAGGATGGGGTGGACTACTACAGTCTGTTCCCGCTCGTGCCCGGCATCTTCGAGCTTCAGTTTATGAAGGGCGAGGTGAACGACAGAACGAAGAAGCTGGCGGGCCTCTTCGATGCGATGTGGCACTCCGGCTGGGCCGAAGACCTCTTTGCGTCAAGAACGCAGATGGCGCGCGTCGTCGTCATGGAGAAAGAGATACCCAGCGGCGTCGAGGTGTTTCCGTACGAGCGCGTCTCGGAATTCATCCAGGACGCGGACGAGCTTGCGCTCTCGGTGTGCTACTGCCGGCATGAGATGGAGCTGCTGGGCAAGTCGTGCGGCAGGCCGAAGGACGTCTGCCTCCAGTTCGGCCCGTTCGCAAGGTACGTCGTCGAACGAGGCTTCGGCCGCAGGATTACGAAGGAAGAGGCCTACAGGGTCCTCGACACGGCAGAAAAGGAAGGCCTCGTGCATCTTTCCGACAACACCCAGAAGCACGTCAACTTCATCTGCAACTGCTGCGGATGTTGCTGCGGCATCCTGGGTGGAATAACACGGCTGCACAAGCCCCACGCGGTCGCCACGTCGCATTTCGTCGTCGAGATAGATTACGACACGTGCTCCGCGTGCGAAGCGTGCGTCGAGAGGTGCCATTTCGGCGCGCTCACGGTCAACGAGGTCGCCGAAGTCGATCCGGAGAAATGTCTCGGCTGCGGGCTGTGCAACATGGTGTGCCCGACGGAGTCTCTATCGATGAGAAGAAGGGAAGAGCTCGCCGAGCCGAAACGCAACTTCCGCGACCTGATGAGTTCGATAATGCAGGAAAAGGGAAAGATGTAGCGCCGAGGGCGAGTGTTTCATGCATGAGATGTCGGTAGCGCAAAGCATTCTGAGAATCGTGCTCGCCGAGGCCCAGCGAAACGGCGCGACAAAAATCCGGACGGTCCGCATACGCGCGGGCGAGCTTCGAGGCATAGTGCCCGACCAGCTTTCGTTCTTCTTCGGCTTCGTCACGAAGGACACTCCCGCCGAGGGGGCGGCGCTTGAAGTCGAGCGCGTGCCCATCAAGGCGGGATGCAAAGCCTGCGAACACGTTTTCATGGTGCAGAACTACGAGTTCCTCTGTCCCGAATGTGAATCGAAAGACGTGGATGTGATTGAAGGGATGGAGCTCGCCGTCAAGGAAATAGAGATAGAATAGCGCGTCAATGGTCAGGCGTATCGAATGCGACGTCCTCTGCATCGGCGCCGGCGGGGCCGGAATCGTGGCCGCCGTCGCGGCCGCCGAGGCGGGTGCGAACGCCCTGATTATCTCAAAGGGACCCTACGGCTGCGGCAACACCCGCATCGCCGCCGGACTGGTGCTGCGGCCGAACATCTCGCCGAAGGACTCCCCCGATGCCCTCATGCGCGACATCATCGTCGGAGGCGGATTCCTGAACGATCAAACGCTCGTCGAGAAATACTGCGAGCGCGCCCACCTTGCCACCGAGCTGATGGAACGGTTCGGCATTATCTTCGCCCGAAAACCTTCCGGCGAATTGGCTCCCCTGCCCGCCCCGCTGGGCGGACACAGCCTGCCGCGCACCCAGCCGGGTTACTCCGAGGCGATTCCTATCGGCACTGCCCTCAGGGCGGCCGCCGCCCGCGCAGGAGTTGATGTGCTCGACGAGACGCTCGCCGTGAAGTTGCTCCGAAACGGGCGAGCCGTCGAAGGGGCGCTCTGTCTCAGGTGGCTCACAGGCGAGATGGTGGCCATCGCGGCGAAGCAGACGATTCTCGCCGCGGGCGGGCTTGGCTGGATTTTCTATCCGCACACGAGCAACTCGCGCGCGCTCACGGGCGACGGCTACGCGCTCGCGCTCGAGGCCGGCGCCGAGCTCACCGACATGGAGCACCAGCAATTCATCCCCTTCGCACTCACCCACCCCGCCTCGATGATCGGCATCGTCTGCGGCGAGCCCGCCATCGCCGGACCCTACGGCAAACTTCTGGACGCGAAAGGCAAGGAAGTACTGCCCCGCATTCGGACGATGACCCGCGCGAGGGTCGCGGCGGCGATGTCGCTCGCAAAAGAACGCGGCCGCGCCACCGAACACGGGGGCATGCTGCTCGACCTGTCGCCGAATTTTCGGGGAATCATCGGGGCTAAGATGTTTGAATTCCTCAAGCGGACGCTTCCGTCGATGACAGAGGTCGTCAGGCGTGCGTACGGCGAGGAGGCCGCTCGCGGGCAGGTTCCCTGGGACGTCTTTCCGACGGGCCACTACCAATTGGGCGGAGTGAGAGTCGATACCGATTGCCGAGTGCAGGGCGTTGACAACCTCTTCGCCGTCGGCGAGGCGCAGGGCGGACTCTACGGAGCGAACCGCATCGGCTCCACGTCTCTGGCAGAACTGTTTATCTTCGGAAGCCTCGCGGGCAAGGCCGCGGCCGAGGCGGCGGCGAACCGCAAGCAGCCGGCGGCAGATTTCGATACGGCTGAGCAGTCGCGCTCGCACGCGGAAGGCCTGCTGGGAAGGTCGGGCGCGCACAGGCCGATCGAACTCGTGCGAAGACTCCAGAGAGCGATGTGGAAAAACGTCGGGCCCATCCGGGATGCAGCGCGGCTCGACCGTGCGCTCGAAGAGATTTCGGAGATAGTGACGCAGCGCGACGACGTGAGCGTGTCGAGCCGGCGAGACTGCAATCCCGAATGGAGCGACGCGCTGGAACTCGAGAAGATGCTCATCGTCGCCGAGGTCGTCGCGCGCAGCGCGAAGGCGCGCGAGGAATCGCGGGGCGGGCACGTCAGGCTCGACCATCCCAAACGCGACGACAAGAGATGGCTGCAAAACGTCATAGTGCGAATGGACGGCGACGCGCTGTCTGTCAGGGCCGAACCTGTCGCGTTGTCGAAATTCGGTCTCGGCACCAAAGGGGGACCGAACCCCAATCGCGAGAGACTCCAATTCTTCATCCTCAGCCGGCTCCCACGAAAAACGCAGGCGAAAATTCTCGACTCTCGTTTGAATCTCGGAGAAGATGCGTGATGCAGGACGGAAACGTGTTCGTCGAGCGTTATGACCCGGAGCAAGCGAAATGCATCGGGCATAGTTACTCCGTTCTGCTGGAAGAGGGCGCGACCGTGCTGCAGGCTCTCCTGCACATCTTCGAGAACTACGATTCGACGCTGGCGTTCAGGTACGGGTGCCGCTCGGCGAAGTGCGGGGAGTGTGCGGTCGATGTAAATGGCAGCCCGCGCCTTGCCTGTCTCACCCGGGCGACGGAGGGAATGCGGATTTCTCCCCTGAAGAACCTGCCGCCCATCAGAGACCTTGTCGTGGACAGGTCGGTCATCGACCGGAGAATCTCGACGCTGCGTCTCTATGTCTCGCCCGGCGTGGAGCAGCCTCTGGCCGCCATGCCCGTCGCGGAAGTCTACAAGCGATTGATTGGGTGCCTGGAATGTTACGGCTGCATGTCCAGTTGTCCCCATTTCGATTGGAACGATGACGGCTTCGGCGGGCCGTACGTTTTCGTGAGACTCGCGCAACTGCATCTCGACTCACGCGACAAAGAGGACAGACGCTCGCAGGCGATGTCGCTTGGCGTCGAGCGTTGTGCGGATTGTTCGCAGTGCAGATGCGTGAAGGGTATAGCGATACGGAGGGACGCGGTCGGAACTCTGCTCGGCGAAAACGAAATCTAGGGGGCGGCTACGAGGAGCTGAGGACGTTTGCCACTTTCGTGTACATTTGCGACAGGTTGAAGGGTTTGCTGATGAATCCCCGGGCGCCTTTGCCTGTCGCTTCTTCAATCGCGCGAAGGGTGAGGAAATAGGAGACGTAGATTACGGGTGTTTCCCTTGCGGTCGAGTTTTGTCGCAGCCTTTCATGCACCTCCAGTCCTCTCATGTCGCTGAGCCGAAAGTCAAGCAGGATGAGATCGGGCTGGTGTTCTATTGCCGTCCTTATGCCATCGGCGCCCGTCTCCGCCGTCAATACTTCGAACCCCTTCTCTTGTCCGAGATAACTCCGCAACAGCTCGGTCATCACGAGGTCGGCATCGATGATGAGAATCTTTTTCTTGGGTGCGGATTGTTTCTCGGAGGAGCGACGACACTTCTTGGGGCGTGCCTTCATAGAGATTCCCGCGCAGCTGAAACAAACCTCGAATGAACAAAAACAGTGCTATCATACCAGCTAAAAATGTTTTGTCAACAAAAAAATTTCTTCTTCGAGAAAAGTGTGCAGAGTCACGAGCGTTGGCACTAAAGATGCTAATCCTTCTCATCGAAGACTATCGACGAGAACACGTACAGCTTGGCATCCTTCTTATACGCGTCGGGCGGAAGTCCGGCCTTGTGCGCGCACAAGTTTTCGAGAAATTCTTTCTTCGTCCAGCCTGTTTCCGTCGCCACCTGAGGGAGAAAGACTCCCCGTCGCAATCCTTTCGCGACGACGACTCCGTGTTTTCCCAGGATGATTTCGTCGGGTCCTGAAACTTCCCTGAGAGGAGTATTGACGGAAATTTCGATGCGAATGTCGTCCAGCTCCTTCGGCTGAACCGGCGGGAAACGCGGGTCCTCCGATGCCACCGCCGCAGCCATACGAATCACGGTCTCGTACAGAGGCATCGTGGGCTGCATGCTTCCGATACAACCGCGGAGCTGTCCGTTTTCCGTGAGTGTGACGAATGCCGCGCCGTTTTCTCTCAGCCTTTCGCTCTCCGGCGCATCGACGACGAGAAGCCTCTTGTCCCGCACAAAGGACTCGAGCGATCGCCGCGCGAGCTGGAGCAGAGTATTTTTGTCGTCCTCGTTGAGATAATTGGAATCCGACTCGCCCGCTTCGTTTTCGTGAGCCGCCGACGCCTCGTGTTTCTTTTCCGTTGACTCGGCGCCGTTCTTCTTTACAAAGACCACCGCGGCGTAGCCTACGACCGCCGACTTGTCGCCGGCGGTGTCGCCGGAGTTGGCATGCTTGAGCAGCACCGGCGTCGCTCTCTGGCTTTCCGCATAGGACATGGCGGCGAGCACCGGCCCGGGGCCGCACATGCGGTCGTAGTGCTCGCTCACATACTGGGCCATCTCCCTTGGATCGCCCTTCACCATCAGCCGCACGGTCTCCGCATCCAATGAATTTGCTTTTTCGTAAGGATTGTAATGCGAGAGGTCGGTCGTGGCGATGACCAGGATGTGATTTTCCTTCGCGATTTCCTCCAGCCCCTTAGTGACCGCCTCCACGTTGGAAGCATTCTGCTGACCGAAGATGACGGGGACTATGGGAACGTCGGGGAGAATCGTCTGAATGAAGGGCACCTGCACCTCGGCGGAATGCTCGCCGACGAAAGCGCGCAGCGCGAATGACAGACGCGGGTCGGCGTTCATGAAAGCACGCGCGATCTTTTCATTCACCGCCTTGCGCCCCAGAGGAGTCTCCATGGCGCCATCGTAGTAAACCGACACTCCCCCAAAACTCCCTCTGTGACTGAAGGCGAGGATGACGACCGCGTCCAACTTCTTGTTTGCCTCACTCCCCTGCTTCTCGGCTTGACGTGCGATGGCCTTGTATGCGTATGCGGCGACTGGGGCCGAATAGGCGTAACCTGCATGGGGAACAATGGCCGCCACAATCTCTCCGTCTATCTCGGGCGGATTCGCGGATTTCAAGTATCGGGCTATGTCGGCCCTGAGCGTTTCGGCATCCAAGGGATAGAACATGCCCGCGACCGACGGCGGAAGAACGGCAGGGGGAACGCCTGCCGTCGAGACGGCGGGGCTCTGCGGCTCGGCCCCCGCAACGTCCTGTCCCCGCTCGGAACAGCCGACGAACAGCAGCAGCGCCGCCAGAATAAGGCACAAAAACTCTCTGCGCATGGTCACGACTCCTCCTTCAAGTTTCTGAGTTCGTCAAGTATCCGGCTCACGTGGGTTGCCGACCAGAACACACGCGAGCAGTTCTCGCATTTTGAAAACGTTTCCTGAGTGGCGTACACATACGGAGGCACAAGCGACTCCACCTCTCGTTTATCGACGGGAGAAAGCGGGCTGTTGCAGAGCGCGCATATGGTCAGCGCCGAATCGCAGGTGAGCCCGGCATCGAGGTACACTTGCTTCAATTGCTCGCGCCAGTGGTCGCTCTTGATGAAGATATAATTTCGACAGCGTTTCCGCCGTATGAGCAGGGTGTCGCGCGTCAATATGGTTCGTCGCTCCGATTCCGCAAGGTCGAGGATGTCGGCATCGTCGATGCCGCTCGCGTAGCGCGTGTCATAACCCAAGAGCCGCAGCCACTTGGCAAGCCGGCCCAACATTTGATCTGCCAGGAATTTCGGTCTTACCAAGGTCGAAAGGAGAGGATTTCGGTTCAATCTTCTTCCGTGGGCGGTCGGTATTTCAGATGTTCCTCGTATTGATACACCAAAGCTTTTTGACCGTCTGTTTCTATCGAGCAAGGTCGCATGGACCTCACCTCTGTAATCGCTTGCTCCGCTGTCTTTCCCTTCTTCGTAAAATAGCAGGCGAGCATCGTCCCGGTTCGCCCGCATCCGGCGCCGCAGTGGATCACCACAGGCTTCTTCTCGACAGTCAGCATGCGTTCGACGAACTCCACGCACTGCTCCACTTGTTCTATCGTCGGCGCCGTGAAGTCGTTGATCGGTATGTGAAAGTATGAAAACCCTCTCTCTCGTACGAGGTCCTCCTCGAGCGGCGTCTCGGACAACGAGAGAATCGCCCTGATCCCCTCTGACCTGAGAAAGGCGAGATCCTCCGCCAGAGAGTTGATGAGCCCCGGCCTCGCCATTCCCGCCAGGGTTCTAGGCAACACATAGCTGAAATTCAGAATTGCTCGCTGGTAGTCTGTCATTCCTCACATTTGACACTCGGGCGCTTCCACTCCGAGCCTGGGTCGTTCACCGAAGCTCTCTGCCAGCGAAACGTGTAGTTTTCATTATACCACACGCCGACGCCCCGGAATCAACTGCCCCCGTTGACATCGCCCCGAATCCATGCTAAAATTTCTCTGGTAAGTAATTGTCTGAAAATCTGAGGACGGGGGACATGGGAGTCAGATTTCCAACTCAGCAGCCGCAGAGGCCGGACTTGGCAGAGATGCAGCAGGCGGCTGCCCTCGAAAGACGCGCGGCCGAGCAAGGAGCGCAGAGGCCCGGCCAAAACGAAGCCCGGCAGACGGGGGCTGCGGAGGCGGCGACCGTCCGCGAGCCGGCTGAGCCGAATCGGCCGGAACAGCAGAACACGGTCGAACGCGCGGCCAACGATGCCGGCACGCAGACCCCTGGCAGCATCATCGACATGCTCGCCTGAGCACCCTTCTGACGCGTAATTCCACCAAAATCCTTCCATTTTCCATTCTCTAAGCATTCTGTATTCAATGAGTTACAAAATAGCGGGGAACGCCCTGAGGCGGTCCTCACCTGCCACGGCATTAGTGCTGTAACCTCCGTATTTATATATTGTTATAAACATTACCGCGGGATGCGTAATGGTTGTGGGCGTGTACGCGGCGTTGACCGAAGATTTTGTCGAATTTTTGTGTCGGGGGTATTGACAAAACGAGGGTGGTATGGTACACTTTAGGTGAGGAAACCGACTGGTCGGTTTTCTCAGGGGGAGCAATGACAACCGTTACGCTGGAAAAAGGCAGGCTGACTCGCAAGCGTATCGTCGAAGCGGCCGCCGAGCTGTTCAGAAAAAATGGATTTCATAATACGTCGCTCTCTCAGATTCTCAAGGCCGCCGGCATCACCAAGGGCGGGTTCTACTTCCACTTCAAGAGCAAAGAGGAGCTGGGCGACGCCGTTATAGACCACATGAAAGACTTTTGGGTCCATAACGTGCTCGAGGAAGTCGCGAAGGAAAAAGGGGCACTGAGGAGAATCGAGCGGATGTTCGAGATCATGATAGACACTCATGAAGGCAATATCTATCATGGGTGTGCCCTGCTGGCGGTTCTGACCGCGGAAATGATGGAGGTCGAGCAGCATTTTTCGGAGCGTTTACGTAAGATATATGCCGAGTGGAAGGCAAGCATAGTGGAGATACTGAAACAGGGGAAACGGGAAGGCCTGTTTAAGAAGGATGTGAACCCTGACTCCCTGGCGTTATTGATTATCGGGAGCTTAGAGGGAACGACGATGATGGCACATCTCGACCCCAAGAATATCGACTTATCGTGGCTGTTCAGGAACCTAAGGTTGCTACTGTTGGAGGGCGTGGCCTCATAAAAATTTTTTGCCGAGCAACAAACCAACTGGTCGGTTTTGAGGCAGCCGCCTGAACAAGTCACTACGAGATAAACTCTATGAGGAATAAGACGGTGTTACGGGACATGAAATCCGATACCAACTCTTCTCATCCGATAGACCTCGATTCGGAGCAGATCGAAGAATTGGAAAAACTCATCGAAAACTTGAAGAAAGAAATCGTCTTTCCGCCGAAAAAAGCAGGTGAAAAACTGACAATCTACGAGGCGGGTCGCGGATGACTTGCAGCATCGAACCGGCGTGGGCCATCGCTCAAGGACTTGGTCAAGCATTTCGCCGCCGGAGAGTTGTGTCAGGACGGGACGGCGAAATTTGAAATAAAGCTGTTCAGAAGGTTTGCGCAATCGAAGCGCGAGCCGCCAGACGCCTGATGAGGAGACAGCAGTAACTTGCGGGTGCATGCACGATCCTAAGCCCATCGTGCGGCCACGAACCACGAACATAAAGGGCATTGTCGGATAGAGAAATCCCCCCCCGCCGGCAATGCCCTACCCGCATTTTTGCGTCGTGTTGAAGTGCACAAGCATTTGTGTTATAATATAGTTGTGCGAAAGGGCTTTTGAGCGGTAATCATCGCAGAGGGGGAGATGAACGAATGATTCGCGTAACATGTCCATATTGCAAATCGAGCGGCTACATATCTCCTCCCCCGCCACGCACCATCCTGATGGGTCCGTGTCCGATATGCGGCGAAGCCGTCGCATTGTACAACAACAAGGTGATTGGCCTGAGGAGAAAGATGCTCGGCGAGGGCAAGTTCGGGGAAAGAATCCAATCGCTTGCCCGCATCATCATGGAATACATCAACTCCCACGGCGGGCCGGTGGACGAGGGCGGACTCGAACGAATCATACGCGAGGCGGAAGACCGCATAGCGGAAGAGAACGAGCACTGTGAGAGCGAGGGCGTCTGCGACGTCTCGCCGTCCATAAGAAACCAGGTGGATTCACCTATCACGACCGAGGAGGTCCAGGACTTCTTGAGGATTGACCTGAATCTCCTGGCGGACAAAGACTACTTCGATAAGTTTTTCGGCTGAGCGCGCGTGTCTGCCGTGCGTCGCGGCTTCGGCCCATCTTTTCCCCATGCCCACATCTCATATACTCGGTAGAGCCGTTTGTGCCCGAAGCCAAAAAAAGTGTTGCAATTCCCGGAAAATATGGTAGAATAGCACTGCTTCGTCGGGAGGAGGTCTGCGCGATGCTCCCCGTCATACCAAAACATCGCGGAAGACACTCCTTAATCTGTTTGGGAATTTCCTAGGCATCAATTACGAAGGAGGCAGCGGATATGGGTTTGCTTGACGGTAAGGTGGCTGTGATAACCGGCGCAGGTCGGGGAATAGGCGCGGCGGCAGCGAAGATGTTCGGCAGCGAAGGCGCGAGCGTGGTGGTGTCGGACCTCGACAAGGGGCCCGCCGAAGAGGTCGCGAACGCGATAACGAAGGCCGGCGGGAAGGCAGTCGCCGTGGCGGGAAACGTGATGGAGCAGTCCACGAACGAAAGCCTGATAAAGGCCGCCCTCGACAATTTCAAAGGGTTGGACATCCTGGTTCCTTCGGCCGGATTCTGCAATGACAAGGTCATTCAAAAGATGGAGCTCGATGATTTCCGGCTGATGGAGCGCGTTCACATGGAAGCTCCGTGGATGCTCTGCAAACTGGCCTATCCCCACTTCAAAGAGCTGAGCCAGGACGGAAAATTCAGGCGGGTTATTTTTGTGGCGTCCGAGGCCGGAACGCGCGGCAACGCGGGCCAGACGAATTACGGAGCGGCCAAAAGCGGCGCAGTCGGACTCATGCGGGTTCTCGCCAGGGAGTGGCTCCGCCTGAAGGTCAACTGCAATTGCGTGGCCTACGGGTTTGTCGAGACACGTCTCACGCAGGCGACCGGAGGCGAAAAGATACTGGGCGCCAACATAGGCATCCCCGAACAGATGCGGTCGATGGCCGAACAGTTTGTCATGATGCGCGGCGGCCGCATCCTCACTCCCGAGGAAGCCGCCGGCGCTGTGTTTGCCCTTGCGATCCCCCAGGCCGACGGCATAAACGCCCAGGTGGTCGAGGTGGATGGGGGTGTGGGCCTGTAAGCTTGCGGGAATCTCACCCCAAGTTGCATAATAGTATTGAGAAAGGTGGTTCTATAGAATGACCGAAGAAGAAGAAAAAACCGAAAGCTACAGTGTCGCGGGTCTTAAAGTCGAGATCAAAGACTTCAGCCGCGGTTGCAGGCATTGTGGTCGCTTCGGAATGGTGAAGGATAAAGAATTCAACACACAGCGCTGCATACACTGCGGCACCCTTCAACCACACGAGGAGTAACGACGACACTGCTTTGAAAAAACCTTGTTTCCGCAGGGCGGTTTCTCCACAGGGAGCCGCCCTCATTTTTTCGCTGAGTCTCGCGTTATCGAAGGCTTGTGGGCGAAAAAGGGAAAGCCTATGACAGATTTTCGCCTGTCCCCTCCCTCATCCTCTTCCGCCGGCAGCACCTAACTATTTGCCAGAACCGGAGTTAATTCGTTGCCACTCGCTGCTGGAGTCTTGGTACGGTATTTGCTCGTGAGAAAGGGCTGCTTGCCGTTTTGAATAAAATTGACCACAGTAACGTTAATTACAATGGCGATGGAACTAAGGAAGAAAATATTCTTAACAGCCGGCGTATTCGCGACTATCTGCCTGGCTGCTCCCCCGGCCGAGGCCTTCACCGCCGAATCTCTGGAATCGCCTGAATACAATTCTCGAAGCGTGACCCCAGAGGCGCCTGCATATTCCAGGAAGATCCGCATGTATTACCTCCCCCACGAACAGCGGGTTCGCCAACCGGGGTCGCTTCTCGAAGAAGCGCGTCGCAACGCCGGGATGAGCGCCCCCCAACGAGTCTCCAGAGCGTCCGGCTCTGCGATTCAATCGAAACGATACTATGGCTCCACGTCGCGGACGCGCGCACGGCGCACCGATTCAAGCGACCGTTTCAGCAAGCGCGCCGCGCGAAGCGGCACACGCACAAGCGTTTTCACGGGAGTCGCTTCGTGGTATGGACGCAAGTTTCACGGACGCCGGACGGCCAGCGGCGAAGTGTATAACATGCATGCTCACACCGCCGCCCACCGGACGCTGCCGTTCGGAACCCTTGTCCGTGTGACCAACCTGCGAAACGGCCGGCAGAGCGTTGTGCGTATCAACGACCGAGGGCCGTTCGTACCTGGACGCGACATAGACCTGTCCTACGGTGCGGCGTCCGACCTGGGGATGGTGGAGACAGGCCTCGCGAGGGTTCGGCTGGAGATCCTGTCGGGATAGAGGCGGGACCGCGCCGGCCCCACTCTCATGCGTGCTGCAGCACAATCAGCTTCGATATCCGGGCGTTCTCCTTTATGCGCACGTCGGCCTGGCAGACGTGGATGAGAGACAGAAGCCTTTCGTCCGCCTCGGTGACAAACCGGGTGCTGTGCGTCACTCCGCACTCAATCAGTCGTTCATGCGGCTGAATGATTCCCAGATGATGCGGGGGCAGCGAGAGTTCCTCGTTGTATTCCACCAGAAACTCGCCCGTCGCCAGCAGCCACCAGCCGTATTTGTCGTCGGGCTTTATCTTCTTGGGAGCGAGCGGCACCTTCTCGCCCGGAGCGAACTCGCTTCCGCCGAAATCGAGGCTGCCGACGGTCGCCACCCTCGTTATGGATTTCACGGTCAGGTCAACGCTCTCCGAGTGTACCTGCGTCTTTTCGTGGATCATATTCTTGAGCAATTTCGCTGCCTCTACGCCGCGGAGAATATCCGTCATGCGATCCCCCTCCTGTCGTGAGGAATGTGCGCCGCTCAGCGTTCGCTCAGTTCAACGCTGACCGGGTCGCCCTGTTTCGCTCCCAGCCTCGACGACGCGTTGCCGTCACGAACGGCGATTTCCATGAGGTCATAACTTCCGAAAAGAGCCACCGCCGTGCCCGGCGATGTGTCTCCGTAGGTCTCGCTCAAAGCATGTATCCGATGGCCGGTGCACGCAATAACGAGGTCGCGTTTGTCGGCTCGTTGGAAGACCTTTCGAATACCCGCCTCCTCGATGTTGGTGATGAGATTGCCGAAGCTGTCGATGTGGATTACTTCGCCCTTGATGCGCCGACCGCGCTCGACGACCGGCATGGGCAGACGTATCCGCACCATCGAGCGCGCCCTGCGCCCGAACGATTCGACGGGAACGCCCGCTGAGAGGTGAGCGGCAACGGGTGCGAAGACGTCGCGTCCATGGAAGGTGCGGCTAGGGTTTTCAAGGAAGTACTTCTCGTTCTCGAGCAGGAATATCTTCGGGCGACCGGAGCGGTAGCATGCGAGAGAGAGGACGCCGTTGTCGGGTCCGACGAAAAAGTATCGCCCCGCCTGAACGCACAACGCCCGCCGTTCGCCTCCGACGGTGGGGTCGACGACGACTACGTGAATTGTTCCGGGCGGAAAGTATCCAAACGAGCCTGCCAGCAGGAACGCCGCGGCGCGTATGTCCTGCGGCGGAACATGGTGGCACAGGTCGATGACGCGCGCCTTGGGGCTGATGCCGGCGACCACGCCCTTTATGACACCCACATAGGCGTCGGCAGTTCCGAAGTCGGTCGTGAACGTGATGAGTCTTGCAGTGTGAGAGGTCTTCTGAAGCTCGGAGAGATGCGACTCAGACGGAGCGCGCTTCGGCTTTGGACGCGCCCTTGCCCGGTCCGACCTGGGATTTTTGTTCATCGCGCGTGGGCCGCGTGACATTCATTCCTGCGCGACGCGGTTGAGTTCATCAAGCAGATTGTCGAGATCTATGCCGTGAGAGAGAGCGCCTTCTTCGATATCCTCCAATGCCGACACGCAACAGCCCGTGCATCTGAGGCCAAATCGTTCGAACGCGCCTATGGTCTTGGGATACCGCTTTATGACCTCCTCGATTCTCATGTCTTTTGTGATCTGTGGAGCGGAAGCCATGCCCATTCTCCTCCTCTCCGCTCCCCGCTCGGGTCCGACTCGCTCTCTACGGAGTCGAGACCTCTATTTG
Organism: uncultured bacterium; assembly: GCA_964607485.1. GTDB lineage: Bacteria > Abyssobacteria > SURF-5 > SURF-5 > SURF-5 > CAZSKP01. The sequence goes on along the minus strand of CAZSKP010000021.1, from coordinate 4,457 downwards.
CCCGGCAACTACGGGAGCAATTCCGAACTTGCCTCCGGCAAACTGGGGCTTTCTCACGCCGTCGCCGTCGGAGTCGGGCGTCATCACATCCCGCACGCTTCCCATCTTTTCGCCCGTAGGCTCCAGTTCCGCAAGCTGCATGCCGTTCTTCTTCAGCGCGGTAACAAAGAATATCTTGAACCTGTTGAGCGCCTCGTTGTCCTGTTTGACGAGCACGATTTCCCTCAATGCGCCCAAGGTCGCTCCGACGTCGAGGGGGGAGTAACGGGAAAGTTCGGCGCCCTCGGCCGACCGGTACATCTTGGCGGCGGAGGACCACAGGTTCTTATTCATGAAGGTAAGCGCGCTCATGGCCGACTCGAGATAGCTCGAGTTGTCCGTCACCTGATACGCCGCTATAAGGCCGCGCACCGCCATTGCCTGCGAGGCGAGAGTGCGAGCCACCTCCGAATGTGCGCTCGTTTCGAGGTTGTAGCTGTCGACAAACCCGCCGTCGGAAAGTTGCATGTATTCTGACAAGAACTCCGCCTGGCGCTCGAGCATCTTTTTCGCGCCCTGCCTCAGATCCTCGTCATCATGGAATGCATTGTAGGTGTTCGCGAGCGCGAGCAGCGCCAGACCGGCGTCGAGCGACGATATCGTGTTGCCCCGTTCGCCGTTGGCCCACGTGGAAACGAACGTTTGACGAACCGGGTCGAAATGCATCGCGACCATGTTCTTCAGCACTACTCCCGCCAGGCCCTTGGCCGTGTTGTGAGGCTCGGGCGGGAACAGTGCGCCCTCGGCGGGTGAACCGAAGACGGCGTCCCAGTTATCCTCGATCTTGGGGTCCGAGAAATGGTAGAACTCGCTCGTTCCCAACAGGAGCGACGCCTGGTCAAACAAGCTGCTGTTGGGGTCGACGACTTGATATGAGACCGGCACGGGGGGCAAACCCTCGGGATAGGAAAGCTCAACGAGTATCTGATGCGGATAGTAGAGCAGCTTCGCCTCGTACGTGAAAGGATTCACTGCGCCGAGCTCTCTGCCGTCGTAGGCCATTTCGGACCTCAGGAAATGCATCTTCGCGGCGGCCTCGGCCACCAATATCGAACCGATATACCCTTCAACGGCGTCATTGCCCAACAGGTTCTCGCCATGCTTCGAGCCGAAGAAATACTCGGCCCACAGTGCCTGCTTGTAGAGGGTCTGGCCCAGGGCGGCCGGCGTGATGGTCTTATCGAATTTCTGCGGGTTCCACCTCAGGGTGGCGTAGTCTTTGAAATCGGGCAGCTCGGTCAGTTCCGGCTCGCCGGAAGCGAATTCGACAAATATTGGATACATCCCCTCGGGCGGTGTCTGCTGGCCCGTTCGTTCTTTGACGCGTTCGAGAAATTTGTTGTAGAAATCTTGGGGTGAAACCCCTTCCTCTTCCGCCTGCAATATCGTGCGTCGGGATTGAAGGAGATGAAGCCCCATGCCCGACTCCATGTTGAGGGCGGACAGGATGTATCTAGAATACCAGTAGGCTTCCTCTGATGTGATGCTCACGAGCTCATTGTCGGTCGGGAGGCCGAGCTGCGTGATTTTTTCGAAGAAAGGAACGCCGCTCAGCAGCAACTCGTTCGCTGCATAGGCGGCGGCAGCCGTATCGAATCGAGACTCGGATACGTTGTCGTTCAGCCTGGCCGCGGGTTCCACAACAATGAGGTTCTGGCGCGTCGCCATCGCCTCGGGGAGCAAGTCCGGTCGGCCGGAGGAGATCCTCTTGTCCCTGTTCTGCAGGTACTCCGTGATTGTGGCGGCTTCCTCGGAACTTATCCAGAAGGGAGCTTTTGACCGCTGACGTGCTACGACCTTTTCCCAACTTTCCGTGGGGTCAAACCGGTTCAGCGCCCTGTCCTGCGAATGACAGATGGCACACTTCTCCTTGAATAATTCTTCGCCACCAGAGGAATACGTTTGTGCCGAAGCCGGAGTGGATAAGATGAACAAGAGAAACAGGACGCAGACGCCACACAGAAACCGCTCCCCTAAGCTGAAGCCTCTGGAGTTATTCATTTTCCTTCCTTCTCCCTTTTTGACCCGGTCTAACCCAATTGTACGTTCACTCCGCCGCCTTGACCCAAGATTCGGAAGGCACGCTCAAAGAAAATTCCGCTCAGGTCGCTTCGCATAAAGCCACTGGATGGCAGAGTCGCCCGCGAACGCTCCGCCCTACCCATTTCCCCGGCGGATGGAAGAAGATAAGACCCTATTTTCGGGTTAATCCTACCATACCGAAAAACTATTGTCAAGTCTTTTTGTGACAGCACTTACGGCTGTTTCGCCGGTTGGGCCGAGCGGGCGAGGATACGCGCCCACTTCATGGCCCTCACCGCATCGTCGTACGTCGGAAACGCTCCGGGAATGGAAAAGAGCAGCTCGCCGTCGGGCCCAAGGACCCACAGGAACGGCGTAATGCCAACGTCAACATATCTGGCGATTGGTTGACCATAACCGAGCCAGATTGGATGAATTATATTCGCTTTCTCGGCTACCGCGGCAACGCGCTTGTCTTTTCCCCTGTCCATTGCGAGCCCGATGACCGTAAAGTCTTCGGACGAATACTCCTTTTGAAGTCTGTTCAGGATCGGGATCTCGACAAGGCAGGGTATGCAATCCGTCTTCCAGACATTCAGAAAAACTACCTTGCCTTTGTAATCGGTCAGACTGACGGTCTTCCCGTCGAGCGTTTTTGCGGTGGCCTTGGCCGGAATCTTGAACGAACCCTCCGCAACGCTCGGCTCTGCGGGCGATACCAGCAAGGCCGCCGATATGACTAGTAACCCCGTTAAGCGGGTCTTCCAACGCTTCACTTCACTGCCTTCCTTTCTTTCACTCCATCCAAGCTATCCGCGCCGGCACGAGCCATTGCGGATGCGGATTCTCTGTTTCTCGTAATTGCAACCTTATTAACATTATAATACAACGGAAATTGAAAATCCATAGTCGATGTGCTAGACTCGACGCAACGGCTGGGAAGAGCTGTATGCGCATCCGTGAGAACGAGGCGAACGAAGGCTCGGTTTCCGCTCCCGATTTGCCAACATTTGATCAATGAGAACCCTCTTGATACGAACCATTCTCGTGCTCATCGTGGCCGTAGTCGTAGGGGGAACGACCTACGTCGTCCTGACAATCATGGAAATCCTCAAGAAGAAATGACTCCGTCGCGGGGGGAGAGCTTTGGAACAGAATCAGCCGGGCCTGACACCGCAAGAACGTGAGAGCCTCTCGGCGCAGCCGGAAGAAGATGAAAAGAAGATGGACCTCAAGATGAGCCTGCTTGCGTTCGCAAGCCTTCTGCTCGTCTGCGCGTTGATTGTGGTCGCATCAATAATCGCCCGGTCTCATGCAAACGTCAATTCACCGGACATCGGGACTGTGCCGGTTCACGAATCGCCCGAAGCAGCCTCTCAAGCGGAAGGCGGGCAGCAGTCTCAGACAGGCGAGACACAACCCCAACCGGACCCTTCCTTCTAGTCTCACCTCAGACGCGTTCGACGAGTTCCGTCGAGAGATATCTCTCGCCCGTATCGGGCAACAAGACGACGATCAGCCTTCCCGCGTTCTCTTCCCTGCGGGCCACCTCGAGCGCGGCACAGCATGCGGCCCCGGAAGATATCCCGCAGAGGATGCCCTCTTCGGCGGCCAGGCGTCGAGCCGTGCGGATTGCTTCGTCGTTGGTCACGCGTATTACCTCGTCTATGAGTTCGCGTTTGAGAACCTTGGGAATGAATCCGGCTCCGATTCCCTGGATCTTGTGAGGGCCGGGCTCTCCGCCGGACAGCACAGGCGAGTCTGCGGGCTCGACGGCCACGATCTGAATGCCGGCCTTCCTCTGTTTGAGCACCTCGCCCACCCCGGTGATGGTGCCGCCCGTTCCGACACCCGCAACGAAAATGTCGATCTGGCCGTCGGTGTCGCTCCACACCTCCTCGGCCGTCGTCTCCCTGTGAATCGCAGGGTTGGCGGGATTGTTGAATTGCTGCGGAACGAAAGAATTTTCGATCTTCCCGGCGAGCTCCTCAGCCTTCGCGACGGCGCCCTTCATGCCTCCCGAACCGGGGGTCAGCACCAATTCCGCCCCGAGAAGCTTCAGGAGCGTGCGCCGTTCCGCGCTCATGGTTTCGGGCATGGTAAGTATCAGGCGGTACCCGCGGGCCGCGGCAACAAATGCCAGGGCAATTCCCGTGTTCCCGCTCGTGGGCTCTATTATCGTCGTCTTCTCACTAATGAGCCCCTGCGCCTCCGCAGCGTTGATCATGCTGATGCCGATACGGTCCTTCACGCTTCCGACGGGATTAAATGATTCGAGTTTGGCGGCCACGTTGGCGTGCACGCCTTGCGTCACGCGATTGAGTCGAACAAGCGGGGTGTTTCCTACGGTCTCGGTGATGTTCCTGTAAATGCGGCCCATTCTGCCTTCCTTCCCG
>CAZSKP010000020.1:70949-80183 GCA_964607485.1 uncultured bacterium | reverse complement strand
GCACCTGAGCGACCATGAGCAGAGTATCCATGGCCTTTTGAGATTCGGGGGTCGTCTGGAAACCGGGCTGCTTCAGGGCTTCACAGATAATGTCCACTGCTCCATCGGTGGTTATCGAGCCGATGTGAATTACGAGGTCGTAGAGGTTTGGGTCCCATGTGTCAATCCCGTATAGGTGAGAACTCCAGCGACGCCGTTCCTCATCGTCTTTCCGCAAGAGTTTGCGTGCCTCTGCGGCTGAGACGCCCTCACGCGTAATCACTATGGTCACCCGGTCCTCGAAATTCGCAAGAATTCTCACCTTTAGGACATGAGATATTCCCGGCACGAAGAAATGACCTGCGAATCCGTGATAGACTATATTATCCTTTTGAAAACGATGCAATAAGGCCTCACGCACGTAAGCCACATACCGTTCCTTGCCGTAGGTGAAGCGGTTCAGTATTGAGGGCGCATCGTGAATGGCATGAACGAGTTTGATCTCGGGAATGTTGAAATGCTTCGATGCTTCCAAGATGACCTCACGAGAGATGCATTCATATCCCACTCTTTCGGCCAGCTTTTCAGCCACTTCTGCTCCGTAACTGAAAGACCCTCTCGAGATAGTCACTATGGACACGGGACGTTCTCCTTGCTGTCGTCCGTGAATTACCAGAATGTCCTGATGATGATCATCGCTCCCACCGCTATCAAGACCAGCGCCGGACCGCGGATAATCCACGACTGCTTGACTTTGTCGGAAAGGTACACACCCAATTGTGTGCCTCCCAGGACTCCTATGGCAAGGGCTGCCGTGCGGTGGGCCCCATGATGGAATGTCCCTATCCAAATATGCGTAATCGTCGCGGTAAATGTCATGACGGCCCGAACGAAATAGGAGGTGGCCGTCGCGAGATGAGCGGGGAAGTTCAGCAGATAGGCCATTATCGGCACGCGGATAATGCCGCCGCCGATTCCGAGTAAACCTGACAGGTAGCCCACGAGAAAGCTCAGGACGATCCCCAGAACGGGATTGTATGAATACTCGAAAGAAACACCGTCGGTGCCGGTCAAATGGCGGGTTATCTCATATGCGGATTTCTTATGTGTTTTGGCATGCTCCTTTCCGTCAAATTTGGGCTTTACAAGTAACATTACGCCCGAGATGATCAGGAAAGAGCTGAACACGGCGTCAAACAGGTGGCGGGAGACATAAGGTGTTGTGAGCACCCCGAAAATGGCGCCCGGAACCGTCGCCGCCGCGAAAAGAAATCCGGACTTGTAGTCGATGCGTTTCATATGGGCTTGTGCCCCTGAACCTAAGACCGAATTGAAGAAGATGACCGCCAGAGAGATAGCGGTCAGTCGCTCGGGACTTTCATGAGGATAAATTAGGAGAAGCGCGGCCATCAGGACCAAGCCGCCGCCAGTCCCGATAAGGACGCCGTATGTGCCCGCCCCCAAACCGAGAACTATCAAACCAAAATACTGAAACGTAGTTGGGTGTGGCGCCATAATTAAGGTTCCCCTCTAATACGAAGTTCCCTACAAGGCAGCATAAAGCGCAAAATGATAGGTAAATCGGATGTAAATAACGCGGGCCCGCGACTATATCACGAGAACTCTCTGGAATCAAATAGTGCGGTTCCGCAGCCTATGTGAATTATGAGAACGTCGAGATGATGATCCTCACTCCTACCACTATCACGCCTAAAGCTAATGCGCGAATAATCCAAGAGCCTTTAATTCTGCTGGAAAGGTATGCCCCCAGTTGCGCGCCCGCCATGACTCCGAAGCCAAGGGCGGCCGTGCGGTGCGCTCCCCGATGGAACGAGCCGGTCCAGATATGCGTAATGGTTCCGGTGAACGTCATAAGAGCCAGAACAAATTGAGAGGTCGCTGTCGCAAGGTGAACCGGAAAGTTCAATAAATAAGCCATCAATGGCACATAGATAATACCGCCGCCGATTCCGAAAAAACCCGCTAAATAGCCGGCGAAAAAGCTCAACCCGATCCCCAGAAACGGATTGTATGAATACTCAAATGAAATGCCGTCGATGCCAGTGAAATGGCGGGTTATCTTATATCCAGATTCTCTGTGTGACTTGATATGCTCGCTTTCTGCGGATTTGGGCTTTATAAATAACACTGTGCCCACGATCAGCAAAAAAAAGCTGAAAATGACGTTAAACATATGGCGGGAAACATAGCCGGTTGTGAACACACCCATAACACCGCCCAACATCGCGGCTACCCCAAACATCAGTCCGGATCTATAGTCGATGCGCTTCATACGAGCATAGGCCGCCGAGCCGGAAACCGCGTTAAAGAAAACGACTGCCAGAGAGATGCTGGTGAGTTGATTGGGACTCTCGTGGGGATAGAGCAGGAGAAGCATGGGCATCAGGACGAAGCCGCCGCCCGCCCCGATAAGAGTGCCGTATGTACCGACCCCGAAACCGAGAGCTATCAAGAGTACATATCTAATCGCAGTGGGGTGTGGCGCCACGTCAGACTTCCCTTCCTCGAATGAAATCTTTCACTGTTCCACAGCAGATTTTTCATTATACCACAAAAGTCCTTGGAAGCTAACAGTGGCAAGTCTAATACAAATATTTCAGAAGATTCCTAATCAGGGCATTGCCGGATTGAGAGTGTCGTGCACTAGCATCTAACGTTAGACCTTGACACTTGACATGGTCTGGATGGATTCGTTCGCGGGCGGACAGGACACCTTATCGTTCCTCAAGTCCTGCTCGGAGCCTTTGAGGCAGCCTTCCTGACATCACGAAGGCGACCCCGAACGGTGGGATTTTCGCGTGGTCAGCTCCGGCTTTTCGTCTGAGCCAATATCTGCTCTAGCGCCGTCTGGTTCGGAGCAACGAAAGGGGTCGAGGTGGGGACCGCCGCAAGCAACTCCAACAACTGGTCGGTCTTTCCCCGCGCCGGTGGCAAGTGTCCCGAGAAGACCATTTTCGGGGCAAGCTGGCGAATTCTGTCCAGCGCTTGGCTGAATTTTCTCGTCTCAACCGCATGAACCCATGGGTTGTCCCCACTGGCCCAGCTGATCATGCCTTGAGCCAGATCCTCTTCTGCAACGTCATCGACGTTCTGCGCCGCCGACGGGATGATGGCGCCAAAGCAATCGGCAGAGAAGAAGGCTTCCGATTTGTCATCGTAAACGCCGATAGTAGTCGGGTTATCGAACAGCGGCGGTCTGATAGCGGTCAGCTTGCGGTCGCCCGCACTAATGCTGTCTCCCGAATTCAGCCAGTTGACCCGCTCCATGGGCACCGGCCAGGCCGTGCTCATCCGCAGCACTGCCAGTGAGTTCGCCACAAGCCGGGCACTCGGGGCTGCCTCAAGAACCTTCTGAATGTTGCCGGTATGATCGGCATCATCGTGGGTAACCCACACCCACCTTAAGTCTCGGGGATCAATGATCGACCCCAGAGCATTCATGAACTCCTCACTCTCAATCCCCATTCCTGTGTCAACGAGTACCGGTTCCCGAGCCTTGATGACGAAGGCATTGACCGGAAGGAATCCTGCGCCGGGAATGGGGAAATGGGTAGGAAGCACCTCGATATCTGGCGTCACTCGATGGGGTCTATCCATGGACAATCCTCCTTTTTGTGGTTCTCAAATTAGATTTCTCACTCGTTACGACAATGAGGCTCAGCGACGAAATCTAACACACACACCACTAGATGACAGCCGACTGGCTTTCTCTTCCCTTCAACTCTTCACCTTGCGATCACGCAAGCCTTTTGGGGGACATCGGCCTCCGGCCATATTACTAAACGGGAAATACCTCCGATTCCTCAAGGAAAAAGAACTCGGGTTTACCCATAACACCCGCTTTCTCCATTGTCTTCAGCAAATCATCGCTTCGAGTGAATTCTCGCGCCTCATCGAGATTGTCCCATTCGAACACGATTACGACCTCGCTCGGCTTTTCTGTGCTCCTAAGAAGCTGACCACCTTTACAACCATGTGCCTTTCGAGTCGCGGCATGCTCATCAAACAGCCGTTTCCATTTTGCATAATCCTCGACCTTGTGTCGAATTACCAAGTAAGACATTTTGTTACCCCCTTCTCTCGACCTTCAGTAACTTTGTTACAGTTTCGAGCTAGATACTCTTCCGTCTCTTACTTTCGTTCAGCGTAACGAGTTCAACCTTGCCTTTGGGAAGCGAATATCTCTCGTCCGGCGAATCCAGATTCCTTTTTTCAACGGCTCTCGTAACAGTTTTCATGTTGTCCGTCTTCCCCCTATTTATTCAATTGTGTATCGAATTCCCTGATTTGGATAACTTAGGCCCAAAAAGGGTCGGGAAAATCGTCGGTCCGGGCTTCACAAACCCTCTTTGCTTGGTCTTTCTGAATAGACCAAAGCACAAGCTTGGGGATGATCCGGTGTAATAGCCAAAAGAGTTTTGCCAACGGCGTCACGACAATTGTCGCTCTATTGAATTCTACTCCATCCGGGATGGCCCGGGCACACTTGTCGGCAGGCAAGAAACTGGGCACTGTCGCAAGAAGTCCTTCTCACTTGAGTTTGATAAGTTTGCCATGCTTCATCGGCGTGTCAATAAATCCGGGACAGACGACACTGACCTTCACGCCACCGTGGTTCGATGTCCAAGGTTTGGATTACGTCTCGCACAAATGGAACGAATCACGCGAATGAAAGACAGTGAGCGCACAGAGGTTGAAGAGAAAGGGGAAGAGATGGTGTCCGATGCTCTTAAAACGCAAAGAAACTCAGACGAGGAATCTTTTTGCGAACAGAATCATTGTGGACTCTTGACAAGGGGAGTTTAATTTATGGTCCGATTTTTTCTTCTTTGGTCATGTGATACTCTGGACGGGGGCTTGTCTTTTTTCCAGAGTATGAGTCAGGAAAAAGGCAATACCATTGCTTGCAATACCGATGATCAACCCATCGATTCCGCGCGGATTGTGCAGGACGAAATTCCAGACAACCACCCCCAGGACACCGGCAAGGCTCCCTATGAAGAAACTCTTGCGCGTCGCTTTAATGCCCATGATAGCGGCAACCAGCGGAACGAGAACGATGGGTGACCAGAAATTGTAGGAATAGATTAGGATATCCAGAATGCTCTTGATCTTGATGGCAAAGATGACCGACACGACACCCACAAAGAGATTGATGAATCGCACGGCAAAAAGTTCCTGGCGTGTACTTATCCTGGTTTTGCTCAAGGGTGACACAACATCGTTGATAAATGATACGGAGGCCGCATTGAGAAACGAATCTGCGGACGACATTACGATGGAAAGCACTCCCGCAATTACCACACCGCACAGTCCCACGGGCAACACCTCTTTGATGACAAAGGGCATCGAAAGATTGGGGTCAAGATCGGGCTTGAGGGTGAGTGCAATGAGACCAATCCCGCCGGTTATGGCGAAAAAGGGAATGGAGAACAGGCCGCTCCAGAGTGTACCATTGCGGGTATGCCGTGTGTTTTCCGCCAGTAATAGCCGCTGCACATAGGGAGGTACCAGGGTTTCTCCTAAGACAAAAGTGAGAAAGAGTGATAGAAATGTGAGGACGGTTTTGTAGCCTCCCAGGAAGGTGAAGTGAGTGGGGGGCACCGCAGCCTTAACTGCGGAGATACCGCCCACTTTGTTCAGACCGATCACGAAGGTGACGGGAATTCCAATGGAAAGTACGATAAACTGAACCACATCCGTGAAGACTACTGACCGCATCCCGCCTACGGTCGAGTAAATGATCACGATACCGCACCCGATCAGGATACCGTAAATCTGCGGTATATTGAGAAACACATTGAAGATATACCCAATGGCGCCAACTTGCGCGCCCAGAATGCCGGCACAGAGAATCACCGCAAAGATACCGGTGATGATTTTTGCTTCACGGCCATAATGCACGCCCATGATGTCTCCTACGGATATTGCCGACTGATAGGCATCCATGCGCGGCGCAATAAAGCTGGCTACCAGAATCTCTTTCAAACTGAATCCCCACAGGGCAAAGATATTCACGATACCGAAAAGGAAAACCTTTTCGGCATTGCCCATGGAGAACCCACCTCCTATAAACGACGCTGACAGTGTGGCAAAAATGACCATCGACTTAAAAGAACGTCCTGCAACCGAGAATTGAGTGAGGTTATTGACTCCTTTGCCTGCCCAAATTCCGACCATCAAAATGCCAAGCAAATAGAGAATAACGATAATATTGTCCACATGTCCTCCCTTCTTAAGATTTCACCTTTCAGGAAAACTCGGTCCCGGTATGGTTTGTAATTCTTTGCGACGCGATTTCTTGCCTGCCGCAAGTTCCTCGCATAATTCGGGAGGGACTCGATTCGTAGTTACCCAGTTTGATTCCAGCGAGTTGCTCGATATCCATTGTGGTCTACCCATGAATGTCTTGGGAGAGAGTCGGTCCGGTGTAGGCACTACTGGAATTGGTGCACTAGAGTATAGCAGAATAGGGCGAAATTTGCATAGCAGAACTCAGAGAATGGCGGTAAAAGCCTGATCTGGAAAAGATTGCTCCGGACCGGACAAATACGTGCGCAATTGAGAACGGAATGGGCGCTTTTCGACGGCGACGATTGACCGGTTGGTTGGGGAAGAATCACTCTTCTTGCAGACCTTCTCGACAGATAGAAGTATGGCGGGTGTTTAGGTGAGCGGTGCGAAGTCTTTTCCCAATAGCAGCCTTGATATGATCAGCTTCTGGATTTGCGGGGTTCCGTCCCCTATCTGCCATCCTATTACGTCGCGCAGTCGCTGTTCAATGGGGAACTCATCGCTGTATCCATAGTGGCCGTGCAAGAGAAGGCATTCGTGAATAACCTCGACGCAGGTCTTCGGCACCCACCACTTAGCCATGGCGCCCTCGAGCGTGCAAGAAAGGTCGTTTTGTTTCTCCCAAAGAATCTTGTAGCACAACAACCGACCGAGTTCCAGTTGAGTCGCCGCCTCGGCGATTGGAAAGGCCACTCCCTGGAATCGGCTGATGGGCATGCCGAAAGCAGGTTTTCCCTTAACATATTCGATGGTTTCATCCAATGTCTGCTGTGCCGCACCGATGCACATCAGTCCGATAAAGGCGCGGTTGACATCGAGGTATTTCATGATCATTCTGAATGCCTCTCCTTCTCGGCCGACCATGTAGCGCGCGGGGACCCTGGCGTTGTCCATAAACAGCTGTCCCCGTGGTACGGCCCGGCATCCAAGGTCATGATATGATGAGAAATCGAGGCCCTCGGTCTCTCGCGGCACGAGAAATGCGCTGATGCCGCGGTATCCGGTCGAGCCTGAAGTCGTGCGCGCAAATACATAGAAGACGTCGGCGTTCAGGAAGCTCACCGAGTTCTTTTCTCCGTTGAGAACATAATCGTCTCCGCCTCTGACGGCTGTCGTTCGAAGGGAGCCGAGGTCTGAGCCGGCGTCGGGCTCGGTAAGACACAAGCCAATGACCTTTTCCCCCGTAATCAGACCCGGAAGCCACATCTCCTTCAGTTCATCGGATGCTTCGGCAAGGAACAGATTCATGACGAACGGACCAAGGCTCGGAAGCACGCAGTTGAAATCGCCCCGCGCGATCTCTTCCGCGATTATTCCAGGCGTGATGAGATCCCTTGACTCGGCCGCTTTGCGCCAGTCGATGCCGTAGGGATTGACTATCTTGAGTATTTTCTTTATCAATTCGGAGGGATATTCCTCGTGCCTGTCCCAGTATCCATAGCTGGGAAGCAGCTCATTGAGCGAGAAATCCAGCAGCGTTTTTCTGAGCAGTTCTTGCTCTTCGGTGAAGGAGAAATCAAGCACGGCTGCCCTCCTTGCGGCACGCGGCCGACTGCCTGCAACCCTCCTGATAGCCCGCCTCGAAAGCTCGTTGATTGATGTGCCGGTATTTTTCGGGAACTCTTTCGACTATTGCTTCCACAAATCGCTCTCGCCCGGCGGGAAGAAGGTGTAGGCCGCACAATGCCCCCAGCATCACCACGTTCAGGGCGATAGGGTTGCCGGCCTGCCGGGCCAGCTCCGTGGCTTCTATGACAAACACTCCGCTGTTTAAGCATTTCAATTCCGATAGTATCTCCTCGATTGGCGGATATCTCTGGAGTCCCTGGGCGACCAGCATGGGGAAAACCGGAGCAGGATTGATGAGCACCGTTGTCTGTTTGCCCGAGTATCTTCTCGAGGCCCGTAAGGTTTCGAGAGGTTCGAAACCCACTATAATGTGGGCCATCTTATGCGGAATGAGCGCCCCTACGGGCGATTCGGAGAATCGGATGTGCGATGCCACAGAGCCACTTCGTTGTGATGCACCCTTGGTCTCGCCAATCGTGGTTTGACATCCCTCTGGCGTCGCGGCTCCGACGAGTAAACGACTGGCCAGCAGGTTTCCCTGACCGCCGACTCCTGCTATGAGAATATTGATTGGCGGATGATCATACATCGAAAACCTCCAGCTGCTCGATAGCATTGAAGGGGCAGATCTGCACGCAATCTGCGCACCGTGTGCATACCGCCTCGTTTGTCCCAACGGTTGCCGTCTCGTGGAAATACATCAGCCCGGGACAGGGGAACTCTCTCAGACATACCATGCACTTTTCCCCTTTGCACTTCTCCGTGTTCACGCGAATTGGCGGTCGAGTTACGCTCAGCAGCCGATGTCGATACGTCCGGACGAGTTCACACTCCCGCCTGGCGATTACGACGCTGATGCCTCTCCCTGTCAGAGCTTCATGGATAAGATCAGAAAACGCCTTCATGTCGGTTGGGTCAGCGACGGCAATCTGGCTGATTCCCAGACCCTTCAGAATCGACTCAATGTTGAGGGCAGGAGCCGGCTCTCCAAAAGCATCGGTACCCGTGCTCGGCGTCGGCTGGAAGCCGGTCATGGCAGTGCCGCCGTTGTCGAGGATGAGAATTGCGCCGTCGATGTCGTTGTACACCATCTGCACAAGTTCGGGCATCGCCGCATGGAAAAAAGTGGAATCGCCGATGACCGCGAGAGCGGGCTCGTCAAGACCAAAATGCTTTGTGAGCAGCCCGAATCCGTTGGCAAGCCCTATGCTCGAGCCCATGGCGTAGAGCAGTTTGTTCTCAAAAAAGGGCGGCCCGACGCGCATGGCGTAGCAGCCGATGTCGCCGACGCAGAAGCCTTTGTCATCGTTCCGCCTGATCGCTTTCCTGGCGGCGAAATACGAGGCACGGTGCGGACATCCCGCGCAAAAG
>CAZSKP010000020.1:49133-70939 GCA_964607485.1 uncultured bacterium | reverse complement strand
GAGCGGCAGATCGTCGGTGAAGTCGACTTGGGCCGAAGGCACCTCTATCGGAACGGCCTCCTTCTTGCCCTGAACCTTCAATATGGCGTCGACGACGAGGTCCACATTCAGCTCACCGCAGGCCGGGATGTACTTCCCTGCGGGAACTCCCTTATCGAGCTTGCCGTAGCATCGGACCCGATGCGGAAGCTCCGCCGCAATACTTCTGATGTTCTGCTCCAAGAACGGGTCCACCTCTTCGACAAACAACACCTTTTGTGCTCTCTCAATGTGAGCGCTAATGAGGTCGAACGGAAGGGGGTGGGTTGTGCCGAGCTTCAGGAGCCCGGCCTCGTCCCAAATGTCCAGCAGGCTCACGGCCTCCTCTGCATAGAGGGCGGATGGACCGGAAGAGATAATCAGAATGTCAGGGTTTCGGACACCCCTGTAAGAATTGAATTTCGACCGCTCGAAAATACGCCGGCACTCTTCGTTTTTTCTGTGAAGAGTCTGATGCTTGTTCACGAGGCCGCCTACCGGACTCCATCGAACCGTCGAGTCTTTTTCAAAGGAAGACTGAATCTCCTGTTGTGGCCGGGTGGTCTCGACCTCAACCTCGCCTCGGGAATGGCTCAGCCGTGTGACCGTCCTCACGATAACGGGAAGCTGCAGTTCCTCGGAGAGTTTGAATGCGTAGCGTGTCATCTCTTTTGCTTCCCGGGGGATTGCCGGCTCGAGCATGGGAAGTTGAGCCATCATGGCATAGTTCCTCGAATCTTGTTCGTTCTGAGAACTGTGGTGGCCCGGATCGTCGGCCCAGACCAACACCATGCCGGCACCGCATCCCGAGAGGTTGAGGTACAAGAGAAACTCCGCCGCTACGTTGACGCCAACGTGTTTCATGGCGCAGAGTGACCTGAGTCCACTGAACGAGGCGGAGGCAGCCATCTCGATGCTCGCTTTTTCGTTGACCGCCCATTGGACGTGGAGGCCATACTGTTTGCCATGCTTCGCCAGTGTCTCGACGACTTCAGTCGCGGGGGTGCCGGGATACATCGAGGCGAACCTGACGCCCGCCTCAAGAGCGCCGCGCGCAATCGCTTCGTTTCCAGTGAGTAGTTCCTTTGTGGTCATCGTGTCTCTTTCTGTCCGGACGCTCATTCGCCTCCCAGTTGCCGGAGAATGCCGGTGTCCCAGTAGCCGGTGTATCGACATATCCTGCCATCGCGCACCTTGAAGAAGGCTGCCCCCGAAAACTCAAACTTCTTCCCGCCGAATTCCATCGGGGTCTTCACCAGCCACTCGACTGCCGCCTGATCGCCTTCGGCGACTACGTTCGTGTAAACCCAGTCAACCTGCATGGCCTGGTTCTCTCCGGCGAGTTGTTGCAGGTATGTCTTGAGTGCCTCTTTTCCCTTGAAGGCCGGAAAGCGAGGATCTCGATAGACAACGTCATCGGTGAAAAGATCTAGGGTGTCCGGATGGTCAGCCTTGAAACTGTTATAGGCCTCCCTCAGTTTCTCAGCGAGTTCCGCGGCGGAGGTTTCCGACATGTTCCCCCCCTCTGGCCTATGGATTTGAGAGAAGTCAATCGTGCAGAAGACAACCGTTCAAGAAAATGTCGGCAGCGGTTCTTAATCGATCGGAAATAGAGTAGGACTTCTTGGAATAGAGCCAATGAATAATCGTGAGAAAATAGATACCGGTCAACATTTCAGCCAACTGATACGGATCGAGGCTCTTGTCAATTTCTCCTTGCTCCTGACCTTGACTGAGAAGCGTCCCCAGGAGTTTATCGATGGTTGTATGTTCTTTTTCACCCTCAACCAGACCCACCTGGGAGCGCATTATCTCAATGAAGATGGTGCGATAGAAATCCTTTTCTTTTTGGATGTTCCGTCCCATCTGTATCAGGAGACGCTTGATCTTCTCGGTCACAGGATCCGATGACTCCAATTCCTTCGCCAGCATTTCTTCATAGTAGGCCACGGTCCTCTGGGCTATTTCGTGGAGCACCTTGTCCTTGCCGGCATAATAGTTGAAAAATGTGTTACGGCTTATGTCCACCGCCTCGGTGATGTCTTCGATGTTCGTGACATCGAATCCCTTTGTCCGGAAGAACTGAACAGCCGTCCGGTAGATTTTCTCTTTCAGCTCGTTCTTCTTTCGTTGCCTCCGAGATAGCGTTTTCGTTCCCATGAGATTCCTTTTTTCGAGAAAACTCAAACACGCATGGCGGAAATCTATACGGTGACAATAAACAAACTACACCCAATTATAGACCACGTACATAAATTTGTCAAGTGTACTTATCTTGAAATGGGCTTG
Source organism: uncultured bacterium (assembly GCA_964607485.1). Taxonomy (GTDB): domain Bacteria; phylum Abyssobacteria; class SURF-5; order SURF-5; family SURF-5; genus CAZSKP01. Next base: position 68,632 of record CAZSKP010000020.1, on the reverse strand, counting down.
ACCAAGGTGGCTGGGCAAGACATCAGTCCAGACGGGAAGGCCTTCTGCGCTCTTTCGGGAGGCGTCAGGCGTGGTCACATGGGCACGGAATGGAAGGCGTTATCTTGACTCGTCAGGAGCGATACTTGGACGGTCGAACAGGTGAGTCCCATGCCACGATAAGTGTCTAGGGATCGATCAATTGATTCCCTCATGATGACTTCGTGGCGAGGTCTGTCCTATTTAAAGCGGGGTATCATGTTCCCGTGTGCCTTGAATAGGGCGTCACACATCTTCACAATCTTATCCATGCGCAGTTCCGCGCCGGTATGCGGATCGAGGAATGCCGCCTGGTACACGGCATCGCGTTTGCGCGTCATGGCTGCTTCGATCGTCATAAGCTGGACATTGATGTTGGTACGGTTCAAGGCCGCAAGTTGTTCGGGCAGATCGCCGACAACCGTCGGGTGCACACCGGTGCGGTCGACCACACACTTGACTTCCACGCAGGCATTACGGGGCAGATTGGTTATGAGGTTGTTATTGATAACATTTCCGCCGATGGTGTAGGGTCTGTCGGCCAGCATTGCTTCGATAATATACGAAGCGTATTCAGCTCCACGTGCGTGTGTCAACGGCTTTTTGGTTGTCACTATCTGTTTACGGACTTCTTTCCATTCTTCGATCTGTTCTATGCAGCGCCGGGGATATTCGTCGAGCGGGATATTGAATTCTTCAATCAGCTCGGGATACTGCGATTTGATGAAGTATGGCGAGTATTCAGCGGTATGCTCGGACGATTCGGTATTGTAATATCCGAAGCGTTTCATGATTTCAAAACGCACCTTGTCCTTATTGACATATTCTTTCATCTGAGCCCGCTTTCTTATTTCCGGATACAAATCTTCGCCGTCGCGGCTGATATCGAGCAACCAGGCCTGATGATTTATGCCGGCCACATTCCAGCGGAGATTGTCAAACGGCAGGTCAAGCATCCAGCACAGCAATAACGCACAGACTTGCCAGCTATGGCATAAGCCCACGGTCTTCACATTCGTATAGCGCTGCACCGCACCGGTGACCATCGCCATGGGATTGGTGTAATTCAGCAGCCACGCATCCGGACAGACCTCTTCCATGTCGCGTGCGAAATCCATAATTACGGGAATGGTACGCAGCCCGCGGAAGATACCGCCGATGCCGATGGTATCACCGATGGTTTGCCGTAACCCGAATCGTTTTGGCACCTGGAAGTCAATAAAGGTGGAAGGCTTCCAGCCGCCAATCTGAACTGCATTGACTACGAAATCCGCTTTTTTCAAGGCAGCCTTACGTCTTCTGACACCCAGGAAGGTTTCAATTTTGGCCCGGCCCCCGTTGTTGGTTTCATTTATGTTATTGAGCATCAGCTCCGACTCCTTCAGGCGCTCGGCATCAATATCATACAATGCAATCCGGAGATTCTTTATGGAGTCGGTTACCATGCAGTCGCCCAATACATTGCGGGCAAAAATAGTGCTACCCGCTCCCATGAATGTTATTTTCGGCATCTCTGTTCCTCTCTTAAGTTATGGTGTCGCTCAATCGTCGAAGGTGATATCGGCAATATACTTTATCAGAAGGCGAAGGAGATTTCATAATTTGGTGTTGGAAAATGGCCGGGCCAGACTTTTGCCAGAAAAGGTATTACTCTTTACTTCTACAGACTGAGAAGGTATTTAGTCAGTTGGTTGGTTAAAGGGTTTGCTATTTTGGTGTTTAGAATGATGTAACTCTGAACTGAAAAGCTTTGCTAAAGGCAGAGGCGAATGGAACTCTCGTCCCTTGGACCGTCTGCTCGTCTTCAGAAATTGTTTGCAATTACTTGGAACTGTTCATATTTGCCACCAGTTTATTGAGAAAGCAAAATAGTAGTTGAAGGCGCAATGAATGATTTGACGTTTACGTCATGCTGCGACACGACGGCACCATTGGTTAGTCGATGTTCTGCTCAACCACGTAAACTGCCACCGGCCTTGAGATTCCCTTGAGATTTACTCTCTCGAGAAAACGAACGTTCGACGGTTTTTCGGCGACGTGATACGCATCCGCGTCGATCAGTATTTGCCCTGGTTGCGCGTAATCGCACAATCTCTTGGCCAGATTGACCGTATTCCCGATGACCGTGTACTTCATTTGCTTGGCCGAGCCAATGTTGCCCGCTATGACGGCTCCCGTGGCGATTCCGATTCCGATGTCGAAGACAGGCAATCCAGCCTCCCTTCTGTGATTCTTGAGCAATCTCATCCTCTCCATCATTTTCGTGGCCACAGAAATCGTTCGCGAGGCATGATCCTCACATTCAATTGGCGCTCCGAAGTAGGCCATGATTTCGTCACCAATGTATTCGCCCAGCGTGCCACCATATTCGAAAACAATCTCCGACATCGACGTGAAATAGTCGTTCAGAAGAAAGACAACGTCCGCTGAACTGGTTCGTTCCGTCAGGAGGGTAAAACCCCGAATGTCCGCGAACAAAATGGAGATGGAAACGGTTTTTCCCCCCAGCTTTGTTGGATCCTGCTGCTGGAGCAAGTGCTCGAGGACAACTGAGGGAAGATATCGCTCGAGGGTGCTCAGTTTCCGCTCCTCCTTCTTTATTATGTCAACCAGCCACGCGTTCTCAATCGAGTTTGCAAGCGCTCCTCCAACGGCAAACAACAGACGAAGGTCTTCCTCAGAGAATCCCCCTGGGACTTCGAGAGCGTCGGCGTATATCGCCCCCAGAATCTTCCCCTTTGTGTGGAGCGGCACACACATTACTGACCGAATCTGCTTACGCATGATGCTGGAGACGTCTTTGAAGCGGTCGTCAATATATGTATCGCTCGCCAAGATCCCACTTCCCTCGAAGATCGCTTTTCTGATAATTGTCTGGCTGATGTTGATTGGGCTGGAGCCGTGGATCTCCTTTCTGGCTTTGAACGCGATGGGATATGGATGTTGTGCCTCCTGGTCATACAGGATGATGGCGGTTCTATCAACCGCAAAGATCTGGAGTATCAGATCGAGAACCCTGTTGGCCAGTTCACTGAGGTCAAAGATTTCGGTTATGGTCTGATTGACCTGATAGATTGTCGAGAGATATCTTCCCCTTGATTCAGCCTCAAATGTCTTGGCAGGAATGCCCTGTTTGTAGTCAAATCCGGCCTCTTCCAGCGTCATTCTCTTCTGAATGTCTGAAATGGGGTCCTTCGCCTGGTCCTTCGTCACGACGACCCGCTGGCCGACCCGGGTGTCGGCTTCGGGACTTGGGATTGAAAATAGCAATTCGGCGTGCTTGCCCAGTGCGATTCGGTTGCCGGAGGATAGCACTCTCCTGTCAATTCTATCGCCGTCCACAAATGTTCCGTGTCTGCTGGAGTGATCGATCAGAAGGTATCTTTTTCCCTCACATATGATCGACGCATGCACGCGAGCTATGGTGGGTCGGTCTATCTGAAGAGTGTTGTCGGGGGAACGGCCCAGCGTGAATATCCTCTGGCCAATCTGAAAATCGTCCTGAAGTTCAGCGGGAGCTAGAATTCTAAGCACAGCCATAATCTATGATCACCAGTTCAAACGAAACCACATCACAAGTCATCTATGTGAGGAGGCTCGAACCCCTCCTCTATTTCATCGAAAAGCGTTTCCGTTTCGACGCCTTCGCTGCCATCCAGGCTCAGGCCATTCGCCAGTATCTCGCGGACCGAGGTTTCCTGAATCAACGCTCTCAATATATGCCTACCACACGGATTCCGGAGCTTCTCCTGTTCAGCCAAACTCTGAGCCAGCCCGATGACCCTTCGGGATGAACGCTTGAGCGTCACATCACTCGGGGGAGGGGCTTGTTCCGTCCGTCCGATGAGTTCGCGAATACGGCTTGCTAGCTTGTCCGAGTCTATCCGCACATCTTTCAGCCATGCCGAAAGAGATTCCGTATTCGCCGATACGACCGCCAACAAGAGATGGACCGGCTCCACGAAAGCACACCCGTTTTTCACAGCCTCTTTTTCCGCCAGGTCCAGTATTCTGCTCAACTCCCTTGCTGTGGCGCGATCCGCTTTCTTTCCGCCCTCTTCCTTTTCCGAAATCAGTTCTGACAAGGCCAAAATGATTTCCTCAAAATTCTCAAACCGGTCCTCCTTCTGTTTCGCCAGGCATTTCATCGTAATCCGAGAAAACGGTTCGGGGATATCGCTTCGCACTTCTGTGGGCGAAGGAGGCGTAAACGTTCTTATCTTGTTCACCAGATGCATCCACGTTGTCCCCTCAAACGGAGGCGTGCCGCACGCAACATGGTACAGAATGGCCCCAAAGGAGTAAACGTCGGCTCGCTTGTCTGCGTTTCGCGAGTCGAGAATCTGTTCCGGCGAGCTGTAATGAATGGTCCCTACCACATCAAGTGTTCGCGTGAGGAGGGTCGTGTCGAGCGCTCGCGCCACTCCGAAGTCCGCCACTTTGATCTCCCCCTCTTTGTTCATCAGTATGTTAGACGGTTTGAGATCGCGGTGAACTATTCCACGCAGTCCATCGGGGGTAAGCCGGTTGTGCACATGGCTCATTCCTTCTGCTATCGCCCGGGCGATAGTCAAAATCTGACTGATAGGGAAAGGGTCACTCGACTTGGTAAGCTCAAGAAGCGATCCCTTATCCATGTATTCCATAAAGAGGAAAGGACAGGACTCAATGTTTTTCACGAAGAAAGCCCGAACAACATTGGGGTGACTGCCTATACCCACCCAGATCTTCATTTCGCGCCTGAACCGAGCAACCATCGAAGCATCGCTCAGGAGTTCTTCGCGTATCGTCTTCGCCGCTATCTTGTCTCCGGTTCTTGTATCCTCAAGAATATACACGAGTGCCATGCCGCCCTCGTGGACGTTGACAACGCGAAATTCTTGGTCGAGTATGTGTCCTATACCGTAAATCATTTTCTTGGCCGGCCCCTCCAGCGATGTCGAATCCTGAGACAGACGCTATCCGTCAATTTGAAGCTCTAGTTTATCCAGCTCCTCGAGTAATTCCAAGTAGTTGGCGAATCTCTCGCCGGGAAGCTTTGCCGTCATCTTTTGAACCAGCCTGATTACTGAGTCTGGAACCCCCTGTTTCTTGAGGGGTTCAATGGGGAGCTGGGACTCGGCATGATGCCATATCAGACCGGCGATGCTGTCCGATTTGAAGGGAACCTCTCCAGCGAGTAAGTGAAAGAACGTAATCCCCAGGGCGTATATGTCGCTTCTGCAGTCTGTCTTGAGTCCTTGGGCCTGTTCGGGCGACATGTACTGGAATGTTCCGGCTATGCGTCGTTCTGCTCTTTGTCTGAAAATCTTTTCGCCGGCAAGTCCGAAGTCTGTGACCTTGACAATGTCGTAATTGTTCAGCAGGAGATTGGCGGGCTTGATATCGCGGTGAGTTATTCCCCGCTTGTGTGCAGCGTTCAGTCCGCGGGAGGTCTGGGTGATAATGTCGAGCGCATGGCTCACCGAGAGAGCCCCCTCGGTGTTTATCAACTCTCTCAGGTTGCCTCCATCCACCAATTCCATCACCAGAAATCCGATCCCATCCTCTTCTCCCGCATAGTAAACCTGTACAACATTGGGATGACTCAACTTCGCGAGCGTCTTTGCCTCTTCTGCGATTAGTTGCAGCCTGTCTTTCTGCAAACCTGGGGAAAGCACCTTGATAGCGACTTGGCGGTCCAATTGTTCATCGTATCCCTTGTAGACCGTTCCCGTATTGCCCACTCCAAGTTTCTCGGTCAACGTGTAGGGACCCAGGAATTTCTTTTCGCGCATTTCGACGGTTGGGATGATCGTCGGCACGGGGACATGTTGCAATGCATCCTTCAGACCGATGATGTCAAAAATGAAAAAGGGTTTCGGATATGCGGAAAGTCTGACTTCTCCGCATTCTTTCGCGTCAACGAGGCTTTCCACGCTTTGGTGAGTCTTGCGTGTCACGAGTATTTGGCCGTCTGTAGCGGACTCGGCCATTGCAATGCACAGGTTCACGTTCCTTCCGATTACCGTATAGTCCATCCTCTTCGGAGACCCGATGTTTCCCACGGTGGCGAAGCCCGAGTGTATCGCCATTTTCACGCCGACCGTTTTTTCTCCTCGCCGGCTCCTTGACGTAATCAGCTCGGCCACTTCCCGCCTGATCGACAGGGCGGCCCTCACCGCCGATTCCAAATGTTTGTCCTGCTTCAACGGAGCGCCGAAGAATGCAATCAGCCCGTCTTTCGTGAACTTATCGATGGTACCCCCGTGTTTCAAGATCCATTCGCACGTCTTATCGTAGAAAGCCGTGAGCAGTTCGATGATCTCCTCCGGTTCTGCATTTTCAGAGAATCGTTCGAATTTTTCGAAGACCAGCACCAGAATCGACAAGTTGACTCGTTCGCCCCCGAGGACGAGCCTGCGCGGCTCAACGAGTATTTGAGAAAGCACGTCGGGCGAAACATATTGGGAGAAGGCCCTCCGGAGTGATGCTCGCTCACGTTCCGTCTTCCAGTGCATGCGTCCGGCGCAGCCCGCGTACGAGAGCACTATGGCCGCGCCCGGCCAAACGATATCAACAACGTATCCAGCGGCTGCGAACAGAACAAATGCCGTTACTACCCATAGAGCGAGCATCAAGGCGCTGAGACCTGAAAGGCGCAAGGTCTTCAACCTTGGCGATAACAGACCCAACACCAGGCAGAGTGGGAGAGCGATGAGCATGGTCGCCGAAGACGGAACGTGTCTCAGAAATTGTTGGTTCACGATTGAGCTTATGACATGCCCATGGATTTCCGACAGGGGCACAAGAGGCTGGAGCGGAGTTGGCCCCATATCCGCGCCGCCCGTGAAAGCGGCGGATAGAACAATAAACTTGCCGTCAAGCAAGCTCTTCGCCTTTTCTCTCGCAAGTGGATCGTCAGAAAGCAGATCTCTGAGTATCGCGTGGATCGGATAGTGTTTGAAGGCTTCGCCCCACCGGCCTGCGTAGTTGATAAGAATCCGCATTTGTGCGTCCACCGGGATGAAGACATCCTTCCTTTCAGTAAGGCCGGGCGTCAGCGCTTCCCTCAGAACCACATATCTTCCCGGAACGATCTCGATTTTTTCTCGCTCGACTTGAAGGAGCCAACGGGCCACTTCGATGTCGATCGAAGGGAAATACCGACCTTCCAGGTCAACGAAGAGGGGCAGATTTCTGGCTACTCCGTCTTCATCAGGCACGAAACTGATGTGTCCAGTTCCAGCAACCACCGCCATAAGCGAAGGAAGGGAAGCGAGCGCCCTTGTGGCTCTCATTGCTTTGCTATCGGTGTTGACTCTAAGGTCATAACGGAATCCTTTCAGAATCCCGTCGACGGGCTCTGATTGTGTTGGATGTTCATCGGCTTGTTGGAGCTGGAACGCCGCGCCCAAGAATATGTTTCCGCTGTCCTCTACCGCATGAACAAGGGCGAGGTCATCCCTGACCGTTGTCTCTTCGGCGATGAGAAAATCGGGAAACATTCCCACAATATTCGCACGTCGGAGCGCTTGAAGAATTTCGGCCATCAGCGAGCGGTTCCAGGGCCACCTTCCAAAAAGAGCTATGCTTTTATCGTCGATATCAACATAGACAATTTGATCGCAGGCTTTCGCCTTATGGGGAAGACGCATCCGGATATCAAGGAGCTTGTTTTCCATTTCCATGAAGGGCCCGTGAAAAAAAAGCCCGAGCACGACGATCAGTAGCCAGGAGGAAACGGCAATCACGACCCCGTAATGCTTTCGCACGGCGGAAAATCGGCCGACTTTCGACTCTTGAGTGTTTTCGGTCATCCCGTGTTCCGTGCTTCGTGCAACTTTTGTTGGATTTGGTCGCATGAACATCAATGGGCTCGATAACTGTCCACAATCACGAAAGTTTCGATGCTGGTTTTCGGTATATACGTGTATTGAATCCTTGATTCTTCAGAAGAAGGCGGCAGAAGAAAGATTCCGGGCGAGTCCTCATGGCGATATTTCCCATATTTGAATCCCTTCAGCTTCTGTCCGCTTCTGAGGGTGACTTTAGCGAGACTCTTGCGCTTTGCTCGGTAAGCACGTAACGGGTGTGGCAGGACGCCTATATCGCGCGCGCTCTCATCCTGATAAAAATGTATGTGAGAGACATCCATAAACGGAACAGCAAGTGTGCAATCGTGATCTTGCAGGGTCTGTCTGATATAGAAGACGCTATGGTTAAGATCCCAGTATTCCAGCGTGCTTTCATAGACTGTCCCATTGTTCATATGGACCTCGACCTGGCGATAGAGCTGAGTGTCAACGAATTCGAATTCATAGTCTCCGATTGCGATCACATCTTTGTCTTTGACCTCCTGAGTGTGCGCAATCTGGTCGCCATTTACGGCCAAATGTCCCCCTGCAAGAGCGTTGATGTAAACTCTTGTCGGATTTCTTCTTCGACCAGCCCAGATGGTGCAGTGGAACGGACGGACCGAAGAGTGAGAAAGGGAAATTGCATTCGACGGGTCCGAGCCGATGCCGAGGACGACTTCGTTGCTGTGAAGAGATATTTCAGCCAAGTTGAACAGTTTTCGATGCCCGTCCGGTGACGAACCTCGCAACACGAGTTGTCCTGTGGGTCTGGCTCGGAATAAGTGAATGAACTTCGTCTTGATGACCTTCTGTCGGATATAGTCGATAACTCTCCTCTCCCACTTTTTGAGTTTAAGAAACGCATCCCTCTTCTTCCATATCACGAAGATGATGAACAGCGTTGACAACACAGCGGCTGCCAGGATAAGATTCTTTGTGAGAGTCGAATAGTCGCCTCCCCAGAGGCCAAATCTGGGAGGGGAATGAAGTATTTGAAGTTCCACTTCCGGCTCGGTGAATCTGACATCGTCACTGGAGCACATGAGCCTGATCTTGCCGTTGTATTCCTTTGCCCCGGCATACCTGAGAAAAGGTTGGCACTGGAGATTGACTGACAGATTTTTCTCCAGTTTGCTATCATCTTTATCGATGACGTCAACCTTTATGTTGGCTCCCGGGGGCAAGTCGATCACCACTTTCGCCGAGATAGGCGCTTTCCCACGGTACTCTTCGCTCAATGTGAGCGGGACCATTTTGCTGAACTTCATACCGGGTTTTATCGGTCCCATTACAAGCTTTCCCTCGGCTGGTGTGATCAGCACTGTTTGAAAATTGATGTGCGAAAGGGGCTCTTTCTTTTGTAAGGCTTTCCTCCATCTTTCCCATTGAAGGATCATATCCTTCGGTATGGGCAGGGGCGAGGAGGGTTTTGCACCTGAAGAGAATATTGAAAAGTTTCCATCGGTCAGAGTGAAGCTCTCGAAACTGGGGCGCTCTTCGGAGGAGCTTGTCTCGACCGTTCCTTCAAGGACCGCGATGGTCTGTTCCAATGTTTGGCTGTCGAGAGATATCCTGAAAACCGTGCCTCTTACACCTGTCAAGGCGATAGGAGTTAGCACTTCGTAAGTGACCTCGCCAGCCATGGGACCCTTTACGGTATTCCAGAGAGTGCCGTTCTCCAACCTGAGTTGGATGACGCTCGATTGTTCCAGAGGCATCTTCTTCAGCCTGTTCAGATTAATCTCAGTGGTTCCCTCAAGTCCCACTCTCCCAAGCGACCCGAAGCTGATGACCGCCTTTGAGCCAGCAGATACGGCCACGCTATCTCCAGCGAGCAATTCCGGAGTGGCCCCTTTCGGAATTGCAACCCACCGGTCCCCTTCCGGCCCCCTCACGTTCACCTCGCCAGTATGGTCCACGAGTACGGCCTCAAATGATATCCAGTCTTCCGGATGCTCAATGATGCTCGCTAGGACTTCGTCGCCGGTTGCCTCGGATGTTTGAGCGATTTCATCGACATCGAGGATTCTGCCCTCGTATTTCCCCAGAAGGGTCAGCAATTCCGGATCGAGCCGACCCTCTAGAACAACGTAACCCAGCGACCACTGCTTTCCGGGAAGAAAATCCGAGAACTGAGTCACTGCCTCTTCCAGGGATCGCTCGCGAATATGTCCGGGCGGCGGATGGTTCTTGCCGTCGGTTATGAGAACCAGTGTATAATTTTCCGCCATATGATCACAGAAATAAGTGTGCAGATGTTGGATCCCTCGATCGATCGCAAGCTCCAAATTTGTGTACAGGGCATCCGCATAGACGGAATCAAGAAGCCCCGACAGAGCTGCCTTGTTTGAGTCGTCCAAGTGTTTGTACGAGGCCAACGTAGTTACGGAATCGCCAAAGACGATGATGCAAATGCTGTCCTCGGGTCCGCGTTGGTCTATGGCTTTCTTTACGATCCCCTTTAACTCATCAAATACCCAAAGCATGCTCGATGACTTATCGATTAGATACACGATGGCTGAACCGCCTCGTGCTTGTCCAAATTCCGTTGGAGGGTCAAGTTCTTCCCCGAATGTTGCAGACGGAATCAAGGGGAAAGCAGCGAGAAAAATCAGGCACGCTGTGAAAACACTCACAACGACAGTCATAAAGCTGTATGGCCGCCCAGAATACATGTCCCCTTCCGACCGTTACGCTCCTGCCACCTAATGACGCGAGGATGCCATTTGCAGAAATCGACGATGTGCTCCACGGCGTCAACCCAGACAAATGTGCAGTTCCGCCCTTGGGATTTCCCATGGCAGCGAGGATCAAGGCCATGACGTGAACCGGCTATCGATCGCCCATATTGAGACCATCTTCTTTTCCCCGGATCCGCGCATCAGGCCGGCTCGGCCACAATGTTGATTTTTTTCGCAGAGCTTCTCTCCACAAGGATGTACACGTTGTTCCCTTCTTCATCCTTCTTCAGCTCTGGAACCAGGAAGAACCGGGGAGCCTTTGGATCATAGTCATGCACGGTATACCCCTCGATTGTCTCGCCGTCCGGGAATTCCACGACGATATGATGTTTCTTCGTGTAGATATCTGAGGATTTGATCTTTCGTGCGATTTCCTTGTCAAAATCCTTGACGAAGAAGACTCCTTTTAGGTCGGCGAATGGGATATAACAAGGGTTGTCGTCAGGAGGTTCGCTCATAGGACGAAGCACGAAGCCTTCGTCTTCCATGTTCCACGTCAGGAGGGTCCCATATCTGGTATCTCCGTCATTGTAATGGACTACGACCTGTTTGAGGTAAGAGGTTGTGTACATAAATTTAAAGGCTCCGATGTCAACAATATCTCTATCCTTAAGCACAACCTCTTTGTTGGTAATGAAGTCGTTGACCTTAACATCGTTAAGCTCCAAACCGTCTATATACACCGAAGCAGGAACGCCCTCTCGGCTGGGACGCAGCCGGGCGTGGCTCTTATCGACAGTGGAGTGGGAGATGCGGATATCGCAAGCCGGATGTCTGCCGACAATCAAGACAGACTTCTTTGATTTCAGGCTGAGAGCCTTGAGGTCGATATTCTCGATGTCGGAGTCCCTGGGTGAGCTCAGCACGAGGAGCCACCCCTCCAGGGGTATGAACCTCCTGGCATGGGCTCCATACCGCCTTTGCCGCTCGGCGAGTACCAAAAAGAAAAAATACACCGGGATCGCAACGAGAAAACCCATCCATTTCCAATTCGCCATCAACCACTCCCAAACCGAAACCTCTCCCAAAAAGGAATGGCGACCCGCTCCGCTCCCAATCTTCTTCTCCTTTTCACGAAACAGCCTCAACGGGATGGGATTATTCGAAAAGGAGACGTTCTTGACCGAACTTCCAAGAGCCAACACGCCATCCCATGTCTTACCATCCGGAAGGTGAACGCCTTCGTTCACTTCGGCGGTGACCACGATTTCTGCTTCTTTCATCATGTGGTTCAGATTCACACTTGCGCTGCACGAAACGCCGTGTGGCAACGAAATGTCTGGGACTGCTCGAATTTCCATTCCCTCGACCGGCAGATGGCCTTCGAGCTTCAGCGTCAGCTTATCAGTGCAGACCTTGCCCGATTCCAACGAACCCAGGATCATCTTCGTCTTATCCAGACGGGCCGTGAGAAATTGTCTCGCTCCGAGTGCCAGTTGCGAAAGGGAAGCTTCTCCCCGCAGGATCTCCTTCCATAATTCCCATTCACGAAGAATTTCTTCAGGAATTGGTTTGGGCGGGGAAGGCTTTTCCCCCGGAGATATTGCCGAATAGTATCCCAACTCAAGGTCAAACTCTTCGAATACAGGCTCTTCCTCCAGCGAACTGATCTCTGCTATTCCTTCCAACACTGCAATGTTTTGGTTAAGCGTTGCGTCGTCGAAAGCCACCCTGACAACAGTTCCTCTCAGACCCGTGAGAGCGATGGGAGTCAGTACTTCGTAAGTGAGTGATGAACCCGGCGACGCGGTTACAGCGTTCCAGAGCGTTCCCCTGTCCAATGTAATCTCAACCGCGCTGGACCTTCTCACAGGCAGGGCCTGCAGGGTCTCGAGACTCGCCTGGCTATTCTCCTCCATGCCAACTTTCCCAATTGGTCCAAAACTAATGACGGCTTTCGATCCAGAGGATATCCTTACTTCATCGTGAGGGAAAATTCTTTGCGGGCCGTCCTTCGAAATTGAGAACCACAGTTCCTCACCCTCCCGCTTTATCTGCACTTCACCCAAATGGTCGATTATGAAGGCGTGGAGACTCTCCCATTGTTCGGGATCACCGATTATGCTCTCGATCACTTCGCCGTCGTCCATGCTCGCCAGATGAGCGATCTTTTCCACATCAAAGAAGCTCCCGTCATATTTTCTCACGAGCTCGAACAGTTGCGGGTCTATTTGGCCCTCCAAAGCAATGTAACGGAGCGACCACTGCTGCCCCGGAAGAAAATCGGGAAACTGAGTGATGGAATCTTCAATGGTTCTCTTCCGAACGTAATTGGGCGAGGGATGATCCTTGCCATCGGTTACGAGTATCAAGGTATAGTCTTCCGCCTGTTCCTCACAGAAGCGATCATACAGACATTGGGTCCCCTGATCGATTGCCAGTCCCAAATTTGTGTAGAGTGCATCGGCAGAGACGGAATCCAGAAGCTTCAGCACGGCGTCTTTCTTGAATTCATTCATGGATTTGTAACTGGCTAATAACGTCACGTTGTCGCCGAAAACCAATATGGAGACGCTGTCGTCGGAACCGCATTTCCCGATTGCCTTTCTCAGGGTTTCCTTCAGCGCGTCAAAAGTCCTGAGCATGCTCGAGGATTTGTCGATTACGTACACGAAAGCAGAGCTTTGCGTGGGCGGGCCCGGCTTTCTATCGGAGGCAAGTTCCTCTGCAGTTGTCTGGAAAGGGATGGATGTAACAAGGATTTGAAACATGAGGTGAACGACCAGGACTCTCAGCAGGTGGGGAACCCGAAAAATCCGCCGGTGCGAGCGTTGCATTCCCATAATCCCCAAAGCCTCTCCCGACCTCCTCTTTCTGAAGGGAGGATATCATCAATCTGGCACGCTAAGGCCTATCGACAATGGGCCGGGTCGTATCAATGAGGAAAAAATTATATCATGCAATTGCTTTAAATACAAGGATTTTTCTAGAAACTCGCGCTTTACCAGGAGATTTGGAACGCAGAATGAACCGGCCACATTCGACGAAGAAAGATACTCTGTCGCTCTATTCCCCACCCCGGTTGGAGCGGTAATTCTCACTGCTTCCACAATGGTCAGACGTCTCTCTATGGGTTCCGTCGGGAGTCCTGCTACCTTCATGCCGAAAAAATGGAAGTCGTTCTCTTCTGTGACATCGAATATCTGGACAAGTTTGGCAGTCCTTCAGCACCAAGTTTACAGAGAGAACTGGGTGGGGTAGTATGGTCGTATCAGCCATTGAGAACCAGCACAACTTGCCACCATTTGCCCCACAAAAAGATCAGGGCACTCATAAGAGTGCCCCGATAGCAAAGAGCTGGAGAGGGGACTCGAACCCCTGACCCCCTCATTACGAGTGCTATCCTAAAGATACGGCCATTGAAAGACAATCCCTGCCAACAGTAGACTGGACATGAAGATGTGATGCTCCAAAAAGGGCTTGGTTTTGCCACTGGATGACATGAAAAGCACAGAGCTGACTGCAAACCGGCACAAAAAACCAGCACAATCTTCCTTGTGCGTGAAGTCCTTTTCTGTGTCTCGTGTGTTCGCTCCGGTCAAAAGATAGTCCTCGGCGGCTGAGGACTTGGAACAGCATAAAAGCAAGCGATTTAAGAATGCAGATTTGAAAACGTATTATGCACTCGCCAAGGGCGATATTTGAACGATAGGATGGGTGATAATTACACTTTCAGAGGGAGTGGAAAAGTGAAACCATTGACAACTATCCGCGGCCGTTTAACCTGAGATTATTTGTCCATGCGAACTCGTTTTGGGTGGTCAGTCTCAGTCTACCCTACTCACAAAACGTCCTCTCTCCCAAAGAGGGATGCGATGCGGTAATGCAATTCTCTGTTCCATCAATTCGCAGGACTCGCAAATCAGAAAATTCGTCGCCTTCCTTGACGAATCTTCTCCGTCCATTCATTTCAATAATACATACGTAGTTGCCGGATTGTTTCGGGTCGAATACGGATACAACCTTGATCTCAGGCCATTCTTCAGCTTGGGATTCAGTCAATTTTCTTGGGGCTTTAATGGAATTTGTTCCACCTTGGAGTATCAAGGAATTTTCTCCGTCTTGCTCTAACGTCAGGTCATGCTGACTGCACAATATTTGCAGAGACTCAAAAGCTGATAATTTAACGGCTGTCACACTGGTTTTCCTTCGGCCGATTTCTTCACTAGTGGAGAAATCGATGCCGTGTGTTATGCTGCTCAATAGAAGAAGTATCTTTGAGAGTTCTTGCTCCTCGAAGTCAAAAGTGCAAGGTTGCCTTAACTCAGCCCTTAATCCGGGTGAAAAGGTTGAGATATCCGGATGATAGAGGGCCTCCCCTATGTATATAAAGTGCGATCTTAACTGAATTTTGCTGTGGAGCATGCGCGCTATTAATTCAATCGCCTCACCGAGTCGTTTCTGGTCCACTCGAATCGTAACCCGCCTTCTCTTCAGTCTTGGTTCTGCCTCAATGGTGATCTGCTTTATTGAACTGAGAAACCTTATCACATCTCCTGCTTGCTCATTCGCGAATTCAAAACTCACAGGCTCTTCTAGTTTCTCCAATAGTTCCTTTGAAGGTTGTGTCCAGAATGCGATGTCATCGTCTGCGCCGGGGGCGGCATGGTCTTCATTTGATAACGCAGTCTTTTCCGGGGGTGAGGTGCCTGTTTGTTGCCGGCTAATCTCCCGAATTTTTTGCTTGAAATGGTCGTTCGGAGAGATTTCATCGGCTTTCTTATAGAGTTCTATTGCCCGTGATTTATTTCCGCGGGCTAACTGCATATCGGCCAGATGCGCGGCCAACCAGGCATCATCCGGGAATTTGTTGAAAGCACTTAGGGCCAATTGATAGGCTTCCTCATGCCTGCCGAGGCCGTCAAGCGCTCTCGACCTGTTGACCAGGACACCGGCGCTTTCTCCCGACTGATTTTCCCAATCGTCGGTAACCCCAAGGGCAAGGTCGTAAAGACCAAGATTTGAAAAGGCCTCGGTGTACATCCCGAAAACTCCCTGCCAATCGGGGAATCTTTGACGAGTCCGTGCATAGTTGTTTTCCAATTGCCTTTTGACTGTTTCGGAAATGGGCAGGCCAGCATATTCATATCCGCGAAGGCCAAAATAATACATATCGCGCTGGGAGGGATCCAGCTTAATGACTCTCTCAGCATATCGCCTCATTGTTTTGGAAAATGAGCGAAACGGAGCTGACGCCCATTCAAGTTTCTTGCCGATTCGATATTCGTTATGCAGAAATAATACCACTGCTTTTTGCAGCTCAATGTTTTCCGGATGCTGGTCGGCCAACTGGGTATAGGCGGTCAAGGCTTCATCCCACTTTTCCTCCTCTGCCAATCTCTTGGCCCGGGCTAACTGGGGGTGTGCATGCGTGTCCATGGTTTCGGTTTTTTGGGAAGTCATCTTTCGTTCGCCACTTTTCTTTTCCCCTTTCAGCCGCTTTCGAGTCGCTTGGAATGGGGCAGACATTCTCACGTTGTCTATTACGTGCCTCGCGGATACTCCGCCCGTCGCCCCCGTGAGACCAAGATATGCCGTAAATGGTTCGTAGTCGGAAATCGTGTGTTCGAGCACCAATTTCTTTTCCGCCAGTCCTGCCTGCGGATTTGACAAGTATACGCGTATTGTTGAATTCAGAAAAACGATATTACAGGAGAACTTGCCTGAATTGTTCAGAGTGGGGAAGTCCATTGAAGACGCCAGATGCCGGCGAACATCATCCTTGATCAACGCAATATGAGAACGGGGTGGGTCGTAGTTTCGGTCACAATACACATCAAACTCCACGGCATACCCCTGCAATGTTTCATAGCCAAGATCTGCTCCGTCCCCGCCGATGAACTCAGGTCCTGGGACCCATGCGAACGCAAATCCATCGGCAAATCCTACAATCTCGAAATCGAATGAAACCTCGAAATGTGAACAATGAGGAACGGGAGTATTATAGAATATACTTCCAGCCTGGTTGTGTAGATTGGGAGTCAAGACTATCTGTCCGTTTTCGACGGCGGCTGTCCCATAGAGAGCCCATCCGGCGGGCAATCCGTCGTCAAAGTTAGCCGCAACCTCGGTCACTTTCGCTCCCGGCACACCCTTGGCGCACCGAAAGCCTTGGTCGGAACTCACGAATGCTGGTTGGCGTGGACCACGGTTTGTTGATCGCATATAATCGGCGCCGTCGTGCCACGACCCGCCTCCCCGGATCACGCGATGCTGGCCGTTCGCAGGACCCTTCGGGTTATCTTTAGGGCTTTTGCTGAAGTAATCCTTATCGTACCAGTCAGAGCACCATTCCCACACGTTGCCCGCCATATCGTATATACCATATGGACTTTTGCCATTCTCGTATCGTCCGACTGGAGAGGTGTATTCATATCCATCATCTACGCTACTGTCTCTCCAACCGAAAGCTGTGTTCCTGTCTGCATAGTTGCACCGGGTTCCATCAGGCTCACCGTCGCCCCAGGGGTACTTCCTCCCATCGGTGCCCCTTGCCGCCTTCTCCCATTCCGCCTCAGTTGGCAAGCGTTTATTGGCCCACTTGGCGTACGCATGAGCATCATTCCAGCTAACATGAACAACCGGGTGGTTCATTATGTCCTTTATGTCACTTTCGGGCCCTCGCGGATGGCGCCAGTTTGCGCCATTCGCTTTAATCTGGTCGGCCCGCTTTTCCTCTGGAGCATTTGACCATCCCCGTTTCTCTGCATCCGTTACATAGCCCGTTGAATCCACGAACTTCTGAAACTGCATATTGGTGACGGGAAATTTGTCGATATAGAAAGCATCGAGAAACACGCGGTGTTGTGGGGTCTCATGCTGATGGACCATGCCCGGAGAAGCTCCCATCATGAATTCGCCGGCGGGAATCAGGACCATATCCTCGGGGGCTGGGCCTCTTTGCTCCGACCACTTGGAATATGCAAGATATCCCACAAAAATGACTGCTGCGAGCGCTAGCGGCACCAGCACTTTGCGGCGAACATCCTTCTTGCGCGAAAAGGCGATGAGTTTCTCGAGATACCCCCCGGCTTTTTCAAAAAGCGTGTCGCCTTTTGTTGGTCGAGGAGCCTTGAGAGTCTGCAGGTCCTTCAGGAAGTCGGAAACGCTCTGGTAGCGTTCATTCTTATCTTTTGCCATCGTCTTGGCCACAATCGCCCGCAGTTGCGGTGGCGTCTCCGGACTGAGGTCATTCAGGTCCGGGACAGGTTCGTAGATAATTTTGTGTATCAGCGCCGCCTCGTTCGTCGCCTTGAACGGAGTCATGCCCGCGAGCATCTCATAGAGCACGATCCCCATCGACCAGATGTCCGTCCGATGGTCGACCGTCTCTCCGCGCGCCTGCTCGGGTGACATGTATTTCACCGTTCCCAGCACAGTGTCGGTCCTGGTGAGCCGCGTGTTGCCGCCGAGCTTCGCCAGCCCGAAGTCCATGACCTTCACCCTGCTCAGCCGGTCGACGATGATGTTGGACGGCTTGACATCGCGATGTATGATGTTCTTCGAGTGGGCGTATCTCAGCGCTCTCGCTACCTGAAAGATGATGTCCACCGCCTGGCCCACTCTCAGGAATCCCTCCTTGTCCAGGATCTCACTAAGCAGCCGGCCCTTCACATATTCCATGCTGAAGAAGTGCATCCCGTTCTCTTCGCCGATATCGTAAATGTGGACGATGTTCTGATGGTTCAGACGGGCCACCGCCTGTGCTTCGCGATGGAATCGCTTGACAAAAGCGGGATCGCTGCTCAGTGTTGGGTTGAGGATTTTGAGGGCGACGATGCGGTTGAGGGACACCTGGCGCGCCTTGTAGACGACGCCCATGCCGCCGCGACCGAGCAGACGCTCAATCTCGTAGGCGCCAATGGTTTTCGGGTCGGCCGTGTCGTCAACCCCCAAGCCCAGCACGAGCAAGCAGCGCGGGCACAGACCTCTAAGTCCATGATCTGCAGGTAGTTCGGCGCCGCATTCTGAACATTTGCCTGCAGTGCTCATTGTTAGTCTCTCCTTTCCGGCTCCTCTCTCCACTTACTCTCTACGCAAAGAGTCCCGAAAGGTTACGGGGAAAAACATCTCATTTATTGAAACAGGGAGAACAGGTGATGAATCTCGTCTTCAACGTCGTCAGCGTCGGCGACAGTCTGCGCGATTTCCGCCCTTAGGAGAATGCCGAAACGCTTACGGAGACGGTGGATGGCGACCTTGACGGCTCCCTCGGTCATATCCAGCGCTCCGGCCAGTTGAGCATACGTCGCTCCGGTATCCTCTCCCGTGAGGTGGGATTTCAGGGTGCTGAAGAGATCGGCTTTCCCGGAGGCGTAGTATTCTTGCTCGAGGTTGTTCAAAACGGTGTTGAGGAGTGTCATTGCCCACCGCTCTTCATAGATAATCTCGGGGGTTTTTTCATCTGCCAGCTGCAGGCCATAGCTTCTTTCGGCGGAATCGAAGTCCAGTGAGAGCGGAACATCGCCGCCGCCCCGCTTCTGGGCCTGCCCCCGACGCCATTCATCAGTCATATAATGTTTGAGGGCAGAGAGCAGGTATGCCCGGAACTTGCCCCGCTCCCGGCAAATATCACGGATGGCGCCGCGCTCGAGAAATTGCGTAAAGAAACCCTGAGTGATGTCCTGTGCGTCCTGAACGCTATAGTTCTTGCGACGGACAAAGGCGTAGAGTGGCCCCCAGTATTTCTGGCAGAGGATAGCCAGTGCGTGACGGGCCGCGGGCGAAGAATCCTTACCGGCCGCGATCACAAGGCTCCATTGTGTGGTTTCAAACGGGTCACTTTCTCTGCCGACTGGTTCTTGTCTTGACTCGGAATTTGTCATACAGTATCCCTCTCAAGATGATAAATCTTGGCGAAATGGCCGCCGCGAGTTGTTTGATATCCATAGATGTCTTACTT
>CAZSKP010000020.1:0-49123 GCA_964607485.1 uncultured bacterium | reverse complement strand
ATAGGGGTTAATCAGAAGCAGGTACTTCTAGATGTTGATGAATGAAAGTATACCAGAACGCAGCGATTTTTTCATTGAATCATACCGGAAATGCGGGGTGAAGTTTTCTCCATGGAGGGACGGTATTCTTGACGCAGGCCGAGTGAAGTCTCCGCCAAATTCTTCTTCACTGCCACAATTTCCAAAAGTCAAGAAATGCATCAGGAGTTGCTCTTATCCGATGACTGTCGACAAAAAGTCCGCTCACCTTCGAATGAATAAGTGTAGAAAAGAGAACGTATTCTTCACTCGCCGAGAGAGATATTTGAACGAGCGGATTGGTGGAAGTTACACTTTCGAAGGAACAGATTAGTGCAGCTTTCATATAGACTGGTAGAGTAGTACTGCCTGCCGTTATACATGAACCGAGGGGGCTATTGCTGAAACGGCCGACCTATTCGTCGCTCCTCAGGGTGGCGGGTAAGAATCGTAGAATATCGAGACCATTGTTGCGGTCTATGAGGTAAATGAGTCCTCTGTCGTCAAGGAAGACGTCATTGCTCTGGGGGAACTTGAAGCCCGCGACAGGCTCGGGAACATATTTGCCGACCTCCGCTGGCTGGTAAGGGTCAGATATGTCAATGATGCGTAAGCCTCCTGCGAACCAGGCGGCGTACACCAAGTTGTCGTCTCCAACAAATTCGTGCGGCTGATGTGCGCCAAAGCGTTTCCCCTTTTGTCCGTCGCACTGGCTGTACCTGCCGCCTTCGGGAACCCGGAAATAGCTCTGAATCGAGGGATTCTTCTCATCAGTTATGTCAACGAGCCACATTGAGGCCTGGGGCTCCTCGCATTCGTCGTTGATGTCCTCATCGAAAACAACCAACCAGTCCTTTCCCGCAATCTTGTGGCCAACGGGGAGAGTGGTATGTATGGGAGACTGATGGTTGGGATTGAGATAACTGACAGTCCTTGGTTGTTTCAGGTCCGAGATATCGACGATTGCGAAGCCGCCGAACCACATCGGCACATACAGACGGTCGCGGAGCCTGTTCGGATGATGAACGTGATAGTCGTTTCTCCGCCATGTGGATTTTTCGCCGCCGGCTACCCATTGGCCTTCGAGCCACCATCGGCCTATTTCTGCCGGGTTCTGAGGGTCGCTGAGATCGACGATCAGGACAATGTTTCCGCGATAACCGTCGATTGTAGCGCTGATGTAAGCAAGATTTTGTCCGCAGTCGAACTCGAAGCGGTGCACACCGGCCGGCGCATTGATCAGGCCTATTCCTCCTGCTTTGAGGAATCCCGTTTCTCGTGGAGCGGTAGTATCCGATACATCAAAAACGGCAAGCCCTATTTCGGTACTTCTTTTTCTGAACAGGGTGTTGAAGATATAACCGGGAATCGATCTGGCGTACTGTTCACGGTTGATTATCATCGTACTGCCACACACTCTGGCCTTGTGGGAATGGGTGTGCGGTTTTGCTCTGATGCGCGACAGGATTAGAGGGTCGGCGGGGTCGGATACATCAATAATACTTGTGGCGAAGGGTGGGGCCATGTGACCGACATAGGCGACGCCGTCGTGAACGTCAACCATTCCCCCGCCCTCGATGTCAAGGTGTCCCACAAGCTCAACATTTTCCGCCTCCGCAGGGCCGGCTGCCTCTGCGGGGCTTTCATGGGCGGTCATAAGAAAGGGCAGGGCCGATAGTACGAACAGCATTCGTGGAATCATTCACATCCTCCACTGAAGACATGGGTGATCAGCAATCCCGCGTTCCTTTTGATATGCCGCGCCTCTGCGTCTTGTTTGCTATCATTTCTTTGGCGGGATGACCAGTATCTGCAAATAGGAATCGTATGTGCCTCCGATGTGGATTAGATCGTGTTGACGACTCTTTCGAAAGCGCTTACCGTTTCGTCCAAGACTTTGTCTCGATCACCCATGATATGAGTATCATATGGTATCTTGACTAAATTTTCAAAGTATCTTCTAAGGCATTTAATCTCATTTGAATGGAGGTTTCCATGTACGGTCGTCTTGAGAAAAAACGCAAGTGCCCACTGAAGGTTTGCCTTGAGACCCTATTATTCTTCACCTCGCCGACCGCAACTTTCACCCGACTATTTTTCACTCAGAAAAAGTCGGAAAGTGAAGAATACGCATCACAGGGGTTTCGCAGATTTGGAATCTCAAAGAAAGGCTTCGCAGACTCGGGCAAGTGTGCGGAATAGAAAACGAAAACTTCACTCACCGAGAGCGATATTTGAACAACCGAATGGGTGAAAGGTATACTCTTGAAGGGGGTGGAAAAGTCAAGTTTTCAACTGTTATTCTGGGGACTCTATTCCGTTCGCCTATGTTGCTCGCCGGGTATTGGCCCATGGGAGATGATGGGATCATTTGTTTAGGCTCATTTTCTCCAACAGGGTACCATCCAAACCGCAATTGCGGTTTCGTTCGATTCCAAATATGACACCAGCGCCTGATTCGTTGCATTGATCTTCGCTTTCGCCACATGTGGAAAATATATGGGATATGTAAATCGACCTGTGGAATCTCTCGACAAAGTTATAGACACCTAGTGTTGTGTGCCATGTGCATCTTAACGAATTTCGGCGGGAGATTGTCTTTCCAGTCATTCTTCCAAGCCTATTGTACGTTGGTGGACCAAAGTGTCCCTAATGGCTTGACGACATACACCGTTCATTTGCAAAGCTTATACCATCCCCTCGGTATCTTGTGAAACGCAATTCTCTCGGAGTCTCCCGCGATGGCCCTGAGAGTTCTCACGCCATGAACTGGCCGCCGTTGACATCAAGTGCGACTCCGGTAATATAGGAAGCGTAATCGGAGGCGAGGAACAAAATAGCGCCCGCGCAATCTTCAGCCGCGCCCCACCTTCGCAGCGGAATCAGCTGTAGATGTTGTTCTCTTTGTTCAAGCATCCCGGCTGTGAGCGGGGTGGCGATAGGCCCCGGACAGATCGCGTTGACTGTGATGCCGAACGGACCGAGATCATAGGCGAGGTTGCGGGTCAGACCAATAACCGCCGCTTTTGATGATCCGTAGTGAAGCCCGGCCAGCACGCTCTTGCTTCGGCCGGCCAGTGACGCCACGTTAACTATGCGACCGTATCTCGCCTCCTTCATGGACGAGACGAGTGCCTGCGAACACAGTAGAGTGCTGTTCACATTCAGCTTGAATAACATGTCCCATACGTCTTCGTCGATATCCTCAATCGTTCCCGGAAGGCCGCCGCCGGCATTGTTCACAAGCACATGCACTTGACCCCACTCCGCCAACAGCTCGCCGAAGTGCTCGGTGATATTCCGTTTCGAGGTGACGTCGCATTCGACCGCGAGGGCGTTGCCACCGGAGCCGGAGATGGCTTCCACAACTTCCCTGGCGCCATCGATGTTTCTGTCAGCCACGGCGACACGCGCCCCTTTCTTCGCAAACAGTTCGGCCGTCGCGCGACCGATTCCAGAACCGGCCCCGGTAACGATAACATTCTTGCCTGAAAAATCCATGCTAAACCTCCCATCAGTTCCCGAGAAACCTGCCGTGGGGTGATGCGGATCTGCAAACCACATCGGCCTCCGCTGGTTGCGAAATTATTCATGCGTTCGACAACTCGTTTAGGAAACTGAGTTGTTGGTTTCGATGTCAAGGATCTTTGCCGTTTGCGGCGGCCTCGAGCTCGGACAAGTTCTTTGATGAAGGAGTCGCTTGACTGGCTTCTATCTTCTTGATAATTTCGCGCACCGTCGTGTTGATCGGAACCGGCACGTTCTTCTCCCGAGCCCTGTCAACACAGTAACCCGTAATATAATCCACTTCCGTCTTGATCCGCTTTTCAATATCCTGGAGAGGGCCGGGTTTGACGCGCCCGTGGATAGCGCCCACCATGTCGAGTATCTGGAAGCACAATTTGACTCCTTCTTCGTCGCTTCGTTTGAAAACATACGGGTCCACAACGTCCTCATACTTCTCCATTGTCACCCCGCACGCCTCGGCCGTACGGATTACCTCATGGATGAGCTTGATGAAGAGCCGCTTGTTTCTTTCAGGTCCCAGCGTCTCACCTACGGTCAAACCCAAAACGGCGCAGCCGGCGATCACGCAGTTCATAGCGAGTTTGGTCCAGAGATGTCCATAGATATTTGAGGTGAGTGTTGTCTCGGTAATATCATCGAGTACGCTCTTGACCGACTCGATACGGCCACTCATCTCACCGCTCAACTCGCCGATTATGAATTTTCCTTCGGAGGTTTGGCTCAGGTGGCCGGGACTGACATAGGTGGCACCCCAGCCAATGCTGCATCCGACAACCCGTTCCGGGCCGACCGCCGATGCGATTCTGTCCTCATTGATTCCATTTTGAAGCGAGACTATCGTGGTGTCTGACTCAAGGAGCGGTCTGATGCTTTCCAGGGCTTCGAGAGTCTTGGCGGATTTGACCGCCAGCAACACCAGGCCGAGCGACCCCGTGAGCTCTTCGGCCACGACCGCGTTCAAGGGCACCGTCAGCTCGCCGCGCACGCCGTCGATGTAAACCCCTTCCCTGATCCGCTCTCGATGCTCCTTGTAAGGCTCCACCATGGTCACTTCTCTTCCGGCCCTGGTCAGATAGGCGCCGCAAATGCCACCGATGGCGCCAGCTCCCAGAATCGTGAGTTTCATCTTCTTACCCTCTGTCAAGTCCGCGCTGCGGGAGTTCTTTTCTCGAATCATGAGAGATGCAGCATCTGTTTGGCTTCTTCGACAGTCGCCGCCTCTCGGCCCATTTCATGTGCCATGCGAACCACTCTCTCTACGAGTTGCGCATTGCTCTTGGCCAGCTCGCCTTTTGAGTAGTAAATCGTGTCCTCCATTCCCGTCCTGATGTTTGCGCCCATGCTCATGCCGAGCATGGTCATGGGAAGATGGTGTTTGCCGATGGTAATGACCTGCCAGGAGGAGCCTTCGGGAATCTCGTCCACCAGGCGAAGCAGGTTTTCCGGGGTGGCGGGAATCCCTCCTCCGATGCCGAGCACAAAGCTGAAGTGGATGGGCGATTCAAGGACGCCTTTCTCCGCCAGGTTGAGAATGTTGGCC
The DNA here is from genome assembly GCA_964607485.1 of uncultured bacterium. Lineage (GTDB taxonomy): Bacteria > Abyssobacteria > SURF-5 > SURF-5 > SURF-5 > CAZSKP01. The sequence continues at coordinate 44,037 of CAZSKP010000020.1, read as the reverse complement.
ACGTGGCCCACGTCGTACACTTCACACTCAATCCCTACACCTCGTTCGCTGCAGCCTGTCACGAACTCCTCGTTGAAATCCGGCGGGTTCAGAAATAGAATGGTCCCGAGGTTGGTCACGAAGGTGAAGGTGCCCGCATTGATAGTCAGCATTTCCGGCTTCGGCTCGATATTGAGCAGATTCATCCTCTCTTCCTGCGTGGCGAGGCGGGGATTCCAGTTTTCGTCCATGACGGCGCCGATGCCGTTTCCGACCTGGCAGATGATGGGACACTTCGCCCGAATCTTGGTGATGGCCTCGTTGTAAACATTCAGGTCCGGCGTGCTGAGGCCCCTCTTGTCTCTCACGTGAAGATGCACCACCGCCGCGCCCGCATTGTAACAGTCGTAGGCCGCTTGCGCCTGCTCGTCGGGCTGCTGAGGGAGCGCCTCGTTGGCAAACTTGCCGTGTGCACCGCCGGTAATGGCTGCAGTAATAATCACCTTGTCTGGATTGAGCATGTCGACCTTCATAATGACGGCTCCTTTCCCGCTACGGTAACGTTCTTTGCCGACAATTTACTTTCTCGATAAAATCGAGAAATGGCTGAAGCGACTTGTCAAGGCGCTCGTCAAGCGTGACATCAAACTCCTCTTCGTAGTATTCGTGCAAAAGCATCATGCCCGTGATCCGAGCGAAAAAGAGATTTGAGGCGTCCTTGACGCTTATGTTGCGGACCTCCCCCCTTTCCACCCCTTGACGATAGAAGTCCCGGAACACGCTTTCCACCTTCCTGTGCTTCGCATTGACCCGGGCTCTGAGTTCCGGTGAAAGCCCAGCCTCCACCTGATGCCTCTGTATAAGATACAACTCGAAGAAATTGGGCTATTCTTTCATCAACCGCCTCATTTCTTCGACGAACGCCTTGATTTTGGCCGGGTCGGTCGGCGCTTTAGCCCGAAGTCCCTGATGCATTTTTGCGGTAAGCCCTTTTCATTTGGACGGTTATAGCCAAAGGCCATGTTCCCGTACTGGAAACAATATAATCGAACACCGAGCAAATCCAAAGCTCGTTGTTGCAGCGGCGTTGGCTGGGGCATCTTGTCAAAGGCACAGAGATTGGGGTGTTTGGGCTCAAGGTGGTTCTTGACGATAGTCATCAGATCTTTCAGTAAGGTGTGGAAGCTGTGCAACGGTGACATCCCGCAGCCGAGATTAAATCACACGGTTTAGGTTTTGTCAAAAGGGAAACAAATGATTCATGAATAACAGGTTTAGCTTAGATAAATTGAAGAGCATTATCTGCCACCCAGAGGCACCCCGAGAAAGGCTATCTGCTCTCATTATGTGCGACCCACCTGCTTGCCTTCCTTCAGGTACTCCTGTTGATTCACATTCAGAGTAGTGAAGGTTCAATCACGAGAGGCGGATATTCTTCACCCCGGCTCAGTGCAACTTTCGTCCGAATTCGCAAGCCCGAACAAAAGGGCGAAAGTCAAGATTCTCATCACGATAGTTGCACCACTAAGCAGAACCCGAAAGTCCTTCATCCGCGAGACCTCAATAGGTACTCTATGGGGAGGAACTGTCTCAAGGGGGTATAGGGGGCTGAAAAAAATAGACTTTTTTCAGAAAACCCACTCCCTCGAAAATGCGTCCACATCCTTCCACGCTTCCGGAGTCCCTTTTGTGGGGTCCCCCCGGTCCCTCAGTGAAAAAGGAAAAAGGATAGTCCGCTCTTCCGGAAATGCCGCTTTCGGTCGCTCGCAGAGCGGAAGTCACTTCGACGTTTCCCCCGGTGGGGCATTGTAACCTAACCTCGATTTGAAATCTGATAATCTGGCGGAACCAAATAGGTACCATACCCGAAGAGTTTGCCCAAGCGGGGGTATAGGGGATAGATTAAGTCATGGGAAGGTCTCTGAGTGCAGATTTGAAAACGAACTGATGACTCTTCTTGCCGAATGATTGAAATGCAACTTCGAGAAAACAATTGGAGTTATTCAGGACGCAGACAACTGAGACCTTTGACTGCACGCGATGTTTGACTTTGTCAATGTTATGACCCTATGCCTGTCATGCCAGTCCGGCGGTCTGTTTCCGTTTCGGGTATCTGGTAGTTCAAGGAGTTCTCGAAGGCTTGAGTTCCGGCGGTCCCTGGCTATAATCGCCGAAAGGCCCGTCGCGCCGTACAACCGCTTCCCCCACACCCTTTTCCATGGCAACACGGACGAACTCCAATCCTTCCGGTATGTTGCGCATATATCCATCCAGGATACAGCCCAGGAGTTGCGTGCCGTGAAGCCCCATGTTGTCATAAGCTTGATTGATGACGAGTTTCATTGCGGCTAGTTGCGCGGTGGGGCATTGTGCCATTCGGTTCGCCCAGTACCCTACCATCTCGTCGAGCTGTTCCGCGGGATAGGCCTTATTGATCAAGCCGATTTCCTCAGCTTCTTTTCCGCTGATGGAATCGCCCGTGAGCGCCAGCAGCTTTACCTTCGTTAAGCCCAAGCGGTATATCCACAAGCCGCTCAGGTAGCACCCCCACACGCGCGAATATGGAGTTCCAAATCGGGCATCTTCGGTAGATATGATGACGTCCGCAAGAAGCGCCATGTCGGTGCCACCGCCCACGCACCATCCGTGCACGCGAGCAATGACGGGCTTTGGGCTGCGCCAAATGCTCATAAACTTTGGGATGGGCCCAATGAACGGACTAGTGACGGTCATCATGTCGCGTCCCGGATCCCACGCTTCGGCTCCGCTTTTCATGCCCCAGCCGGAGAAGTGTTCTAAATTCCCCGAGAAATCAAAGCCTGCGCAGAAAGATTTGCCCGCACCCTCCAAAATAATTACACGAACATTTTCATCGGCGTTCGCCTCGGCGATGGCCTTCTCAAGCTCTTCCGGCATTGGCGGCCGGATGGTATTGAACTTTTCTGGTCGATTCAGGGTGACCGTGGCAATTTTTCCGCTCGTTCTATACAAGATCGTTTCGTAATGCATTCTCTCACCCTCCTGACTTTTCTCCTTCTATACGTACGCACAAATGCTTGTCCCTTCTCAAGAAAATCGTGAGAACCGGCGCTGGTCAATTATATCTTGGGGCCAGTCGTCGTTGTCAATCCAAGCGTTTCACACGGTACTGAGAAGAAAGGTAGATATTTCGCAGTTCTTACAAGAAGGCAATAATATGTCGGAACAACATTCAATGGAGGGCAGAGTTGAAGGGGGATTTTCTTGATTTGTCAGAGAAGAGAAGATTTTATGGAGGCCTTCGGAGGGTGCATCCTAGAAAACGTTACCTAGACCTTTCCGTAGGGAAGAGTACCTGAAGATTCTTGGTAGAATCTTTGTTTATTGATGCAGCAAAATAGGTGCGGACTTTACCTGGTATGAGATATATATCAGTTCGCGGTCCCTCCCGGCAACGAGCATTCTATCCGAAATCTCTCCCGTTCCGAATAGAGCGGTTTCATGGGAGTCGGTCACGGTCCCCTTTCACTGGGCTGCTTCTTGCTTCTGTTCTATCAATTCCTTGAACGTCTGCGCATCCATGGTTTCGCGTTGCAGGAGCTCCTTGGCCACGAGGTCCAGTTGGTCGCGATGCTCCTGCAGAATTCGCTTTGCCTCCCCGTGCGCATCATCCAATATCTTACGCACTTCTTCGTCGATCATGCGTGCAGTGGCTTCGCTGCAATCTCTCGACAGACTGCCGTCACCCATCCAGGGGACAAGCTGATTGGGCTGACTTCCCCAATGCGCCAATCCCGCCGAATCGCTCATGCCAAAGATCGTGACCATCTGTCGTGCGATGATCGTGGCCTGTTCCAGATCGTTCTCCGCGCCGGTGCTGATCTCGTTGAACACGACCTCCTCCGCCGCTCTTCCACCGAGCAGACCGTTGACCTTGTCGATCAGTTCTGAGCGACTCCGGAGATACTGATCGTCCTGGGGTAACTGCAGCGTGTAGCCGAGCGCCGCACGACCACGCGGGACAATGCTGATCTTCTGCAACATGTCGGCGTGTTTACTGTAAGCTGCGACCAGCGCGTGACCGCTTTCGTGATACGCGACGCGGCGCTTGTCTTCCTCGCTGAGGCGCCGGCTCTTGCGCTCAGGTCCTGCAACGACTTTCTCGACGGCCTCCTGCAGGTCAGACTGCGTAATCTCCTTCGCGTTGCGTCGGGCGGCCAGCAGGGCGGCTTCATTGACCACGTTCGCGAGATCGGCCCCGGAAAAACCCGGCGTTTCCTGTGCAATCCTCCGAAGATCGCCGTCTCCGGCCAGAGGCTTGCCGCGCGCGTGAAGCTTGAGAATCGCCTCGCGACCATTGAGATCGGGCGCATCCACCACTACCTGCCGGTCGAATCGGCCGGGGCGAAGCAGTGCGCGGTCGAGCACTTCGGGGCGATTGGTGGCGGCGAGCACAACGACACCGACATTGGCCTCGAACCCATCCATGCCGACCAGCAACTGGTTGAGTGTCTGCTCACGCTCGTCGTTCACAACACCGGCCCGCACGCCGCGTTGGCGGCCAACGGCGTCGAGCTCATCAATAAATACGATGCAGGGCGCATGCGTCTTTGCCTGGAGAAATAAATCGCGCACTCGCGCCGCGCCGACGCCAACGAACATCTCGACGAATTCGCTTCCACTGATCGAGTAGAACGGCACGTGCGCCTCACCCGCTACGGCCCGCGCCAGCAGAGTCTTGCCGGTTCCAGGCGGACCGACAAGCAGAACGCCCTTGGGAATCTGTGCGCCCAGGAGGCGATAACGGTCGGGATCCTTGAGGAACGTGACGACTTCCTGCAATTCCTCTTTGACCTCTTCGCAGCCTGCGACATCGTCAAAGGTGACGTTGGTTTCCGCATCGGCGACCAGCTTTGCTCGGCTCGAACCGAAACTCATCATCGATGTTCCCAGTCCCTGCATACGGCCCGCCAAGAACCGCCACAGCAAGAGAATCAAACCGATCGGAAGTATCCATGTCAACAAAAATTGCGACAGGAAGCTCGGATGCGCTCCGCTGAATTTCACGTGCTTTGCTTGAAGCTCCCGCACCAAATCCGGATCCTCGACGCGCTCCGTTCGGAAGACGTACGCCTGAGGCGGGGCAGCCTTTGACTTTTCCGGTTTTGAACCGGCTTTGGAGGAGCCTTTTGGGGATTCGGTGGACACCGGCGTAGCTGCAGGTTTGGCGGACGCCTTCTCTTTCCCCACGGCGGGTTGGACTGCCTCGGGTTTGGCTGTGCCCTTTGGCTCAATCTTGCCGACGATATCGTTCTCGCGAATGGAGCATTCGACGACCTCGCCCTTCGCGAGATGTTGCTTGAACTCACTGTACGCGATATTGTGAACGGCGACTTGACGGAAGGTTTCCTGCCACAGCCACAATATCGCCATTGCCAATACTACGTACCAGATCCATGAATGCCACGGATAGTTCAACCAGCTTGGCCCTGTCTTCTTCGGGTCGGTTCCGGATAGGTCGACTTGCTTCTTCTTTTCCATGTCTTTCAAGATGCACACCCGCTATGCCACTACGTCAGACCCAAACGCCGGTGTTTTCGACGGATTCCCTGCTTCTCGCAACGTATCCTCGCGACCAGGGCGATGGTGGAGCGTAAGAAAATTCTCCCGTCTTCGGCAATGGCAGAACTCACCCCGACGACAGTTTCAAGTCCTACCGGTAAAGTATATCCAGATCGATAGAAATCGGCAAATCTTGATGAGATGGCTTGCATGTGTAACGATTCGAGGGACCCGCCACGGGTCTGACTACTCAATGGCAGCATGAAATAGAAGCGGGCGTGATTTCCCGCTCGACTGCCTCGTCCTGCAATTGCATACGCACAGCCGGGCACACGGAACCTTCGACTGAAGCGATTTGCCTCTATAAGAGAGGCGTTATCATCTTCACAACTTCCTCACAGAAATTGCTGATCTTGCCAGGATCCTTGACGCCAATGCGCGAACGTCCGGTAAGGCTCTCAATCCAAGTTCCGACCGCGTCGACTTCCTTCCTGCTGTATAGGAACAAGGCTATCTCGTAGTCCAGAAAGAGGCTTCTCCTGTCGAAATTTGCCGACCCGATCACCGCAATCGTGCCGTCTATCGTCATCGCCTTGGCGTGCATCATGCCGCCGGTATAGAGAAGAACTTCGCAGCCTGCCTTCTGTAACTCCCGGAGATATGTTCTGCCCGCCAGGTCGACCAGCGGGTGGTTGGATTTTTCCGGTACGAGAATATGAACCAGAACTCCGCGGTGGACCGCCAACTCCAGGGCATGTGCCAGTGATTCATCCGGAACAAAGTACGGTGTCACCACCCATATCCGACTCTCTGCCGCATACACAGCCGAGAGGATCGCTTCGTACAAGGGGTCGGCGGCAACGTCGGGTCCCGATGGCACCACCTGAGCGAGGGCCCCGTCTTCCTTTGCGATGCCTGCCTGTTTGCCGACCTTTGACATGCCAAGGTCTTCGCCGGTTACAAACTTCCAGTCCGAACACCACACCGCGAGGTACTGGCGGGAGGCCGGGCCTTCGAGGGTGAACGCAAGGTCGCGCCATCGAGCCGAGGAGGGCGCAGGCCCCATGTATTCACAGCCGATATTCATTCCGCCAGCCATCACGCGTCTTTCATCTGCGATGACAAGCTTGCGGTGATTGCGGAGGTTCGTGCGTCCACGAAAGGGTTGATGAATCACAGGGATAAAGAAAGCCGTCTTGCCACCGGCTTCAGTAATCGGCGATAAGAACCGATTGCTGGTGTGCAGTGATCCGATCCCATCCAGAAGAACTCGCACTCGGACTCCCTCTCCGGCTCGGCGAGCCAATCGATCTACAACCTCTCTCCCGACGTCATCTTCCTGCATGACGAACGTAGTGATGTAGAGAGACCGGGACGCCCCCTCAATCAAATCGATGAGAGTCGCATAAGCCGACTCACCTGTCTCGCACAGGGTCACCCGGTTTTGCGCGGTCGCGCCGGCAATACCGTAGCTCTTCAGGAGACGACTGATCGGCGGAGAGATCAAAGGCGTATGCTCTTCTGTGTCGGTCATGCGGATGGGGGGCTTGTCCCGGGATGCTTTCCGTATCTTCCGGCCGCCGATCAGCAGATACAGCGGAACTCCGACGTAAGGCAGAAACGCAATTGCCAACAGCCACGCAATCGTGCTTGACGGCGAACGACGTTGTGCGAGCATGTGAGGAAACATGACCAGAGCAAGCAGGAACCCTACAACGAGAGCAAGATGCGCTAGAACAAAGGAGGTTATCATAGATGAAGTTCACCTCCTACCGACGGTGTCGGGAAAGTGCCCTGACGCTCTGAAAGCAGAACATATCAATAATTTGCTGCCAGATATTATACCTTAATGAAGCCAAATGGGCGTCGTTTGCTGCTCGTTTCTGCAGGAGAGGGTTTGGGCAAGGGAATTAGGTATTCTTCCCTTCGACGGAGCGCAACTTTTGTCCGATTCCACAAGGTGAGGCAAGAAAGGGATGAATCAAGAGTATCATCATCTGATTGCCCAAGCGCGGCTTTTCCGACTGCCAGCGAGAGATGGGTGAACGTTTGGTCTGAAAGGTGAGCACTCTGCACTTCCGCATAGCTGCGACTCTCATCCGAATTCTGAAGGCGGAACAAAAGACCGAAAAGTCAAGACTATCATCACAAACTCAGCTTTTTCAACTGGGGAAAAAGGCCCTAAAGCTGCTTCAAAAATTTTCCAAGAAATCCCTCAATGGCCAGCACAGCCGGTCCTTCAGCGCCAAGCTCCCAGAAAGAACCGAACGGGGGATATTACGGTCATATCGGCCATTGAAAACCAGCACAATCTCCCTATATCTGTCACACAAAAAAATCAGGGCACTCACAAGAGTGCCCTGATATCAAGGAGCTGGAGAGGGGACTCGAACCCCTGACCCCCTCATTACGAGTGAGGTGCTCTACCGGCTGAGCTACTCCAGCTTTACAACAGACCTAATTCTAGCATAATCATCAAGCAGGGTCAACAGCGGGTGTAGTGATGGGGCCGACGAAATTCTGGAACCGGGACGCATGTGGTAAGCCGATTTCCCGTCAGTGGAATTCGACTTGTTGGACGATCTCGGACTTCTTGATGAGGTTGGTTATTTCTTTCCGCGCACTCTCGTCGCGTATTGGCTCCACCTCGGACACGGGAAGATTGTCGTGGTTGGTGCGGTGGTGCCAGTCGAGCACGTAGCCGGGCACGATGGCGTAGCGGCAGCCGGTCGGCGCGCAGCATGACTTGTCCACGACCGCCATGCCGACGACGTACAGAACTTCCTCTCCGCGGTAGGGCAGGCGGACTTCCTTTTCGAGAACGTAATGCCCGCCGATGGCCTCAACCTCTACGTTCAGTTCGATGTGAGTGTATTCGCGCGTCATCACCCATTATTCTACCAGAGACCGCCGAAAAAACAAAGCCCAGCCACAAACCACAAACTAAGACGAAAGACTTTCGAGACGTCTAAAAAAGGGGGCGCAAGAAAATATTCTCAGGACTCGATGCTTTTCTTTATTACTCTCCCTGTCACTTTGCGATAGGACGCTTCCCCGACAAAGGACAACCCGATCATGACCGCCAATATCCAGATTTCTGAAGGCGAGCTTCTCACCGTTTGCCAGATTAATGCGACAACGGCACCGCAACAAACGATGGCGCCAAGAACGGAAATCCATCTTCGGCTCCCAGTCTTCTCGCTTAGATAGGCGTTTGACGCATTGACGGCCGCGAAAATTATCAGAAAGCCGGCGCTTCCCATTATCGAGATGCTCGTGAGGTCGAAAATATTTGCCACTATCAAAGTCAATATGGAAGTGATAAATAATCCTTCGATAGGACGGTTCCAGATCTTCTTGTCGAGTTCCTCAGGAAGCTCTCCTTCCTTGGCAATGATATAGCTAATGCGAGCGGCCCCGTAGAGCGTTGCATTGATGGCGGAACCTGTGGATAAGAGCGCTGCAATTGCGATAAGGGTAAAGCCGAAGTTGCCCAGGAAAGGCTTGGCGCTCTCAGCCAACGCATAATCCCGTGCTGCCATGATATCGCCTATCGATAGGTTTCCCACGGTTACCAGCGAGATAAGCACATACAATACAATGACAAATCCAATTGCCGAATAGTAAGCACGGGGCAGAGTTTTGAGCGGATTCTTGACATCTCCAGCCGTGTTTGCTATGAGTTCGAAGCCCTCGTAAGCCAGAAAAATAATCATGCCTCCTGCTACTAACTGCAATGTGGAGCTCCATGTTCCCACTGCAACCCTCTGGGAATCTACGCTCCACAAGCCTATCGCTACAAAAAACAAAAGGATGACGATTTTCAGTCCTACGATCCATTCTTCTGCCTCGCCAACAGCCTTAGAGCCTTTGATGTTAAGTAACATAAAAAGGACGATGACGCCACTTATCAATATGTGTTTCCAAAAGTGTTGAGCGCCTGCGGGAAGAATACTGGCGCCATAACTGCCAAAGGCATACGCATATAATGAAAGCATAACTACATAACTCAACAACAAGAGGATGTTGAGTCCTCCTGCAATAATCCCCGGTCCAAAAGCTTGGTTCAGGAACTCAACGGTTCCACCCTGGCTGGGATAGGCGACCGACAATCGCGCATACGAGTAGGAGGTAATGAGAGCAACAATTCCAGCTATGCCAAAGGCAATCGGAGTTCCACCTCGAGCAAGCTGAACAGCCAGTCCCAAGACCGCAAATATTCCGCCCCCAACCATTCCTCCCACGCCGATCGAAACCACTGACCAATATCCCAAAGATTTATTCTTATCCATCTTCATAGCCCATCATGACTGTATGTGTGTAATTGGGATCAAGTCGGCTTGGGCGCACCCCACTTCGTCCCTGCAGAATTTGCGACAACCCATACTGCGGCGGTCGGAAAATGCGCGGGACAAAATTCTCGTTCACCTACGAATACAAGAAAGGGGCGAATGCAAAATTCGCCCCTCTTTGATCTCTGGAGAAATTAGACGCCGTATTTGCCGACGATGGCGATGCTGCATACGTTCATGAACGGGAAGCCGCCGAGGTTGTGCGTAAGGCCGAGCTTCGGGTCTTTGAGCTGGCGGTCGCCGGCCCTGCCGTGAATCTGCAGGTACATCTCATACACCATGCGCAGGCCCGACGCGCCGATGGGATGGCCGAAGCATTTCAGCCCGCCGTCGATCTGGCACGGCAGTCCGCCGTCGGCGTTGTAGAAGCCGTCCATCACGTCCTTGAGCGCGCCGCCGCGGGGAGAGATGTGCAAGTCTTCCATCGTCACGAACTCAGTGATGGAGAAACAGTCGTGGACTTCCATCATCGAGATCTCTTCGCGCGGGTTCTTTATCCCCGCCTCTTCATACGCCTTCAGGCTGCACTTCGACGTCGTGACAAAGTGGTCGCCGTCCCAATCGTTGAAGCCCAGTTCCTCGCCGCTGCTCAGGGCGAGCTGCAGCGCCTTGATGGAAACGAAATCCTTCTTGCCCATCTCTTTGGCTATCTTCGGCGTCGTCACGATGGCGCACGCCGCGCCGTCGCTCACGCCGCAGCAGTCGAACAGGCCCAGCGGATGCGCGATAATCGGAGAAGCCATGATCTGCTCCACCGTGACTGCTTTCCGAAGGTGAGCCTTCGGATTCTTCGCGCCGTTTGCGTGGCTCTTGGCCGACACGTGCGCGAGGGCCAGCTTCAGCTCGTCGTCGGGAATCTTATACTTCGCGGCATATGCGCTCGCAAGCTGCGCGAAGGAGCCCGGCGCCGTCAGCCTGGGGAACCACTGGCTGTTCAGCGTTCCGCCGCCGACGGAGGCGGGAAGGCCGCCGTAGCCCGTATCTTTCAGTTTTTCCACGCCCATCGCCAGACAGATGTCGTATGCGCCCGAGGCAACGGCGTAGACCGCGCCCCGAAGCGACTCGGTTCCGCTTGCGCAGAAATTCTCCACGCGCGTCACCGCGATCTTGTCCAGGCGCAGGGTAACGGACAGGGGAAGCGCGCTCTTGCCCACGTTCACCTCATCGATGCAGGTGCCGAGCCACGCGGCCTGGATGTCCTTCTTGTCGATGCCGGCATCTTCCATACATTCGGTGAATGCCTCGACCATCAGCTCCTCGGCTCCCACGTCCCAGCGTTCGCCGAACCGCGTGCAGCCCATTCCGATGATTGCGACTTTATCTTTGATTCCGGTTGCCATGTCGTCATCCTCCTCTATGCTTCTTCCGCGACGGGAATCGCCTTCCAGAAATACGCATGGAAGCCACGTTTTTCGTCGTAGTTTCTTTTGCGAAACGCCATCTTCACCCGCTTGCCCACGGCCACGTCCTCAAGCGTACAGTCGGAGAAGTCCGCGAGAATCCTCCCTCCGCCGTCGAACTGTATGAGTCCGTAAATGTTGGGCGGATCGACTGACACGGACAGCATATCGCCCGTGAACGTCTTGATAACCGCGGGTGTGTCGGCGAATTCGGCGGGCACCTGGGACTTGACAGAGCCGCAATCGGGGTTCACGCAGATGTCCATGCTGGGAATCTGCCGCGTGCCGCACTTCTGACACTCACCGCCGATAAAACCGAGGAGGAACTTGCGCTTCCGGTACAGCGTCGTCAGCGCGGTCTGGAAATCGGCCTCGGCGCGGATGCCCATCTCCGTTTGCATGAGGTTTCTGAACTTGAGGAACTTGGGGTACGTGTCCATTTCCTTCTTGTTTGCCAGTGAGCCGTTGATGCCCATGCGCGGGGGCAGCTTCTTGATGTTGTCGGTCACCTGGAACAGGAGCGCGTCGGAACCCTGTCCGAAGCTGCACACGAGTATCTTGTCGCCCGGAGAGGCTTCTTCCAGCGTCCGGACGAGCATGACCAGCGGGTGGGCCGTGCCCGTTTCGCCGCATACGTCATGCATGTTGTCCACGAGCTGTCCGGCAAGCCCCAGTTTCTTGGCTATGCCTCGATGCTCCCGGGTGAAAAAGCAAGGGAAAATGAACTTGGTGATGTCATCGGCTGACACGCCCAGCTTCTTCATCAGACCGGTGACGACCTCGGGTATGATCTTGGAATATCCCTCGTCGCGAATCCATCGCTCTTCCCAATTGTAGTCATAGTGCCTCATCGAATCCCGATAGTGGTCCACGAAATCGACGGAGATGGAGTGAACGCCCAGGCATTCGGCGATCACGTTGTCGGTTCCCATCGTCACGGAAGCAGCGCCGTCGCCAAACCACATCTCGTGGAAATAGGCCGACTTTGTCTCGCGCTTATCGGAGGCGACGACCAGTACCGATTTTTTCTCGCCCCCCTTCAACGCATCGAGCGCGGTCACCATCCCCGAGGTACCCGCCTTGAGAGAGGCGGTGAAGTCGGCAGTCAGCACGTTCTCGTCCAGGTTGAGCGCGGTGGAAACGATTCCCGAATTCTGCCGGTCGGCAAATGGAAGGGTCGTGGAACAGAGGTACAATGCGTCCACCTTGCTCTTGTCCATTCCCACCAGACAGTCCTTTGCGGCAGCGACCGCCATAGTCAGGGAGTCCTCATCCCAGTTGCACATCGACCTTTCGCCCTGGGCGACCATCATGATCGCGGGGGCGAACCATCCCATGCTCTGAAAAATGGCCATGCGCTGCAGCCTGAGCTTTGGGATGTATCCTCCATAAGACGTGATACCAATCATCTCTCTCCTCCGTTAAGTTTGCATGCCCTGTTTGACGAAGCTGAAAGCGAACGGCGGCATCCAGCATCTATTACGACACTGATCGCTTTTCGCCCTTTTACTTCTCTCGAAAAGAAAAGGAGGGGAAAATCGGCAACATTCGAAGATGCGGCCGCTCCTTACTTCCGACAAAACATCGAAACCCTGCATATACCAATATATGGTAAGATGACGCACCACGTCAAGGAAAATTTCAGCCGAAAACCCCGAACCCTACCGTGGAATCTTATAGCGTAATCCGTGCAGCCTGCCAGTCAGGAACTGCCGATATATCTCCAGACGGCTCAAGGGGGAGAGGTCGAACACGTGCACGCCGAGGTTGCGGGCGACGAGGGTCAATATGTTGTCGCATCGGCCGCAAGTGTTGAGCACATTCACGCTTAGATATTTTGCCCGAAGGGTTTCGAGCACCTCCTCGCACGCACATTCGCCCAGAAGCATTATCGGCTCCTCGAGGCCTTCTAGCTGACCGGCGTCGAATCCCTTTCCGGTGACTATCGTGAGCGGCATGTCAACAAAGTCTTCGGGAGCGCCGTTTTCGTTTACGACCAATTGGATGACCTGTTCGGCATGGCCAAGACAGCCTTCGTAACAGGCACCCCCTTTGCCGACGACAATGCGCAGGGTTTCGGGGAAGTGTCTATTCAGCTCCCACGGAATCTTCTCTTTGCAGGCGGGCATCTCCCCATCCACTTCGATCTCGTCAAGCTCGGCCACGCCCAGACCCTGTTGCGCCGCCAGCGCCACGTGTTTGACCTCCTCCGGCTCGTGTCCAAGTATTTTCGCGCACACGGCGTCGACTGCAACCGTGTCTTCGCCCCCCAGGATGACATCCTTTTCATGCAGCAGCTCATCGACATATTTCGCCGGAGGCATGGGGCCTCTCGCGAGCACCTTCAGCGCATCGACCAGCGTGAAGTCGGGCCTGATGAATTTCAATATATCTACGAGCTTCTGATGGAGCCTGTGGTTGTGATTCTTGGCCTTATCGTAATCGTAGAGCAATCCCATCTGATTCTTGATTCCCGCCGTCAACTGCGTCTGGCAGTGCGCCTTGAGCACCGGCATATTAAGATAAAAGTTCTTATCCCGGCCGACGATCAGATTCTCATGAAGGATTCGAGGGAACCGGACCGTTTGCGCCGTCTCGCCCTCCCCCATTCCGACTTTGACCGACTTTTCCTCATCGAGATAGAGGCAATAAAGCCTGAGGTTCCTGGCAATGCCATCCAATCCGATGGTGGTGAAACACAGCCGGGTGAAGTTGCCCTGCGAACAATTTTCCATCAGATAGATCGGCTTTTTCGAGTCGAGGTTCCTTATGTATTCCACGACCGCTTCTATCAGTGAAAGCGACGTATGAAGGTGGGGATGGAAATATACGGCGTTTATCTTGATGAAGACTTTTTCGCACTCCTCCAGGCGGCGGCAGATGTCGGGAAACTTCCCCAGAAGCCTGCTGACGGCGGCACGAGGGGCTCCGCCCACCTTCTGCACTCCGACCTTTGGCTTCGACATTTCAGCCTCGCACGATGCCTGGCTTTGCGGTTCTGATTAACGTTGGCGGAAAGTCCGAACCGGTGGCCTGGGAATGTTTGCCGCTTCGATTCATTCGGGCCGACAATCCGAATATGTTTGTGGCGGGAGGCAGAATCGAACTGCCGACACAAGGATTTTCAGTCCTCACAAGTCGATTAAGGCTATGATTTACCGGCTCAGGAACTTGTAAATTCGGGTTCCTCAGCCGATACTTTTCATCAGGTGACATAAGGTGCTTTACGGTGATTTCCTGCCACGGCCATTTTCAAACACACACGCCATACATCCGACCGCTCCGCTCCCATGATGAAACCACAAAGCTCCCCCACTTGTCAAGGGCGTCGGAAAGGGAGTGCTCCCGAAAACTGACCCCCTATACCCCCTGGACCTGCACTTCCCGCATGGTGCCTCTTCCGTTCCGTCAGATTATCAGATTTCAAATCGCAGTCGAGTTACGATATCCCCTAGCTGGGGAACCTCCCAGTGACTCCCAATGCGGGCCAAGTCGAAGTGGCATGTACGGGGGGCGGGATTGCCTTTTTCCCATTGACCGGGCGGGGGGAATCTATAGATTTCAATTGGCACACAGACGGCGCTACTGCAATCGGAACCTTTAATTTAGGCGGCGTAAACAAGAATCATTCATTTTTTCGCTGGCCATTTACAATTTCCAGATGCTCGAAAATCAGCAGTTTAAATATAAGTTGAAAAGCGAATACGGGAAGCGTTGGCGGTTTTAGTGCTTATATTCGCGCCTTGGCTCAAAGCGCTTCTTCCGCTTGGAAAAACACAAATGATTCTAACGCAACAAACTATGCGAACAGTTCAGCGCTGATGACAAATATATTGGTTTCCGAATTGAAGACGGCGATGCTGGTACAAGCGAACTGAGACGCGCCAGAACACACGACCTAGACCCTGCGGATGCCGCTGAATTCGATATTACATACACTCCACGCGGCGAAGCAACGTTTGGAAATTTCTGGCAGACTCGCTCTGACGGAACGGTAAGATGGAGAGGTTATTGAAGATAACCCAATGCTTTCAAGGCATTCCTTGTGGATTCCGGTATTTTCTCTGTAGATACTTCTACGGTCGCCACATGGTCACTCTTGTCTTTGCTCACTGTGTAATGGTCCTTAGTTATTTCCGCCCTGAATTCGTCCGCTTCGGATACAACAGTTCTCGGCATGATAGAGAAGCTGTCTCCGTCAGCAACGCGTATGATTGTATCAAAAAGTTGGTCAAGGCCAACAGGGGCGGATACAGATTCTGCGTTTCCGACAACGAGTAAAGGTACATGGGTTTGATTAGGATATGGCGCAAGTCCATGATCGAGAAATATTGTATCACCATGCTTCTCGCCCAAGCCCTCACCGTGGTCAGAGGTAACGATGATAAAAGTATCTTCTCGATTCATCGCATCAAGAAATTTGGCAAGCAATATGTCAAAATCATGCACAGTCTGTGCGTAAGATATGCGTCGCTCATTAATAGAAGCTGTGCTTCGCCATTTGAAATAATATTGAAACATTTCGTCAGGAAGATTCAAAACATTCTTTCTACCAGAATACTCTGGCTTCCAATCGGAATAATTTCTAAGCCAGTACTGATGTATCATCACTGTATGGATAAACGCAAAAAAGGGTTTCTTCATTCTGGTTTCAGTCGCCCATTGCAGTTGTACGGCTCTATCATCATAAGATGTTTCCCAATCAAAGAACCTGCGATAGTCAAACCCTTGCGCGAAGTTGAAAGCGGGGCATATCCATCCGTCTGCTCCAAAGAAATATGTATGATAGCCTTTATTCTTCAAAGCCTCACTAATAAAATTCAAGCTATCCGGCAACGGTTGAAGTTTGGTTATACCCTGTTCAGAGGCAAGTTTTCCGGTCAGCATCGAAACGTGAGAGGGAAACGTACAAGTAGAATTTGCGTAAGCATTCGTGAAAATTGTGCCATGCTCTTGCGCCCACTGGTACGTCAGGGGCATGTATTCAGGCGCGAAATAATCTGCGCGTAAGGTATCAACCGAAATGAGAATGATATTGGGGTGCTTTGGAGCAGGCCGGAATGCCCATGCTCCCGCGGCGGCAAATACCACCATGAGAACAACCGCAACAATCCGTTTCATTGTACATTCCCCTGTTTCGATTTTCCCGCTCTTGGCGGACGCCGGGGTTAGAAAAATCTTACCACGGAAATTGTAATATGTCAACGAAACGCGCTAGGACATTTCAGCTTGTTTTAGTTCCCCTCCGGGCGGTGTGTGTGGACATGCCTCCCCTATTATTCCTAGCGCGTCACTTGCCGGCAGGGATTCTTTCTTGGGAGATGGACGTATAAAGACCGGAACGGAGGAGCAAGGCGAAAATGGGGCCAGCATATGATTATCAAGATGCTCAAAGGACGTTGTTGTATCAGGCGCTGAGGTTTGATAATCCTCCCGGGTCTTCGCGGTAAGAATACTTTTTGCAGCGCCGGACGGACGGTAACGGCGGCTGGATACGGAATATGAAAGGTGTCAGGAAAGTGCTGTATCGTTTGCCGGAGCTTATCGAAGGCGAGAAAGACGCTGACCGGCTTCGACAAGAGGGTTTGGCAGCGACAACGAACGGCGGCGGCGTATTTTAACAAAATCAGCGGGGAAGCAAGCACACTGCCCTACTTCCCCGAGCAAACCGGAAAAGGGACGGACGCCGCAATCGCCCGTCAATGCTGACCTTTCCCCGTTGTGGCGGGAGGCAGAATCGAACTGCCGACACAAGGATTTTCAGTCCTCTGCTCTACCGACTGAGCTATCCCGCCACTGGAAGAATCGACCATCCGTTGAGCACTAAAATACACAATCCGCACGCGATTTGTCAAGCAGTCCGACATGGGAGCGAGGCTTCCAACCAGGGAGGAACAGCTTTTGACACGATGGACCATATTTGCTAAACTATGCCCGCTTGCGGGTGTATCTGCAGGCGGATTCCCGACCAAACCATCCATTTTCCCGTCAGGACCGATATGGGGCAACGACATGAAGATACATGAATATCAAGCGAAGGAGTTCCTGAGGAAGTTCGGAGTGCCTGTGCCGCGGGGCCGCGTGGCCGACACGCCGGAAGAGGCCCGCACCGTGGCCGAAGAGCTCGGCGGCTCCGTAGCCGTCAAGGCTCAGATTCACGCCGGAGGCCGAGGCAAAGGCGGCGGCATCAAGGTGGCGAATTCGCCCGACGAAGCTCAGAAGGCCGCCCGGTCGATAATCGGAATGAAGCTCGTCACCCACCAGACGGGGCCGGAGGGCCGCCTCGTCAAACGCGTGCTCGTTGAGGAAGCGGGCAAAATCGCTCGCGAACTTTACCTCGGCATCGTGATTGACCGCGTATCCGAAAGTCCCGTGATTATGGCCAGCGAGGCGGGCGGAATGGAGATCGAAGAGGTCGCCGCCAAGACTCCAGAGAAGATTCTGAAAGTCACGATAGACCCGGCAGTCGGACTCCAGCCGTTCCAGATTCGCAAACTGTGCTACGGGCTCAACCTCACCAAAGAGCTCGGCGGCAAGGTCGGCCGCATGATTTCCGGTTTGTACAAGGCATTCATGGAATCCGACTGCTCGCTTGCCGAGATAAACCCGCTTGCCGTTACCGAAGACGGCGAAGCGTTCGCGCTCGACGCCAAGATAAACCTCGACGACAACGCCGTGTATCGCCACAAGGACCTCGCCGAGCTCCGCGACACGGACGAGGAAGAGCCGCTCGAGGTGGAGGCTTCGAAGCATAACCTCAGCTACATCAAGCTCGACGGCTCGGTCGGCTGCATGGTCAACGGCGCGGGCCTCGCAATGGCGACGATGGACATCATCAAGCTGCACGGGCAGATGCCCGCCAATTTCCTCGATGTCGGCGGCGCGGCCAGCGCCGAGCGCGTCGCCAGCGCGTTTCGCATCCTCACCTCCGACGCGAATGTGCGCGCGGTGCTCATAAACATATTCGGCGGAATAGTCCGTTGCGACCGCGTGGCCAACGGCATACTGGAAGCGCTCAAGGAGGTTGAGGTCAACGTGCCGATGGTCGTGCGGCTCGAGGGAACCAACTCGGTGGAAGCCAGGGAGATACTTGAGAAATCGGGGCTGAAGTTCAGGGTGGCGGAAACGTTCGAGGACGCCGCGCGCAAGGCAGTCGCGGCCATAAGCTGACGGAGACATGCGATGAGCATTCTTGTTGACGAGAATACGCGCCTGCTCGTGCAGGGCATCACTGGAAAGGAAGGCGCCTTTCACACGCAACAGTGCATCGAGTACGGGACGAACGTCGTCGCGGGTGTGACCCCGGGCAAGGGCGGAAGCAAGATGGACGACGTTCCCGTGTTCAATACGGTCGAACAGGCCGTGAGAGATACGGGGGCAAATACGTCGATGATATTCGTCCCTCCCCCCTTCGCGGCCGATGCAATCATGGAGGCGGCCGATGCCGGCCTCGGCGTCGTCGTGTGCATCACCGAGGGCATCCCGACGATTGATATGATGCGGGTGAAACGATATCTTCGAGGAAGGCCGACACGCCTGATAGGACCGAACTGCCCCGGCGCGATCACGCCGGGCAAATGCAAGGTCGGCATCATGCCCGGATTCATCCACAAACCGGGCAACGTCGGTCTCATATCGCGAAGCGGCACGCTGACCTATGAAGCGGTGGACCAGTTGACCCGCCGAGGTCTCGGCCAGTCAACCTGCATCGGAATCGGCGGCGACCCGATCATAGGCAGCACCTTCGTTGACCTGCTGAACCTCTTTCAGGAGGACGACGGGACGGACGCGGTGGTGCTCATCGGAGAAATCGGCGGCTCCGCCGAGGAAGAGGCCGCCGAGTTCGCCAAGAAGCACATGACAAAGCCCGTCGTCAGCTTCATCGCTGGCGTCACGGCCCCTCCGGGAAAGCGCATGGGGCATGCGGGCGCAATCATCTCAGGCGGAAAGGGAACGGCCGCTGAGAAGATACATGCAATGCGCGCCGCCGGTGTCACCGTGTGCGACAGCCCCGCCTCGATAGGCGAAACGGTGGCCGGAGCACTGGGGAAATGACGGAGGTCTGTCGGGCGAAGTGAGCGATGGATAGTGCGACTGCCTTCGACGCTTTTTTCGGGCGGGAATGGTCGGCCTAACGGGCGGATATCTTTTGCGCTAACGCAGCGGCGGATTTCTGAAGCGCAGGCACCAAGGCATCGAGCGAGCCGAATCTCTCCGACGTGATCGCTGTCACCTTTCCGGAATCGACCTCGGCAATCCTGAGATTGAGCAAGTAGCCGCTCTCGTACGTTCCCACCTCCCCCACCAGCACGAGGTCGGCCGACAAGGCCCTCGCAACCTGCGCCAGTCGGGCAGGGTCCTGTAATTCGTGAATTGGAATATTCAAGCGCTTCGCCGCTTCAAGCGTCTCGGGCCGCCTTATGGCCACCAGCGCGCCAGAGCTTTCCAGTCTTTTTTTCAACAACCCGGCGCTTGCCAGTGGCAGACAGTTCAATTCCGGCGGGCAGTCGGTGAACGCCAGATCATAAATGAGGATAGTCCGGCGCGAACCGGTGCGCTTGCTTCCCGCTCGCGCTTTTTGAGACGGCGGCTTACTCAACTTCTTGTCCAGTTGCCTGCGCGCCACGCTGTCTCTGGCGAACGCGGACTCGGCATCGAATTCATCAAGAACCGCCCGAATGAGCGGATTCTCCGCGCCGGTCGATTTGATAATCGCCGCGTACGCGGCGGAGGCCGGAAGATTTCCGAGCCGCCAGTGATGCACGAGGAGGTTCGCATTGACCGTTGCATTCAGCGGAATCAGCGCAAAGGCCGTTTTGTAGAGCGCCAACGTTTTTTTTTCGTCCCCTCTTGCTTCAGCCATCCTTGCCGCCATATTGAACGCGAGCCCCTTCTGCCATCCGAAGGCGAACTTGCCTTTTGCCGCCTTGTCAAAAAGCGACGATGCGGCACCGCACTCGCCCGCGCGCGTCTTCACCATTCCAGCCACCCAATTCGCGAACCCGTTGGTCGGCGCCCGGCTGCATTCGACAAGCGCGCTTGCGTCTTTCCCTTGACCGTACAAGAGAAATCCCAACGCAGCATGCGCCTCCGCGGAAAAGGGAGAGGAACCTTTGGCCAAATCTTCGAGAGGCTGATGCACGGCGTCCGTGTTCCCCATCAGCATCGACGCGTACGCGGTGGCAAGCGTCCTTTCAGGCCCGCCGAGCCAGTCATCGGACATTGACTGATAGACTCTCATGGCGGAAGCGGCAAGCCCCATCGAGATGAATGCGTCGGCTGAAGCCATCAGCGCGCCCCGGCCGCTTCTTGCCGGAGCCAGGACGGAGGCGACAACGCCGCCGGGACCGATGATGACGGCGGCGGGAAGCGTTCTCGTGAGTCCGTAGGCAAGCGTGACGCCCTTGTTGTCGGAGAGAACGGCGGAATGGAGCGCCTTATCAGCCGCAAGGTTTTCCAGGCCCTCGGTATTCGCACGACTGATGCCGAGCACGGACAAGGCGCCGGAAGTCTTCGACGCGGCGTCGTTCAGCCGGACAAGCGTTTCCACTGTCTCATCGGAGGCGTCGAAGAAATACAGGAGCAACATGCCGCCCCTCGGAGGCGATTCGAGGCTGACGAGATCACCCGAGAGATTGGCGAGCGAAAAGCTCGGAGCTGACGAGCCGACGTCCACCGCCAGCGATTCCGATTCCAGACAGAAGAGCAACAACGGAATGAGAGCGAGAGAAAACTTGCAGTTCAGGCGAACACGGTGGACGGATGAGAGCATCTTTGAAATGGCTTGGACCACGGGGAAAAAGGGAAGCCTCGCCTCCCTGCATGGGAGTTATCAGCAACTCACCGAAAAAATGGCGGGAGCGACGAGACTCGAACTCGCGACCTCCGGCGTGACAGGCCGGCGTTCTAACCAACTGAACTACGCCCCCGATTGGTCGAGCTATTTCCGCAGGAAGCTCGAAGAGGAACCAAAAATTAGGGATTGCGCTCCTTGACCTCAAACGCAATCCTCCCTCGTCCTGCAAACTACTGCATATCTATGTCTATATGTATACCCAAAAAATCACAAAAAGTCAAGCAAAAGCCTTTGAAGAGCTTCACCCTCTTTTCCCTCTTCTCCCTTTTCCTTTGCGCAATGAGGGAAAGAAAAGGGCGGGAAACAATTCAGGCATCTTGGCTCGTCCGGCGGCTTCACATGACCCCTCCCTCAAGTGCCGGCCGCCCACATTTTTTCCGCCTTGGGCTGGTCCTTTTCCCACCGAACCATCTTTCACCTCTTTCGCAAAGCGATGACAGCGGATTTCGCGCCCCCCCATTATGGTTAAGGACCGACTAAATGGAGTGTGTTAGTCCATAACTTATCTATCAAAAATTCGACGCCAAACGCAAGAATCGTCTTAACACGTTATATGTTAACATATTATGGCAATACAAATATTTTCTTGTCTTATGAGATTTCCTCTTGACAGGTGCAGGGGTGTATGGTAAAATTACGCTAGACCAACTAGACCAAATAAGTCCAATAAGCGAAAAAGCGGCCTTGGAATCGTAAAATGCACCCAATCGCGAGAAAGAAGAGGGAAACGATGAAAAAGGCAACTGCAGTGCAGAAGCGCAGTGGTAACGGAAGAAGCAAGAGGTTCACAAGGTCCACTAGCAGACGTTCTCGCGTTTCAGAGAAGTTTGTCAATAAATCCAAAATGGAAACCGTGCATTCTATAGCCTCAACGGCAACGGCCTTAGCAATCCCCAACGAAGTGGAAATGGAAGATGCGGATTTCAGCTTCGTCCGGGTTGCCATCGAGGAGGACGAAACTGAGCGGATCGAGGATGAAGCGGTCGAGGAAGAAGAGGAAAGAATCGACGTGCTCCCCAAGGAGCGTTCTTCCGGGGAAGACCTGCTGCGGTTATACTTCCGGGATATAGGGAGAATCCCGCTGCTTTCCGACCAGGATGTCATCCGGTTGGCCAAGAAGATGGAGCGTGCCCGCAGGAGAAAAGACAGGGCTACCATGAGGAAGGCAAAGGAAGAGCTCGTCTCCGCCAATTTGAGGCTCGTCGTCAGTATCGCGAAGAAGTTTTCCAGTTGCGGCATGCCGCTTCTCGACCTCATACAGGCTGGCAACACGGGCTTGATGAAAGCGGTGGATGGATTTGACTACAAACTGGGATTCAAATTCAGCACCTATGCGTCCAAATGGATACAGGCTGCCATCACGCGTACGATATCCAACCAGGTGCGTACCGTCCGAATCCCGGTGAATGTGATACCTGCGCTTAAGAAAGTGGACAGAGCGAGCCGGAAGCTGAAAAGAGAGCTGGGACGACGACCGACCATAACCGAGATAGCCAAAGATTCGGGCGTCGAGAGCGAGAAGGTTCGCTCGATGGCCAAGATTCCACAGCGCTCCATTTCACTCGATTTTCCCGTTGACGGTGAGAACGGCGATTGCACGCTCGGAGAAATACTGGGCGACACCCACAGTCCTTCGACAATAGAAACCGTTGACAAACACTTCTTCCGCGAGCAGCTCGAAACGGTCATGAAAGACGCACTCGATGAGCGCGAGCAGGAAGTGCTCAAACTCAGGTACGGACTCGAAGACGGCACAGAGCATACACAGTCCGAGATAGCCGATTACCTGAAACTCTCGCGTCAGCGTGTGTCTCAGATAGAAAACAAGGCGCTCCTGCGCCTGCGGCATCATATGGGAAGCCAGTCGCTCAGAAGCTTCCTGAACTGAGAGAACCTCAGCGGGCGGACAGAAACAATTGCTCATCAGGGCTGCGCCGCACGGCGCAGCCCGTTTACGTTCTCCCTCCCTCCTTGTCTCTCCGGCATCGTTTTCCCCTCCAAGCAAGGATTTGCAAAAAACTGAGTATCTTGTTATAATACGCACACTTAGGCAGTATGTGAATCAATCAGTGAACCCTCCACAAGGCAGCTAAGAGGCGGAAAAAGATGACTGGCAACGAGCTCCGAGAGAGCTTTCTGGATTTTTTCAGGCGCCACGGGCATACCATAAAACCCAGCCTGTCGCTCGTGCCGCCGGACGACCCCACGCTCCTCTTCACGAGCGCGGGAATGGTACAGTTCAAGAAGGAATTTTTGGGCGAAGTTCCGCTCAAGTTCACCCGGGCGGCAACCTGCCAGAAATGCTTCAGAACGTCCGACATCGACAACGTTGGCAGAACCTCTCGTCATCACACATTCTTCGAGATGTTAGGCAATTTCTCCTTTGGCGATTACTTCAAGGAAGAATCCATCGCCTGGGGCTGGAACTACGTCACCAAGGAGCTCGGGCTTCCGAAGAAACGGCTGTGGATAACCATATTCAGAGACGACGATGAGGCATTCGAGATATGGAAGAAGCTCGTCTCCACCGATCGGATCGTGCGCATGGGAGAGGAGGACAATTTCTGGACCATGGGCCCCACAGGACCATGCGGACCCTGCTCAGAAATCCACTTTGACTACGGAGAAGGCGTCGGCTGCGGGCGTCCGGAGTGCGAACTTGGCTGCGACTGCGACCGCTTCGTCGAAATATGGAACCACGTGTTCACGCAATTTGACCGCAAGGAGGACGGCTCGCTCGACCCTCTGCCCAAAAAGAACATCGATACCGGGATGGGGCTGGAGCGCATCGCCGCAGTGATGCAGGGCACACATTCCAACTTCGAGACCGACCTTTTCAGACCGATTGTCGAATACACGGCGTCGCTCACCGGCGTGGACCCCGCAGACGCCGTCGAGCAATACCGGATCATAGCCGACCACGTGAGGGCGCTCACGTTCCTCATCGCCGACGGTGTGCTTCCCTCGAACGAAGGCAGGGGTTATGTCGAGCGAAGGGTCCTGAGGCGCGCTGTCCAGCGAGGCCGCGACCTCGGCATGAAAGACCCGTTCCTGTACCGGATAGTCGGCGCCGTTGTGGATGTCTACAAATCGGCCTATCCCGAGCTCGAGACCAAGCGCGAACACGTGAGCAAAGTGGTGAAGACCGAGGAGAAACGATTCAACGAGACGCTTACGCAAGGCCTTGCCCTGCTTGACGATATAATACAAAACCTCAAGAAGTCCGGGAAGAAGCGAATAAGCGGGCAGGAGGTATTTAGACTCTACGATACATATGGCTTTCCGGCGGAGTTGACCGAAGAGATGGCCGTCTCGGGAGGTTTCGAGGTGGACAAGGCCGGCTTCGAGTCGGAAATGCAGAAGCAGAGAGAACGAGCGCGCGCCGCCTTCACCGGCTATGAGGCCGCTGGGAACGCGCGGCCGTATAGTGAACTGGCGCAGGAGCTCCCCCCCACGGAGTTTGTCGGATACACGCAGCTACAGGTGGAGGCCAGAGTCCTGGCGATAATAGTCGACAGCTCGCCGGTCGAATCGGCCGAGGCGGAATCCACCGTCGAGGTTGTTCTCGACATAACGCCGTTCTATTCGGAGCAAGGCGGACAGGTTGGAGACAAAGGCGTTTTGGGCGCCAAGGGACTCAAAGCTGAAGTGCTCGACACGCAAGCGCCCGTGAGCGGTCTCGCCGTTCACAAGGTGCGGCTCAAGGAGGGCGAACTCCGTGTGGGCCAGACGGTATCGGCACAGGTCAACGAGAATCTTCGCCGCGACACGGCCGCGCACCACTCGGGCACCCACCTTCTTCAGAGTGCCCTCAGGCAGGTTCTCGGCGACCACGTGTACCAGGCCGGCTCGCTGGTGGCGCCGGACAGATTTCGGTTCGACTACGCTCACTTTGCCGCTCCCGACAAGCGCCAACTTCGGCGAGTGGAGGCGCTTGTCAACGAGCGAATACGACGGAACATCCCCGTCGAAACGGAGATTCTCCCGTTCGATGAGGCGAAACAGCGCGGGGCCATCGCGCTTTTCGGCGAGAAATACGGCGACGAGGTGCGAGCGGTGAGGATGGGCGATGTGAGCATGGAGCTGTGCGGGGGCACGCACGTTCACTCGACCGGTGACATCGGCCTGTGCCTGATCACCTCCGAGTCATCGGTCGCCGCGGGCGTGCGCAGAATAGAGGCGGTCTGCGGGAGCGCCGCATACAGGTGGGTCCGCGAGAGCGAAGACATACTGGGAGAAGCCGAGTCCTCATTGAACGCTGCCCGCGAGGATGTTCCGGCTCGAATACGCCACCTGCTCGAAGAAAGGAAGAAGGTCGAGAAGGAGTTGGCCCGGCTGAAAAGCGCTGTCGTCGCCGACAAGGTGGACGACATGCTCGCCCAGGCGGTGGACGTGGACGGAATCAAGGTGCTTGCGGTGAGGCTCGATGACCACGACGCAGACTATCTCCGGAACACGATGGACTCGCTCAAGGCGAAGCTGAAATCGGGCGTCGTTGTCATCGGCGGAGTCTCGAAAGGAAAGGTTTTGCTCATTGCGGGCGTTACCAAGGACCTCACCGGCAGAGTGCACGCCGGAGACCTGATGAAGGACGTGGCGAAAATCGTCGGCGGAGGCGGAGGCGGCCGTCCCGACATGGCTCAGGCGGGCGGAAAAGAACCGTCGAAGCTCGAGGCGGCGCTCGAAGAAGTGCCCAATGCGGTAGGCCGCATGGCAAAGGCCGGCTGAGCCGGAGGACATCATGCGCGTCCGCAAACGAATACTCGGGCTCGACGTCGGCGACAAGAGAATCGGAATAGCAGTGAGCGACGCGATGGGTATAACGGCACAGCCCGTGGGCGTCCTCGTCCGCTCTCAGAGCGCCGACGACTTCGATGAGATCGTCAAGACCGCGAGAGACAAGGATGCGGCGATAATAGTGGTGGGTCTGCCCAAGAAACTCAACGGCAGCTACAGCCCACAGACCAGGAAAGTGGAAGATTTTCTGAATGAGTTGAAGAAGCACGCCGACATACCCGTTGAACCATGGGATGAGAGGTTCACCACAACGTCTGCGGAGGCATCGCTCATCGAGGCGGGCATGCGGCGCAAGCCGAGACGCAAGATAATTGATTCTGTGGCGGCACAGATAATGCTCCAGCATTACCTCGACTGCAACCGAGCCGAGATTCCCGACTGCGATGAGGAATGATAGAACCCGGAGCCGACAAAGCGATGACCAATCTTGAAAACGAATCCCCCGATCACCGGCGCCAGAAGCTCATCGCCGTCGGCTTCTTCGTGTTCTTCATCATACTCTGGCTGGTGATACATCTTCTCCAGAAGGCGTTGACGCGCGCGAACACCGTCGAGGTCGGCCAGTCCAGATTCGCAGTTGTCGAGGTCGCGCCCGGCTCAAGCGTTTCCGACATAGGCGACAAACTTGTCTCGGAAAGGCTCATATCGAGCAAATTCCTCTTCAAGCTTGCCGCAGTCACGCGGCGCTCCACGCACGATCTCAAGGCGGGCGAATACCGTTTCGAGAGGTCGATGTCCATGCTGGATGTGCTCTCCTGGTTGGAGCAGGGACGCGTGACACTCCATCGGTTTACCGTTCCTGAGGGTTTCACATTCAAAGAGATAGCCAAGTTGTTGGGAAGCATGAGACTTGCGGACGAGGAAGAATTTATGCGTCTTGCCAGCGACCCTGAGTTTTGCAGAGAGGCGGGCGTTGACGGACCGAACCTTGAGGGCTTCCTTTTTCCCGATACCTACAAGATCGCCCGGGGACTTTCCACAAAAAAGGTGATCCGCATCATGGTGGATAGATTCTGGAGCGTCTGCTCCGGCGAGATTCAAGAGGAAGTCGCGACCAGCGGCCTGAAGCTGCGCGACATCGTCACCATCGCCTCCATCATCGAGAAAGAGAGCCTGTACGACGACGAAAAACCTTTGGTGGCAAGCGTCATTTACAACCGGCTGCACCGCAATATGCCGCTTCAATGCGACGTGACAATCCGCTATCCGCTGGATAATTACGGCATCCATCTCACCTATGCCGACCTGCGATTGGACTCGCCTTACAATTCCTACTTGAACGCTGGGCTGCCGCCGACGCCGATATGCAACCCCGGCCTCCCCGCCATCAGAGCCGCGTTGAAGCCCGCGAAGACCGACTACCTGTATTTTGTCTCGATGAACAACGGCCGTCACAAGTTCTCCTCCTCGCTCAGAGAACACAACGAAGCGGTGTTCAAACACCAGATCCTCAATGTGCGCGGCTAGACCTCACATCGTCCGGGCGGAGTTGGTCGCTCCCGCGGGAAATCTTCAGAAGCTCAAAGTGGCCGTCGCATTCGGGGCCGACGCCGTGTATCTGTCGAGCCAGGGGTTGAGCCTCCGCGCGAAATCCGAAAATTTTTCCATAGACGAGATGGCCGGGGCCGTCACGTACGCGCACGACAGAGGAGCACGCGTGTACGTCCTTCTGAATGTGTTCCCGCACAACGAGCACCTCCCGGAAATGCAGGAGCAATTGAAGGCCATCGCAAGCCTCGCCCCCGACGCAATCGTGGTTTCAGACATGGGCGCATTCGAGCTTGCGCGTGAAACTGCTCCGCGTATCCCAATCCACATCAGCACGCAGGCAAACGTGACTAACTGGCGGGCCGCAGAGTCATGGAAGCGGCTGGGCGCCTCACGCATCATCCTGGCACGCGAACTCGGCTTGAACGAGATTGCGGAGATCGCGTCGCGCGTCGATATAGAGCTGGAGATTTTCGTCCACGGCGCGATGTGCATGGCGTATTCGGGGAGATGCTTCATGAGCAAGCACTTCGTCGGCCGCGACTCGAATCTTGGCGACTGCGCGCAGTCCTGCCGCTGGACGTACAGGCTGGTCGAGGAAACCAGGCCGAACGATATGCTTGAGGTCGATGAAGGGCGAGGCGGAACGCTGATCTTCAGTTCGCGCGACCTGTGCATGATAGAACACATACCGGAAATCATCTCCTCGGGAGTGCGGGGGCTCAAGATCGAAGGGCGCATGAAGAGCACCTACTACGTTGGCATCGCCACTCGAGCTTACAAACGCGCGCTCGACGCCTACTACTCCTCCCCTGCCGACTACGAGCCCGATCCCGCGTGGCTGGACGAACTCCGGAAAACGAGTAATCGCGACTTCACGACCGGATTCTATCTGGGGGAAATGCAGGCGGGGCTCACGCCTGCCGGCGGGGCAGAGCGCAGGAGCACGCACTCATTCGTCGGCATCGTGACCGACAACGAAGCCGACAGGGCGAAGGTCGAGGTGCGCGGGCGCATCCAAAGGGGCGACGTGCTCGAATGCGTTCAGCCGAACGGAAACGACCGCCGGTATGAAATCGCTTCCATGCTCGACGAAGGAGGCAATGCGGCGGAGACGGCGCAGCCCAATGACACCATCTTCCTGCCGGGGTTGGATGCTCCTCCCTTCTCCTTGTTGCGCAGGTTAGGCTTGCAGGAATCGTCGAGGCCGCACTGAGTCAGCAGCGCATTCGCGAATCTCACAAGGGGCAGAGATTTCCAGGTTGTCGTATGTTCCCTGTGGGTGGCGTGAAGCGGAGAAATAACAGATGGTCCGAAGGCGCTCAGTCGCCCGGCCGGCTCATTTTCCTTCGAGCTTCAGCTTGGCGTATGCCGTATGCTGGAGAGACGGATCCAGCGATTCGACCATTTCGCTATACACATATTTTGCCTGTTCCTCATCGCCGAGTCTCTCGTAGCAGGCGGCAATCTCGATGTACGCCTGCGGCGTTTCGCTGTGGTTAGGATAGTCATCGACGAGGGTTCGATACCTCTGGATCGCCGAATAATAGTCGCCCAGTTGATACTGATAGAGGTTACCTACCGCCATGAGGCGGTCGGGTGTGTCGGCGGCTTGCCAATTCGCGTTCATGGCCGCCTCGTTTTTTGCTATTGCGGCAAGAGCCTTTTCTCTCGCCTTCGCTTTTATGTTTTCTCTCGCTTTCATCGTTGCCGAAACATTGTCGGATGTGGAGACGACCGCCTCTTCCTGAGGCCTTGCCACCACCTTCGGGGATTGTGGAGGTTGCAGGAAGATTTTCAGAACACCCAGTGAGAGCAGCACAAGCACGACACCTGCGCCTATAATCAGTTCTTTCTTATTCATGGTTGTGTTGGACGAACTTGTGCTTCCGCGCATATCTCGCTCCTTAGTCGACATGCCAACTTCTCTCGTGGAACCCGGTGACCAGCCATATCGGCTCCGAACCTATCATGCCCGGGGGCAGATTATCTACCAGTGTGGGGACTTGATATATCTTGGGCACGTTTGTTCCCATATCGAAATAGTTGCCCACAAAAGTGCCCGCAACCTTGTTCTGCTTCGGGGAGTACACTTGGTTTCCGCCGTAAAAAACTCCGGCCATCATGAGTTGCGAGTCGCCCGGCCCGGCTGCCAGGTTTACGTCTCTTTTTGCCATGAAACCAAGCACATCGACGGTGGGAAATGTGTTCGCCGGCATCAGATTGGAATGGATATCGATGTCGCCCGAATCACTTCCAGGGACTCCGGCATATATTGTTCCGCGACCGGAATAAGAAATGTCCAAATTGTTTTTCCCAATGACCAGGTCACCCTCGACCCAGACCATTCCGTCAACGGACAATCTTGCTCCTCCACCGGGCGCGGAAGGATCGTAGGTGAATGTATTCACCCCGTCCGTCACCGTGAACCTGGTGCCATTGACCGTCACAGTGAGGCCAGCAGTCTGCAACGCAGTCAAAGCCGCGTTGGTATCGTCGAGCGTGAGTTGCGCGACGGGCAGATGCAACGCGTTCGCCGTGTAATATGCTTCATAGCTTGTCCAGCTTGTGCCAGTCGGATCGGTATAGGGCACGCCGACGAGCTGCGGCATGTGAACGAGATCTCTCAAGTCGTATAGGCCTTCCGTGCCGTTATCCGATTGGACGTTATCGGGGTTCGGCACGCCGTCGACAACCTGGTTTCCGGTCCACCGGGTCTCGGAGAGGTCGGTCTCAATGTAAATGCCATCCATCGTCTCTTTGAAGGAGTTCCCCACGATATTGGCTTCCCCTATTTCCGAATTGCCCGAGACGCCGACGGCGCCGTTCTTGACGCGCAGCTTCGCTTCGAGAGTGGAAATGGTCTCTCCGCCATACACCGTCGTTGGCAGCGCCGGTACTTTCGCGAGCAGTTCGGCGGGCATGCCCTCGTAGTTATTGTGAATCAGAGCGGTTCCGCCCATATCGAGTGCCTCGATCGAGCTGCCGCCATCGGCCACACCGTCGCCCAGCAGATGCACCGACCCATGAATCGCGCAATTTCCGTTGATGACTCCTCCGGTCTGTCCCGAGCCGCCGAAAATGGCGTTGTTATAGATGTTGACATTCTCCCGTATTACCTCGGCGGTCACCGTTACACGCTTCGCGCCGGTGGTCGTGTTGCCTGTGCCGACTATTTGAACCACCTTTGCCGGCGCTTCAGTAAGGGTCGAGGCCACGAGGTCATACGTGCCGCCCGTTAGGCCTACACTATTGATGACACCGTCGACGCTGTTGCCGCTGCCGTCCAAGTGAGTGAACGAGTCGTCGTTCATGATTTCCCGATACCCTCTTTCCTTGGCGCTTTCGGCCAAGTAGAGGGCTTGCTTGTCGTCGTAAGCGCGTTTCGCCAGTTGCGCGTCCTGGGATGTTTGAGCGATAATGGCGCCACCCAAAAGCGCCGCCACAACCATCACCAGTGTCACCGCAACAATTGCCACGCCCCGGTTATCCATCAAGCGCAATGAAGGCAACATCATTCAATACGCCTCCTCCCTGAATAGTGCCTTTACAGGTTACGCGCGTCGATCTGCGTACTCAAGCGAGAGGTCGCAGTGCGACCGTAACGGTCAACGCTTTGGCAAATGAGCCTCACTTCCACCGGATCAAGGCCGCTAACCACGATGTCAAACGACATCGCCCTGTTCATTAAGACCTTGGGAGAGTTGAGAGGCGGTGTTCCCGCCACAGAGCCCGTCGTTCGGTCTATGTTTATCTGGGTTCCGGCGCTATCGATCACAACAATGTTCGTACCGGAGTATGGGGAAGGCACCATCTTCAGGATGAAGGGGGGGGAGTAGCTATTCAGATCCTCCACATAGTAAAGCTGATGTCTAACGAGCTGGGTGATGCCTTCGGGCGTGGTGTTGAGATAGAAAAGGATTATCGAGCTTGGCTGTGCAAAGTTGTTCGGCCCAAGTCTGAATATATCGGTTCCCGTAGCATCGGCGGTGGCCTTGGTCTGCCTTGCGGAGGTGAGCAGGAGCGCATCCTGCACGGGACCCAGCAACGGTCCCGCTGCGGGCTGATAGATGCTGTTTAGAGTCTGCACGCTCTCGCGCATTTCACGCGAGATCATTTCCAGACAATGCCGCGCATGCTTTGTAGTGTCGGTCTCGACCATCACCTGGCCATACGTATCGACCGTTCGAATCAGCAGCGCGGCGACCACCAAGGTCACCATCCCGAGTATTCCTAACGACACGGCCATTTCAATTAATGTGAAACCGCTTATTTTCGACCCTTTGCTCAATCGCATAAATGCTACCTCGTCGCTTCGGTCCTCAATGCAGTAAGAGTTATCTGTCCGGGCGACAATATGCCCTGACCTTCCCACACAACCGACACGCTTACAAGGTGAGGCTCGGTTGCACTTACGGTGATGAGACCTGCGTCGCCGCCCCCCGGCCTCTGGAGGTTCCGTACGGGAAAGGTGTTGTTATTGAATGCGAGCACGCTCGAAGGCGCTTCCTTGAACACTGCCTCCAACTGTTGCTCGGCGGCATTGATGGCCATGGTCTTGGCCCGGCTGGAAGTACTCGCTTTCTGGGCTTGAACCATGAGAGACAGCCCCGCGATCGCCCCGAATGCCAGGATGGACATGGCCACAACTAACTCTATGAGAGTAAGTCCGGCGCTCTGCTTATTCGGAATATTTCTCACGTCCATAGCAGTCACCCCATCTGTAGAGAACGAATAGTTGTTCACCTCCGTACAGAGTACACAAATCGTGCCAAAACTCAGTTTCGGCCGTCGAGATTCCATTGGCTTCTCAACTACTTATAATTAAATGGCTTAGATAGCTACAGCAACATGCGAGCAACAGGCGGAAGTCCGCAGATGGTCAGAGCAAAGCTACATTTTTCGTCTGTGCTCATTACAAATTTTGCCAGTTAGGAGAGTGTCGTTTCTCCTAATAAGCAGGCAACAGCCTTTCAGCGCTGAAATGCATGGGTTGGTGTCCAAACAGTGAAAAGAGGGTTCTCGTTTCGGGGTGAAACGTCTCTCCCGGAAACCCCTTCGAATCGGTTTTCTGGTTTTTTTTGAAGACTCTCCCAAAATGGACCTTCATGCTTTATAATATTCAAATATTGTCAAGGTTTGTGGATTTTCAGCGGTGGGGGGCGCACCTCTTTGCATCCCCGGAGCTGGGAACAACTACGGAAAGGAAGGAATCATGGGACAACTGGACGGCAAGGTGGCGGTAGTGACGGGGGTCGGAAGACCGTTGGGCATCGGCAGAGGCTGCGCGCTCAAGCTCGCGTCAATGGGCGCGGATGTCATGATAAGCGACATCTGCCGCAAGTACGAGGGCGACCTCGCCTTCTACAATCTCGGCCAATGGGAGCAATTGGAAAAGGTCGTTGAAGAGATAGAGAAGTTGGGTCGCAAGGCCAGAGCATTCAAAGTTGATGTGACCCGGCGAAGCGAAATCGAAGAGATGGTCGCGGCCGTCGTCGAACAGTTCGGGCACATTGACATTCTGGTCAACAATGCGGGCACCGGGGTTGGAGTCGGTCCCTTTCTCACCATCAGCGAGGCCGCGTGGGACAAGACGTTCGAGGTCAACGTCAAAGGGATATACCACTGCTGCCAGCTTGTCCTGCCCCACATGATAGAGGGCAACGGAGGAAAGATAATAAACATCTCATCCGGCGCGGGGTTGAGAGGCTCCCCTTTCTATGGCGCTTATACGGGCTCCAAATTCGCGGTGGTCGGGATCACGCAGGTTCTCGCGGCGGAGTTCGCGCGCTTTAAGATAAATGTGAACTCTGTCTGCCCCGCGATGGTGGAAACGGACCTCGGATTCGAGGAATATGAATTCCTCTCGTTCATGAAGGGCACCACTCCCGAAGAAGCCAGACGGAAGGTCGCCGAGGCGATTCCGATAGGACGCGCCGCCACCGCCGACGACATCGCCGAAGTCGTCGCCTTTTTGGCGTCACCAGCCGCCGATTACATGGTAGGCCAGGCGGTCGCGGTGACCGGCGGAGCCGAATTTTCGCGTGGGTGAGACGTATGATCCATATCCTGTTAAGCGGGAACACTTCTCAGGAGGATGCGCCGGAATGGAACATTGAGTCAAACCGCCGGCTTCCAAGCGGCTTTGCCAAAAGAAGGGTACGCATGGTCCGCATTCTGTCCGGCATTCTCTTGTTTGGACAATTGATCTGTATCATGGCCTGCAGCGACACTCCCGAAAATAAATTCGTTGAAAGCGCAAAATGGGGTGACCTCGATGCCGTAAGTTCCTCGCTATCCTCGGGAATGAACCCGGACGCGACAAATGCCCATGGTCATACAGCCTTGATGATGGCGGCCTCGATGGGCCACATCGATATTGTGAAACTATTGCTTAAGAAGGGCGCGAATGTGAACGCGAGAGACGAGGAGGGAAAAACACCTTTGATGTATGCGGCAGAACGAGGACAAACCGATGTCGCTCAGATCTTGCTGTCCAAAGGGGCTGATATACATGCGAAAAGCGAAGCAGGCGAAACAGCATTAGGACTGGCATTGAAGCAGCCCAGCAAGGACCTCATAACAGTGCTCCGGATGGCCGGCGCTCGCGAGTGATTTTCGCGTCTCATGTGTCTGCGGAATCTTGAGACTCAAGTCTCCCGCTCCTGGTGGGATTGAGAACATGCGTCGATTTCGGACTTAATCTTCCTAAGTTGACGATTCTTCGTGTATCGTTCCTCTTCCGCCGACCAATAAACATGAAATGGCTCTTGACTTCAAAGATGGAATCAATTAGTATAATTTCACTTAACTCAGTTTATAATAGCTGTTACTGCATCTGCAGCTGTTTTGTTCGGAATGGTCTGACGACGAACAGTTGGTCCCACGCGAATATGGTTTGTACTGGCCGGGTTTACGATTCATTGTCTCACCGCTTCCGGACACGCCTTAATATTCATGGAACGAATCAGGAAAGCATCTGAAGCGGCATTCCCATTCATCGGAAGCTCCTTCCTTCTTGTCTTGCTGGCACTGTGTCTCGAGGGTGTATTCCTGGCTTCAACGTTCTCCTACTTCTCCAGATTGAATTTCTATGAACAATGCAGCTTAATGGGCAGCGCCTTATTCATCTTGCTTTTGCCGATGGCAATACTTTGGCTGTTCATATTCTTGTCTTCGTACATATTATGCGCTCATCAGAAGGCTTTCACCGTTCTGCTCCTTCTTTATTCCTTCCTTCTCAGTCTGTTTTTCTTCATTATCGTCTTTTTCCATTTGGACACTTTCCTTTACACGACTACCGGGTGGAGTGTTTACAGCTTTTCATTTCTTAACAACATAATACTACTGGTCGTTCTGATAGATATAAGTGTGATTCTGGTCATCAAGAAGCGGGAGAAGATTTTGGAGTTCTTCTCGCTCCACAGAAAGAAGCTCTGTGGGGCGATGGTGGTGATATTGGTCTGTTCTTCCATTTTGGGAACAAAGAGAGCTTACACGTCCTTACGAGAAATGAAGGCCGCGGATAATTTTGAAATAAACAGAAACATAGAAAACCCGCCTAATATTATTCTCTTCTGCCCGGATGGCGTAGCGGCTCGTCACCTTGGAGTTTATGGATACGAAAAGGACACAACTCCAAACCTGGAGAAGCTGGGGAATTTCACAATCTACACCCGGGCTTACTGCAATGCCAGCAATTCGCGGGCGAGTACTATGTCCATCTTGACCGGTAAAAGCCCTCTCGCCACAAAGCTGATCGGGATTATCGACGTTTTTCACGGCAAGGATAGCTTCCAACATCTACCCAATATATTAGACAAACTGGGATACTACAACGTCGATCTTAATGATGGTTACTGGACATCGTCATCGCAATCCAATCTGGAGCTTGGGTTCCATTTGGAAAACAGTCGTAAAACAGATTTCGCGACTTGGACCTTTTTCCTAAGAAGAGTCAGACGATTGCTTCCTCTCGAGATGTATATGTTGTCTGACATCTTTGAAAAATACCGCAGTAAGATGCTCTATATGGCCGGCCTTACAAAGACCGCATGGATTCTGCTGCCGACAAGATCAGACATCCGCGCCATCAGGAATGCGTTGAGGTCTTGCCCGGCTGATTTTGAGAATGACCGGAAGCGAATAGACATTGCAAAGGAGATAATCGAAGAAATCGACCAGCCGCTATTTATTCGAATACACCTTACGGCCACTCACCCAACGGTATTGCACCAGGGTTCTTTTGAACCGATTGGAGAGCGCCCCCAGTTTACTTATAGTCTGGAAGAGGGGGAAGAGAAGCTTTGGAATGTGTACGACAATGCCATTATATTGGTGGATGAGTATTTCGGAGAAATTGTTCAAGCCCTGGATCAAGCGAACAAATTAGACAATACACTCATAATCTTTCATACCGATCACTGGCAAAAGTACGTGGCAACTCCCCTGGTAGATCTGGTAAAATATCCCCTCCCGTTGATTGTCCATCTGCCACATCAGAAAGGAAAGACGGTGGTCAATGTGCCGGTGCAATACCTTGATATCGCACCTTCGATCCTCTCGCTTCTGAAGCAGCCTATTCCCGAGTGGATGGAGGGCGACGTCATCTTCGGAGAATCGATTGGCAATCTACACCTGCCCTCACGCCCGTTGATCGCCACCGTTGACAATGCGTGGGGCATTCTATACGGATACAGAATCATTAAAGACAATGAATGCTACATATTCTCGACGTTATCAGGCCTCGGAAACCTTTACGATGTCAGTGGCGATGCTTATGACCTGCGCCCGCTTGACAATCCAGCGTTGGAGCGGGAACTTCGCCATATCCTCCTCACAGACTTGAAGGCAAACAAGGTACAAATTGGACAGGCTGCGCTCTTGAACTGATAGGTGGTTAACACTATGATGCGAACATCATCAAAATCCTCGGCAAAATTGATTTTCGTCGTCTGCTTGGCGACATTTTTCGTGCTTCTTGGTATCGAGCCCGCCTACGCTTATGTCGACCCCGGCACAGGAGGGCTTCTGTATCAGGTCATTGTTGTTTTCCTGGCCGTGCTCGTTTCATATCTGACAATTTTCAAGGATTTGATCAGAAAGTTGTTCAAGAGACCAGCAGGAAAACAGTCGGATGAAGAAGATCAGTAAAGCCGAAATCGAATTTGACAGCACCTCCCATATCGATCCCATGGGCAGAGTGTTCTATCGCGATCGGCGCATCTACAGGGCTTTTTATCCCGAAAGCTCGTCCTTCTACGAAAAACTCCTGTCATCCGACCGAATGAAAGCCTTCATCTCAAAAGGCAAAGTAGTCGATACAGAGATTGAACCGGAGCTACAATTGGAGGGCTTCGGGCTCGTTGTGAGGCATCGGCGAATCGATCACCCGAATTACTGCTTTGAATGGCCGGCGAATATGCTTAAAGACGCTGCTTGTTTGACGTTAGAGCTTGCAATCGATATGTGCAAGGACGGCATTGTTTTGCAGGATGCTTCTCCGTTTAATGTTTTTTTCGAAGGCGCAAAGCCGGTGTTCATAGACCTTGGGTCATTCACTCAAGCGACAAATAATTACTTGTGGGCCGCATATCAACAATTCTGCAACTTCTTTCTTTTTCCCCTTTACATCTACTCTTCGGGAAACTCTTCCATTCCGAAAGCATTGCTCATGGACTGTTTCGAGGGTGTCCCGTCCAAGGATGTCAAGAAATCACTTGGCTTCTTTGATAAGCTCGGAATGCCCGGTTATTTCAATAGAGTATTCATTCCCGAAATGATGGCGAAGCTCTCCGGCAGACTCCGACACAGGAGTGAGGTCGATTCCCTCTATTCAAGGTTCAGCGACAAAGTTGATATTTCCCGTCTGAGAATGAACCTATTAACCCGCCTCTATAAAGATGTCCGCAACATCAACCTTCCTGACCCAGCCGGCGACTGGTCAGGCTATTATGAGAATACTGACGAAGAAACCCTAGCGCTTAAGAAGACAGAAGTGCAGAAGATCGTGCGCGGGCTTAATCCCAAGTCGGTACTCGATATCGGCTGTAATCGAGGAGTCTTCTCAATATTGGCCGAACAAGCAGGCGCGAAAGTGGTGGCTTTGGACTCAGACCATGACTGCGTCAACGAGTTATATAGAATTTCCAAGGAAGAAACTTACAATATTACACCTTTGGTAATGAACGTCTTGAATCCCTCGCCCGGCATCGGCTGGCGGGGCGTTCAGTATGCTCCCGCACAAAAAAGGCTGAAATGCGACATGGTCTTCGCTTTTGCCCTGATTCATCATCTGGTGTTCACAGGTGGCCAGGATTTTTCCCGGATCGTCGAGAGCATTCGTGACTTTCAAGGGAAATGGTGCGTCATCGAATATGTGGATAAGGATGACCCAATGGCGACATTGTTGCCCAGGCGACCGACTCTGGACTACAGTTGGTACACGCTTGAAAACTTCTTGAATTCCCTGAGCAACAACTACAGCGACGTGACTGTGGTGCGGCAGTTGAGCAAGACCAGGACGCTGATCCTGGCTACCATCTGAACTTTTGTTCTCCGGAGAACCGCAGCCCGCTACTCGGAGTTCGGTATCAGGCAGATGAACCTGAGCGGCTGGTCGGTCTCATTCCTGAACTGGTGATATTCTTCCGGGAGGATGAACACCACATCTCCCGCGGGGGCGGCATGTTTTCCGTCTTCGGCCACCACCTCCGCCCGTCCGTCCAGGATGAATACCTCGTGCTCCCACGAATGCCGATGGTACGGAGTGTGGCCGCCCGGCTGCACGTCGAATACCCTCATGAAGAAGTTCTGTGCGCCGTCGTCTTTGGAGATAACCCACCGAATGGCCACCCCCTGCGCTCCCTCTTCCTCTACTTGTCGAAGCTGCGTGTCCTTGTAATTGGAAACTTTCATGGTGTTGCTCCTTCTGATCCAGACTCTATTGTATCCCTTCGGGCGGCCCGGCCTCGAGAATGCTTATCGGCTTGGGGTTCGCCTTTTTCCCAATCGCTCATTTCGTGACAACTCCCTCAAGACCGCCAGAGATGAGAGAGCCGAGGTTGGCCAGAATGCGAGGCAATGCCATGCCGCCGGGGGACGCAAGGTATTTCGGGTTCCATTCGGGGTCGAACTTTTCCTTGTACCGCCGCAATCCCTGAAAATTATAAAAGTGCTCGCCGTGGCTGAAAATAAAAGCCCCAAGCCGGTTCCAGAGCGGGGCGAGCGCGTGGGCTTCGATTCCTGAGAATGGAGCCATCCCCAAGTTGAACCAAAGATACCCGGCTTCCTTTCCCCAGAGCATGAGATGAAGGAAGAGATATTCCATGACGTCGTGCGGAGCCTGGGGAAGGTAACGCATCAGGTCCACGGAGAGTTCTTCCTTCCCGCCTCCCTGCCACACGTTGGCGAAAGCGACAATCTTCCCCTGCCTGCGGATGATTCCCACGGGGAATCGCCCTAAATATTCCATGTCGAAAGATCCGAGTGAGAAGCTTTTCTCACGGGTGTTCTTCTCCGCCAGCCACGCATCGGATATGACCTTCAACTCCGGCAGGAGGGAACGAGCCGTTTCCGGGTAAAGCATTTCGAAGGAACAGCCTTCCTTTTCGAGCTTGTTCTTGGTGTAACGCAGCCCTTTGCGGGCGCTGCCTTGGAGCGAGAAATCCGCCAGCGGCACGCGAGCCTCCTCTCCGAGTTTCAAAAGAACGAGCCCCATATCGAGGTAAACGGGAAGGAGTTCCTGCCCAACCTCGTAGAAGACCGGCCAGCCATCATACGGATCGCAGGTTTCGCGGAATCTCCATACCAGTTCAGTCGCTTCCTCGACCGGACCGACGGGGTCTCCCATGGCGACCCAGCTTCGCCCCTCTACGGCGTACATGATGAAAGCATTCTCCGTTTGGCTGAACAGAAACTCTTTGTCGCCGAGGAATGCAAGGTTGGCATATGTTTGCGATGTTCGCCCGACAATGGCGCTGACCTTTTCCATCTCTTCCCGTCCCGGAGGAGCGGGTTTCGGCGCAGCCGAACGGAGGAGCCTCGCCAGACCAAAGAACAAAGCGAGGCCGATGACGCCCACGGTGGCTCGAAGAAAACGGGGAGCATTGCCGGAAAGTGTGAAGCGCCACCAAAGGTCGCCGGAATATTCCACATGCTTGTAGGAAAATATTCCCAGCCACACTGAACTGAGAACAACTAATATGATGGCGCCTATCCATCCCGGGTCGAAACGCTCACTGAACAGTGAGGCTTTCCTGTAGAAATGTCTGCGACATGGAAGAAGCGTGCCAAGTATGACGGACAGCGCGATTGCCTCTTCATAGTCGAGACCCTTGAGTAAGGAAAAAATGGTTCCGGCGACAAGAAGGACGACGGCAACAATGTATGCGGCGTCGAGTCTGCGTTTCAAGCCAAAGGCCAAAAGCAGCAGTCCCATGCCCGCCAGGCTACCCAGAAAATGCGAGATTTCCATGACCTCCAACGGGAAAAAATCTTCCAGCCATTCGAGACGCCATTCCACGTTCGGCATCGCCCCAGAGAAGAGGAGGGTTGCACCGGCCACAAAGGTTGTAAAAGCCAAAACGTTCGGCACCAGCCCCGACACCTGTTGGCCGACGGCGCGGACGAACCACTGAAACCTTTCCCCTCTTTGGATAACTTCCTGAGCTCCAAGCAGCACGGCGGCCACGCCGAGGGGAAAGAGATAGTATATGGCCCGATACGCCAGCAGCGCGCCAAGCGCCTCGGAGGCCGACAGCTCAGGAGTGATGAACAGGAGCATGACCGTCTCGAATACCCCAAGACCACCCGGCACCTGGCTCACCAGCCCCGCCGCCTGCGCCAGCATATACATGCCGAGAAATCCGGGATAGGACAGGCTGAGCGAGGGAGGCAACAGAACATAAAGAACGGCGCCCGCCAAGGCCCAATCCAGCGAAGCGACGGCAACCTGTACGAGGAAGAGAGGTGTGGATGGCAGCAAGAACTCCCATCCTCGAATCCTGATCTCTTTCTTCCCTAGCACACTCCACAGGAAGTATGCCGATACCAAGCCGAGGAAAATCAACCCAAGCGGACGCACAGATGCAAAAGGAAGATGGAGCGTCTGGGGAACCGCCATCGGTTCAACAAGAAAGACCACACCGCCGAGGGCGCAAAAGCCGAGCCAGAAGCTCAGGCTGCAGAACGCAACCACCTTGGTGATTTCGAGGGCCGAGAGGTCCCAGGCCGAGTACAGCCGATACCGTACCGAGCTGCCCGCAAGCATTGAAAATCCCATGTTATTGCTGAACGCATAGGCGATGAAAGAGGCCAGGAGAATTTTGCCGTACGAGAGCGGATGCCGGACGTAGCGAAGAGCCCAAAAGTCGTATCCCGTCATTACGAAGTAACCCACGTAAGTGAGCAGTACGGCCGGGAGAAGGCGACTGGCGGGGAGTTCCCCCAAACGTCGCGTGATTTCGTAGAGGTGGTAAGCCCTGAGCTCGCGGTGGAGCACCCAGAGGGCCGCCGAGAAAAGGAACAGGCTCAGCAGAGGACCCAGAAAATGGAGAATCTTTGCTTTTTTCATGACGAAACCCCGAACTGAAACGTTAGATTATCATTTGCCGGAGTTTAGTGCAAGTGGCGTGGGCGGTCTTTTTGGAAAAACAGGGATCCGGTCGCGGCCTGGAAAAACCCTATGAGTCGGTGTAACCGATGAGGATTGATGAGGTCGCGTTCGCGGAGCCGGAAGGTGCGATCAGGCATGGTGGCAGACCGAAATTCCGTGAGCACGATCCGCGAACAGCATAGAATCAGATTCTTCTGGCATCATTGCCCGGCGGATGGTATAATGAAGTACCTCATGGATTCGAAATCTCCCGCAACAAGAGCCGCTTGTTATGAGCGAAAAGGTAAAGCTTCCCGGAGACAATACTTCAGGTAGACGCAATTTTCTGATGAATGTCTTGTATCCGGTGTGCAGGACGGTCGGCACGTTATTCGGCATCGAAGGTGAAAGGATCGACGATTATTTCATCGATAGAAACAATCGCATCATCATGTCGTCGTCGAAGAAATACCGGCCGGAGGACGTGCTTCTCGTCTTTCCACACTGCATCCAGGATTGGGAATGTCCGCACCGCATAGCGCGCGACATACGCAACTGCCATAACTGCGGAAAGTGCCTTATCCCTGAATTGATAGATCTCGGCGACCGCTACAAGGTTCGCATGTGCGTCGTGGGCGGAGGCACTGCCGCGAGGCGGTCGGTGTACGACTACATGCCCTCTTGTGTCATAGCGGTGGCGTGTGAACGCGACATGATTTCCGGCATCAGAGAGGCCGTCCCTCTGCCGCTGTGTGGCATCCTGAACGAGCGCCCCAACGGCCCGTGCAGAAACACGAGGGTTGACATTGCCCGGGTGGAAGAAGCCCTGCAAATGCTTCTCGACGGCCGATAAGGCACGCGCGTACGTATATGGAAGGAATCGACGACGATTGCGCCCACAATCGTTCGTTGTGTCTCTCGGTAATAAGGCATAGCGCCACGGAGGTTTGAAATGAGTGAAACCAATCTGTACCAGGAACTGGCCGACAGGATAATGATGGGCCATTCCGAAATCATCAAGCGCCTGTTCGCCATGGTGGCCGACGAGGACGAGGCGAAGCTGCTCTTGGCGATGCCCGGCTCGCCCGAGGATTTGGCCGAAGCGACCGGCCGGACTGTGGAAGATGTCAAAAAGTCGCTGGACCTGCTGTTCAAAAAGGGGTTGGCCTTCATCTCACCCAGCAGCGGAAAGTATCGCAGGTGCCGCGACATCGTTCAATTTCACGACGCCACCATCTTGTGGGTCGATGCGCCGAGGGAGTTTCACGACCTCTGGAAGGAGTGGACCGAAAAGGAATGGGCCCAGACGGCGAAGATGGCCGAGGCGTTCCTCTCCAACCCGCCCACTCGGGTTATCCCGATCGACACGGCACTCGATGACAAGAGCCAGATTCTTCATTACGAGAACGTGAAGGAGATCATCGATAATGCGAGGAGAATCGCGG
The DNA here is from genome assembly GCA_964607485.1 of uncultured bacterium. GTDB lineage: Bacteria > Abyssobacteria > SURF-5 > SURF-5 > SURF-5 > CAZSKP01. The sequence goes on along the minus strand of CAZSKP010000020.1, from coordinate 1,585 downwards.
TGGTCAAATGCACCTGCAGGGTGGTGGACGGCAAATGCGGGCTGCCCGTCGAGGTATGCCTCCAGCTCAACAGGGGAGCCGATTACGCGATAACCCGCGGGACCGGCAGGGAGATCGACAAGGCCGAGGCCATGGACATCATACGCAAGGCCGAGGAGGCCGGTCTCGTTCACGTAACGATGAATACCGACCACATCGACCACTACATATGCAACTGCTGTTCTGACTGCTGCATCGGGCTGAGGGCGCTCTTGTCGGAACAGGGAGCGAAATTCGTCGCGCCGTCGAGGTTCCAGGCGGTCGTGGACGAGGAGGCCTGTATAGGCTGCGAGTCGTGCATCGACCGATGCTATTTCGGGGCGCTGAGTGTCGTCGGCGACGAGGACGACTTGAAGGCCTCGGTGGATCTCGAGAAATGCGTCGGCTGCGGTCTGTGCGCTGTGGTCTGTCCGTCCGACGCCATCCACTTCAACGAGGCGCATCCCGCCGACTTCATTCCGACTTCCTCGACGTAAGAGTCGCTGAGATTAAGACAAACGAAAGGGGGCCCTCGAGGCCCCCTTCTTTATGCCCATTGCAGGTTCGGCGATGTTTCATCTACATGAACTTATCCAACGGCTTCCCCGTATCCATGCTGCGCTGCATCATCCATGAAACCATGTTCGGAGGCGGCTGGATGCATTGGTCCTCGGGCTTGCGCACGAGCGAGATCGATTCGGTCGGACACGTGGACACGCACACGCCGCAGCCGATGCAGCGATCTCTGTTGACTTCGTAAGCGCCGTCGTTCTCGGAAATCGCGCCCATCGGACACCGCTCATCCGCGCATGTTCCACATGCGGCGCACGTGTCGGCGTCTATCGAGGCCCAATAGTTCGATTTTGCGAGGATGCCCGGCGCGTTGAGCTTGGTCACTCCCCGGAGAAGACCGCAGCAGCACGAGCAGCAGTTACAGAAGTGGAACGTCTCGTCGGTAATGTTCATCGTCGCATGGACAAGCCCGGCGTCCTCGGCCTCTTTCATTATCCGCTCGGCTTCCTCGCGGCTGACGCTGTGTCCCCTGTAATGGACATCGAAGGCGTGCTCGTCCGCGGACATGGAAATGCAGTTGCCGGTGGGCTTGCTGCACGGGTTCCCTATCAGTCCCTGCTCTTTTCGACAAATACAGTCTTGGGTGTGGAAGACCTTTGCTTTGTCCATCAACTGGCGCACGCTCTCATAGGGATAAATCTCCAATTGAGCATCGACGGCCTGATCGATGGGGATCGTTGAGAGAAAGGCGGGCTTGGCCTTGCCGTATTGCTCGAAGATTCCCTCGGCGATATACTCCTCCATCAGTTCTGCCAGTTCCTTGTCGAGGCGGTCGAGCTGAAACTCGTATATGCCGACCACGAACGGGATCATGTGGTACATGCGTTCTCCGAGCGGTCCCACACCCCCGATTTCACCCCGCTTGACCATTTCCTCCAGCACATCTCCCATGGTTGAAGTGTCGCGCCCCAGCCGTTCCGCTATCTGCTCAGGACGCTCCCGCACCACCTTCAGCGAGCCAGCTAACTCGGCATCGTCCTCGGTGAAAAACATC
>CAZSKP010000019.1:37608-82660 GCA_964607485.1 uncultured bacterium | reverse complement strand
GTTTACCATGTAGATTGTCTGGTGTCAATTTCTTAATCGGGCTCCTGGTTTACCACTTATCCGACCAGCGCGATGAGCAGGTCCATGACATTCGTCCCGGTCGGCCCAGTTACAAGCAGGTCGCCGGTCTTCTGGAGTAGAGGATATGAGTCGTTTCGGCTCAGGAAATCCAGCGGGTCGAGACCCTCCTGCCGGGCACGCTCCACGCTCGCGGCGTCCACGATGGCTCCAGCGGCGTCGGTGGGCCCATCGGTGCCGTCGGTGCCGATGCTTGCAACGACGATGTTGTTCGCCCCTGCCAGTTTAAGGGCGGCCGAGAGGGCGAGCTCCTGGTTTCGCCCTCCCTTTCCGCTCCCTCGAATCGTGACGGTCGTCTCGCCCCCGGCGAGGATGCAGGCCGGTGGCCGGACCGGATTGTGCGATCTTTCGGCCTCGATAGCGATAGATGCAAAAACCACGCCAACCTCTCTGGCCTCGCCGCTCACGCATGTGGTGAGGATGAGCGGATGAAAGCCGAGGGAGGCCGCCTTGGCCGATGCGGCCTCCAGTGCACTGCGATTGTTGCCTATGATTACGTTGGATACTCGCTCGAAGATCTTGTCGTTGGGCTTGGGCGTCTCCTCGCCATCGCCCTTGAGTCCCTTTTCGATGGCGTTGCGGACAGATTTTGGCGCACGGTTCCAGATTTTGTATTTCTCCATGACGTCCCTGGCTTGAGCGAACGTCGATGGGTCTCCGACCGTCGGCCCGGAGGCGATGACGTCCAGCGAGTCGCCGACAACATCCGAAAGAAGGAGTGAGAACAGCCTCGCCGGGGCGGCCGCTCTGGCCAGCCGCCCACCCTTGATTTTCGAGATGTGTTTGCGGACGGCGTTGACTTCGTCGATGGAAGCGCCGCATTCGAGAAGTAGTTTCGTTGCTTCCTGCTTGTGCCGAAGCGTTATCCCCTCGACCGGAAGCGGCATGAGTGCCGAGCCTCCACCGGAGATTACGCAAAGTACCAGCGTATCGGCCCGAGCGTTCTTCTCGACCAGCGAGAGGATATGGCGCGCTCCTTCGACGCCGCGCTCGTCGGGGACGGGATGGCCCGCCTCGAGTACTTTCAATCGCTTCAGCGGTTTCGCATGTCCGTCCTTGACGACAATCACGCCGTCGGAGATTCGGTCTCCGAGGATGTCTTCCAGCGCTTTTGCCATCGAGGCGCTCGCCTTGCCAGCGCCGACGACAAGGATTCGTTTGAACTGAGTCAGGTCAACGGTGCTTTCGCCGATCATGAGTCGGTTGCATTCACGCTTGACGGCTTTGCGGATAAGTCCCTCCGGGTCCACCGCCTGAATGGCGGAGCATGCAATGGATTTCGCCGCCTCACGCAGTTCTTTCAGGTCCACTGTGGGCTACCTTCCCGCCTGGTTTGGCATTCGCATCCGTTTGTACGCCCCATCGGGTTGCAGGCGCGCGGGGGCGACTCTTCCCGCGCGTATCTCCTCGATAAGCTCTGCGAGCGTGGACACGTTCTTCTCGAACCATGTCGCACAACTGCCGGCCTCGCGGGCGAAATGGCAATCGCTGCCGGCAGTGCCGGGGATGTTGAGTTTGCCCCATGCCTCAATCGCACAGTCGTTCTCGCGCTCGGTATTCTCGCCGTTCAGCACCTCCAGCGCGGCGATGTAGTCCATCTCGAACAGGCCGTTCGAGGCGGAAGCCGCCCCGACGATTCTGAATGGGTGCGCCGGTATCAGAATTCCGCCGCAGGCTTCAACCCTCGGTCTTACCGATTCGACACGCGAGTAGTATCCGAAGCTGTCTTTCCATGAGTCGTCGCTTACGCCGAACGCGAGCATGTGGCCCTTGTCGGTGTTGATCTCGACGCCTCTGAACACAAGGAAATCCTCCCTTCGTGCGATCTCTTCGACGGGCTCCGAGGCGCAGAACGAGTCGTGCTCAGTAATACAGACCGCGTCGAGCCCTCTGCCGCGGGCGGCCTGTATGAGTTCGAGAGGTTCGAGAACGTTGTCGCCCGAATACTTGGTGTGACAGTGAAGGTCAATCAGCATCGCCCGGCGAAGTCCTTTTCATGATTTTCGCATCCGCGTTCAAACCCACATCGACCCGAGATACTCCGGAGCCTCCGCAAAACCATCAGACAGCCCCTTAGTAAGCCAGTTCTGAATCGGAGGATAGAGCGTGAGCCCGCACAGAGAGTCAACAGGGGCGAACGCCGAGCGCCTGACGCGGGGGTCTCGCGACTTTCCCGTCGTGCCGGAGATGCGGCTGGCTTCGTACACGAAATGCACGATGTGACGCGTGCGGTCAGACGAGATGCTCTCGCAGATGCAGAGCAGTCGACCGACGTCGACCCTCACCGATGTTTCCTCGGCCACTTCTCGCGCGAGAGCATCCTCGGCCGTCTCGCCGACGCGCATCCCGCCGCCCGGCAGCAGCCAGTATCGCTCGTTGAGCTTTTCATGCTCGACGAGCAAGAGGGAGTCGTCCTCGTGGCAGACGGCGCCGACGCGAATCCGCAGCGAGGTCATTTGCGCTCCTTTACGAAATCGCGAAGCCTCGCGGCCACGGGCCGGTCCAGCTCGGCCGTGAGAACGATGGATCCGTCTTCGTATTTCCTCTCGAGCACGTGGCCCTTCTCCTCGACCAGGGCCGCTATCTCGCCCCGGCTCTGGGGAATCATGAGCTCGACGACTTCGCGTCGTGACGAAAGAGTCTCCGCGACCAGACGGAGCAGCCCGTCGATGTTCTCGCCCGTTCTCGCCGAGACGGCGACGCTAGCGGCGGTTCGCTCCACCAGTTTCCTGGCGATGACGGGGTCGGGCAATAGGTCTATCTTGTTGAACACAGTGATGGTGGGTTTGTCGGCGGCGCCCAGTTCAATCAGAACCTGTTTCGCCACCGCCATGTGTTCCTCGAAATACTGGTTGGCCGAATCGACGACCAGGATGATGAGGTCGGCGTGTGTCGTCTCTTCGAGGGTTGCGCGAAAGGCTGCGACGAGTGAATGAGGGAGCTTGCGTATGAAACCGACGGTGTCGGTAAACACGACGACCTGTTCGTTGGGCAGTTTCGCGCTCCGGGAGCGCGGGTCGAGCGTGGCGAACAGCTTGTCCTCGACAAACGCGTGCGCGTCGGCGATAGCGTTCAACAGTGACGATTTACCGGCATTGGTGTAACCGACGATTGCGGCGTTAGCAACTTCGCGGCCGACCCTGCGCTTGCGCTGAACGTCGCGGTGGAGCCTGATAGAGTCGAGCTCTCGTTTGAGCTTCGTTATCCTGTCCTTGATGCGGCGGCGCTCGACTTCCAGCTTCATCTCGCCGGGGCCGCGAGTGCCGATCCCGCCGCCCAGCCTCGACATCATGACTCCCTTGCCCGTGAGGCGCGGCATCAGGTAGTCCAACTGCGCCAGCTCGACCTGGATTTTCCCCTCCTTGGTCTCGGCGCGCTGAGCGAAGATGTCAAGGATCAACTGGGTGCGGTCGACGACCTTGCAGTCTGTCAGGTCCTCGAGGTTTCTTTGTTGGGCGGGGCTGAGCTCGCAGTCGAATATAACGATGTCGGCCTCGAGCTCTTCGACGAGTGAGGCTACCGAGGCGGCTTTTCCCCTGCCTATGAAAGTGGCGCTGTCGGGGACCGCCCTGTGCTGGATGACGGATTTGACTATCCGAGCGCCGGCAGTCCGCGTGAGCTCGGCCAGCTCGGCCAGCGATTCCTCCACTTCCCACGGGGCGTCGTGGGCGGTCTGCACGCCGACCAGCACCGCCTTTTCTTCGGCGCTCGATTGTTCAGTTTCGCGAATCTGCGCTCAACTCCTCTTTGCTCTTTCCCTTTTGAAATTATACGGGTTAAAACCGAATTTTGCAATGACATGAGAGATTAAGGCGGATCGGAAAGAGTCGCCGCAGGCGGAGATTTCACCGCAAAGGCGCGAAGAGCGCAAAGGAAAATGATGAGCAAACGGGTAATGCTGACTCCTAGGAGAACAGTCTGCAAACCGCCCCTCAGAAACCTGACGCTATGCCATGCTCTCGACCTGGGCAATCGGGAAAACTATTTGTGCAACACGCCGTAAAGGTCTAGCCCTAATTCACAATCGCGAATAGTTCTTTCACCACGGGGGACACGGAGAGCACGGGGAATTAGATGGAAATGCGTCTTATACCATCTTTAAGAAGTTTCTTGTTGAAATTGAGGAGATAGCCTCGCTTGAAGCCGAGCAGTTTCAGATAGGTGATTACCTGTGCCACATGCAGGTCGGTAAGTTCATTTACAGCTTTAATTTCCAGCAGCAGAGAATCGGCAACGATGATATCGGCCCGGAAACCCACGTCGAGTTGATGTCCGCGGTATAGCGCCGGTATCTCAACCTGTCTTTGCGCAGCGATACCTGCCTCTTTCAGTTCAACCATTAACGCGAGTTCGTAGACGGATTCAAGCAGTCCGGGTCCCAATTCCCGGTGAACCACGGTTGCGGCTGTCAGCACCTTATCGATCAGGCTCTCGTCACAATCCCTCAACTCCATTAGAGGTCCTCCAAACCTTTTCTTTCACCACGGGGAGCACGAGGACACACGGGGATTCAAAGCAAAAGATTTTAAGAAAGTTTTTCCCCGTGACGCCCCGTGCTCCCCGTGGTTCATTCCAGATTGTTTTATAAGAAACTGTCAATATCTTTAACCATTGCTCGAAGCATGTCAATGTTGTCGAGCTTGGTCTTCTTGTTTCCAAGGCTTTTGCGAACTTCAAGTATAAACCCACCCAATAAATGCATCATTTCTTTTGGGTCTTGGCGGTTCGTTAATTCTGCGTCATATCCATGCTTCAAGAGCGCGTTGTATGCGCGAACCACCTCATCAGAACCAAACAGATTCAATTCGAAAGCTGTCTTCCTGTATTCGTAGGAGGTAATCGTCTTGATCGCTTCCGCCGTACCTTTGTTTTTTGCTCCTGCGAAGATACGGATGAAGGGGGCGAGGATTTCGAGATAAACCTTGCGGCGTTCTTCCATTAGTCTTTCTTCTGTGGCACGTAGTTCTTCTACACGTGATTTGATAAACCATGTTATGATCCCACCGACAACCATCAACAGAGTTGGACCTAAGACCTGAAGCCAATTCATAGTTTCCGTTTAATCCTCCCTCTATGCTGCAACATTAGGTCATGAAAATCACTTTATGTTCCTTCCTTGAGGCTACCTCTTTCTACTGCCTAAAGCAAGTTTACTGTTAATTCTATTATGTCGAATCATTAAAGTCAAGGGTATCGCTTTTGCCTTGAAGGAGATGCGCAGAGCCGGAATTGGCTCGAACGCTTTGTGCTCTCCGAGGGCGGTTGATTCGTTGCCGGGTTATATCGAAGAGGCGGGCGTCAGGTCTTATATTATTACACTGCTTCATATTTTGCCAAAAAATTTGTGGCGGTAAATCGCAGGAGTCAAGAAAAGTGGGAGAGTCGGTTCAAGGCAATTTGGGGAGATGAAGGCCGGGTCAGGGGTCGAGGGGGTTGATGACTAGGCCGGAGAGGAGCTTGGGATAGAAGAAGGTGGATTTTTGGGGCATCTTTTCGCCCTCGTAGGTCACTGCCTTGACTTGTTGCGGTTTGGTGGGATTGAGCAGGAGCGCCATCTGGGCCTCCTCGCGTCGGACGGCCACGAGGGCCGCCTCGGCCGACGGGGTGTATCGCACGTGTTCCTCTTTGGAGATGTTCTTTGTGTCTATGCCGAGGATGCTCTGCAGGATGACCGCCTGCGCTATCGACACGTCGAGCGTCTTCCAGCTTTCGCAATGGTCTTTCTCGACCAGCTCACGAAGCTTGATGTCGTCCCTCGAGCTCAGAAGCTCCAACGTGTCGCCGCCCAGGTACAGGCCGAAGGTGTGTCTCGTCTCGCCGACGCGCGTCATGTCACTCAAGAGGTTTCGCGCCGTCGCCTCGCAATTGGAGCAGTCGAACGAGGACGGCCTTATCTCGAAGTATTTTTCGAGTTCGCGCCTAAACCGGGCGGGGTCGAAATCGGGAAGCCCGTAAATGAGTCTGTGGACGGGATAGATTGAGACGCCCTCGCCGTCGAGGTTGACGAACATCATCATCACGTAGTTATACGGGGCGTCCTCGGAGTTCGGCTTCTTTTCGCTGCGCCGGATGTGCCTGTAGATGAGCGCGGTCTCGTATCTGTGGTGGCCGTCGGCTATGATGATCGCCTTGTCCTGCATCTGCCGGCTGAGCGACTCGATGATGGCCGGGTCGCTCACGACCCAGAGCCTGTTGCGAATGTTATTGTCGTCGGTGAAATCGTAGACGGGAGGAGTGAAGGCCTCCTCCACCAGTATGCTGTCAATAGAGCCGTCGGGCTGGGAAAACAGCGAGAAAATGGGGCTGAGGTTGGCTTTGCATTCTTTGAGAAGATTCAGGCGGTCGTATTTCGGCGACATCAGCGTGTGTTCGTGGCCGAGAATGACGCCGGAGTCCTGCTCTTCAAGACGCGCCAGCGCCATGAATCCCCTTCGGATTCTGGGCTTGTTATCAGAGTATCGATACTCCTGCTCATACACGTAAACGCTCGGGTGCTCGTCCCGGCGCAGAATTCCGGTCGTCGTCCATTGTTCCAGCCATTGGCGGGCGCGTGTATATTGGTTTTCCCCGGGCCCGTCGCCCGGCATTTGCTTACCCCTTTCCAGCCGTACGACATTATTTGGGTGACGTTCGTAAAGGAAATCGCGCTGCTCATCACTTATTACATCGAAGGGGGGCGCGACGACATCCTTGAGGGCCACCTTGGCCGGGTCGTATCGTAATCCTTTGAAAGGAATAATCTTCGCCATAACGTGTTCTTAGCTTTCTCTCAGCGCACCGCGGGTCAGCCCAATGCTTGAAACGAATACTCGCAGGGGTGATGCGTTCGAAAGTGGTCCGGAAAACGACGCTAATATATCCGTCGCGGCTTCGTTTGTCAAGGCGGCTGTGGTCTTATTTTTTCACGCGCTCAACGAATGAATTGTCCCGCGTATCGATTCGAACCACGTCGCCCACCTGCAGGAATTGGGGCACCTTCACAACGATGCCCGTTTCGAGCTCGGCGGTCTTGGGCGAAGCCGAGGCGGTTGCCCCCTTGAGGGGAGGGTCGGTTTCCACGATTTTGAGGTCAACAGTGATGGGGAGTTCGACCCCGACCGGCACTCCATCGTGGAACTCGACCTTAAGCTCGTTGTTGGGCAACAGGTACTTGACCGTTTCGCCCAGAACGCCGGTCGGGATATCGACTTGTTCGTAGGTTTGCGTGTCCATGAACGTGTACAGATTGTCGGTATGATAAAGATACTCCATGTTCTTGCGGTCCAACTGCACGGTTTCAATAGAATCGTCCGAACGGAACCTGACGTCATAGTAGCTGCTGCTTTTCAAGCTGTACAGTTTTGCCTGTACTATCCCTCGTTTGTTTCCGGGCGTGATATGCGTCAGTCCGCTTACGCGGTAGAGTTCTTCATTGTGCAGGATTATCATGCCGTTCTTGAGCTGTGTTGCAGGCAACATTCTTCTTTTTCCCTCGTTGTATTCCCAGGTTTGAACGTCGCGGAGTCCCTTACTATTATAGAAAGGCGTGCGTCAAAAATCAACCGGTCGAACATGTGCTCTGGACAGGCGGGGAAGAATCGTCTGAATCAGCGCGAGGGATTATGCGCCGGGGTAGTCGAGGGAACGCGAGACCGAGCCTCCATTCAAATGGACTCGGTGGTCTCGTCGTTGGCCAGGAAGCCGAAGAGCATTTTCTTCAGGAAGGCCCTTTTCCGGACTTGCCTTTCGCCGCAGCTATAGCACAGCACGGAGTCGGCGGAGATGCTGGCGCCGCATGCGTTGCAGCGAACCGAGTCGTTCTTCAAATGTCTGACCAACTCTGCTATCTCCTGCCTCTGAGCGCCGTCGAAGAACGTGAACATGAGGCCGATGTATATATTTTCGGAGTTCTCGGCCTTGTGGATTTCGTCCTTGCGCTTGAACCATTTTATGCAGCCCGCGACGGATACATTGATCGGGTGAGAGCGGCAGAATATCTGGACCTCTATGTCTTTACTGAGAATGTAAGTCGTCTTCTCCGATTCCATGAACAGATCGGAATCAACGGGGGAAATTTCCATGCACAGGCCCGCTTCCGTGATGTCAATGAGCCTGGCGTATCCTACGCGCGGGGGCTTTCGGGTCTTCTTTCTGACAAAGTAGGACAACTGTGCTTCATCATCAAGGGCCAGCTTTCCAGAAGACGTTTCGAGCAGCATTGTCGGCATCTCCATTGTTCGGCCATAGGGTTCCTTCGTTCAGCCGGATTGAGGTAAAGCAATGCGGATGCCAATTCGAGAAATCGCACACGATTAGGAGCAAGACGTTGGGACTGCTGTTGTTATGACTTGACAAAAAATGCTGTCGTTGTGGGGCGCGTCGATTGAGCTTCTCTGCTGGTTCCCCTTTCAGTCATTCAGTTACGATACTGTAATTATTCGCATGTTCGGAAAGGCCCCTTTCTTGTCGACATATTCCGGAACAATTGAAGGAGCCTCGTTATCATGGGACGATGCATTATCGTCCCCCGATAGAAGCCGCGGGCGCAGCTTGCTCGACGGAGAGGCGGGCTCTTGAAAAAATGTATCCCCTTGTGATAGCATTATCGTGTCGTTGCATGTTCTATTGGGGCTTGTCCATGAAGTGCTATTATTGTATTGCGAATGACCCTGAAGGGATAGAGGTCACACCTCGCTCGCTGTCGCGCATCAAGCAAGGCAGATACTGTGTTCCCGACTGTGTGGATTACGAGAGCAAGTTCAATCTGCCGCGCCGAGTCAGGGCCAAAGAGGTATACACCGGCTGGAGCTGTCATAACTGCAGATTTCTGAGGGAGACAGCGACCCCAAAAAAAAACTCCTGACCGAAACGCCCCCTCCGCAGTCTGCCGAAACACTGACTCGCCATCTCCTCTCGGACCTAGTCTCACGCAAGGCAAAGGTCTCTAAGCGCCGGGCAGACATGATAATCATGCACACGTTCGGAACGATTTCTCGACGCCTGAGTGAGCGCGAGGAAGTAAAGCTCGAAGACTTCGGCAAGTTTGAGGTAAGGCTTCGCAAGGGGTGGGACGGCCTTCATCCGACCTCGGGCAAACGAGTTCCGATTCGTGACAGATTCACCGTCCGCTTCAAGCCCGGCAAGAAGCTGAAGCGCCGGATTACGGATCCTCGGGAAAGGGCGGGACGATGACGAGACCGCCTATGTATCCCTCCACACCGATGAAGCCCGACGGGGCAGGTCCCGCCAGCCGGTCGGCTCCGATTTCCGCAGCCGAGAAGCTCCTCCGGGAGTTGTTCGGGTTTCATGATTTCCTGCCGTTTCAAAGGGAAGTCATCGAAGCAATCCTCGACGGCGAAGATGTGCTGGTCGTCCTGCCGACCGGTTCCGGCAAATCGCTCTGCTTTCAGATTCCGGCGCTCCTTCGGGATGGTCTCACCATTGTCATCTCTCCGCTGATTGCGCTGATGAAAGACCAGATAGATGCGCTCCGAGCGCACCATCTGCCGGTGGAGTGTCTGAACAGTTCGCTGTCGCAGTCTGAGAGTAAGCGGGTGCTCGACTCAGTCCGGGACGGCTCCTTGAAGATGGTTTACGTTTCGCCCGAGCGGTTGCGCGACGGCTTCTTTCTGAACGCGCTTCTCGCCAGGAACCTGCCACAGCCTCTTTGGGTTGTGGACGAGGCGCACTGCATCACCGAATGGGGCCACGATTTTCGCACCGACTATCTCTACATACCCGACGCCATCGAGCTGGTCTCAAAGAACTCGCAGTTGGTCATGTTTACCGCGACCGCCACGCCGATTGTTCGCGAAGATATCCTCTTGCAGATGGGCCGCGAATCGGCCAGGACAATCACCGGCAATTTCGACAGGCCCAACCTCTATCTCGGATGCCGCCAGGCGCGCACGAAAGCCGACAAGCTGCAGACGCTCGTGGAACTCGTGCGCAGGCCGGGGCCGGGCATCATATACACGGCCACCCGAAGGCAGTGCGAGGATGTGAACAGATTCCTGCAGGAACTGGGCCGCCGCAGCGACTACTACCATGCAGGTCGCTCGGCCGAGGCCAGGGCCGACGTGCATGAACGATTCCTGGCGGATGAGGTCGAGATCGTCGCAGCCACGAACGCGTTCGGCATGGGACTCGACAAGCCCGACGTTCGCTTCATCATCCACTACGCTCATCCGGCAAGCGTTGACGCCTATTATCAGGAGATAGGACGCGGCGGGCGCGACGGCCGCAGGTGCGACTGCATACTCCTCTTTTCGCGATTCGACCGAAAGGTGCAGGAACGATTCATTTTCAACTCGACTCCGGCCGCCGACGTGGTCGAGGAATGCTTCGAGAGCATCGTGCAGGGTTCGAGACGTTCGGGAGAGGTGCTGTTGAACCGACAGCTCTACGACAGCCGCAACGTAGAGTTGTTCGAGATGGAGAAAGCCGGCGTCCTGAACCGGCGCACTGCCACGTGCGCAAACGCCTCGGTCTATCTCTCGCGCGGATTCGAGAGGGCGCTGGACCTCTGTTCTCCCGAAGAGAGAAGAGTCATGAGCGCGCTCGACGGTTGGCTGGGCCTGTCCAGAAAAGGTTTCGCCGAGGATGTGGACCTTAATGACTTTCGGCTGAGATGCTTTCCCGAAGTCGATATCTTCGCGTTGGAGCAGACGCTGCTTCGGATGAACAACAGCGGCATCATCGCATACCGGCCCACCGAACGGGGCATCTGCTACGAGATTCGCGCCAAGTCGATTTCAGACTCGATGAGGCGGAGGATAGACGAGAGCGTTTCCGAGCGGCGGGCTTTTAAGATGAGGCGGCTGGAAATGATGGTGGAATACGGGACCCTTCGTTCCTGCCTGCGTGAATATCTTCTCAACGCCCTGTCGGACACCATGCCGCAACCGGGCTGTCGTTTCTGTGATAACTGCCTCTGAGCTATTGCTCGGCGGGGCTCAATAAAAGGCCATGCTTGCGAAGGTGACCGTTCCGTTCGGGTCGGGCCATTGCTCATATTTCAGCAGTTTTCCCGAGCTTGCTCCCATCACGTTCAGCATCGTATAGATCGGAGGCAGCCCGCATATCTTGCGGCGGTCGCCGTCGGCCTCGATGGTGGCAAAGAATCCCCCGGCATCCACCCGCTCCAGCCGCTCGAGCATTCGCAAATCGTCCGCTCTCAGAAGCTGAAGGAAGCCGTCGCTTATCGGATGCCTGTCCCCGAACCTCGGTCCCACGTGCGCAAGGTCGGCGCCGGCGATGCAGCAGATTCTATCCCGATGGCCGGCGACGGCGTCGTTGACCGCGGCGACAAGCTCACTCACGCGCTCGTCGTCAATCGGCTGGGTGCGAGAGGCTACCATCTGATGAAACGATCCGCAGAGTATCGGGACGATGGAGATATCTTTCCGTTCCTGAAACAGGTGGCCGAGGAAAATCGTCTGAAATTCGATAGAGTGCTCGCTTCGGTGGGCGAATTCGTCCTGAAAAAGGTCGTGACTCACTCGGCTCTCGATCTCGCTCACGATATCACGATTGCAGGGCAGCGTTCCGAAAGGAGTCTCGAAATCCTTGTCGGTCAAAACAAAGGTTTCGTTTGTGAAGGCGTGCGCCGTGCCGAAAATGAGGAACACGTCGGCGTCTGTGTGTTCCGCCAGTTCCTTGTAAGCCCAGGCGAAGCACGGGCCTCCCCGGACAAAATCTATGTGGGGAGCGATTATGCCTTTAAGATTGTTGCTCGCGCTTCTCTTCTCCGGCGCCCCTGGCCCCTCCGAATGGGTGAAGAATCCCTCTATCTGCCGAGCGAGCTCATCGGGTGAGCCGTCGTAGCTCTTGCCGGCCAGTACGGCTGGCCGGACGCTCGCTTTCTTGAATTCGTCTTCGATCTCCATGCGTCTGCGCCGGTAGTTCTCATTATCGAGGAAAAGGCTCTCATCCAACTTGCTCAAGAGCTCCTCGATCGTCTCCCTGTAGATCAGTTCTCCGAACTTACGCATGTACAACGCCTGAATATCTACTATCGAGTGTTGCCCGTCGAAAAGGCAAAGCATCGGGTACAGTTGCTGGGGGACGGCCATGATCTCGCTTGAGAGGTTCATCGGGTCGCGCAGCCCTATCATTTTCTGTCCCGACACGGCCACGGGGAAAGCATCCAAATTTCTCAACTTTGGAAAATCCATGTTTGAAATGTCCTCTTGTGACATGATGAAACGAGTGTGTGACTCAGCAGTGATTAAATTATCACTAAACCAAAAGCAAAGTCAACTCGGTCGCCATGCGCACTCGTCTCCGGGAATGCTAGGATGCGTCCCTGGCGCCGAATTGAATCTACACGCGAGTTCTGATACTATAATGTGCAGCCCAGCAACGCTTCCTTCCAGCAGGCCGGCGGGTTTCGACCACCTCATTTGTCAGCCGGAGGAAGCGTTTTTCGTTGCGGCCCTCGTGTCGGTGACGTGAAGGAGAGCAACCTGTACAGGAGCCACGATAATGTCCACGAGCACAATCGATGTGATTAACTGGGTGGGAAGGAAGCGGGCGTTGAGGCCGGTCGGACTGCTCCTCCAAAGCGCCCTGGGAGGCAAGAGCTTCGCTCAGATGGCGGTGAGCTCGGGCAGGCGGATAGGCGCGCCGATAATGGGCGCCTATTTATCGACGCTCACCGGAACGACCGTTAAACAGAACCTGACCGATGGTTACACAATGTTCAAGACGACGGAGGAATACGTCACCGCTTTCAAGCCCGACTTCGTCATGTGCACGTTCCCCGACCTGACCGCCGAGGCCGAGGCTTGCGGCTGCGAGATAAAAATGCCGGACAACGCGCTTCCCTCGGTCACCGTACACCCTGTGCAATCGCACGAGGACATGAAGAACCTGCGCATTCCCGACCCGCAGAAGGACGGGCGTCTCCGCGTCTTTATCGAGGCGACGCGCCTGTTCTCGAAGCGGTTCACGCTTCCGAAGACGGCCGCCAGCGCCGGTCCCTTCACGCTTGCCGCTGAACTCATGGGCGTGGACATCATAAATCGAAAGGTCATAAAAGAACCGGCGCTTGTGCATGAACTTATGGAATACGCGCTTCAGGTGGCGCAGCGTTACAACGATGAATTGATAAGAGCCGGCGCGGACGTCATCGGAATTGCCGAACCGACGTGCAGCCTGCTCTCGGCCAAGTCGTTCGGGACATTCGCGCTCCCTTATCTGCAGCGTCTGGTTAAGGGCCTGTCGGTCCCGGCAACGCTGCACATCTGCGGGCGCGCGAACCACTTGATAGAGCTCATGTGCAGAACGGGCGTGACGGGCATCAGTGTCGATTCCCCGACCGATATCACGAAACTGAAAGGCCGCGTACCCCCCGACATAATCATTCTTGGAAACCTCGCTCCGGTGGAAGTATTGATGATGAAGAAGCCCCATGAGGTGCGGGCGGCCGTCGTCGAAATGTTGAGGGCGATGGAAGGTGTGCCCAACTTCGGCTTGCTGAGCGGCTGCGACCTTCCCGTCGGCACCCCCATGGAAAACATCGAGGCGATGATCAACGCGGTAAAGGAATACAGGGCGGCCTAAGGCCGACAGGAGATCCTTCTTGAAACGGCATCTCGTGATATTTCAGCCTTCCGGCCGTCGCGGACGCGTCGAGAGCGGCAAGAACCTTCTCGAAGTGTCGCGTGAGCTGGGCGTTGACGTCGAGTCGGTCTGCGGAGGCAAGAAAACCTGCGGCAAATGCAAGGTGCGCGTTCAGGAGGGCTTCTTCGAGCGGCACGGGATACAGTCGCGCGCGCAGCATCTCTCGCCCGTTACCGAGGAAGAGACAAAGCTTCTCACCGACGAAGAGATTTCAAAGGGCTGTCGGCTCGCCTGTTCCGCCCAGATTCTGGGAGACGTCTTGCTGAATGTGCCCGAGGAGAGCCGGGGTGGCAAACAGGTTGTGCGCAAGGACGTCACGCTCAGGGAGATACATCTTAATCCCGGCGTGAAGACGTATTCTGTCAAACTCGAAAAGCCCACACTTACCGACCCGGTGGGCGACTACGAGCGGCTGCTGAGCGGTTTGCACTCGCAACATCGGCTGGAAGGACTGACCGCAAGCAGGTCGGTTCTCGCGCGCCTGCCTCAGGCGGTTCGCGAAGGAAGTTGGGAAGTCACGGTCGCCGTGTGGATGAACAGAGAGATAGTAAGAATCGTGCCTGGCACTTCGATGAAATGCTTCGGGCTGGCCGTGGACATCGGAACGACAACCGTCGCGGGATACCTGTGCGACCTTGCGACGGGTGAGGTCGCCGCCGTGCACTCGCTCATGAACCCGCAGGTGACATACGGCGAGGATGTCATGTCACGCGTCACCTACATAATGACGAATGAGGACGGGCTTGCCGAACTCAACCGGGAGGTGATAAGCGCGGTAAACGAGATAGTCGGCAATGCATGCTCGAAGGCCGGTATCGAGCCCGACGACATCCTGGAGCTTTGCGTTGTCGGCAATACCGTGATGCACCACATATTCCTCGACATATCGCCCGTGAGCGTCGGCGTTTCCCCTTTTGTTCCGGCAGTCCAGAGGTCAATCGACGTGAAGGCGTCGGAACTTGGAATAGAGGCGAACGAATCCGCGAACGTGCATCTGTTGCCCATAGAGGCCGGATTCGTAGGCGCCGACAACGTGGGAGTCCTGATAGCCGAAGCCCCTTACGAAAAAGATGAGATGCAGCTCATCATCGACATCGGCACGAACGGAGAGATTCTCGTCGGCAACCGGGAAAAACTGCTGGCGGCCTCTTGCGCCACCGGCCCAGCCTTCGAGGGCGCGCACATAAAGTTCGGAATGCGAGCCGCACCCGGCGCAATAGAGCGGGTGAGCATCGCTCCTGGAACCTTCGGCGTGGAGTGCCGCATGATTACCGGCGAAGGAAACCAGCTTGCCCGCGGCATCTGCGGCTCAGGCATCATCGATGCGATAGCTGAGATGTTTCGCGCCGGCGTAATCGAGAAAAGCGGCAGGCTCGCCAAATCGCTCAACACCTCCAGGCTTGTTCAAGACGGCAAGAAGCGCGAGTTTGTTCTCGTGCCGAAGGAAGAGACGGCTATAGCGAAAAACATCACGATAACGGCGGGCGATGTCCGCGCGGTCCAGCTCGCCAAGGGCGCCATCTATGCGGGGTCGAAGATATTGATGAGACGGCTTGGAATAGAGAAAGTGGACCGCGTTGTGCTGGCGGGCGCGTTCGGCACCTACATCGACCGCACGCGCGCATTGCTGATGGGCATGTTCCCGGATTGCGCTCTCGAGAACGTAATTGCCGTCGGCAACGCCGCAGGCGACGGCGCGCGCATGGCGCTCCTCGACGTGGACAAGAGGCGCGAGGCGGAAAAGCAGGCCCGGCGCGTCGAATACGTGGAGCTGACGCTTGAAAAGGAATTCGAGCGCGAGTTTGTCGAGGCAATGCACTTCCCGCATATGTTCGACCGGTTCCCGAGCATCGAAGAGCTATTGCCGCAGCGTTAAAACGGCACGCTAAGAGCAACCATATCAACTGCGAGTGGCGCATGAAGAATTTTCGGTTTGGAAAAGAACAGGTCGTCTGCGACATCGGTGGCGTCAAGGTGGGCGGACAGCCGGGCGAGAATCCGACGGCGCTCATCGGATCGATGTTCCACAAGGGCGACAAGCTCATCGCGAGCCGCAAGGGAGGAACATTCAACAAAGAGGCCGCCCGCAAGCAACTGAGGCGGCTCGAGGAAATTTCAGAGCAGACCGGCGTTCCGGCGATGATCGATATAGTGGCGAACACGGCCGATGAGTTTTCGAGTTACATCGATTTCGTTTCGGCTGAGACGGATGTGCCCATATGCATAGATGCGTGGCGGCCCAATGTCAGGATCGAGGCCGCCCGGCGTGCGGCAAGCAAGGGCTTGTTGGAGAGATTGGTATACAACAGTCTTAACCCGTGGAACCCGGACGTGGCCGCTGAGGTGGAGGAGATAGCGAGCATCGGAGTCCGTCATATTGTCCTCGCGGTCTTCGATGACGAGGACAAATTGCCTACGGGCAGGATGAAGTCACTTGAAAAGCTGTTGCCGGTAATTGAGAGGGGCCGGTTCGAGAGCGTCCTCGTCGATACGACGGTCATGAACGTGGCCGCGATGGCTTTCTCTCTACAGGCCGGCCTTGAGATAAAGAAACGCTTCGGGCTGCCCGTAGGATGCTCCCCGGCCAATGGGACCTACATGTGGAAAGAGCTCCGGCAACTCGGCTCGCACGCGGGCTTCGCCGGGGCTGACGGCGCCGCCCACGGGATCGCCGCCCTTTTGTGGAACGACTTCCTTTTTTACGGGCCGATGAGCGGGACCGAGCGTGTGTTTGCCGCCACGGCCGCGGCGGACTCCATGAAGGCGATGTTCGGTTTTGCCGAATCCGGCCGCTTGCCCGCGACGCGGTTGCATCCGGTCAGGAGGCTCTTCCCGGAATTTGTCGAACAACTCGAATCGGAAGCTCACTGAACGATGAACACGATGGGAGATGACAATTGAGTTCGAACACAACCGCTCGTGAGAAAGTCCTTGCTCTGCTGAAGGGCGAAAGGAACGGAGAGGTCCTGTGTTTCAGCGGCATGGGCAACGTCACCACCGAAGGCATGAAGCAGACGGGCATCAAGTTCGCATTGTCGCACTCCGACGCGTCGATGATGGCGGCGCTCTCGGCGACGACGTACAAGCTGTTCGGGTTCGAGTGCGCGGTTGTTCCGTTCGACGTCGCCATCGAGGCCGAGGTCGTGGGATGTCCCATCAATTTCTACACCAACGTTCACCCTCAGGAGATACTGTATCCGACCGTGAAGGAAAAAGTGGTCGCCGGCACGGACGATATAGGAATGCCGGAAGATCTCTCACGCGCCGGACGAGTGCCCATCGTCACCGAAGCCCTGAGATTACTGAAGGAAGACATCGGCGGCAGCGTGGCGATCGGGACGTACATCATGGGGCCGTTTACCATCGCCGGACAGACGATGGAGCTGGACGACCTGTTGAAGCTGTGCGTGAAGAACCCGGAGCACGTGTACCAAATACTCGAGGTTTACGCGGGCCTTGTGGTCCAGCTTGCCGAAATTTACTTTGCGTCGGGCGCCGACTACATAACCGTCCGCGAGATGGGCGCCACGTCGGACGTCCTCAGGCCGGCGTTGTTCAGGAAACTCGTTGAGCCGCATTTGAAGACCATATTCGAGAAGGCTCGGGGGCCAATGGTGCTTCATATATGCGGAAAATCGAACAACATCATCGATTCCATGAACCGCTGCGGCGCAAGCGCGCTGAGCGTTGACCAGAAGAACGACCTGAGCGAGACGCGGAGGACCATCGGGCCGGAGCCGATTCTGTTGGGCAACTTCGACCCGTTCAACATTCTCGTCAAGGGGACGCCCGACGACGTGGAGCGGACGGTTGGCGAATGCGTTCGAAGTGGGGTGGACGCGGTGTGGCCTGGGTGCGATATATGGCCCACGGCGCCCCGTGAGAACATGGAGGCCCTGATGCGGGCCGTGAAAAGCGTGAGAAGGGAATGAAAACGAGAGGCTGACCAATGGCGGATGAGGCGAAGAGAGAGGAACTGCTGAAGAGACTCGCCGACGGTGTCCTGAACTTCAATGAAGAGGAGGTCATGACGGCGGCGAACGAGGTGCTCGAACTTGGGTTGGACGCGTACGACGCCATCATGAACGGGCTTGCAAAGGGGATGGATGAGGCGGGCCGGCTTTGGGAGGAGGAAGAGTATTTTGTGTCCGAACTCCTCCTGTGCGCCGACGCGCTTTACGCGGGTCTTGGAATCCTCAGGCCCCATGTGAAAATCGAGGACCGCGCGAAGACCAAGGGCGTGGTCGTCATCGGGACGGTTCAGGGCGACGTTCACGACATAGGGAAAAATCTCGTGAAGATGATGTTCGAGGTGGCCGGCTTCGAAGTGCACGACCTTGGCAAAGATGTCGAGCTCGAAAGGTTTGTCGAGGAGCAGCTCAAGACGAACGCCGAGTTGGTTTGCCTCTCGGCCATGATGACCACGTCGATGCTCGGCATGGAGCGGGTCATAAGGATGATTCGCGAGAAGAATCCCAACGTGAAGATCATGATAGGCGGTGCGCCCGTTACGGATGAAATCGTGCACAAATTCGGCGCCGATGGCACAGCCGACAGCGCATCGAACGCGTTGAAGGAGGCCCTCAAAATGGTTGCCATGCTCCGAAAGGTGGAATAGTGCAGGCTGGCAGCCCGTTGCTTTACGAATCCTTCCTTGGAAGCCACGGCCTTGAACGCCTCTCGCAGTGTTGACTTTGCCTCCGTTAATATGATAAGTAATTCTCCTGAGCAAACTGGACATCGGGCATCCGTCGGAAAGGGAATAAATGATCGAGGGAGTCAAGCTCGTCAAGCTTGTGGCGCACGTGGATGACCGTGGTTACCTGATAGAAATCCTGAGAGCGACCGACGAACATTTCACGAAGTTCGGGCAGGTCTATCTCGTAGGCAACATGGCTCGGGGCGTTATTCGGGCCTTTCACAAGCACGAGGTGCTCTGGGATTGGTTTTTCATAAGCCACGGCTCAGCCAAGTTCGCATTGAGGGATGACCGACCCGACAGCCCGACGTATGAGCAGATGGAAACGCACGTTATCACCCAGAGAAATCCGTCCCTTCTGGTTGTGCCGCCGGGAGTGTTTCACGGGTGGGTGTCGCTCGAGGACGACACCCAGATGATAAGCACGGCGAGCGAGGTGTACAACCGGGAGAAACCCGACGAGGTGCGGGTTCCGCCCGACTCATTCGGTTATAGGTGGGAGATACGGGGAAGATAGGCAAGGGGAGAGGATAGACGCATGATCCTGGTCACGGGTGGCGCGGGATACATAGGCAGCGTGCTTGTTGCGGAGCTTCTCGCCAAAGGCGAGGCGGTGAGGGTTTTCGACAAGCTCTACTTCGGCGAAAAGGCGCTCGAAAGTTGTCGCGACAAGATCGACCTCGTTCAGGGCGACGTGAGAAATCCCGATCCGAAGGTGCTCGACGGGGTGGATTCGGTTATCCATCTGGCCGGACTCTCCAACGACCCTACGGCCGAGTTCAATCCCAAAGCGAATCACGAGATGAACACGGTGGCCACGGGAGCTCTCGCAAGAGCCTGCAAAGAGCGGGGAATCAAGCGGTTCGTGTTCGCCTCGACGTGTTCGATTTACGACCGCGGCCTGTATGCCGAGGACATTCTCTACAGCGAAGACAGCGAGGTTGCGCCCCGCGCGGCGTATGCCGTGTCGAACTACGAGGCGGAGAGGATACTGCTGGACCTCTGCGACGACAATTTCTGTCCCGTCATTCTTCGTCAGGGGACGTTGTATGGGTTCAGCCCGCGCATGCGGTACGACCTGGTTGTCAACACATTCGTGAAAGACGCCCTGACGAAAGGCGCGCTTTCGGTGTTTTGCGGAGGCGAGATGTGGCGCCCGCTGGTTGATGTGTCCGATGCCGCCAAGGCCCAGATCTGCTGCGTCGAGGCGCCCGAGGAAAAAGTCAGGGGCCAGATTTTCAATCTGTCGTTCAAGAATTATCGCATTCTCGAGCTCGCCCATTGGGTGCGCGAGGCGCTGAAAGACAGGATGCAGCTCGAGATAGAGGTCGATTACTCGCACTTCAAGACCCGCAGCTACAGGGTTTCCGCTCAGAAGATAGAGACCGTCCTCGGCTTCAAGCCCGCCGTGCCCGTGAAGGAATCGGTCGAAAATATGGTCGAGAAGATTTGCGACTATGGATACACCGATTTCCTGAGCCCGATATACTACAACATCACGTGGATGACACTGCTCTCGCAGATGGAGCAAACTCTCGCGAAGATAGGGACCGTCTTTTAGGAAAACCCTGCCGGCTCCGGTTCGTCGAGTCTCTCTTTCTACCGATCATACACGTCATATGGCCAAGTCGTTTCTCTCTTTGCCGCAATCAGCCACAGAAGAGGCGTGAAATTTCCTCGTCCACCGACCTTGAACATTACGGCCAAAATGGATATAATTAGGTGAACAAATCAGATGAAATCCTATGGAATCGGTGAAGGGGAAAATGACGGAGGTTGTGGAGGTTCTTTCGGGCGCGTGCGCTCTGAATCTGCCCCTCGACTTGCGCATAATAGGGGATAGGTCGAAGGCGGAGTACAGGAGTCGTTTCCTCAGCTTCGGTGAGAACCCTAAGAAGCCGGTCTTGCTCGTCGAAGCGCCCACATCGAAGGGCAGTGTGGTGCCGCTGCGTCCGGACCGAAGGGTGAAGGTGGTATTTTCGTACAACGGTCGGAACCGTTCGTTCGAGAGCCACATCCTGGGACGCAGCAAGTTCAGGCTGAGTCCCACGGTCACTGTGCCGTCGCTGGAGCTCCTCGTCCCCGAGGAAATCTCATCGGGAGAAAAGAGAAGCTTCTATAGAATATTCGTCGCCGACACGCCGCCGATAGAACTCAATTTGGGTGTCCTGACCGAGAAAAAAGAAGGCCCGCGCAGGATTCGTTCGCGCGAGAAGGGATTTTTGACCGACCTCGGAGGGGGTGGGCTGGGTTTTCGCATACCCGAGGGGAGAAGCCTGCTGCTCGGCGTGGGCACCCGCCTGTCGCTCTCATTCCGGCTTCCCGCCGAGGAGGAGCAGATCAAAGTGCTCGGCCGAATCTGCTTCAGCCTTCGCAGGCCGGAGCTGCGTGAGGTCTTCTTCGGGGTGCAGTTCACGGAATTGGACTCCGACGTTGAATACAAGCGAAGCGTGGACAGAATTCTGCGGTTCGTGGCCGAGCGGCAGAGGCAGAGCCTGAGCAATCGAATCCGCATCAATGACTGAGAGAGTAAAGGGGAATCGGCACATGAGGAAAGCTGTTGTATCTTCTTTGATAGCATTTGGAATAGCCCTGGCTCTGTTTGTCTCGTTGAACGGCGCTCCCGCCTTTTCTGAGACTGCCGGCGGAGAAGAAAACAAGGGGATGTCGCATATAGTCTTCGAGGAGACAGAGCATGACTTTGGCGTCGTGGGTCAACAACAAACGGTCAAGCACACCTTCAAGTTCAAAAACGAGGGCGACGCTACGCTCGTCATTGAAAACATCAAGACCACCTGCGGCTGTACCGGCACCCTGCTCTCGAAGAAGGAGATTCCGCCGGGAGAAGAGGGCGATATCGAGGTAAGCTTCAGCTCAGGATTCTCGGGTGGCAAAAAGAAGAAATCGATCTTTGTTTACTCAAATGACCCTCGAGAGACCGAATCGCAGCTTCACATCACCGCGAAGGTTGTTGTGCCGGTCGAGGTCAAGCCGCGAATGTTGTACTGGGTTGCTGAGAGGAACAAGGCGTCGGCGCGGACGGTCGAGCTCTTGTATCAGCCGGACCTCGAGTTGAACATCAAAGAGTTGAAGCTTTCTTCTCCGGCCTTCAGTGTTTCGGTACAGCCTAAGGCGGATGTCGAGTTTCCCGGCTATGACATCGAGCTCGTATACAACGGAGATCTGCCGGTAGGCAACTTCAACGAGACATTGACGATTGTGACCGACAATGCTCTCCATCCGAGGCTGGAGGTAGGGCTGCGGGGGAAAGTCGTGGGTTCGGTACGTGTGGTTCCCGATACCATTTCCCTGGGAGTTGTGAAAGACGACGTCCTCCCAAATCGGACGATTCATGTGTATGCAACCGACAAGGAAGACTTCAAGATAACCGAGGTGGAGTCCACTAATCCCATCATTGCAGTAACATTCACCAACGACGCCGCCAATAACGGCTATGAGGTGAGGGTCGCCCTCACGGCGAAACCTCCCATTGGCGCATTCTCGGGGAAGCTTCTCATAAAAACGAACGACCCTGCCGAAAATCTCGTCGAAGTTCCCATCTATGCATACGTACGATGAGACAGGCGTCGGGCATGTGAGAGTGCGAAAGAGATTTCCTGCATCGCGACAGCGGGGATATGCGGGAAGATCTT
This sequence comes from uncultured bacterium, assembly GCA_964607485.1. Classification (GTDB taxonomy): domain Bacteria; phylum Abyssobacteria; class SURF-5; order SURF-5; family SURF-5; genus CAZSKP01. The sequence continues at coordinate 60,625 of CAZSKP010000019.1, read as the reverse complement.
GGGCCGGAGACGCGCTTACCGCCTGGGGCACATATCAATCATCGTTCTGAGCGCGGCGGAGAATCTGATGTGAGGGAAACGGTTCCGCTGACACACTCGCTCGCTAACTCTTATGGGCCCGCATGCTTGCGTCGAGCGCACTTCTCACTTTTGAGAGCAGCGCGTTGACCAAATAGGGCTTTTGGACAAATCCCATGGCGCCGTTGTCCAGTATTTCTTTGGCCTTCGCGTTTTGACTGTACCCGGTCGAAAGCACTGTCCTCACTTCCGGGTTGAGCTTCTTCAACTCCTGAAAGGTCTCGCGCCCGCCCATTTTTGGCATGACCATGTCGAGTATCACGAGGCCTATTTCGTCCTGCCGCTCTTTGTAGACCTCAAGCGCCTCCACTCCGTTTTGGGCCAATACTACGCGATAGCCGTAAGTCTCAAGGATATCTTTCGCAACATCCCGTATCGATTCTTCGTCGTCCACGACAAGGATGAGTTCGTTCCCTGTGGACGGTGTTTCGATGTCTGACAGTCCCTTCACTTCTGTCTTATCGCTGACCGGAAGGTAGACCTTGAACGTCGTTCCTTCGCCCGGCTCGCTGTAAACACGCACATGGCCTCCGTGATTCTTGACGACGCCGTAAACCATCGAAAGTCCCAGTCCCGTGCCTTCCCCTTTTCCCTTGGTGGTGAAAAAGGGTTCGAAAATTCTTTGCATCGTGTCCCTGTCCATGCCGATCCCAGTGTCGGTCACCGACAGCACCACGTGCGTTCCCATGTTTGCGCCCGCGTGAGTCTTGACATACTCTTCCGTAAGGTTCGCAACGTCGGTCTCGAGTATCAGCTTTCCCCCGGCGGGCATGGCGTCTCGAGCGTTCACGCACAGGTTCATCAACACTTGCTGTATCTGTCCGGCGTCAGCCTCGACGGCTGGAGATGATGAATTCTGGCGGGCTTCGATTTCAATAGACTTGTCGAAGGTTCTGTCAATGATCTTCAGGGTTTCATCGACAATGTCGTTCATATCGACAGGATTGGGCTCGTATTTTCCGCCCCGTGCAAATGCGAGAAGTTGGGCGGTCAGCTCGGCGGCCCGCATCGCGCTTCTTTCGATGGTGTCGACGTAGTTGAAGAACGAATGGCCTTTCGAGATTTTTGTCTTCATGAAGGAAGCATATCCCAGAATTCCTCCCAGAAGATTGTTGAAATCATGAGCGATGCCTCCGGCCAACGTGCCGATGCTCTCCATCCTCTGGGCTTGGGAAAGCTGTTGCTCGAGCTGTTTTCGCTCGGTCACATCCCGCATGATTCCCCGATACGCCGTGATGTTTCCTTCTTCATCACGCATTGCGTTGGCCGTCACAAGGAAAGTCAACAGTCGTCCGTCTTTTACCTTTAATACGAGTTCATATTCATTGACAAACCCCTGTTCGGCGATTGCTCTCATGAGCTTTTCCCGGTCGGCGGGGTTTGCATAGATGTCCGTGGCGACGTTGAGTTTCAACAACTCTTCTTTGGAGGAAGCGCCGAACAAGCGTACACCCGCGGGGTTGATGTCCAGCACTTGTCCATCGGGCGCGGTGATGTAGATAACATCCTTTGATTCTTCGAAGAGTGTACGGTATTTCTCCTCCGACGCTCGGAGCAACTCTTCTGCCTGCCTGCGATCCGTGATGTCGCGGGCGACTCCCCGGAAGCCGATGGGCTTGCCGGCAGCGTCGCACATGAGGGAAACGCTGAACTCAACGGGTCTCTTGCTGCCATCTTTTGAGATTGTGTCGCAGACAAACCCCTTGTCCGCCCGCCCGGTTCTATAGACGGTATTGAACGCCCCGAATATTGTCCCGGCATTCGCTTCGTCAACGTATTGGCGGAAATTCATCCCCAACAGCTCCGTCTCCGAATAACCCAGGAAACTGCTTATTGAACCGCTGAATGATAAAAAATTGCCGGCAAGATCTGTCTCGTAAAACCCGATCTCAATGCTGTCGAGCAACGTGCGATATTTGTCTTCAGAACGTCGAATCTGCTCGTCGGCGCGTTTACGGTCCGTGATGTCAATCACGTTGACCAGCAGTGCAGGTTTGCCTTGATAATCAACCGGCGTCCCGAACGTCTCGAGCCACAGGGTCTCTCCATTCTTGGTGAGCGCTCGACACTGATAATGCTCCTTCGGGTCTTCTCCCGCCAAGCGCCGCGCTACGATTTCTCGAACAAGTTTCCTGTCGTCGGGGTGTGTGAGGTTTATGGCCGGCATCTGGAGCAGTTCTTCGAGTGTGTACCCAAACATTTCGACCGTCCGCTTGTTGGCAAAACGTAAATGATTGCCTTGAATGAGGTAGATGCCGGTGAGCGAGTTGTCGACGAGCGTCCGGTAGCGATCTTCGGATTTCTTCAGAGCATCCTTGGTTCGTCTGAGCTCGATTTCAGATTTTTCGAAGTCCGCCAGACGGCCGCGTAACTTCTCCAATTCGCAGAGCAGCTCAGTCTTGGTTTTTCTCGAGTCGCTCATCATGAGCCCCCGTGGCCAGACCGGACACTCTCAAGCGTCGAAGCCCGTGTCCGGGCGCCCGATAGATGGCCAGAGAATTTCTTACAAAATGAGAAGTGAGGGCATTTTTTATGCCGAACCTGCCAATTTCGGTCATGTGGACTCCGATTTGTCATAAGCAATTGCGATGTCAGGTTTTATATATGGTCGTTCCAACTCCGGGACCAGCCTTTTCTTGCACAATTTTGAACGAGAAACCTTTGATCTTCCAAACAGCGGCACACCGTTCGCCAAATTGTTGACCGATAGGGGAAAGTGTTTTCAAAACCTCTCGGGAATGACTATCGTGGGGATTATGCAGAGGATAGGATTGCGCGACGCGAGTTTCCGCAATCGCCATATCCGGCGAACCGGCTATTCGACGGCGGCACTTGCCGGGGCCGTTGCCTTGACGCGCATTTTTTCCGCTACGGAGTCGATCAGCTCGTACATCGTCGGTACGACGACGAGCGTGAGCAGCGTCGCGAAGGCGAGGCCGAATATGACGGCAACCGCCATTGGACCCCACCACTGGCTGCTCGAGCTGCCAACGACGAAGCGCAACTCGCGGAAGTTGAAGCTGTAACCCGTCGCCATCGGTATGAGGCCGAGTATCGTCGTGATTGCGGTGAGCATCACCGGCCTCAGCCTCACGAGGCCGGCCTGCACAAGCGCCTCGCGTCGGGCCAGCCCCCTCTGGCGGAGCAACTGGATGTAGTCGATGAGCACAATGGCATTGTTCACAACGACGCCAGCCAGGCTTATGACCCCGATGCCGGTCATGATGATTCCGAACGGCATTCCGGCAACGAGCAGACCGATCAACACTCCTATGAGCGAAAGAATCACCGAGACCATGATAATTGCAGGCAGGGCGACCGAGTTGAATAGCGTGATGAGCACGAGCGAGATGAGAAACAGCGCCACGATAAACGCCTTGATGAGAAAGTCGCTCGACTCCTTCTGTTCCTCGTCCTGGCCGGTAAACGCGATGGTGTAACCGGCCGGAGGATGGTAACCTGCCAACCGCTGCTTTACTTCCGCCAGCGCATCGTTCGGCAGCCTCCCCTCCACCTCCGACTGAACCGTAATCACCCTTTTCTGGTCCTTGCGCGTAATCGAGCCGAGTCCGCTGGCGTATTCCATCCGCGCAAGCGAGGACAGCGGAATCGGTTCTCCTCCCGGTCCAGGCACATTGAGCCGTAATATCTTCCTCAAATCGTCGCGATCTTCGGGCCGGAGGCGGAGGGTGATGTCGTATTCGTCCTCACCCTGCCGAAAAGTGCCCACCTTTCGGCCCAGCACAGCTGCCTTTATGAAGTTGGCCACCATGACCGTGCTGACATTGAGCAACGCGGCGCGTCTGCGGTCGACGCGGAAACGTAGCTCCGGCCGCGCATGCTCGTAATCATCCTTCAGGTCCACAATGCCGGGAACGCTTTCGATTCGTTTCTTAACGTCTTTGGTCACACGGGCCAGAATGTCGAAATCCTCGCCGGAGATCTCGATGTTGATCGGGGGTTCCTGCGGAGGGCCTTTATCCTCCTCCTCCACCTCTATCTCGGCTCCGGGCAGTCCGGCGACGTCCTGGCGAATCTGTTGCAGGACCCATCGAGAGGGGTGTTTGCGCTGTTCCATCTCTTTGAATTCGATCGAAATGCGCGCCACGTGGGAGCCGGATGAGCTGCCGCCGAAAAATCCTCCCGGCCTCGTGCCCACATTGGCGACATAGCTTTCGATATCTTCGTATTTTTTCAGCTTTTGTTCAATTGTTCGTGTGATTTCATCCGTCTTGTCGAGGCTGGTACCCTCCGGCGCTCGGATGTAAATCATCGCGCTGTCCGGGTCCGACTTAGGGAAAAATTCGACGCCGTGGCCGAATTTCGCATACGCGACAACTGTGGCCACGAGCACGAGCCCGCAGCAAAGCAGCGCAACGCCCGAGTGATCGAGAGAGAGTTTGAGGAATTGTTCGTAGCGATTTAGAAAGCGGTTTTTCCTCTTCGCCTTTCTGATGTCACGAAACTCCCTGACTTTCATCAGCCGCGAACAGAGCGCGGGGTTGATAATCATCGCTACAAACAGGGAGGCCGTGAGCGTGATGATGACGGTCTTGGGCAAATAGCTCATGAACTCCCCAATGATATCCGGCCAGAACAGCATGGGCAAGAAAGCGCAGATGGTGGTAAGCGTTGAGGTGATGACCGGCCACGAAACCTCGGCGGTTCCCTCCCGCGCCGCCGTCAGCCGGTCTTTGCCCTCCTGCATGTGACGGTAGATGTTCTCCACTATGACAATCGCGTTGTCCACAAGCATCCCGAGGGAGAGGATCAGGCCGAACAGAACCACGTTGCTCAGCGTTATTTCCACCACCCGCAGCGTCGTGAAGGAAATGAGCATGGAGAGGGGAATGGCCAGTGCGACGAATATTGCGTTTACAAATCCCATAGAGACAAATATGATCGCGAGCACCAGCACCAGTCCCGACAGAATATTGTTCTCGAGGTCGGACAACATTATCCGTATCCATTTGGACGTGTCCGTTGTGACGGTGATCTCGGCGCCTGCGGGGAGCGTCTTCCTGGCCTCATTGAGTATCACCTTGATCTGATTGACGATGCGCAGTGCGTTTTCGCCGGCGCGCTTCTGCACGCTGATGGCGACGCATTGGCGTCCGTTGATTCGGGAAAAACTCTCTGGGTCCTTGAAGGTGTCCCTGATGCGGGCCACGTCGGTCAGATACACCGGATTGCCGTTCTTCATCATGAGGATCAGGTTCCGGGCTTCTTGAGGCTCGGAGAATTCGCCCGGCACACGAACCTGAAATTTTGCGTCGGGAAAGTCGATGTTGCCGGCCGCGACGTCGGCGTTTTCTTTATCCACCAATGCCACCAACTCGGCAAAGGGAATCTGGTAGGACGCCAGCCTGTCGGGGTCGGGCTCGATCCGTATTTCTCTTTCAAGCCCCCCGATCACGGCGGCATCCAGAACACCGGGAATCGACTCGATTTTCTCCTCAAGATCGTCCGCAATCGCCTTGAGCCGAATCAGCCCCAGGTCGCCCGATATGTTGACAATCATGATGGGAAAATCCGAGAAGCTGACCTCTGTGACCACTGGCTCGTCGACATCGTCGGGAAGGTCGGGTTTCGCCTGGTCAACCTTGTCCCTGACTTTCTGGAGTGCGTCGTCAATGTTGACATCGGGCAGAAACTCGATCTCGATAATCGAGACACCTTCGGCCGAGTAGGATTCGAGTTCCTTCATGTCACGGAGGCCCTTCAGCTTCTTCTCGAGGGGCACCGTCACCGTGTTTTCCATGTCGGCCGGCGAAACGCCCGTGTAAGTGGTCGTGACGATGATGTATGGAACGGGAATGTCGGGAGTTAGTTCGCGGGGAAGCGTAATATAGTGAAACGTCCCAAAAACGACTATCATGAACAGCAGCACGAACACGGTCGTGCGCTTACGGATTGCTGTGTCGGTGATTCTCATGACGAGGCCTCTATCGAATCGCGCACCAGCACAGCCTCGCCGTCGGACAGCTCGCGGTTTCCCTCCACGATGAGACGATCCCCGGGCTCGAGTCCTTTTATAATCTGCACACGAGTGCCCTCGAGGATTCCCAGTTCGACCAAGCGCTCGTGGGCCCTGCCGTCCTTTTCGACAAAGACCACCGAGTAGTCCCCCCGCGGAATCACCGCAAACAGCGGAACGGCGATGGCGTCGGGAATCTCACGCCTCAAGATCCTCACGGTGGCTATCATCGACGGAAGAATCTTATGGTCCGGGTTCGGCACCGTTACCTCGACCTTATATGTGCGGGTGGACTCGTCTCCAACAACGCTGATGTAGCTGACAGTGCCCTCGTAACTCTCTCCGTGAAGGAAATCGAATGACACACCGACCTTCCCGCCCCGTTGAATATAAGGGATGTCTTTTTCGGGCACCATGAAGGTTATCTTCACCGGGTCGATCACCACGATATCGGCCACGCGGTCGCCCTGACGCACGTACTCGCCGACTTCGAAGTACGACTTGTCAAGTATTCCCGCAATCGGAGCGGTGACCGTGGCCTTTTCGAGCGCTATCTTGGCGATGTCGAGCCTCGCCGAGTTGCTGGCCAGCTTGGTCCGGCACTGGTCGAACTGCTCGTCGCTTACAAGTCCTTGCGCGTGCAGATCTCCGATTCGTTTGCAGCTCTTGGCCGACAGCTCGTATGCGGCCTTTGCGTCTTCCATCTGCGCGCGGAAGGTTCGCTCGTCGATGCGCAAGATCGGGACGCCGGGCTTTTTGATGACGTCACCCTCTTCAGGGCCTATCCAATCGATGCGACCCTCGACTTCCGCTGGAACCTGAGTCAAGACAAACGGCTCCACGCTGGCCGGCAGCTCGGTCCATTCATGAAGCGGGCCCGAGCTGACTTCCATGATCCTGACATCGGTGGTTCGTTCTTCGGGCGGCTGCTCCGTGGACCTCGTGGGGCCCGGAAGGAGAAGCAACCCCACCACAACCGCAATCAACGAAACTATGAGGGTCAGTCCAAGAATATTTTTCTTCGACATCGCAAGCGCTCCAGATTGTGCTCTGTTAGTCGGCCTCGGGGTGTTAGGGCTTCAGACCGTTCACCATGTCGGTCACTATCGTCCGTGCCAGTTCCGGAGGGAGATCGTAGCGGCCATCGACGTAGAGCATCACATACATGTTTATTATTCCTCGCAAGTAATCTGCGGCGGTCTCTTCTTTACCCTCCCGAATCATGCCCGCTTCGGACGCACGGCACATCACTCCCGTAATCATCCGAAAAATCTCCATTCCATACGAGTAAAAGTCATAGTCAATCTTCTTCCTGTCGGGACCGAAGTTGAGAGCGTAGATGAATCGCACAAATTCCATATGGCCCCGGCAGAAGTCGAAGTGAATCTGCACCATGCGCACGAGCTGCTCAAACACATCCCCGGAACTTCCCTCGCAGACGCCCCGAATCTGTTGCCGAAACTCTTCCATGGCCGAACTGATGAGGTGGTTACAGAGGTTCTCCTTGCTCTTGAAATAGTAGTAAATCACCGGCTTGGTTACGGTCGACGCCTCTGCGATTTCTCTCATTGAAGTTGCATCATAACCTTTTTTAGAAAAAATAGTTATGGCTTCCCTCTGAATTCTCTCCTTCGTTGACAAGGAGGTCGCTGAGTCGCGATTGCCTTCGGCTGATTTCATCGAGCTGCCTCCTATCTACTTACCGGTAAGTATACACGGCTTTCCGCCGTTTGTCAAGAGACGAGTGCTTGAAAACCCGCTGCTTTGAAACAGAGGCTCGCCCTTGATATAATAGCCCACAACATTGACTATAGTCCGAACATGCCAAGCCTGAGAAAGCAATGGTAGGACGCAACAAATGGGAAGGTAGGCGTGCTGATGGGCGCACTGGACTTCAAAACCGACCGGCGATAAATGGTCTTAGTGCAACGCTGAGAATGTCTTATGTTTCGAGCTTCTCAGCGTTCTTTCTTTGGGGCAAGTTGGATTAAGTTTGGTGAAGTTAGATTGAGACAAGGACAAAATAAGTACAATCCAGAAGCCAAGGGGGTATCCCACCCGTGTTGGGGTTCAGCACACTTGGCGCAGAGGGGAATCAGCGTTTTGGGAAGAGGTTGGTAAAGCGTTCCGGGCTGCGCCCTTTAGGCTTCACCACCTATAACCACTTCGCTACTGACTGTCCTTCCCAAATGCGCTGAATCTCAACAGAACAAATACAAATAATGCCTCAAGCAAGAAAACAGACGCTGTCGCCGCGGCTGCGCCATTCATGCCCCAGAGAGGGATGAGGACCGCATTGAGGGCGGCATTGCCCAGCACCAGCGACAGGATAAAGCATGAATAGAGGCCGGGCCTGCCGCCAATCAGGATTATGCCGCTAAAGGGTCTGTAGCCCGAGCTCAGCACGAGGCCGGTAATCAGTATGACGAACGGCGTAAAACTCGCCGAAAAGGCTTTGTCTGCCACGAATATCCTCACGGCATAAGGATAAAGGGCCACGCTTACGAGCCCTATCGATACCATCAGCGGGAGGAAGATCCGTCTTACTTTTCTGGCGGCGCTTGTGATCTTGGCTTTTCCGCCCTCGGCGAAATAGCCTCCGAGAACGGGCTCCACGTTCTTCCTTATGACGAAGTGCAACTGGCTGAGGCCCTCGATCAGGATTGCTGCAAGGCTGTATATCCCAACCGTCTTGTCGTCGCGGAAGAATCCCAACATGAGCACGTCCACTCTTGTATTCATTTCGGTGAAAATGCCACTGAGCATCCCCCTGCCCCCAAAAGACAGGTGTTCTCTGAACCAACGGCTCATTCCCGAGGAAAACCTCAGCTTGACATGCCTGTTGACATAAAACGCGAGAGCGAAGAACAGGAGCAGCTCCGTTACGGACAGCGACAAGACTATGTACGCGTCCGGGAGCCCCATCTTGATGATAAGTATCACGCCCAGAAGAATGAGCACAAACCTGAGCGACTGGAAAAAGGCGAATGCGCCCATCTTCCTCATTCCGTTGAGGACGTTGAGGGAGACTTTGTTGAGGGAGAAAGGAAGCAGTCCCGGGATTGCGAGCTTCAGGCCGAGTTCCACGCTGTCGCTGTTAAGTATTGCGCCCACCTGATTGCTCGCGAGGAAGGAGGGGATGCAGACCGTCGTCGCGCACATCGCGGTAAGAACGAGCGCCGATGATGCGATCTCCGAGCACGCGGCGTTGTCAGTCTGATTGTACGAGGTGTGCTTCAATGCGGAAAGCTGTATTCCGCCGCCCGCGATCTGTGACAGGATCACGTATATCGCATAGACCTGATTGAAGATGCCCAGGGCACTGGAGCCGCGGTACTTCGCAATGAATATGTTTATAACTATCCCGCACAGACCCAGCACCGCAAGACTGAGAAGGTTGAACGAAACGTCTCGATTGAATTTGTGCTTCAGCGATAACTGAGATTTGATTTCATCTATATCCACATTTTCCCGGGATTAAGGCTGTGCTCTCCCCAGCTTCTTCTCGCAGGCGGGAGAGACTGCGCTCAATAGAGCTTCGGAATAGTGTTGATGACTTCCAGCGCCTTGCCGCAGTCAAGCCCGATAGTGCGCGCGTACCATTCTATGGATTTCCACCTCGGGGCGTTCTCTAGCTGTGCAAGTTCCAGAGCCCTTTGCCTATCGATTGCCCCCTCCCTGACCTGGTTGCTCCTGAACGTGTCAATCTCCGTAAAGCCGGCGACAAGATAGTAGATGTAATTATAGAAGGCCGCCGTTCCGTCTCCTATCCTCCACGTGGACTCTGTGTCGTCCGCCAGTTCCCAGTCGTACTCTTCTCTGAGGGTGGAGATGATCTCCTCCTCGTCCCACAGCATATAATCGAAAAGAGAGAAATAGTTGTGAGGTATCAGATAATACGAGAAGTACGCCCCTATTGTGTCGATAATCGAAACGTTGATGTATGAAGGATTCAGAAGATATTGTTTCCCATAGTAAGCAGCTATCCTGATTTTGTCCAGAATTCCCAATTCATAAGGCGGTTTATCAGAGGCCTTGAATTTAATTCCGCAAAATCCATGTTTGAAATACGCCCTCTCCAGGGGATTCTCCGCCATCACCATTATTTCAGTATTGTATTGCCGCATAAGCTTGTTCGCATAGTAGAAATACTGCTTATCACCCGCCATGAAAAGCGGAATGACGCCCAGGTCGGGCTTCTTGAGCCAGGCCTCCACGTTCTGTCTTATATAGTCTCGTTTCCTTGTAATGTCGGCCGAGACTATTATGTGTTCCACGCCGAGCTTTCCGCACATCCTCGCCTGGTTTCTTCTGCCAAGGTCTGTGAGCATCCCCCAATCGTACGAAAATGCGATGGGATTCAGACCGAGCTCGGTCTTCAGGTGGTGAAGCCCGAAGCTGCTGTCCCTCCCGCCGCTTAGCCCGACGATGCAGTCCGGCCCGCCATCCCTTCTCCTGTATCTATCCGCAATCGCCTCAAATTCGTCTTTACTCTTCAATGGTATCTTCAGATAATGATTGCAGTAGTTGCATATGCCGCTCTCGTCAAACTCTATGAAGGGAAAGGTCTCGGGCAAGACGCACTTCTCACATCGTCTGAGAGCGTTTATGCGTCTTCTCGCTTCCTGAAAATCCTTTTCGTACCTCGACCACCTTACCGCTTCTCCCCGATAAACCCGTGTCCTTCCCCTATCTTCGGCCGGGTTTCCGGCCATTCTTACTGTCAAGGGCTTAGACAGTCTTTCGTCGGGCTCGATTCTCTGGCCGTCTCCGAACGCGAACTCCGCTCGCTCGAGACTGCCTATGTCAATGAGCATCCCATGCCCCGGCCTGACCTGCCCTATCCCGCACTTCCCGAACGCGTTCTCAATCTTGAATATCCTGATGAAGTCTCTAAGGATATATAGCTCCGACGCGAACATCAGTGCATCGTGACCTTCGTTGCCGCCGACGTAGAGCGAACCGGTATTCGTGGCCAGGAGCAAGTATCCGAGATCGTTGAACAGCGCCGCTATTGAAGCCGACCCCTGGATGTCGCTGAACATTTCAGAGACGGCGCCCGTGAGGGATTTTTTCTCATCCTGATACAGACGTATTAGGCCGAAGATTATCTCCGAATCCAGTTCGGACTCTCTTTTCAATTGCGGGAATCTGGCCCAGAGATTGGCGACGTTCACGACAATTCCGTTGTGAATGCCCACTGCGCCTTCTTTCACCACCGGCTGATTGTTCTCGGTCCGTTCCTGCGCGCCGTCCGTCACCAGCCTCGTATGCCCTATCATGCTTAACGGCGGCACAGCCGACTGGCGCCCGTTTGTGGGGCCGATGACCGCATTCGCCAAGAACTGACGGTAGGAATCGGACTTGATCATCACTGAGGCTGAGACGGGCCGCTTGTACACATGTATCGACTCCCCGGAGCGTATTGCGCACCCAGCCGCCTCTTTGCCTCTGGATTCGGAGAGCTTGAAGAGCCCGCTTATATATCTGCTCACTTGTCCGAACTCAAGGGACGCGGTATCTCTAATCGTCAAGCCGAAGATTCCGCACATGAGGCCATTCCCTCTGTTACGATGCTACACGGTTTCGTCCGAAAACATACAGGTGGTTCAAGCCCCACAAGAAACCGCTTTTCTTTATGAGGCGAAAGCCGGCAGCCTCAACAAGCTGCATCAATTGCTTGTCCGTGAATCCCCACACCTCGCCTTCCTGAAGGCCACCCCGCACGGCATACTCTCTATCCCAGAAGCAGAACACGTGCCAGACCTTCGAGACGAATGGCGTCAGGTTCGTTATCACGAGCCTGCCGTCACGCCTCAGCAGGCGGTGCGCTTCCTTGAGGACATCGATGCGATTGGGGATGTGGTTCAATGAGGCCACAATAGAGACGGTGTCGAATGTTTCCGACTCGTATGGCAGACGCGACGTGTCCTCCACGATGAGATCGGCTCCGTCCCAATGATAAATGTCGACCCCTTCCCCACAATTTCCCAACTCCCGGTATTTCTTTATGATAACGTTGTGCCTGCAACCTATGTCCAGAGCCTTTCCGCGATACTCCGCCAGCACCCGCCCGAACCTCTCCTCCCGGTTGGTTTTCAGGAGTGGGATCTTTTCTATCACGGGCTGGGGTATTGCCAGACGGAGGGGAACAAGCAGGAAGTTGATTAAAAGGACGAGTCTTTCAGAAAATGTGGCCATTTTCTTTCAAATGCCCATTCGGATATTGACAATTACCGCTTCCCGCAATCCCATTTCCGACTCGACTTGATTTTGGATGAGAAAAGGGGCGAAGGGCGGTTTCCCCCCGTCTTCATTTCGGCCTGACCAGGAATTTCCAGCCGAGGTTAATGTTGTTTCTTATATCGGAAAGACTTGAAATCTGCCCCAATATCCTTATTGCGGTCTTTGGACGCAAGTAGAAACGTCTGAACGCCTGCCTTCTTGCCGCCATGATCTGCTCGGCCGTAAGATTCTCATGTCGGTACACAACCGCGTCGGTTGAGAACGAATCCCATTGTTTTGTCGTCAAGAGTTGCTGTCAATCTCATTGGCCTTCATCGTGTACTTCCATTCAACGACAATCTTCAAATCGAGATGATCCTGCCGTGCTAGCACCGAAAGGGATAATGGTTCTCTTGAGTCCTGAGTTCCTTTCAGACAGAAATGGGCATTAGGCCGGGGTTGCAATTATCAGGTTGTACCACATAAAAAATGAAAATGTGTTTTCAAGAACATCCTCCAGGTAATTAAGCTTTTCCCACAATATGTTGTTGCCTATGCCAGCCAATCCAAGCGGTGCGAACAAACCTGAGACTCTCTTGTGTTCTGTAGAGAATCCAGTCTTTCGTAGAAAAGCTTCAATCTTATCAGACGAAAGATGAGGGAAAAGACTGCTCTCATGTTCTATGCGAAGAAGGTCTGCGATCCCTAATACAAACTTTCGATACCACGACGAGGGGTTCCCCTCGAAGATAATAAGCTTTCCATTGTCAAGAAGAACTCTTCTGGCCTCTTTGAATACCTGGCGAGGATTCCCCAAGTGGTGAACGACACCCTTCATTAGAATGAAGTCAAAAACATGATCCCCAAATGGCAAATATTCTCCATCCGCCATCAAAACGCTCGAATTCCCCGATATTCTTGTTTTAGCTGCTCTTAATTGGTCCTGCACAAGGTCAATGCCATAAACTTGACCAATTATCTTCTGTGCCTCGGCCAAGAACTCTCCAAAGCCGCACCCTATCTCAAGCAGTCTGGTGGAGGCAAGGTTTTCATATGGAGTGAGGGAGATATTCTCAAGTATTTTCTTGTTATGTCTCTTGAAAACATGCCTGATTCCCGGACTGCTCTCATATCTATTCAAAACCTTTTCGCCAATAGCCCCGCTCCCCTTGACCTCAAGCTTTTTATAATCCAATTCCATTCGGGACCCGCGTTTGAACTTTTTCATCGCTATTCTATCCCTGCGTTCTGGATATTTCCTTATATAATGCAAGCCATAGTTGGTAACCGCATAACGGACTTCTCAAGCTCGCCACCAAGTCTTTGTTATGGTTCGGACAAAGTTGAGTCCATACTTCCAGTTCTTGCCCTTCTTGCTTTCACCATGGGTGCGCCTGAGAATCGTGACCGGAACTTCTTTTATGCGCAGCCCCTTTTTCGCGGCATCGATTATGTATTCGGATGTGTGAAACTGATCCTGCCGCAAGTCCAACGTCCTGAGCGCTTCGGCCGTGAACCCTCTATATCCGCTTGAGCAATCAGTAACGTGCAGATCACATAGGATATTGATCAACTGACTGAAAATTATAACTCCTATATACCTGAAGAGGCTGTCCTTTTCCCTCCGTCCCAAGATACGGGAGCCGATGACGAAATCGGCCTCTCGAGATAGCAGAGGCTCCGCCAATGAAGCAAGCTCCTCCGGACGATGCTGACCGTCAGCATCCATTGTGACGATAATTTCAGCTCCGTATTTAAGCGCAATGTCACGTCCAAGCTTGATAGCTGCACCACCGCCCCGATTTGTTTTGTTTCGCACGACAACATGGCTTTCAGCCCTTAGAGCCTCGGTCGTCCCGTCTGTGCTCCCATCGTCGATTATTAGCGTACCCACTTCCTTGCCAATTATGGTCTCCGGTATCAAAGGCAACAATTTTTGCAGGTTTGTCTTCTCATTTAGTGCAGGAATTATTACGGTAATCGGCTTAACTACTGCACGGTCAGCGTACAGGCTCTCAAACTCCTCCAGGCCGAGGGCTCGCACAACGCCGTCAAACTGGTTGCTCTGCTGGTTTATCTTTGACCTCAGATAGATGACCACAAACCAGAGCAGGAAATTGGAAACTATCGCTAAGGCAATGAGTCGCCCAAATTGGACACGCTCGAAGGCAAACATTTCGAGGAGAATGTAAGCGAGGTCAGGAGCGGCAGATACGATTACCAGCACAAAGGCTATAAACGATGAGAACAGGAAGTCAAGTCGACGCAGGCTACGCTTGCGAAAGCGAGTGAAGCCAAATAGGAAAATCACAATCCCGAATATACAGCCTATTATTCGAAGAGGACCCATGTGCAAAGTCTCCGGGCAGGCATGAGCCTATCTTGGTCATCGCTGCCTGGCCGACGGTCATTCGCGATGCCAAGGTCTGATGCGCCGATACACTCAGAAGACGAATAATGGATGTCTATGCCAACTCATATTATATCAGACTGCTGTCCAAAATAACTCAGAAACGACCTTTTTGGACAAGAGTGATTATATCATCAGAATTGAGACCTTTTCTCGTGTTCCGTCCCAGCGGATATCGGGGAATTGGGCCTCCTTGCGCGATTCGATGCGTTCCTTGTGGGGGATGAGGTCTTTGAACACTATCTCCAATTCTTTTTCCATGTCGTGCGTGGGCTTGTAACCAAGGTCGAGGAGGTGCTGGTGGTCAGGATTGTAGTAGTGTTCTTCTTCCTCAATTCTCGGATTTTCAAGCGGCATGATTTCGACATCCAGACCCATCCTGTTGCCGACGCGCTGGACGCGCTCGGCAAGCTGAGTGACGTCGTAGACCTCCTCGAATTGGTTAAACACTCTGTATTCGCCCGCCTCCGGCGGATTCTCCGCGGCGAGTCTCAAGCACTGCATTGAGTCCCTGAGAGGAATGAATCCGCGCTTCTGGTGTCCCTTGCCATAGGGGGTGATGGGCAGGCTTATCACCGCCTGCGCACAGAATCGGTTAATCGCGGTGCCGAAGCTCTGGTCGAAGTCAAACCGGGTTCTCAGCCTGCTGTCATCGCCCATTTCGTCTATGTAGGTTCCATAGACGACGCCCTGCATGATGTCGGTCGACCGCAACCCCCAGAAGCGGCATGCCATCTCGACGTTGTTCGAGTCGTGCACCTTGGACTGATGATACCAGCTGCCGGCTCGCCTGGGAAACATCAGGCGGTCCTTGCGTCCGCGGTACTCAATCTCAAAGAATCCTTCCGGGATGTCCACGTTCGGTGTGCCATATTCGCCCATCGTGCCCAGCTTGACCAGGTGGCAGTCCGGCACGGCCTCGCGCATGGCGTAAAGGGTAATGAGGGTTCCCATGATGTTGTTCGTCTGGGTGAAAACGGCGTGACGCACGTCTACCATGCTGTAGGGGGCGGATGGCATCTCCCCGAGATACACCACCGCCTCGGGTCGGAAGGATTTGTATGCGTTCAGCACGAAGTCGTAGTCTGTCAGGTCACCTTTATAAAAGCGCAAATTCTGGCCCAGGCATCGCCTGTAGGCCAGCAGTCTCTCGTCCATCCTTGCAATCGGTATGGCGGACTGGGACCCCATTTCGCCCACCCACGCGCGACGCATATAGTTATCGATGCCCGCGACCTCGTGACCGTGCGCGGCGAGATAAATCGATAGCGCCCAACCCAAATATCCATCAACCCCGGTGATAAGGACCTTCATTGTGAAACTCCGATCTTAGAATTTCCCTTAGACAACTCGGATATGACTCTTTGTTGAAAAGCCGCGTATTGTTATCACAACCGGCCAGCAACAACTCCGAAGTTACGGTTCAGGCCAAGGTTTGTCATATCTCGTTTCGGTAGGTAAGATTTCCATTGTAATATTCTAAACAACTCCCCTAATCCTGTCAAAGATTTCTTGGTGGAGGCCCACTTTCCTAAGACACGGGATTTCGGCAAACTTTGTAGCAGTCAAGTCGGCAATTCATCTCCAGGACTCAGTCAATGCGCCCCCCCTGTCCTAAGCACATTTACGGCTATCATAAAGCATCTCCCCGGTGTCCCCAATTTGTAGTGTTTCTCCTTGACAATCTCCCCGATCTCTGCTACTTTTCATGTCGTGTTTGCCCGGCCAGAACATGAAGCAAAACAGCGCGGTTCTCGTATCGGTTATTTCGGAGCCCGCGCCCTCGCGGTTCTTGCGAAACTCTACTGTAAAGTTGCGCGCGACGGTATGACGCCGCAAACAGCTGTCACATATTGGGTCCCGGAGAACGACTTCCGCGATTAGTCGCCTTGAAAATCAACTGGGAATTAGGACGACGCCGGAGGGATAACCCGCGAGCCGCCCTTACACATTCGAATCTGCAGTCATGGAAACGGAAAAGAGGAAATCAGGAAACAAAGGGTCGATATTTCATCTTCCGTCGCCGTGCCTGGGCTTGCCGTGGATCGAGAGACGAATCAGCCGGATGACGCGAAATGATTATTTGCTAGTCCTCCTCATTGTGCTGTCCCTTGCCGGGGTATTAACTATTCTCTTCTGTACGAGGTGGGGTATCGGCACTGACACCGACGCAATTGAGTACGTAGGCACCGCTTGGAATCTGCTTGGTGGCAACGGATTCAGATATGGAGATCTTGACAATCCGATTAGCGATAGCAGAATCGCTGCCGGCTATCCATCGCTGCTTTTTATAATTGGGAGCTTTGGAATAGACCTCTTTGTGGGCGCCAGATGGCTCAATGCCCTCCTGTTTGGCGCCACTATCCTGCTCGTAGGACAAATAATAAGAAAGGCCGCTCCTGCATCCTTTTGGACGCCCCTATTTGGCTCTTTTCTGATCCTGAGTTCAACAAGCATGCTGCACATACATTCCTACGCGCGGACCGAAGCGCCATTTGTCTTTTTTGGTTTCTTGGGATTCTATTTGCTGAGCGAATATCTCAATAATCAAAAGAAATGGTTCCTGGTCTTTTCGGGGGCAGCGACTGCGCTCGCGTTTCTCATCCGTTACACTGGTGCAACGCTGATTGTCGCGGGACTGGCGGGTATCTTTTGCCAATGGGAAAAGACTTTCCGGAATAGGCTTCGGGATTCCGCCATCTTTGTCATACTCAGCAGTTTGCCGACGATTTTTTGGGTCGCATGGCTTCAGCAAAGAGGTATGAAAACGGCCGGAGGATTTGACCGTGGATTCCGCCCAATCACTTCTCGTTTTCTGTATAATGGCCTGTTGACTATTTCGAAATGGGGCTGGCCGGCAAAAGATTCAGCCGCCGTGGGTATTGCAGTTCTCTGCGTACTCACGACAATCACAATATTTGTCATTATAAGAGTCCTGATTCAGAAACGAACGGTCAGGCTTGGCGGGAAGGACTCCATTGGGCGATATCCCCCCAGAATCGCTCTTGTATTGGCTGTTTTCCTTTATTGTTATCCGTTGCTTTACGGGCTAACAAAAGGCTCCGTGGCTCAAAGACTGACCCTGAACGTTCGCCACCTATCACCTTTATTTGTGGCGGCGGTTATCCTTGTATTGCTGACTGCTCAAGAGCTATTTTGCTTCAAGGACAGATTTCGCAAGGTCAAGTTTGCGTGTGTGGTTTTCGCCATGGCTTTTTCAAGTGTGTATGTCTTTTATGCCTCGAAGTATGTAATCAAGAGTCACTCCGAGGGGATCGGTCAAAATAAGGAGGAATACCATTATCCAAGGATTATGGAAAAAATCAAAGAATTCCCCTCGGATATGCCGATATACACAAACGCGCAACAAGCCGTCAGCACACAGGTCGGCAGATGGGCCAACTGGCTTCCCCTAAGACCACATTATTATGTGCACAAGACTGAGTACTATTCTGCCAGGTTGTACCTTGCCAAGAATGTGAGAACAAAGGGCGCAATATTCGTCTATTTCGATTCGCACTTAACCCTTCCGTTTATTTTGCCGGAGGAAAAGCTCAAGGCAGAGCTGCCCGCTCAATTGTATTTTTCGTCGAGTGAGGGAAGAATCTACGTGGTTGAGCCGAAGCAACGGCCTGCCCCGCCGACGGTACCAGTTATTAAGTCAGACTGAAAACCATTTCCATAGCTGCTTGATAGGGAGGCTAGGGTACCCTGGCCTCCCCATAGGGGAGCAGCTACGAGTCTTACGGCTTTGGGACTAACATGAAGGGTGGTACGGTTATCGGTGGCAGGACAGCGGAAAGCTTCTTGTCCTTGCGGGTGCCGGACTTGTGATATTAACAGAATCTTTTCCCCTCACCGAAAAGGTTAAAGCATTCTCTATTATTGTCTAGTCTTGAAAACCAACCCGAGGTAAATACGTGGCTGGAGCCTGTGCCCGCGTCGCCTGGCGGATTGTCTTGCCGTCGGTTCATAGAATAGGAATCCAATTTTCTACAAGAAGCTTGTAGCTCATGTTGGTATGCCTCCTTCTTTGTTCTAAGAAATATGAGTAATGCCCTTTGCATGTCTTATGGCAGACTTCGAACACGCATGGGATAAGGCTTGCAAAGCGGCAGGGCTTCAAGGTAAGCTGTTCCACGACCTGATACGGACATGTGTGAGAAACTTGACACGCTCCGGCGTTCCTGTGAGAATAGCGATGCAGATAACCGGGCATCGGACGGCGTCCGTGCTCCAAAGATGTGACATCGTGAACAATGCCGACCTGAGACGTGCCGCTGAAAAGCAAGAAGCGTTTTTGGCCGGAAACAACGGCTCGACAAGGACAAGAACAAGGACGATTTTAGAATTCTCCGAGAAACAGGAGCCTGCCCAATGAAACATAAGATATTGTGGCAGAACCTGTTACAGGCTTATGGGAAGGTAGGCGTGCTGGTGTGCGCACTGGACTTCAAATCCAGGTTAGGGGCTGCGAGAGCTGTCCTGGGTAGGTTCGATTCCTGCACCTTCCCGCCGACTATTCAGCATATCCTGCAACACCGCTTACGGGAAGGAGGGCAAACGTCTTGCTTAACGTAGGCGATTGGCTGCGCAAGCATTCATCTCTCAGGCCACGCGCTGCGGCCGTCGTGGTGGACGATAAGCGTTTGTCTTATGCCGAACTCAACTCGCGGGTGAACCGCCTCGCGCACGCGCTGAGCGGGTTGGGCATCAACGCGGGCGATCGTGTGGCCGCACTGATGTTCAACTCGAGCGAATACATAGAAACCGTGCTCGCCCTCGCGAAACTGGGAGCAGTGCTTGTGCCGCTGAACTACAGGCTTGCTCCACCCGAACTCGAATACATATTGAACGACAGCGGCGCGAGGATGCTGGTTTACGGATACGAATTCTCTCACATTTGTGAGGCGTTGAGTCAGAATGTCGGCGTCGAAAAGCATGTGTGCGTCGGCGGGGAGGCTGCGAAGCCGGTTGAAGATTACGAAAACCTGCTGACCCAGGCATCGGACTCCAACCCCGAAATGTTGCCCACCACCCTCGACGACCCTCTGATAGTCATGTACACGTCCGGCACGACCGGCCGGCCGAAGGGCGCTATCCTTACGCATGGAAACGCGCTTTTCGCATCACTGAACGTAATACAGCATGTTGGAACCGCCGAGGGCTCGGTGCTCATATGCGTGCCGCTGTTCCACGTGGCCGGACTCACTGCACAGGCGCTTCCCACGATCTTCCGCGGCCAGACGGCTGTGCTACAGCGTTATTTCGATCCCGAGCACGCACTTCGATTGATCGAGAAGGAGCAAATCCGCACTGCGCTCATAGTGCCGGCGATGCTTCTCTTCATGTCACAGGTTTCGGGCTTTAATGAATACGACCTGAGTTCGTTCGATTGTCTCTTCGTCGGGGGAGCCCCGTGTCCGGCTCCCGTGCTCCGCGCGTATCTTGACCACAATGTGCTCATCAGGCAGGGCTTCGGAATGACGGAAACCAGCGGAACGGGCATTGTGCTCGACACCGAAGACCTCGAGCGCAAGTTCGGCTCGTGCGGCAAGCCGATGTTTTACTGCGATGCCCGCGTCTGGGACGAGAAAGGGAACGACACGCAACTCGACGAAATAGGCGAGCTGATGCTGCGCGGGCCGGTGGTGACGAAGGGGTACTGGAACCTGCCGGCGGAGACAGCGGCCTCGTTCACCGACAGCTGGTTTCACTCCGGTGACCTGGCGAAGCTGGACGAGGAAGGCTACATCTATGTGGTCGACAGAAAGAAGGACATGCTGATAACCGGCGGCGAAAACGTCTATCCGGCGGAGGTGGAGGAAGCGATAATAGGTCATCCGAAGGTGGCGGAGGTTGGCGTCATCGGGGTGCCCGACGAAAAATGGGGCGAAAGTGTCTGCGCCGTTGTCGTTCCGCTTCCGGGACAAAGCCTGACCGTCGAGGAGATTCAACTGTTCTGCAAGAGCAAGCTCGCCGGATACAAGATTCCGAAATCGGTCAGGTTCGTGGATGCATTGCCGCGCAATCCGGCGGGGAAGATTCTCAAGCGCGTCCTTCGCGAGCAGGGCGGCGCGGCTACATGATGTCCGGGATGAGAACAAGCGCTTCGCCGGAAAGCGAGATGCCAACCGAAACGGTCCGGCTCGCCTCCACGGGTATCTGTCCGGCCCAGACGCGGAGACCTCCTGAGTACACCTCGATGTGGTGATTGCCCGGCGTCAATCGGGAAAAGGTGAACTCGCCACGCGAGTCCGTTTCAAGCATGAAGACGCCGTCGAGCATGAGCGTTGCATTTTCGACGGCGTTTCCCTCATCGTCAACTACCCTTAATGAAATCTCTCCGGTGTTAGTTTCGTCCAGGCCGAAGTTCTCAAGGATGCCGCAGTAAATAGCGTAAGCCTCCCTTCGCGCCGCGCTCGGATGCCGCAGCCTGTCTTCCGTGTCGGGTGTCGAGGGACTCGGCGCCAGCACCATCACCGCCGGGCTCGACGTATGCGTGAGCACGAAAACCGCGCTCGGCTCGATCGTCACTGTGTCGGCGATGCCCTCGTTTCTGAGTGCCCCCGCAATCAATGCCGCAAGCCGTTTGCCCTCCTCGCTCACGGGATAGTGTCTCACGCTTGCCGCACTGACATTGCCGTTCGCTTCAGTGTCGCCAAGTTCCGTTGGCTGTCCACTGGCGTCGCCGCCGTGACCGATAGTTATGAACCATTGGGCTCCGAATTTCTCGGCAAGTTCGACTCTTCTGAGCGCGCTCACGGTTTCGTCCGATTCCCGTGTGAGTGCAACGCTCGCGCCCGAAGCACGGAGGAACCGGGCGAGATAATCCGCCACGAGCAGGTTAAGGTCCGACGCACGCACTCCCGTGGGGCCCGTCGCACCCTTTTCCTCGCCGCCGAACTGTGGGTCCAGCGCGAATTTCTGACCAAACAAAACGCCGCCCGCAATCGGGTCGAGCTTAACGAATTGGGCGCCCGTTGAGCCCGAGAGACTGACGCTCATAGGTTTGTATCCCGGGCGCGAGAACGTCACGGATGAGTTTCCGACCACATCGCCTGCGACGGCGAAGTAGCCCGAGTCGTCGCTGTATCTGAGGGGACGTCCATCAACCGTCGCGAGAGCTGCGGTGACAGGCAGATTCGTGTTTGTATCGCGCAGGTTTGCGACAAGGATTTCCGGCGCGTCTTTCGTTACCTTCAGAGTCAGGCTGTGCTTCAGCCCTGACGCGTTTGCGGATACGGCGATCTCCCCGGGCGCCGCAACTTTGTCGGGAACGAGATATGTCACCGCCTCTCCGTCGGACGTGAGTGAGACTTTTCTGGAAAGGCTGGCGCTGGTCGCCTCGAACTCGACAGGCGTGCCGTCTGCGACAGGCAACAGGTCGGCGTCGAACACGCGGGCCGACAGGCGAATAGATTGTGCGCTTGAGGGCCGGACGGTGGGGAAATTTGATTCCAACAATACATACGCTGGCGGCATCGCTATCTCGATTTCGCTCTCGGCCGGACGGGCCGCGTTTCCGTTCACGTTGCGAAGAGAAAGTCGGACGACGTGTTTTCCGTTGCCGAGTCGTTTCGCGGGCAGGTACGTGACCTGCGACGCCTCCCGGTCAAATTCCGCCTCGACGGGCTTGTCGTCAAGCAGCATCACGATGGACTCCGGGTCGATAGGCACGCCGCGGTCAATGCCCACGCGCGCCGTCACAACGAGCCGTGGGTTATCGTGTACGATTTGCTTTGGCTCCATGTCCTCTATTCTCGGCACGCCTTTTGAGAAATATTCGGCGATGCCCAGAAGATAGGCCTGCGCCTCTATCCGCTGCATCGGCGCGAGTCCAAGCCTGAATGCATTGTCGGCGTGCGAGATGTAGGACGGCTCGCCGAGCACCGCCGTCGCGGGATTCTCGCGCAACACGTGGAAATTGCCGGGTAGAATGACGTTGTCCGTCTGTCCGAGGCTGAGCGCCAGTTGTCTGTGAAGACATCTGGCCACGTCGAACGACGGCCCCGGGTCGCTCATCTTGAAATATGTCTCGAGCGAGTTCTTCTTCGCGTCGGGCAGAACGTCGGCGTTGTGATGCAGCGATATGAACAGGTCGGCCTCGTGGTCTCGTGCGAACTCGGCGCGCGCCTGCAAATCCTTCTTCAAGGTGAGGTCGTCGCCCTTATAGACGTTCGAGTCGTCCATCCTCGTGAGATATGCCTCGGCCCCGGCCTCCTTCAGCATCCCCCACAGGTACAGGCCCACGCCGAGGTTGACGTCGGCCTCGCGGAGGTTGTTGGGTCCGACCGCCCCCGAGAACGCACCGCCGTGGCCGGGGT
>CAZSKP010000019.1:0-37598 GCA_964607485.1 uncultured bacterium | reverse complement strand
GATCTGCCTCGGGCGGCAGTTGGCGCAGAGCGAACTGGCCGTAGTCCAGAGCCTTTTGCGGCGTCACGCGCGGCGCACGCGCGCACGAAGCAAGACACATGCACCCGAACACCAAAAAGACGATGACAAAGAAGAACCTTACCGGAAAGCTCGGTCGAAAAAGTATGCGTATCATACAGTGCCTCACTAGTGTTGCGTTGATAGGGTCAAATCTTCAATCCAAAATATGTTGCAACCTAAAGCTTGACCCTGCTCTTTCGCTGAAAAAGCCCGACCACATTCTGCCTTCTACTTGGATACCGTATATACCACACGCTTCTCACCACTTACCACATTTACCACATATATGTTCTTATTATTGGTGAATATGAGATTTGTCTCATCATACCGCGCCATCTTGCCCTTTCCGCCAGACGGCGGACCAGTGTCAGTGATCTTCTCCGGGGGGCCAAGCCTATTTCTGACTATCCAAATATTGAATTCCTCTTCTCCCGGGCCTTTTGCCAACAGCGCCACCGTCTTTCCGTTTTCAAGAAAGGCTCCTTCGCAAACGATAAACTCTTCGCCCAATAACTGAGTCTCCTGACCTTTCTCAAGGTCATACAGATAACAACGACCTTTGGGTTGCACCTCGCCCTCGACGATAGGATTCTTGGTGAACAGCAGATACCTGTTATCTTTTGACAAGGCCAGGAACGAATCAAAAAAACGCCCCAAATCCAGCGGTTTTTTTCCCATTGTGCGCAGGTCCAGCACGAATTGGACACATTTCTCTTCGCGGGGAAGAAGAAGATTATAGAAAACGAGCGTGCCATCTGTTGACATGACCGGGCTGCCTGAAAGTGAGTTTTCCGAGGTCAATCGTCGCAGCTGTTGGTCGCCTAAATCGATCATCCAGAGATCCGGTCTACGCCTCGCTTTCCAATCATCCCAATCAGCCCCCGGCTCAAATAACTCTTCCATTCCGATGATAATCGGGGATTGAAGGAATTTCGAATACATAAGGTCGTGCACAATCAATCCTTCAACGACAGGTGTGAATTTGTCAAAGTCATATTTGTAGACCAAAGTAGCTTCTCGAGCAAGCTTACTGAAAGCCTCTGGGGGCAATTCCTGCCCGCAATCTAGCTCTTTTGTTATTGCTCGAAAGAACAGCTGCTTGCCGTCAGAAGACCACACAGGATCACTTACATCCGGAGCCTCAAACATTTCCAAAACTGTTCCACTTGTAACATCCACGACCTTGATACCGCTGAATCCGTCTTTATTACTAAGCACGGCGGCCAGCCTATCACGTAAGGGACTGAGAGAAAAATCTATGAAGACAGATTTAGCCGGATGATTATTAGCGGTCTCGGAATAAACATTGTTCTGAGATCCCGGCGACAACACCCCCGCAAGCAACACTAGCCCGGCGCAGCCGATCCGAAGAATAGATTTCAACATGGTTTTGATCCCTAAAAATAGGCTCTGTCCCGATTTAGGGCGGCACGATCTTTCCCAGCACCACAGGGTGCGAGGCCCCGGTGGCGGAGGGAACATTCGACGGGTTTCCGCTTATCGTCTCGTTTGCGAGGACGGCGAAGCCTATCGCCTCCTTCGCGTCCGCCGGCACGCCGAATTCATCGGATAGCCGAACGGGAACCGGTGCAAACAACTCGCGAAGTAATTCTACCAGATAATCGTTCCGGCAACCACCCCCGCTCAGGATTACCTCATCGACAACGGCCTCCGGGAACACGAACCGGTCGTAGCTCATCTTGATCGAGCGCGCCGTCAGCGCGGTGAGGGTCGCCAGCATGTCAGCGCGGTGCTCGGGCGGAGTCGCGGAGATGAGCTTTCGCACCAGTTCGGGACCGAAGACCTCGCGGCCGGTCGTCTTAGGAGGAGGCAAGCTGAAATAGGGGTGCTCAAGGAGATTCTGGAGGATTTCCTCTTCGACCTCTCCGCCTCGCGCGAGATTTCCGCCCTTGTCAAACGCGTGCTCGCCTGCGGTCGTTCCACGGACGAACTCATCTATCAGCGCATTGCCGGGGCCGGTGTCGAAGCCGAACACGCCATCGAGTGAGGGAGTGACAATCGTCACGTTGGCGATTCCGCCGATGTTCTGCAGAGCCCTCACGCGGCCCGGTTCCCTGAAGAGAAGAAAATCGACATAGGGGATGAGAGGAGCGCCGTAGCCGCCCGCCGCCACGTCGCGAACGCGGAAGTCGGCCACGGTCGGAATGCCCGTGCGCTCCGCTATGACGCACGGCTCGCCCACTTGGAGCGTCGAGCGTGCGGGCGGCGCAGCGTCCGGCATATGATAGATGGTCTGCCCGTGTGAGCCGATCAGGTGAACGTCCGACGGCTCGGCGCCGGACGAGCGAATCACGTTCAGAGCGGCCTGCGCGAATATCTCGCCCAGCCGGAAGTTCATCTCGCACACCTGCCGCGTCGTGCCGCCCTGAAGATTTCTGACTGCTTCCGCGATATCTCTGGGGTAGGGAAGCGTCTCGAACGCAAGGAGCTTCACACGGGTGTCGAGGGAATTTCCCTCAATTTCGACCAGTGCGGCATCGACGCCGTCGGCCGAGGTGCCGGACATCAGCCCGACGACGAGCCGCTTCCTCAGCCCTGCAATTTCGACAAGACGCTTCATGTTTCCTTTGATTAGGCAAGTTCGACCGGCAGCTTGCCTCTCGCCTCGAAATCGCCGAAGAGAACCTTAGCCAAAGCTCTTAACGAGCACTCCCGGAAGCTGTACGTTGCCACACAAGCGCGCGCGCCCGGTACGAACACGAGGTCATATGGGTCGCGCACGGCCGCCACGATTGTTGGCTTGCCGAGGGCAAGAACGGAGCGCACGAAATCTCTCTGCGCTGGATTCAGATGAAGGTTATACGTGAGCACAATCAGAGAGTCCGCTTCCCTGCAGATAGTCACACACTCGCCGATCTCTTTAGACGATGGCTCGACGGCGACCTTGCGATAGAGCACATGCGGATGGCGGCGTCTCACTTCTTCCAGGAAAGCCTCGTGCGGTTCGGCGGCATCTTCCACTTTTGTGAGGATCTCGAAGCGGGGAACGACCACGCCAAGCTTGTCCGACGGCGCGAGTCTCAGCGGCACCATCGAGCCCTCGTTTCTCACGATGGTTATGGCTTCGGCGGCAATGGATTCGCTGAGCGACGCTTCAGGCGCAACCTTGCGGGGCGCGGAGCTGTCGCAAAATCCAAGATGTTTTTTGATGGATGATATTTTTGTAGTGGCTACGTCGATAGTCTCTTCCGGAATATCTCCGGACTCGACGGCGGCGGCGAGCGAGTCGACCGCGGAAGCCTGCTTCTCGGGCGTGTGACAGATCAACGCCATATCAGCGCCCGCGCGGACCGCCATCAGGGCCGACTGCGCCGCCGGGAAGTCTTTTTCGACCGCCGCCATTTCGAGGCAGTCGGTTATCACGATTCCGTTGAATCCCATTCGTTCCCGGAGCAGCCCCGTGAGGACAGGCTTTGAAAGCGTTGCCGGGGCGAGCGTGCCGTCGAGCGATGGAAAGGAGCAATGGGCCGTCATGATGAATGCGACATCGGCCTCGATGGCCGCGCGGAAGGGCAGAAGCTCTCGGTTCTCCAGCCGGTCTCTTGCGGCATCCACGACAGGCAGCTCGTCGTGGGAATCGACTCGCGCGTTGCCCAGCCCGGGGAAATGCTTCGCGGTCGCGCAGACGCCCTTCTCCTGCATTCCTCCTATCATCGCCGATCCCAGACGCCCAACGAGCGCAGGGTCTGAGCCGAACGACCGAGCACCGACGCCCGGATTGCGAGGATTAGAGCTGATGTCGAGAACGGGCGCGAAGTTGACGTTTATCCCCAGAGCCGAAAGCTCGGTTGCCGTCACGTTGCCTACGCGCCGTGCGAGATGCTCGGACCCGGTCGCCCCCAGCGCCATGTTGCCCGGGAAGACCGTGACCCCCTCGGTTATTCGCGCGACGCAGCCACCCTCCTGGTCCACCGCAATGAACAGCGGCGAGTCGCTCACCTGCCGCCTGAGCTCCTGCAGCTTCTCGCACACTTCCGCCGCGTGGGCCGCATCCCTTACATTTCTCGAAAAGAGTATTATTCCTCCGACGCGATAGCGCCGGATGAGGTCGCTCGCGGCCATGGGGTCGACGCCCGCGTAGCCGACCATGAACATCTCGCCAACTCTGTCACCGAGCTTTCCCGTAACCTGTCACCCTTCGTACATAAGATGCTGCGTCCTGAGTTTTTCGAAATTCCGATGAGACTCCTTCCAGCTTTCAATAATATTTTCGGGGTCGGTTCCCGCGCAGATTTCGCGACGAAGCGTATCCGTGCCCGCGACCGCATCGAAGTGCTCCTCGTTCCACTCGAGGTCAGCCCGATGACGCGAGGCTATCTCCGCGAGCAGCGCAACCGATAGCGCAACGGGGTCGGCCCTCTCCTTGTCAACGACCGTGATAGCAAGCCCGGCGCATTCGGTCCCTGCATACTCAGACCCGCTCGGCGTGAATTTTTGGGGCGATACATCGAACCCGGCGAGCCACCTTTCATCCACCGCGCCGAGGATATGGGTGTCGAGCCACGGTGCTCCTATCAAGCGGAATGGGGAGGAGGTTCCGCGTCCTTCCGACATATTGGTGCCCTCGAACAGGCACGTGCCCGCATACGGGAGAGCGCATTCGGCCGAACGAATCGCCAGCGAGGGAGGCAGCCACTTCAAGCCCGTGTCGGCGAACCAGAGCCGGCGTCGCCAGCCCTGCATCCGGATCACAGCCAGGTCGGCGCCTATCTCGAAGGAATGGTTGAACAGCAGCGCAAGCTCGCCTATCGTCATTCCGTATCGAAGGGGGATAGGATACATTCCCATGAAGGTTGCAAACCGAGGGTCGAGGACTGGCCCTTGTACAAGGAGGCCGCCGAGCGGATTGGGGCGGTCGAGTGCCACGAACAGCTTGCCGTAGAGGGCCGCCGACTGCATTGCCAGCGCCATCGTCCAAATATAGGTGTAACACCGAACTCCCACGTCCTGCAGGTCAAACACGACGGCATCAATGTCTCGCAGCATCTCGGCGGTCGGCTGGCGCGCTTCGTTGTACAGGCTGCGAATGGGGAGTCCCGTGTTCGCGTCAAAGGAGTCGGTGACCTTACGTCCGGCCTCGGCCGAGGCGTCGTATCCGTGTTCGGGCGCAAACAGGCATTCGAGGTGGATGCCGACATTGAGAAGCAGCGATGCCGTGGAGATTCCCCGTTCGTTGACGCTTGCCGAGTTTGCGATCAGGCCGACCCGGGCGCCGTCGAGAATGCCTCGCTCGGATTCCAACAACTGGGTGATGCCCGGCCTGACCGTTTGAGATGAGTCATTCATACAATTGTTTGATTTCGGTCCGCGAGAAGTAGTGCTTGAGGATGTCGGAATAGTCGAATCCCGCGAGGGCCATTCCCTCGGCCCCCGCCTGACACAGCCCGACTCCATGGCCCCATCCGCCTCCGTAGAAAACGAACGACGTCGGATTGCCGGAGGAGTTGCGATTGATGTCCACGGTGAACATCGAACTCTTGAGCCCGCCCAGCACGCGTCTTATCTGCAGCTCCTTGTTGACTGTCGCGGTATCGCTGCTGCCGACGATCCTGATGCGCAGGGCGCGGCCCGACACTCCTCTCCGAAGAACAATGATGTCCCTGACCGAACCCACTCTGCGATACCTGTTCACGATTCTTTTTATCTGCGTCGGGCTGTATCTCACCTTCCAGCGGAATTTGCTGCGGTCGCCGACGCGCGGGTCTCCGCAATAAGCGCGTGGCGATTGCTGGAGCCACTTGCTCAGTTGAGACCCCGAGAGCGGGAAGTGGAACGAGTCCGGGTTGCTGTAAAGGTCGGAGACGCCCCGGAGCGATATATTCGGCCGGGAGGTCCAGACATTCTCATTGTTCTCGGTGTGGCCACCGCAGTTGGCGCTGTACACCGCATCCACGAGACACCCGTCGCACATAAGCACCTGCCCACGGGTGGCGTCCACGGCCGCATCCGTCCGAGAAGTCCTGCGGGCGAGTCCGCCAAACTCCTGGCAGTGCTGCGAGGCGCAGAAGTCGTACGGGTCGAATGCGTGCTGGATGCCCAGCTTCGCTATCGCTTCTGTGCGGGCCGAAACCGCTTGGGCCTTCAGGGCCTCGTCGTGTGCGGTCAACCGTATTTCGACAGGTACGATGCCCTTCACATATTCTTCAAGCTTGACCTCGTTTATCGCCGCCAGCTTCCCCTTCTTGTCCACGATGATCTCGAGCGGACTGAGGTAGCTTCTGTCTTCTCTATTGCCCGAATCCCAGAACCCGTGTCCGAACGGGACATCGAAGATGGTTATGGGTTCACCGCTTGCGACGATTACGCGTGAGTCGGCATACGCGAGCGGATTGCCCTTTGCGTCGGCCAACTCTATGTTCCCCCGGGGGCCAAGCACGCTCTCGTCGATCACCCAGCATGAGATGCCACGGTCAAACATCCTGTCCCGGAATTTTTCGGCGGCTTGCTGTTCTTTGAAGATGCCGAGCGCAACCCAGTAAACAGTGGTATCGGCTATCGTGCCGTCGGCCTGGAGGAGCGGGCCGCCCGCCTTTATCAGTCGGACGGTGTAGCCGTCCTTTTTCCATTTCTCCGCCAGCTTCATCGCGTCTTCATATTCGTCGGCGCCGAAGGTGCCGATTCCGACCGCGTATGAACGCACGGACACGCGGGCGCTGCGCGGCTTGAACCGGAGACGCGAGCCCGGCTCGACCTTCATGAAGTTGCTGCCGAAGCTCAGCGTCAATTTCCCCTTGCTTCCGAGCTTGATAGAGGATGCGTCTCCGAGAATCTGCACCCTCACGATGGGCTCGATGTATGCCTTCCGCGGCTCGATCTTCTTCGGCTCGACAACCGGAATGCTGACCTCTTCTTCCGGTTCTTGGGAATCCGATGCCTGCGTGGACGCAAGCGTGTCCTCACTGCCCGCGCCTGAGCCTTCGGCAGAGTACAGCGCGTCCGCGGAGCCGATGACTTCGGCTGTATGTTCGGCCACTTCCGCGTGATTCGAACGGTTTGCGCACGAGGTCGCGCAGAAGATAATGCAGGCCGCCGACACCGTCGACGTGACGAGCCTTATTCTGAACAGGTTATTGAAAATCAATGTGAAACCACTCCTTGTTTCGGTCATCCTTTCAGAGCGCCCATTCTGACGCCCCTGATAAACATGCGTTGGAACAGCAGGAACACGCCGAACATCGGGAGAGACGCGACGACGGCTCCGGCCATCAGCAGCCCGTAATCGAGCGCCTGCTTGTCCTGCAGCGTTGCGAGTCCAACCGTGAGCGTGTAGGTGTCGGCGCTGTTGAGCACGAGCAGCGGCCATAGGAACGAATTCCAGTTCGAGATGAACAGGAATATTGCCAGCACTCCTAACGCCGGCGCGCAGACGGGGAGAATCACCCGGAAGAATATCTGGAACTCGCTGCACCCGTCGATTCTTGCCGCTTCCTCCAGTTCGGTCGGAATCGTCAGCATGTATTGTCTCATGAAGAAGATTCCGAACGGACCGGCCAGTCCGGGCAATATCGCCGCCCACAGCGTGTCCACCAGGTGCAGTCTCACCATCATTATATACAACGGCACGATGAGTATCTGCACGGGGACCATCATCGTGCCGACGACCAACCAGAAGAGAATCTCTCGGCCGAAGAACTTCTTTCTGGCGAACGCATATCCGGCCATGCTGTCAAACAGAAGCTGGCCGAGGGTTATCGCCGCGCATATGACAAAAGAGTTGACGGTCCATCGCGCGATGGGGGCGTTCAACAGGAGCTGCGAATAGTTCAGCAACGTGAACTCGCCGTGGACGAAAACCGGAGGCACGGCGCTGAGCTTCTCCGCCGGACAGAACGAGGTGTAGAACATCCAGAATGCGGGGAAAACAGACACGGCCGCCCCAAGCGTCAACAGCGCTATCAGTGTCGTATGTGATTTGCGGGATGCCATGTCCTAGTTTCGTTAACCGCGCCCACTCAAGCGCTAGTACTCGACCTCCGACCTGAAGAACCGATACTGCAATGCCGAGACGAACAGGATGACGCCAAATAATATGAGCGACATCGCAGCGGCCGCTCCGAAATCGAAATCGCGAATGGCCGCCGTATATATCCTGTGCACGACCACCTCGGTGGCATAGCCCGGCCCGCCGTCTGTCAGGATGAACACCTGCGTGAACACTTGAAACGAGGCGATCGTTATCGTGAGCGCAAGAAACAACGTGGTCGGCCTCAGCAGCGGCACCGTCACGTGCCACCATCTCCTGAGAGGCCCGGCCCCGTCGATTTCGCCCGCGTCGTACAGAGACGTCGGGATTGCGTCGAGCGCGGCCAGGTATATGAGTATCGGGCCTCCGGGCGGGCGCGCGATGCCCGTCAGGATGACGCTCGACAGCGCCACATGCGGATTCGTCAGCCATCGAACCCCCGGCAGCCCCAAGAACCCCAGCGCGGCGTTGAGCAGTCCGAAGTTCTCGTTGAACATCCACCGCCAGACCATCGCGATCACCACCACCGACGCCACGCCCGGAAGGTAGTAGGCGCCACGGAAGAACGACCTGGCCCGGCTCGAAAGCGGATATATGAGGCTGGCGACGACGAGGGCTGACAGCGTGTTCACGGGCACGACAACCGCGGAGTAGATAAGCGTGTTCAGGGCGGCCTTGGTGAACACGGGGTCGCGGACGGCCGAGCGCAGGTTCTGCAGGCCCGTCCATGTGGAGTGAGCATTTGCGATGGAATATTCCTGAAAAGACAGGAGCACAACCCAGCAGAGCGGGAAAAGCAGGAAGACTCCGAAGACCGTGAGCGCCGGACACAGAAACGCGAACGGCGACGCCGAAACCGCGCGGCCCCTGTGCGCGAGAAACATGATGCAGATAGTAAATGCCCCGCCCAGAGCGAAAAGCGCTGAGACTATGGGGAGCATGCGGCCGGGCCGCCCGCCCGCCGGTGCCGAGGCTGTGCTCTCCTTTGATTTCTCCAGAATTATGCGCGTCTGGCGAGCCCCTTGGGACAAAGCTTCCTGTACCGATTTCTCACCCAGTAGCGCCAGTTGAAATTCGCGCTGCAACTTTTCGTCTATCTTTGCCCACTCGACGTGTCGAGGAACGGTCTGTCCCGCGGTGATTATCTCCTGTGTCCTCGCCATCAATTCGTCGCCTTCATAGATGTTGCCCGCCGAGATCTTCGAGGGGAAAACGCCGTAAAGGGCGAGTTCTCCCTGCGCTTCCGGCCGCACGAGGAATCTCGCAAACTCCATGCAGAGCTCCCGCTTCCTCGCGTCGGCTTGGCGCAGCACGACGAACCCCGAGGTTCCGATGAACGCGCGCGCCGGCACGGCGGGCGCGGTAGCGCTCAGCGAGGGGTAGGGGAGCACCTCGAAATCGAAGTCGGCGATGGTGCGCAACTTCGGGATTGCCCATATTCCCCAAGGCGCCATCGCTATGTCGCGCTGGTTCGTGAAGCGCTGCCACAGCGCTTCGGTGTCCCACGCGGCGCACTGTATCGGCGCGACCCGTTCTCTGTGAATCAATTCGTGGAGCAGTCTGAAGCCGGCCTTGCCCCCTCCATTCGGCTCGAAGGGGGACGCGGAGGCTCCGGGTAGAAGCCGCAAGCCGTCGGGAAACAGGAAAGGCCACACGCTTGTGTCGCCAGGGCGGACCAGGAATCCGAATCCGTACACCTCCGGCCTTCCGTCGCCATCAATGTCGCGCGTGAGTCGCCGTGCGCACTCCAGAAAATCTTTGTAGTTCCAGTCCGCGCTCGGCGGGGGTATTCCGTATCGCTCGAACAGTTCGAGATTCAGGAACATAGCGCTTCCCGTGAGGTACCAGGGCCAACCGTACGTTTTGCCCTCGTACGTGAAGGCGTCCAGCGCCGGTGGGAAGAAGTCGGCCTTCTCCTCGTCGGTCATGTACGCATCGACCGGCTCGACCAGACCCCGCTCAACCAGTTGCACCGGTAGCGTGCCGGTAATCATATCGGGGCCGACGCCGGCAGCAATGGCGATCCTTTTCTTGTCCTCGCCGCGCTCCCATGTGAGTTCTGTCAGCTCGACGGAGACCTGTGGGTGCGTTCTCTCGAAATCCGCAATCTGTCGCCGCATCCACGCGAATCTGTCAACCGAATTGGGAGATTCGCGCCAGCGGGGGAATTCCCACAGTTTGATGGTCACGGGTCTCTGAGCGGCGCCGCACCCGAAAAGGATTGTCAATGAAGCCAGGGCGAACAGCGAGACGACAAGAGTTTGAAATGACTTTGGAAGAGAGGTCATGAAGTGTTGGGATAGTCCGGGTCGATTAAGGCCGCAGCAACCGTGCGACATCAAATTATCTCGGTTATCAAATCCTCGCGAATGAGAATCGAGCCGTTTTCCAATTGCAGCTTTATACCTTTGGGAGTTTTCTTATATGCTTTTCCGCGCATCGTGTTTCCATTCTTCAGGCGGACTATCACATAGTCCTTCGAGGCCTTCGGTTTCGGCGGGCGGGGGGAGGATACGGTCACTTCCACCTCCACCTCCTCGACCACTTCGACATCGGGGAGATAATCCGCTGCCGGCTTCTTGTTCAGAGCCACCTTCAGCTTCACCGGAGAGGAATCCTTCTTGTATCGGTCGTAATAGTCCAACACTTTCGGAACGTACTCCCTCGTCTCTTTGAAGGGCGGGATGCCGCCGTATCGAAGCACGTTTCCGGGGCCCGCATTGTAGGCCGCGAGCGCCAGCCGTTCGTCGCCGTTGAAGAGCTCGAGCATCCGGGCCAGGTACTGGACTCCGCCTCCAACGTTCTGAATGGGGTCGAACGTGTCCTCGACCTGCATTTCGAGTGCTGTAGAGGGCATTAGCTGCATCAGCCCCCTTGCTCCGGCGCTCGACACGACGTAAGGGTGGAAATCGGATTCAACCTTTATGACCGCCTTGACGAGCGCGGGCGAGACGCCGTAATCGCGCGCGTAGAACCGTATGATTTCCTCTAGGTCGAATTCTTCGGTCTGAGGTTCGCCCTTTATTGTCCTGACAACCCTCTCCTTCGTGATTTTCTTTATCGGCTCGAAGTTCAGCAGCACATAATCCGGACCGGTCTCCTTCACTTTGCTTGTGAGAAGCAGAAGGCCCGAGCTGTGCTGATAGACAAAAATGTCGGGAGGCTCTCCATTCTTGCCGAACAAGGAGCGGGGCAACTTCCGTGTCGGGAACGAATTTTCATTTTCCTCTCGGTTCCTCTCGACGTATTCGTCACAACAGCGTTTCCGTTCAGAGATGGCGGCCGACTGCGGGTCAACGAGCGTAGCGAGGTCGTACACGCGGCTCGTCTGAGCGCTGTAAGGAAGGTTAAAGAACTCTTCGCCCACCAGATTCGGCGTGAGCGGAATCCGCCTGCCCTCCTGCCTGAGCGCCTGAAGGGCGGCATAAACGTCTTCAAAGTGGCCGTTCGCTGAAGAGTATTGTATTTGGTCCATGTAGTAGCCCATCCGGATTCGCGGCGGGATAGCTCTGGGCGCGGGCTCGTTGGAGAGGATTGTCAACCATATGCTCGCGACGGCTTCGACGGCGCGCTTGAAGGCGGGCAGCACTATCTCGTCTCTGCAATTTCTGTATCCCCCGCCGGAGAGGTATCTGGTTCTCACCAAGTTCTCGGACAGCCGGGCGTCGGTCGATACCCGCTCCATGTAGCTGGCGGGATAAGTGAGGTACATGGGAGATACGTTGTGCGCTCGAAGCGACTCCGAGTCGCCGTCGATGTCGCTTTCAAATCTCTCTTGAAGCGCTTCGTCCGAGGGGCTCGACCAGGAGAGCGGCATCGCGGAATCGGCGACTGCTCGGCCGGTCGCGCCAAGCCGGTAAACGAAGTAGTGCGACAGGTCGGTCCCGTCGTGGGGGACAAGCATGAGTAATTGAATGTCTTCTAATGTTTGCAATGCGATGGTCGAATAGCCGCCCGGGGCTGTTTTCCGCCCTTCTTCAATGACGGCTCGGAGAAGCTCATCCTTGTAAGGCACAACCTGGCCGCGATACACCGGGGGGAGCGCGTCAAGGGCGAGCTCTGTGATTCGGACGTGGGTGCGTTGTCCCCAGGCCGCCGCTTTGTCCGGAAGCAGCAAGCTGAGCGCCGTCAGAGCCAAGCACAGCAGGAAGCGTCGAGCCGCGACGCCGGGGAGAATGTTATAGCGATACATGTTCTCGGTTTCCTCAGGCGATTCACCGCGGCGTGGTTCCGCCGGAAGCGGCATAGACGGTCATCTTCGTCGGGCCGCCCCCGACCTCTATCGTGTCGAGTATGGTAAGGCTGTCGGCGCTGAACACGGAGACGTTGTTGTCGAAGCGGTTTGTAACATACACATACCGACCGTCCGGACTGACCACGACTCCGCTCGGGCCGTTCCCAAGCGGAACATCCTTAACGGTGGAAAGGTTCTGGGTGTCGATGACCGAAAGGGTCCGGGAGAAGAAGTTGACGCAGTAGAGAGATTTCCCATCGGGGGACAACGCAAGCGCCTCGGGGCGGTCGCCGACCTGCAAGGAGGTAACCCGTTCGTTGTCGGCTCCGATGACGGAAATCTTATCGTCTATGGCATCGGCGATATATATCGCAGAGCCGTCGGGGCTCAAAGAAACTGCACACGGCGAGCGGCCGACCTCCACCGTCGAGACCACCTTGTTAGCGCGCGTGTCGATTACAGAGACGGTTCCCGAGTACCTGTTGAGACAGTACAGACGGTCTCCGTCGGGCGACAGAGCGAGCGCAATGGGGCTGTCGCCGACGCCGATTGTCGTGGTCACCTTGAACTCCGGCACACCGACGACCGATATGGTTGAATCTTCATCGTTTGTCACATAGACGACGTGGCCGTCCGGGTGAACCGCCACGGCACGGGGATAAGCACCCACGGCAATACTGGAGATGATCTTTCCGGCCGCTGGATCTATCACAAGCAGCGAGTTATCGTATCGCATGGTCATGTACAGGAATTTGCCCTTCGGGTCGACGGCAACTCCTTCGGGTCTGTCCTTCAGCTTGAATCTCGACACAATCTTGTTCGAGTGCATATCCAACACGCAGACCTCGTGGGTGTCTTCGCTCACAATGAGAGCAGTCGCCGACCCCAGCTTGGCGCTGCCGACCTTCTCGCCCACCACCTTCCTTTTCCTCTCGCTCGGCGGGAGAAGACGCGCGAGGTCTATGCGCTCAGGCTTCCGCGGCGGCTCGGAGCCGATTGCGTCGGCCGAAATTTCGGGCTCGGCACTGCCGGCGATTGGCTTGCCGGGCTCCAGCACTGGTCCCGTCTCGGCCGAAGGCTCTTTGGTCGCGGCCGCCAACGGGGTCTCCTTGGCGGCATCGCCGGGTGGCGGTCCCGAGGAGGGCTCCGGCTCGGCGGGCCTTAGGCGAGGGGTGGCCACTTGCTCCGCGCGTGCGACGGCCATAGGTTCCTTTACGCCCCCAGCGTGCGTCGGCCGGGGGGTCGTCACATCGATAACGGGCGCCGCCTCCTCGGACGCAACCGGCGGGGGAGGCTCTATAGCCGCGGAAACGGGCTGGGCGGGTTTCAGCATCTCCGGGATCTTCGCGGGTGGCGAGGTGGTCGCCTGGGGAAACATGATCTGCAACTGATTCAGTCCGCTGGCCGTCACAAGGGCGATCTCGGTGTTGGGAATCAGGACTATCTGCGTAGGGCTTGTGCCGACCATGAGTTCGGAGAAGTTAAGCGTCGGAATTTCGGCGACGCTCAGACTGTTGCTTTTCTTGTTGAGCACGAACACTTTCGAGCCGCCGGCGTTCACATCGAGCGCTATCGGACCGTCGCCGACCTTGAATTCGCGCGCAACTACCAGCTTCTTCGTATCGATAAGCAGCAGCCTGCCTGCGTCGTAATCCGTAACAAACAACTGACTGCCGTCGGGCGAAAAGGCCATCGCACGCGGGAATCCTCCCGTTGCTATCGTTCCCACAATCTCGTTTGTGGAAAGGTCTATCACAGCCAGCGCGGCTTTTTCACGAAGCGAGACAAACAGGCGTTTCCCGTCGGGCGAGATAGCAACTCCGTACGGGTAATCATCGAGGGGGATCGTGGCGGTCAGTTGTCTCGCTTTTGTGTCGATTACGGATATGCTCCGCCCCATCATGTTGGCGACACAGAGTGTGCTGTCATCCGGGGAAAGGGCGACGGCTATCGGACCGTCGCCGACCTTGATTCGCGATTCGACTGTGTCGGTCTGCGGGTTGATGAACCACACGTCGCTCGAAAAGAAATTGGCCACCGCAAGGAACGAATTGTCGCTTGCGATGACGAGCGAAGACGGGCCGTCGCCCGCGGGAATGTCCTTCACCTTCGCATAGTTTCCAAGGTCGATAATGCTGAGATTGTCGGAATTGAAGTTTGCGACGTAGGCGTAAGCGCCGTCCCGCGTGACAGCGACGTCTTGCGGATTTTCATTGACGGCCACGGTGAAACGGGGCAGATAGGTCGGCGCCGACAAGACGCTTGGGGCGACGGCAACGGCGAGCACTGCGCAGGCCGCCACCGCTGTCACGAGCAATTTTCCCCACGGCAAAGCAAGGGAAATATGACGCGCCCCCAGCTTGAGCGCAACGGGAGAGCTTCTCGAATTCAGACTATTTGACAACGATGTTCACCAGTTTTTTGGGCACAACGACTATCTTCCTGACGTTCTTGGCGTCTATATGGCTGAGCACCTTGGAGTCGTCCAGGGCGGCCTTCTTTAGGTCTTCATCGCTTGAGTCGGCTGGAACGGTCACTCGGCTGCGCACCTTGCCGTTCACCTGGACCACGATGACCATCTCCTCGGCCTGAATAACATCCTTGTCATAGGTCGGCCACTTCTCCCGCAGCAGACTCTCGGAATGGCCGAGCTGGAGCCACAGCTCTTCTGAGATATGCGGCGCCATCGGATACAGAAGCGCTGCCAGCTTCTCAAGCGCTTCCTTCAGCACCGGAGCGCTCACACTCTTTAGGTCGGCGGTGTACATTGCGTTCACCATTTCCATGAGCGCGCTGATGGCGGTGTTGAAATGGAAGCGCTCCTCGATGTCCTCGGTGACCTTCTTGGTTGTGGCATGAACGATTCTTCTCAGCTCGCGTTCTGCATCGCTCGGCTCTGAGGGGAGCGCGTCGTCAGCCTTGTTCGCACGCTCCAGATGCTGATGCACCAGCCTCCACACACGGCCCAGGAATCGGTACGCGCCTTCGACGGCTCGGTCGTTCCACTCGGCGTCTCTGTCGGGCGGGCCAACGAAGAGCGTGTATATTCTGACGGTATCGGCGCCGTACTTCTTGATGAGCTCGTCGGGCGAGACGACGTTGCCCTTCGACTTCGACATCTTGGCGCCGTCTTTGATTATCATTCCCTGCGTGAACAGGTTCTGGAACGGCTCGTCGAAGCTGACCAGCCCCAGGTCGCGTATGACCTTTGTGAAGAAGCGTGAATACAGCAGATGGAGAATCGCATGCTCCACTCCGCCTATGTATTGGTCGACCGGCAGCCACTTGTTGACGAGTTTGGAATCGAACACCTGCCGCTCGTCATGGGGCGAGAGGTAGCGCATATAGTACCAGCTCGAGTCAACGAAGGTGTCCATCGTGTCGGTCTCGCGTCTAGCAGGACCGCCGCAGTTTGGGCACGTGGTGTTGACAAATTCCGGACATCGCGCGAGGGGCGATTCGCCCGTCGGCTTGAACTCGACTTTCTCGGGGAGATAGATGGGCAGGTCTTCCTCGGGCACGGGGACCGTCCCGCACGTATCGCAATAAACTATCGGTATAGGCGCGCCCCAGTAGCGTTGGCGCGATATGAGCCAGTCGCGCAGGCGATAATTGACGGTCCGCTGGCCGATGCCCTGCTCCTCCATCCATATGCCGATCTTCTCGATGGTTTCCGGGGTGGCCATGCCGTCGAAGTGTCCGGAGTTGACCGAGAATCCGTCGTCCTCGTATGCGGCGGTCATCGTGTCTTCTTGGAGGCTCCGGTCGGGCTTCTGTACGACGACCCTGATGGGCAGATTATATTGTTTTGCAAACTCGAAGTCGCGCTGGTCGTGCGCCGGCACC
Organism: uncultured bacterium; assembly: GCA_964607485.1. Classification (GTDB taxonomy): domain Bacteria; phylum Abyssobacteria; class SURF-5; order SURF-5; family SURF-5; genus CAZSKP01. Next base: position 21,474 of record CAZSKP010000019.1, on the reverse strand, counting down.
GCCATCACTGCGCCCGTGCCGTATTCCATCAGCGCGTAGTTGGCTATCCAGAGCGGCACGCGCTCGCCGTTTACGGGATTGATTATGTGCTTGCCAATGAACATCCCCTCTTTTTCGATCTCGACGGACGTGCGTTTGATGCGGTCCATGCGTCGGCATCGCGCGACGAAGTCGTCGGTCTCCTTCTCGATGGGCGTGCCGCGCGTGAGACGCTCGACCAGGGGATGCTCGGGCGCGAGTACGAGGTACGTGACGCCGAAGACGGTGTCGGGCCGGGTCGTGTAGCAGGGGACGGACTCACCGGTTTCGGCCAGCCGAAAATCGATCGTCACTCCGTGGCTTTTTCCGATCCAGTTCGTCTGCATCGTCTTGACGCGCTCGGGCCAGTCGCCCAGGTGGCTCATGTCGAGCAACTCTTCGGCGTAGTCGGTTATCTTGAAGAACCATTGCTCGAGGTCGCGGGTGGCAACCTCGGTCGAGCAGCGTTCGCACTCGCCGTTTATCACTTGCTCGTTGGCAAGAACCGTGGCGCAGGAAGGGCACCAGTTGACCGCGGCTTTCTTCTTGTATGCGAGACCTTTCTTATAGAATTGCAGGAAAAGCCACTGAGTCCACCTACAATACAGCGGCTCGCACGAGGCGAACTCGCGGTCCCAGTCGTACTCGACGCCCCACTGGCCGAGTTGGCTCTTCATGCGGTGGATGCTGTTCCACGTACTCTTCTTGGGGTGGATGTTCTGCTTGATGGCGGCGTTCTCGGCCGGCAGCCCGAAGGCGTCCCACCCCATCGGAGCGAGCACGTTGAAGCCCTTCATGAATTTGTAGCGCGCCAGCACGTCACCGATGATGTAGTTGCGTCCGTGCCCGACATGCAGTTCGGCGGAAGGGTAGGGGAACATCATCAGACAGTAGTATTTCGGCTTGGGCGAGTCTTCATGCATCTTGAAGAGCTTGTTCTCACGCCAATATTTCTGCCATTTCGGCTCTATGTTCTTAAAATCGTACTCCGCGTTCATAATGATGCTTTCTCGGGATTATATCTAAGGTGTATGTTTGTTTGTGGCAATAGGCTTATGGCCTTTTAATGTACCATATTTGCCCGCTTTCTGCAAGCGATTCGCGAACCGCCGCTACAACGTGACGTACAAGAGAATCGTGGCGGGGATTCATGAAATTGAACATCAGCAGTACCGAGGCATAATGTAATAACACCGTGCACACTTTTTTGAGAGCAAGAATAGTAAAGACTCATCCTTCACTCTCTGAGAGAGGTATTTGGACGGTCGGATGGGTGATGACTGCCTTCTGGGGAACGTCAAAAAGGTCTCAACAATTGATGCAAGTAATGTGTCGAGCTCCTGGCGGATAAGCCACAAGTAGTTCAACAATCAAAACTTGCTTGCATCTCGATGGTAATACCGTGACGTTGAAGAATCGCTATAGCTCGTCCAGGCAGTCATTCAAGTCCCGAATAATGTCTTCGGGCTTTTCCAGTCCCACAGAGAGTCGCATGCCGGTTCTCGTGATTCCCATCGATTTCTTTTCCTCTTCGGACACGAGCAGATGAGTCATGTTATAAGGATTCTCCAAGAGAGTTTTGGGTTGCCCGAAGCTGACGGCGAGTGATATACAATACGATTTGTCGCTTGCATGGACAGTGAACCGCTCAGCCGCATTCTCGTCGTCCGTGTCGAGTTCAAAATACAATAGAGAACCCGGTGCGAAATCGCCGTTGAAATCGCGCATTTGCCTTCTTGCTATCTCGTGTTGGGGATGCGATTCAAGCCCCGGATAGTTCACCCTGCGGACTTTGGGATGTTTTTCCAAGAATTGTGCTACTTTCACTGCATTCTCTTGCATTGCCTTCATCCTGATTTCAAGCGTCGGAAATCCGAACGTAAGCATATTCCATGCTGCTTTTGGAGAGAGAACCGCGCCCATCTCCTCCCGGTACATGACGTATGCCGCCCTGTTCTCTTTACTCCCGACGATTGCACCCCCAAGGTCCACGCCAAAACCTCCGATCGACTTAGTGAGGCTGCAGACGACCATATTCGCTCCCTGTTCGAGAGGCCTCTGACAACAGGGAGTCGCAAACGTGTTGTCGAGAATTATCTGGATCTGGCTTGGCCGGCCGAGCCTTTTCTCTGCATCGTCCACAATATTACGGACTTTCTGAATGTCCACGAGGTCGATCAGGGGGTTAACCGGCGTTTCAAAATATACGATCATGGTCTTTTCAGTGATTGCCTCCGAAAGCGCCTCGTCGGCATTGAAATCAAGCGCAGTTGTCTTCACACCGAATCGAGGAAGCCACTTTGTCATGACGCTGTGTGTGTTTCCATAGACAGACCGATGATAGAGAACCTCATCGCCCGCCGAAAAATTCGTCAGCAGCGCCGCCGTGATGGCGGCCATGCCGCTGGCAAATACCAAGGCTGTTTCGCCACCCTCTGCAAGCGCAATTCTGTCTTCAAGGAGCGAGTTCGTGGGATCGTCGAATCTCGTATAGATGTAGAAAGGCAGTCGAGTAAGGTCTTCCAATTCCATGAGGAAATCCAACGGCCTCTTTCCGCCGAAGACCGACGTGTCCATGCCGTACGTGGCCGATGACGATACCGGTGGAACCATCGCACGGCTGTAATCGATCGCCGACTGCCGCCAGTCGCCATGTATCAGCCGCGATTGCTTTCCGTACTCTTTGGCTTTCTCAGCTTTGCTCAACATGATTTGCATCTCCTGATTCTTAGGGTAAGCGGTAGTGCGCTGATCAGATCGGCAGTTCCGAAGGCGGTGCCTCCATACCCTCATATTTGTAGAATTCCTCCAGAGGTCTCGCCGCGACCGAGTCGATGAATTTTTGCATTTCATCCTCAAGCTTGCGACTCAGTTGGTTGGGTTTGTGGTTGGCGATAATGTTTTCCACTTTTTCGGCGCAACGATCCAGAACGCTCTTCGACCCGGCATTGAGCCATGCATTCCGGTTGTGACGATCGATGAGATCGCTGATGTAAAGCTCGGAACGGAAATGCTCTGCCGTGTGCATTTGATCCATGTAGGTCTCCGTCCAGTCGAGTCTGTTTATCATGTCGATGGCGAGCGTGGCTTCGTTCACGTCGATTCCCCGCGCTACCCTCTTCAGCATTGCGGCGAGCTCGTTGTCTAAAACCATCAATTCATGAGACCCGACAACGGTCCTCTCCAGCGTGCCCGCGCAGGTTATATAGTTGATGCCTGACATATATGCGGCGTAAAGATTCATCATCCGTTCGAATCCGCATTGGATGTCCAGAGACTTTGAATCTGTTGTGCTTCCCACGCCGCGCGAAGGGATATTGTACGACCTGGCAATCTGAGCGCTTGCCGCCGTGATGAGCCCGGTTTCGAACGAGCCGAGGGCGACATCGCCCGTTCTCATGTCCGCAGCGGTTGAGACCGTTCCCCACAAGACGGGCGCCCCAGGCTTTATGATCTGAGCGAGGGCGATGTGCGCCAATATCTCGGCATTTTGCTGCACAAGCAGGCCGGCCAGCGTCACGGGAGCCGTCGTTCCCGCCATTGCTTCCGGCGCCAGAATGACCGGTTGATTGTGCTCCACATATACCTTCATGCCATGTGCTTGAGCGGTATCGATCTTTAGAGGACTGACTACGCTGCAAATCCCCATGAGTCTTGGCTTGCCGGTTAATTGATCCGCTCCGCCAACAACCAAAGCGGTCATGTCCATCATATCTTTGCATGCCACGTGGCCGAGCGTTCCGAAACCATACGGTTTTCTTGCTTCGCGTGCCCACAGACGGATGCCTTCGACGTGGATGGTTGTCATCGGGATATCGCTTGGCCACCAATCGAACTGTTCGCCGGAGAGATGCTCGAGGTCGTCAATCAGGATAATATGCTTTCGCAAATCCTCGAGAAGGACGGGTCTGAAATTGCCGTTCTTGTCCAGCACATCCGTCGGCGTGCCAAGGCCGCAAAAAAGCGACGATTCAGTATCTATCCGGATCTTGAATTCCGGGTCGAACCCATAGAGCATGAACTCGCTCGGGGCCTGCTCGATTGCCCATAAGACCAGGTCCTGAGGAAGCCGGATTAATTGGTCTGAATCATTAACATCGGCGCCTCGCTCCCTGAAAAGGTCACGCACATCCTTCGCCTCGACCTTTACACCCCTCTCTGAAAGGACCGAGAGGGAGCCTTCGTGAATCCTTTGGATTTCGTCTTTGCTCAGAACCTCGAATCTTGTTGTTTTCATGAAAATCCTCTCCCGTTGCTTCGGCGAACCAATCTTCAAGACATCGTCTTCCTCAAGACTTTTCCTGCGAGGGCGCTGGTCTGTTTTCCATCATTGACAGCCAGCGCGCCGTTGACAAAGACATGTCGTATTCCCCGGGGAAACTGACGCGGATTTTCGTAGGTCGCGGTGTCAGCCACCGTGTCGGGATCGAACACTACGATGTCGGCATAATAATTTTCCTTGATGAGGCCTCTGTCCTTGATGCCGAGTTTTTCAAGCCCCATGGACGTCATTTTCCTGACCGCTTCCTCCAGGCTGAGCACCTTCTTCTCCCTGACGTAGCGTCCTAGGACGCGGGGGAAGGTGCCATAGAGGCGTGGATGCGGCTTTCCGCCCTCGCTCTCCGCTCCGTCGGAGCCGATCATGGTGGTGGGATGCTTCATGATGCGGACCACGTCCTCTTCGTTCATCTCGAAAAAGATTGCCATGACCGCGCCGTCCTCATCCGAGTTGATTTCCTCGGCGACCTCCCGTGCCGTCTTGCCCCGGTCCTTTGCGATGTCGGCCAGCATTCTTCCCTCGAGCGAGTGGTCGTACTTCGTTGACGCGATCATGACGTTATCCGCGTCAAAATCCTCTGACGCCATTACAGCGGCCAAGATGGTGCTGGAGGCGGTGTATGGATACTGGTCGGCCGTAATGTCGAGGCCCTCGCTCCGAGCTCTTTCTATAAGCTTCAATGATTCCTTCGACTTCCCCCAGTTAGGTTTGCCGTGAGCCTTATGGTGCGCAATCTGAACCGGCACGCCGGCGGAACCGCCGATTTCGATAGCCTCGCCGACTGATTCCGCAAGCCGTTCGCCCTCATCTCGCATATGAGTCGAATAGATTCCCCCAAATTCAGCGACCACCTTGCACAGTTCTATTAGCTCGTCGGTCTTGGAGAAGTTGCCCGGAGGATAGATGAGGCCGGAGGAGAGACCGAAAGCGCCGTCCTCCATCGCCTGCCGCAAGATGTTCTTCATCTGGTCGATCTCGGCCGGGGTCGGCGTGTCCGGGTTCAACTCGGTTACATAGTATCTGATGATTCCGTGCGCGGCATAGGAGGCGATATTGATGGACACGCCGTTATCTTCAACGGCTTTGAAATATTCTGCAAGCGTGCGAAAGCCTCGCACGCTCATTTCACCGAAGACGAACCTGAGGAAGCCCTCGAAATACTGTCTCACCCTCTCGTTTGCGGGAGCGGGAGACATGCCGCAGTTCCCGATCACATTGGTGGTGACCCCCTGCATTATCTTCTCGCTGGCGGCGGGATTCTTCAGCAGCGCGAAGTCGGAGTGGGCGTGCATGTCCACGAACCCCGGCGCGACCACCATGCCCGCGGCATCGACCACCAGTGGAGCGTCGCCGGGAACCTTCCCCACCGTTACGATTCTTTCTCCAGCGATACCAACGTCACCCGCGAATCCCTTTCGGCCGCTCCCGTCCACAATCGTTCCGTTTCGAATGATTACGTCCATGATATGAACCCCCGAGAGAGCTTAATTGATGTCCAAATTGAAGGCCCAAGTGTGCCTGAGCATCCCTAATCCCGACTCATTCATTCAGACTCCATACCTGTCTACCGTCCTTCTTCTGCAGAGCGACCTCGCCTGTCTTCTGCAAATGTTTCAGTATGGTCAGGATTTGCATCATCTTCATCGCCTTAAGGGTAAAGGGAGTGCCAGGCATCAACTTCGTGAATATTTCAGTGAGCGTGTCCTCGCCCTGAGAGAGGATGCCCTTCACGTCTTTGGTATAAGCATGGGTGCTCTCTATCATGCGATGGAGAAGGCTTTCGACTTTGTCTTTTCCGCGTACCGGCTGGCCGTGGGCCGGGAGGAAGAATTCAATATCCATCTCTCGCACCTTCTCCAGCGACGCCAAACCGTCCGCATAGCTGGAATGCGGATTGTTCAGGTCTGCGCCCTCGCCGGTCTCCAGGTCGATCAGGTCGCCGCTGACGAACGCTTTTCTCTCAGGGATGTAGTAACCGATGTGGCCGGGGGTGTGGCCGGGAGTGTGGCAGGCAATGACCTTCAGGCCGAAATCCAATTCTTCGCTCCCGTCCAGTGTTTTGTCAAGTCGAAGGCCGCTGTATGAGCCTCCGACGTACCAGAGCAGAATCCTGATGAAGGGGGTAGGAAGGCCGATGATCTCGCCGTAGAAGTCGCCGGTGTCCATGACGAACGCCTGAAACGCTGCTTTCTGCGATTCAATGCTCGGTCGTGCCCACGGATGGGCATACACTTCGGCGCCATATTCCGTTTGAACGATGCAGTCTCCGGTGATGTGGTCCCAGTGTGAATGCGTGTGCAGGACGGCCCGCGTGCGGCTCAGGTCGAGGCCGTCATTCGCTGCCGCCGTCTGCAAATCCCTGAACGAACCTCCGACGATGAGCCCGCTGTCCACCATCACCTGCCGGTCGGTCTTCAAAACCACAACATTGCAGGAGCCTGCCCCGCGTATGATCTTCTCCTCCTCGCGTCCCTTGTAGAAATAGATGTCATCGGCGATCTTCATCGGCGTTCCCCCTTAACAAGAATGAGTCGCGGTCTGTTTATGCGACAATCAGTATCAGAAGTGGCTGCAAAAGTCAACACCTGTCGATTGGCAAAAGGTTGATTTTTCGAGAAGCCGAGAATAAAAAGGTTGAGAGGGGAAAACATCCGCTCTCTCCCTCAAAGCGGATGTTTCCCCCTCTCTAGCGAGAATGGCAAGTGGTCGCGATTCCCTTAGACGGCGGCCTTCGGCAGAATTATCGTGTAGACGCCGTTTTCATACTTAGTCTGCATGTGTTTCGCATCAACGGGTCCGGGTAGTGGAATCGATTCCTCAAACTCACCCGTCCAATTTTCCTTGAACATCGTCTGCCCGTTCTTGTCGGATTTTTCCTCAGCTTTTTCTTCTTTGCCATTTATCTTGAGCACTTGGCCCTCAACTTGCGCGTTTACGGCCGCCTCTTTGGAACCGGGCACTTTTACAGTTGCCACATATTGGGAATCTTCCTGTTTCAGGTTCACATTAGGGCCGAACGTCTCGCTGCTATAGAACGGCGCGGCGACGGCTTTCCCGCTGAAATTGCCAAAGGAATTTTCGAGCATGCTGTTCATCTGTTCGTGCATCCGTTGCATCTCGCTGGATGGGTCCCATGTATTGGATTCAAACGGCTGATTGAACCAGTTTTCGTCAATTCCTGCATTTGCCTGTGGCTGCAAGGCCTTGTGCCAGAACGGGAATCTGAGTTCCGTCACTTGCTTGCCAGTCAGCCGGTTAACGCGATTGTTCATCTGATACAGGTAGAACGACTCGACTGCGACAGCCACACCCAGGATCACCACCAAAACGATCAATGCTCTAGTTGTCTTAACCATGATCTTTCGCCTTCTTCCGGCTTATGCGGATGACCATATTTCAAATCCGACCTCATCCGACATCAAGCGTGTAATTTGTGTAAACTGGAGCCATTCTCTCCTCGACGACCAAGAGAATTTCTCCCTTTTCCCTTCATATTTGTTGTATCCCAGCTATTGAATTATGCATAAATCTGAAACCGTTTGCTACAGAAACGTTGCTTTGGCCTTTAGCATGTTAACCTTCGGATATGAGAGTCTGTTTGAAGAGAATACCCTTCTGTTCAGGGTCGGTCGGCTTGACCTTCACTCTTATCGTTTCCATCGAATATGTTTCCATGATTTGACGTTTGGTCTGATCACGCATCCTCTCATACATCCTGCCGGAGAGCGCGATCTGTCCTTTGCCGGCGCTGCTGCACATTCGGGCGGCAAAGTTCACGGCCGCTCCTATGATTGTATAGTCCAGCCGAACCTCCTGGCCCATATCTCCCATTATAACCTCGCCGAAGTCGCATCCTATTCCTGCAGGCAACAGCCCGCTTTTTGGAATCGCATCTTGGATTTCCATCGCCGAGATCACGCACTCCGAAAGTTTGTGTTCAGGAAAGTATGCCAATATCCCGTCGCCCATGAGCTTGTTAACTCTTCCTCCCCGGGAGTGGATTAGTCTGGATGTGAGCTCATATTGTCTATTCAGCATACCCACCACTTCATCCGGCGATTTCTCGGCGCTCCATTCCGTAAACGCTCTGATATCGACAAACATTATCGCGACTTTTGTCTTGAATGCCTGGAGCCCTTGCTTCGTGATATCCGAAAAACTCGAATCCGCTCCCGATTGCATTCCGTACTGTCTGCTGAGAAAACGTCGCCTCACTGAATCCATGAGCTGTGTTGTCTGGAGAGACCAAATGTTGTTCCATTTATGCTGCTTGCTGTAGGTAAGAGGATTAGCTACTCCCAAGTCTCGCGCTTTTTCAGAAATTGCGTCGATCAACAATGCTAAGGTCGAAGGGCCTTCCTCCATCGCCACCTGCATGAGGTCATCCAGGGAATTCAACTCCAGATCCTTTTTCAACCAGTATGCCAGCCAAGTCTTCCCGGCCTCAAGAAGCTTCCCCACCTCTGTGGCGGTCGGCTTCTTTTTCAATTCCTCCAGCAATTGACCAGGCTCCACCTCGGTCAGCATGGCAAGAAATTTTTCAATGTTATTCTCGATGATCCCTCCGTGCTGGGGAAGTATCCGTTCGATCCTAAGGCCCTTGATCTTTTCGTAGGCATACAGAACCGGCTTTTTTGCCGCAATGTAGTGCTCGATAAAGTTTTTGGCGAGAGCTATGTAGGAATCATCCGCGTAGAGGCTCCATTCCCTATTGAACACAGCGAAGATGTCAGCCGAAAACAATGACGCTGTCTTCTCGTCGTAACTCACGATATTCCCGGCAAAGTGAAGATAGGGAGCATGATAGAATGTGATTTTCCTGCCCGATTTCAGTTCGAGACTGTCCCCATCGCCCAAAGGCAAGACTCCCTTGCGTGATCCGTAGTATGGAATAAACAGAGACGCTCTGGGATGCGTCATTATCACGACGTCGGGGTGCAGTGTGTTTTCAATAAATGGAATCAGGCCACAGAGGTCTGGGTCCTGATGATGGACGACAATGTACTTTATCCTTTCCTGTGGCGTTACGCTTTGTATCTTCTGAAGGATCAAATCTCGAAAAAGGGGGTGGCCCGGACCTGGATCAAACAGGACCGCCTCGTCCTCATCCAGTAAGAGATAAGGATTATTCGAGAAGCCCGCCTCATAATCCGCAAATCCGACCCACCAGATGCCATCGGCAACTTCGACCGCGCTTGTGTCATCCAACTTCTTCATTTTCATATTCTCCCGGAAGCATTGGGCGCTGCTGGTTGACTCCGCGTCCCAAAACTCACAAGGAAGGACAGGACCTTATGATTGACGATACTCATCCAACTTTCAATAGAACTATAACACCCAAATAAACTTCGGGAAATACTGAGGTTCAAGGTGGGTTGCGGGAGACTGAAAGAATGCAGAATGAGGAACGGAAGGTTGACTTTCTCAGAGATGGAAACGGCTGAAGACGTCAAGGGGAAATGTATTTGTATTGGGGGCAGAGATGAGGCCCCCTTTTTATAAGAACCAAATAAAGGAGACCCGACATCAATCGACGGCGATCATCACATTGGAGGCCTTGATCATTGCATATACGTCCTTGCCAACCTCCAGCCCAAGTCTCTTCGCAGAATTTATCGTGATGATTGATATAACCTTCTGGCCGCCAGTCAATTCGACCTCAATCTCCGCATTCACGGCGCCCATCGTAACCTTTGAAACTTTACCCTTTAATAAATTTCTGGCGCTGACTTTCATAAGCCCACCTCCTCATGGGGTTACATAAATCCAAACGGGTTATCTCCCTCCCTAAAATATAACACTTCTTTTTCCCCTAGCAAGCCTCCTTGAAGGGATAACATGAGGAGGAGCAGCCCATTACAGATCATTTTGTGAGGGCGCACGGCTGTGCGCCTAAAAGACTTCATGAAGCTTCGTGGATAAATCAAACGTTAACCACCAAGAACCAAGACATAAAGATAATCTTTTCTTTTGCATTTCCTTGATGTCTTGGTGTATCGCGACGTGTTATCAATGTATCGGCCGTGTGGCAAGCCAGCGGAAATAGGCCTTGTATGCGTGGACGCCGAGGTAGCGAAGCGGATCGGGGAGGGAGTAGGGGACCGGCCCGTTGACGAAGAAGAGGCGGGTGAGGGCGCTGTCGTTCTTGGAATAAAGGTCATTAATAATCTTGCCCGCCACCTGCGACAGCACGACCCCTTCGCCGCTGTAGCCGACGGCGTAGAAGATGTTTCCCTTGTCGCCGAGCACGCCGACGGACGGCACGAAGGCGAGCGACATGCCCACGGTTCCGCCCCAGCGGTGCGTGACCTTGATTCCGTCGAGCTGCGGAAAAATCGCGAGAAGCCCCTTCCGAAGCCTGTCCATCGTTCGCCGATGCATCCTTGTGCAGATGCGGCCGCCGTAAAGATACCTGATGCCCTCGCCGCCGAAAACGATGCGGCTGTCCCTCGAGAGGTGAAAGTAGTTGAAAATGGTGTTCAGGTCGGAGAGCTTTTCTCTGCCGCGCCAGCCGATGGCCTCGCGCTGCTTCTCCGTCAGCGGCGCAGTGGCGATGACGTAAGCGCACATGGGGATTATTCGGTTCTTGAAAAAGCCGAGGCCCGGCGAATACGCGTTTGTCGCCAGGACCATTGCGGGCGCGCGCACCTGTCCGGCAGGCGTCGCGACCGTCACCTGCCTGCCCCGCTCGACGCGAATCGCCGGCGTGTGCTCGTGGACCGCGACCCCCTTTTCTTCGACGACTCGCTTCATGCCGCGAGCCAGCTTGAAGGGATTGAGCGTCGCGCCGTACGGACACCGCAGCCCGCCCACGTATCGCCCGGTCCTTATCGTCCTCTGAAGCTCGCGTCCGTCGATGAGCGCGGCTTCGAGGCCGAGCTTGTCATGAAACTCCTTCTCTTCCTCCAGCATTTCTGTCTGCGAATCGTTCGCCGCCAACTCGATTGAGCCGTTCGGGGCGAAGTCGCAATCGACGCCGTGTTCCTCCGCGAAATTCCCGATGGAGTCGAGCCCGTCGAGCGTGATGTCGAATATTCGGCGGGCCGTCTCCGGACCCTGCTCGCTGCAGACTCTCCACAGTCCTCGAACGCCGGTGTCGGCGAATCCGCCGTTACGACCGCTCGCTCCGTATCCGCAGGAGGCTCCTTCGAGGAGCACGACCTTCTTGTCGGGATGATTGGTTATCAGGTTGTATGCGGCGGCCATGCCCGTGAAGCCGCCGCCGATGATTACAATGTCGGCGAGGATGTTGCCTTTGAGCGGAGGGTTGAGCGTTTCGGCGCCGAACCCACCCGAATCGAACCAGTAATTCTCTCTCGCGAGTTCATCAATGTGCGATGGTCTGTTCATGTCGTCCGTAAAACGCATTGGCAATCTGAGGTCTCTGAAGCCTCCATATCAATTTTAGCAAAGCGGAGAGTCGTGCTCAACGGGGTGCCCTACACAGCCTTTGACAATGTGCCGCCGGATACCCTATACTGCGCACGAACGGCGGCGAACGAGGCTTTCCGGCTTAATCCATAGAACGGAGGATGCTCATGAGCGATAACGGTATTTTCAAGGTCGAAAAGGATGGCTATGTCACGTGGTTGACGTTCAACCGGCCTGAGAAGCGAAACACGATGAATATGGAGTTCTTTGCGGGCCTGTTGAAGCTTTTCCCCGAGTTCGACGAAGACCCCGATGTGCGAGTGGTGATCATCAAGGCCGAAGGCAAGAGTTTCAGTGCCGGGTTGGATCTGATAGAGGCCGGCAGCATGTTCGGCGACGTTCCCACCGCGGACGTCCGCGAGAGCAACCGAAGGAAAATCGTGCAGGCGCAGGAGAGCATGAGCGTTATCGAAAAATGCCGGAAGCCGGTCATCGCCGCTGTGCACAGCCACTGCATCGGCGCGGGCGTTGACCTGCTCACCGCCTGCGACATCCGCCTCGCATCCAAAGACGCCGTCTTCGCCGTGCGCGAAACGAAGATGGCGCTCATCGCCGACCTTGGCACGCTCCAGCGGCTGCCGCACATCATCGGGCACGGCTGGTTCCGCGAGCTGGCCCTGACGGGGAGAAACTTCACCGCCGACGAGGCCCTGCGGATGGGGTTTGTCACCCGCGTATGCGAGGACAGGGCTGCTCTGTACGAGGAGGCGAAGAAACTTGCAACGGAGATCGCCGCCTGCTCGCCTCTGGCGGTTCAGGGAACGAAAGAGGTGCTCGTGTACAGCCGCGAGAACGGCGTCTATCCGGGGCTGGAATACGCGGCACAAAAGAACGCGGCGGTGCTCCCGTGCGAGGACGTGATAGAAGCCGTCCAGGCCTTCATGCAAAAACGCCCACCGGAGTTCAAGGGGAAATAAGAACGCCGCAAGAGAAGCCCATCGCTGGAGTCACATCGCTGGGGTCAGGTCTCACATTATGACAAAAGTAATAATGTGAGACCTGACCCCATAACCTTGAAAAAATATATTTGTTGCAGTGCAAGAGCTAGCGCTAGCCTTGAAGTTTTTTCATCTCGTAGACAACTGCGATCTCTGAATTGCGGCCTCGTTCGATTTCCTTAAATTCCAACCAGTTCTCTGCAAGCTGAACTCCTACCTTGCCTACAACTAAACCAGCTCCGGCTAGTATGCCAAATAGGGGAGAAGCTGTCAGGGACATCACACCGCTGACGGCGGATACACCTATTAAGTACTTGCCATCCAGCGTATCAGAGACCGTGCCCAGAACAGTCTTGATACCGTGCTTCTTGAGTGCCCATTCGTAGTTCTCAAGCTTCATCGCTATTTCGTCTTCGATGAAGGCCTGAGACTTACCCACCATTTCTTTATCGAGCCAGTGCAAGAGACAACGATACTTTTTACGCGCATCTTTGTCCTCACGGAACTCAATGACCTGACTCCATGTCAACTTCTCTTCGTCCACTATCCTCAGGTTGGAGAGGGTCGCGACAGCCGCTTCACGATTCCCGGCTGCGTATTCTACATCTCGCTCTGGTTTCGTTTTATATATTGGAATCGCACGCAGCTTGTGGTATTCAAAAAGGTGTCGTGCGACCTCCCGCGGCAGATAATCAGTAGCTCCTCTAATTATTGCTTGAGTCTCATCATCGAGTTCCTTTCCAACTGCCATAGATACATCCACAAGGTCTGTATGCCAAGCGAAAACACTAGTGCCAAGCCTAGCGCCATGGGTAGGCAGGTCATGATCATGCTTTCCGATATTATTAAGAATCCAATTCATAAGGCCCACGATTATAAACTCACCTCCCGTGGTTCCGGAGAAGCGACAGGAGTCGGGGACATCCATGCCAATCGGATCCCAGACACGATCATAGCAGAGTGCGGCCGTCTTCGGTTTCGAATACGATATCGCGGCCGTCTCATTCCCCTTTGGAAGATAGCAATTCCTTTTCAGGAAGTTCTTCACTTCCGCTGCTGGGACAGAGATTTTTGCTGGGAATTTAGCCAACACATTCTGTCTTTGTTGAAATTGCTTGTCGAATTCCTTTTCGGCGTGTTTCGGAGACACGATACTTATACCTCTCATCTTTTTGTGCTTGCCCGCCCACATTCCGCTTCAAATAGCCGATTTGGGCACCCGCGACTAGTGCTTCTTTCTAAGAATAGTATATCATAAGGCAACGATTTTCTCGCGAGGAGGCCGCAGCTGTTTCACACGGGACGGTTCAAACACAGGGTAGAGAAGCAGCCTTTTGACAGAGAAGAGCCCCGGGGATTATGCCTTCTCGGGAGTTCTCTTGTGATTGCGGAGGATGAGGTAGTGGACGATGAGGCCGAGGATGAAGCCAAAGGCCATGTTGCTGGTGGGAATCGCTTGCGCGAGCGGGACGGAGACCAGCCTAAGCAAGGGGGTGTAGACGGCGCCGAGGACCGTGGCGGCCAGGGGCAGGAGGTCGCGGTTGGCCTTCAGGTCGCGGGCGAATTTCATCAGTTCGATTCCGACGAGGAACATCATGGCTCCGATGATTGCCTTCGGAAATGCGGCGAAGAGCGTGGCGATGCTGGTCGCCAGAAACAGCCCCAGGCCCAGCTCAATCACTCCCTCGATGATGTTTGTGCCGCCCGTGCGCGCGCCGAAGTAGTACTGCCCGGCCAGGCCACCCGCGCCGTGGCACATCGGCATCCCTCCGAAGAATGGCGTGATCAGATTCATCACCCCATGGTTTAGGGAAAGCTGACGTTCTGTCACCCGCCGGTCGGGCCAGTAGTGAGTGATGAGGGCCGCGCAGGCGATGATGGCGTTTGTGGCCGTGAGGGGAATCTGCGCGAACCCGCCACGGACCAGTGAGTCCCACACCTCCCGCGCCTGGAAGCTGGTAAGCGGAGGCAGCGTCAGACGGGGCGGGGTGAGCCCCTGGAGATGACCCTTGAATGCCATGATGACGAGCCCGAGCGCCACCAGTAGGATCGCCGCGGGCGCGTATCGGCTCTTGCGGAACACAATCACGATAATCAGCGAGGCTATTCCCAGTACCCACGCCGAGGAGAACAGTTTCAGTCCTTCTATCGCCAGCAGAACTCCTAAGGCGGTTTGAACGCCTCTCACAACCGACTTGGGCGTGACCTTCGCCACCCATTCCATGATGCCTGTCAGCGCGAACACGAACCACACCATTCCCATCGCAAACCCCGACGCATAGATGAGCGAGGGCGACCACTGCTCAGCTATCGCGACGACGGCGAGCACCTTCATCGGCTCGATAGGCATGGGAAGACGATACACGAGGCCGCTGACGACATTTGCGAAACCCATCATGACCAGCAGGCCGGTGGGGTCCATTCCGCAAAGCGCGATGTAGCCTATGGCGAGGGGAAAGAGCGTGCCAAAGTCGCCCATCGAACCTGCGAGTTCGCGCAGGTTGAATTCAAAAGAGCCGATACGCATGCTTGCACCCCGCAGAGGTTCCGAATCCGCCTCAGCTCATTTCTGTCAGCAACGACTCAGATGGAGAGATGCTCCGCGCGAGGTTCTCGGAAAATCTGTGTCACAGGGGTCGAGGAAACAACTGCATGCTCGCCTGCCGTTGGAGAGATGAAGTGACAGGCGTGGGGCGCATGACGCGCGATACGTTCCTTCTCCCTGCTCGCGCTTTTTCAGGAAGACAGGGCAAGAAGCTTGCCTCGTGCCGCTCGGCCTTCTTCCGCGGCATGATAGCACGAAGCAGCGAAAAAGACAATGGGAATTCTTGTGGGGTGTGCTGGGGGCGGGATCAGCCCGACTCTTTCCACTTGGTCCAGCGATACACATTCACCATTGTGGGTGTTCTGCATCTCGCGCAAAGGACCGAACCGCTTGGATACACCTTGTCTCCCGGGGCGACGACTTCCTCCTCTATCACGATCTTGTCGACGCCGCCGCAGTTGGAACACTCCAGGGTATGCACAAGATGTTTTGATGCGTCTGCCTTATCCTGCCGCTCGCTGCTCATAATCTCCCGGCGTCGATGCTTTAGATTTTCTTCAGCCTAAATTCATGTCGCAGATTCTTATTTGTGTCCTGCCTGAGTGGCTGCTCCACGGCGCCCAAACACATGACCATAATGTACCCTTTTTCAGAAGATGACGCAAGTAGGGTTAGGCGGGGGATGCGCTGTCGGTTGAGCCCCGGTCGAGGGGATTTCTTGGGGCGGGAGCCGTTTTTTGGAGCATCTTCAAAAGGTTGCTTAGGTTTTTGGCGTCCTCACGCGGCATGTCGAGGAACTCAAAGCCGAGAACGTATGCCTCCACGTACGTCTTCGGCCTCTTGGCCCAGATTACGCGGGCCTGCGCGCGGATTGTCGTGTCGAAAGCTGTCGATATTTTCAGAGAAACGACGGCTCCTTTGAGCGCCGGAAATCGCGATATCAGCGCGATGCCGCCTTCGCTGATGTTGAGCACGCGCAGGCCGCTTTGCCCGATGGCCTCGCTTTTGAGATAACCCGAGTGAATGTCGCGGTTCCATTTGTCTTTCCGGTCGTACTCGAAGGCGCTTGTCACGGAGGCGTCGCAGGCGTGGCGGAAGAAATTCCGGCGCTTCTTATCACCCAGCAGACTCTTCTCGTCCAGATCGTTCATGGGAGGGTTCCTTCTCGGATTCTACTCGACTGTGAAGCCCGCAGGAGTTGGCCGCTCGAACGAATGTGTGGAAGGCTGAGCCCGTTTCCACATTCATTTCTTAATGAACTTTCTCATTCCAAGTCCGATGAGGAACAGTGATAATGCCCCGAGGAGAAAGAGGATCCCTGAGGCGGATAGCCCGCCCGAAACGACGAGAGCCGCCCCCAACGCAAACACGCCCAAAGAGCTTATTATGTAAATGTTTGCGAATGTGCGTACTCTCTTTCCTTCCGGGAATGGCGTGGAACGTTTCGGCGGAAAATTGATCTGCCCGGGATGGCGGTCGGCCCATTGCTTGCACCTGTAGCACAGAACGAGATCCCCTTTTCCCGGTACGCCGTGTCGGTAGGCGCTGTAATCTCCCACGTAATGTCCACATCCGTGGCAATAGGCCATTCTTCTCGCCTTTTGGTCTCGTCTGCGATTTCCTCCGCTTGACCGTCCCTTCAGGGGTCCTATTTGTCGCGTGCGTGGACCTCGAACACGACGTCGCCTATCCGAACCTTATCGTGGTCTTTCAACTGGGCGTTATACTGCGGCTTATCGTTGACCCATACGGGCTCGTTCGAGCGGTGGCGCAGATAGGCATGCGTTTTCCCGCCGACACGAACGAATGAAAGGATGCAGTAAATATCCTTCAGCGAAGGGGTCTCCAAGACGATGTCCGCATTTGCGGAGTCCCCCAGAGTGAGCTTCTTTTTCTTGGCCTGCCGTTGCGAGAATTCGATCTTCACGTCTTCCGACAAGGCTCCTTCGATGGGCTCAAGCGATAATACCACACGGTTATTGAGCACGACGTAAATGCCCGCAATCGAGACCATGAACAATCCGAGCGCCCCTAGCAAGAGCTTTCCTGCGTGGTGCTTCGCCGAAGCCACCAGGTGGTGGGTGTCTTCCTCCAAATCTTTCGTCGGAGGGGCAGTCAGGGATATCGGTTCTCCGCAGTATGGGCATTTCCCCATTTCTTTCGTCTCAAAAGCGAAGAATAATTTCCCGCACTTAGGCGAGAAAAAACATATAAACTCATCCTCATCCACGCTCTTTCCGAGCACCTTATTATCTTCGGCCAGCATCATTTCGAATTTGCAGTAAGGGCAGTACCCCCTTTTCGTCGTCTCTTCGACCATGAACAACTTGCCGCAACTCGGGCAGGTCAACCACGTGAATTTTTCCGTGTCAATCTTTGCAGCCAGTTTTTCTGGTGGCTCGAAAAATTCTCTGGCTATCATCTGCCAGAGAACAAATCCTATGACCAGCATCAATATACCGGCTACGACCGCCTTTTTCAAAAAACCACCCTGCCTTCTCCAAAGGCGAAAATACGTTCGGTTGCGGCGCGGTTCCTAACTAGAACGCTATCTATATTTTACCTCACAATGACGTACAAGTCAATAAATGAGCGAAAACATTGCGAGGTCCATGGGCCGAGAGGGCCAGGGCATAAGGAGCTTCCAGCGGAAGAGACCCAAGCCGAAAGAAAGCGGATAATTTGAGCGGCCAGTAATCGTTAACACTTTGAATCGTAATGGATTATGCGACGCCGCGCGCGCCGGCAGCGACAAAGAATCGTGGCACAGTTCTTGCTCAATCTTCCGTGGCGAAGTATACTGAAAGTCGCGGCATCATCCACGCAGATTGGCCCGTCTTTTCGAGGCATAATGAGGCGGAAGCACAGGCGGCGGGTTCTCTAAAGGGGAAATTTTTTCCGCTCGTAAGGGTCTTTATGATGTCCGTGAGCGGACAATAATGGACGAAAGTGGTCGGCACACGCGTCGACGCATGTGTTACTCGATTGCCGGGCGGACCTATAATCGACTGTAGAAGGCCCCCATATGGCAGATGTGTTGAAGGTTGTTGTTATCTGCGATTGTGACCCCGACCGTCCGCGTTATGGCGGCGCCCGATATGATTCCCATCGTTCCGCCCAAAAGTGGCGGGGTCTCAGCGAAGGGATAGGTTCGATGCAAGAGCGTCTGAAAGGGATCGAACAGGCCGCCGGAATACAGCTTAAAGCGGTATTCGCTCTTCGGTCGGACATTCAGATGAAGGAAATCTATGGAACGCCGTCGTGGCCCATCGAGCACTTTGCCGACACGTGGAGGCGGCTCGAAGAGGACGGCCACGAGCTCGCGTGGCACCCTCATCTTTGGCGTTGGAGCGACGAATGGGGCTGCTGGTTTCAGGAGACGCAGGATTCGCAGTGGATTAACGATTGCCTGGAGATAGGATTTTCCGGCTTTTGTGAATCGCTCCGGCGGAGCCCTACGACCTGCCACATGGGCTGGACATTCCATGACAATCTCACGATGAAAAAGCTCTCCGAACTGGGTTTGCAAGTCGATTTCTCCGCTTCTCCAGGTGTACGCTTCGAGGGGGGACCGGGCGACGGCGGTACGAAGTTCGATAACAGGATCGACTGGTTGGGAACTCCCCAGAAATGGTATCGACCGTCGGAGGCAGACTACAGACGTCCTCGCCGCGAGGGCGAGGCTGAATTGGATATCGCAGAGATTCCGAAATTCACCTCCGGAGCCGGGATTCTGAAGAAGGCGAAAGAGTTGGCGTCGCGGGGGAAAAAGCTGTCCGGTTCACAAGGAGGGACATCCGTTTTTCTCCAGGTCACAGCCTCGCCGTTGCTTTACGGCCGCATCATCAAGGAACGCCTCTCGTGCGGAGAGGCCGAGCCGTTTTTTGTCACGTATTTTCATCCGGACGAGCTGCTTGCCGACCGGCCTCGTTCGGCGAAGGCTTTTCTGTATTCGCTCGCCAATCTGGAAAGAAACCTCGTCGGCCTTGTACAGGTCGCTAGGAAGAAGGGGAGAAGCGTCGCGTTCGTGACCGGTGCCGGGGCGATTCAGCATATACGCGGGAGCGGAGAGAATTGAGAGAACGCTGAGGGCGGCCCAGGGACCGGCATGTGATGAGGGTTGATGGCTGTCTGACCAGGAAGGCAGAAAATGCCGCAATCGAAAATCTTGGTAGTCGATGACGAAAGAGCCGTTGTCGAGGTTCACAGGAAACTGCTCGAGAAAGACGGCTATCAAGTGATTGTAGCCTATGACGGCGCCGAGGCACTCGCGAAGGTTTCGAGCGAGAGTCCCGACCTGATACTGACCGATGTGTCAATGCCCGAGATGGACGGACTCGAGCTCTGCAGGAAGTTGAAGAATGGCGAGAACACGGGCCTCATCCCCGTCGTCATGGTCACTGCCATGGACGATTTCGACAACAAGATACGCGGGATCGAAACCGGCGCCGACGACTTCCTCACGAAACCTGTCCGCTCCCGCGAGCTTTACGCGCGAGTGAAGTCTCTCCTCCGCATCAAGAGCCTTACCGACAGCCTCGACAGCGCCGAGACCGTCATCTTCTCTCTCGCGAATGCCATCGAAGCAAAAGACCATTTTACGAAGGGACACACCGACCGTGTTTCATCGCTTGCGGTGAATCTGGGGAAATATATCGGACTCAGCCAGCAGGATATCAACACCCTCAGAAAAGGAGGCGTCCTGCACGACATCGGCAAGATAGGGGTCAAAGACACCATTCTCAACAAGCCGGGAAAACTGACCGACGACGAATTCGCAGAGGTCAAGAAACATCCCGAAACGGGCGAGAACATATGCCGCCCATTGCGTTCGCTCGAACCCGTTCTGCCGATAATAAAACACCATCACGAAAAATACGACGGCAGCGGCTACCCCTCGGGCCTCGTCGGCGAGGACATTCCCCTGCTGGCCAGGATAATGGCCATCGTCGATGTTTATGAGGCCCTCAGCTCTCGGCGTGCCTACCGTGATGCGCTCACACATGCCGAGACCATGAAGATTCTCAGCGAGGAGACTGCCGACGGAAAATTCGACCCCGTGCTCTTAGAAAAGTTCAAGCAGATGATGGAATCGGGACTCGATTCTCAAGAATCTTCTGAAGCCGAGCGAACGAAAACCGCCTGAAATCCGCCCGTATTGGATTTACCTAAGCGATTCCCCTGTTGCGCCAACCCGAGCGTCCGTACCGTGTTGTATCCAAAACAAACGCGCCCCCCGGCGGCAAATGAGCCGACCGAAGAGGGGCGCGTTTTCCGTCACACGTTTATGCAGAGGCTCTTGTTTTCATCCTCCTGCCGATGAGTGTCATCAGCAGGAACAGTATCGCCGCAACGCCACCCAGGGCAAGACCGAGTCCCAGGCGGGGCGACGTGAGCATCACCTTGGACATCCAGACGGCCGGCGTCAGGGCTATCCTCGTCACTCCACGCAGCGACTCATGCTTTGCGATGAATTCGGCGAGGGGTGGACTGTTGCGGTAGTAGAAGTCCACGAACTTCCGGCCCAGCGCGTTCGTCATCAGGTAACGATCCCTGAATTCCTTCAGAACAACGACCTCGTCCTCCATCGGAGAACCGTAAGCGGCAGTGGCTATAAAGCAGAGACCACCTCCGCCTCCACCTCCGCCGCCAGCCGCTGGAGTCGCGAGTTGGAGACCGGTGAAGTGATTCACACAGAGCTCGATTGTCGGAGGGCCGGGCGGATTAACCGGGTAGGACGCGTGGTTTATCCTCGACTCGAGCCATCCGTCTCCCACTGTGGCCATCTGCCATCCATTGGCCGGATCGTAATGCCATATCTCATACGCTTCGAGGTCGGCGGCGGCCGGAAGAGGAATGAAGATGCTCACACATCCGTTAACGAAAACCGTCGGTGGTTGCAGGTTCAAGGCCAGTGCGTAACCTGTCCCGGCCTCCGGCGGCAACGGGGGCAGCTCGTCTAATGCTCCGAAGTAAGGCGCCGGCACGAGCGTGTCCGGATGCTCAATCCACGTACCGGCCATCCCGCCATCCTGAAGGATTACCGAGCATGTGTCGCCTGGGTTGTCCGGGTCCGGATCGACTATCGCCTGGTTTGGAAGGTCCGGGGCCGAGTCTTCGACCTTGAAACGGAACGAGCCGTCGTCATAATACGTGGCGGAGTTTCCAAGGGTGTCGCACGCGTCGATTACGACCTGGACCGTCAAGCCCTCGGGAAGGCCGGACCCGTATGTGCCCTCGTAGTCGGGCACAAACATCGCCCA
>CAZSKP010000018.1:0-87537 GCA_964607485.1 uncultured bacterium | reverse complement strand
CATATGGATAGGCGAGCCCGAGGAAAACGACGCATGGAACTGCGTAGGCCGCACGAGGGAGTTTCTGAAGAAGTTCGAGGAAAAGCACGGGCCGCAGGCTCCGGGACTCGACGTTGCCTGGGAGGAAATGTACGCGGCCGAGGGCAGCGACTGGTTCTGGTGGTACGGTCCCGATTTTTCGACCGACAATGACCGCGAATTCGACCGGATGTTTCGCATGCACCTGCAGAACGTGTTCACATCCATCGGCGCGGAAGTTCCCCACTATCTCTCCACGCCGCTCTTGCGCGAGAAAAAGGCGCCGCTCGGCCGAGTGCCCGTCTCGCTCATAAGGCCGAGAATCGACGGCTCCGTGACCGACTTCTTCGAATGGCAGGGGGCGGGATGTTACGAGTGCAGCCGGGGCGACAAGGCGATCGCGCTCGGCTGCCGATACCTCACGCACATACACTACGGCTTCGACCTCGTCAATCTGTACATGCGCTTCGACGTCGAAACGGCGGACGGCATACGGCCCGAGGACTCGGGGGTGAGGCTCGACGTGTACCTGCTCGGCCCCCAGCTTCAGAGGCTCACGATGCCGCTTTACCTCGAAGCCGCGGAAGAGAAGAAGCTCACCCTGGAGCTCAGCCCGAACGGAATCGAGTTCGAGAAGGTGCGCGATTACGATACCATTGCGTGGAAGAGGATACTCGAGCTTTCCGTCCCGTTCGCCGACCTCGGCCTCAGTGCGGGGCAAGAGGTCGAATTCTTCGCGAGCCTGAAAAACGACAGGGTGGAGATCATGCGGTTTCCACGCGAGGGTATGCTCAGCTTCACTGTGCCCGACGAAGACTTCGAGGCGGAAATGTGGATTGTCTGAACGCCCGGGCGAACTGTACTACTATCTGTGAGAATGATGAATATTTGTCGCAATTTTCGTGATGCGTCCTGTTGTAGGGGCGCACCGCCGTGTGCCCCTGCAGACATATCTGCGAGAGCGATGGGGACTGTCCCCGGAGCAAGATCCAGTCCCCGCATTGGAGCAAGATGATGACGACGCATGTAAACTTCATGTTCGGAATACACTCACATCAGCCCGTGGGCAACTTCGACGGAGTGTTCAGACAGTCCTACGAGGTCTGTTACCTTCCGTTTCTGCAAACGCTTGCGCGTCATCCCGCCGTGCGCGCGGCCCTTCACTATTCCGGACCGCTGCTCGAATGGATGGAGCAGAACGAGCCCGGCTACATCGACATGATCGCCTCGCTCGCCGAACGCGGCCAGGTTGAAATGCTGAGCGGCGGCTTCTATGAGCCCATTCTGCCCATCATTCCGCGAAACGATGCGCTCGGCCAGATTCGCATGATGAACGATTACATACGGCGGCGCTTCGGCCAGAAAGCGCGCGGCCTGTGGCTCACCGAACGGGTGTGGGAGCCGCACCTGCCGTCTATCATTGCGGAGGCGGGGCTGGAGTACACAATCATCGACGAGACGCATTTCTCTTACGCCGGACTCGGCTCCAAGGACATGTTCGGCTACTACCTCACCGAGAGCGACGGCCGCAAGCTCGCCGTGTTCCCCATCGACAAGAATCTCCGATACTTCATTCCGTTCAAGCTCGCCGAGGACACCATCGAATATCTTCGGACACTCCCGGAGGGAGCCGGACAGAGCGGCATCACCTACGGTGACGACGGGGAGAAGTTCGGCGTCTGGCCCGAGACGTACAAGTGGGTGTACACCGAGGGATACCTGGAGAAATTGTTCACGATGCTCGAGGACAATTCCGACTGGATAAAGATGCCGACATTCTCGGAGTTCATACGCTCGAACCCGCCGGCGGGCCGTATATACCTGCCGGCAGCGTCGTATGAAGAGATGATGGAATGGTCGCTGCCCTCGAACGTGACGACGCGCTATCAGGAGATTGTGGAAAAACTCAAAGCCGATGGACTGTATGAGAACTACAGGCCGTTCATCCGGGGCGGCTTCTGGCGCAACTTTCTGGCCAAGTATCCGGAAGCCAATCGAATGCACAAGAAGATGCTGCACGTCAGCCGCAAGGTCGGCTCGATGACGGGCAAGGGGTCGGCCGAGGCGAAGCGCGAGCTGTGGCGGGGACAGTGCAACTGCCCGTACTGGCACGGCCTTTTCGGCGGCCTGTACCTGAATTACCTGAGGTTCGCCAATTACAGCCATCTGCTCCGCGCCGAGGGCATCGCCGAGCGCGCGCTCGGAAAGGCCGATTCAGGGATTCATGTCGAGCAGGTCGATTATGATTGCGACGGTCGCGACGAGCTTCTCGTCTCAACCACGAATTACGGTGTCTGCGTCAGCCCGGGCTATGGCGGCTCCGTGGCGGAGATAAGTTACAAGCCGAAGAGTTTCAATATCACCGATGTCATGAGCCGCAGGCCAGAGGCCTATCACCGGAAGATCGAGAACGCCTCCACCGGCCCGGCGGGGAACGAGGTCAAATCTATCCACGACATCGTCCGCGTGAAAGAGCAGGGGCTTGAGAAAAGCCTGCACTACGACTGGTACGACCGGCGCTGCTTCCTCGATCATTTCATTCGCCCCGGTGCTTCGATCGACGAATTTGCGCGCGCGGAGTACCGGGAACAGGGAGATTTTGTTGACCAGCCATACAGGCTGCTGCGCAAGAAGAAGTCCCGCGACAAGCTCACGCTGAAGCTCGAACGGGCGGGCAATCTGTGGGGGATGAACAGCCCGATACCGGTGCTCGTTGAAAAGACGTTCGTCATCGACCAGGAGGCGGGAATCGAGGCGCGTTACGTGGTACGGTGCGGCGAACAACCAATCGACTCCACGATGTTCGGCGTCGAGCTGAATCTCACTCTTCTCGCGGGAGACAGCGAAGACCGGTATTATGAAATTCCCGGAGTCTCGCTTGAGCACAACCGCATGAAAAGCATCGGTGTGCTCGATTCGGTCCAGCTCGTGCGGCTCGTGGACCACTGGATGAAAATCGCCATCGTTATCCGGTACGAGCCCGCCGTGACACTGTGGAGGTTTCCCATCGAGACTGTCTCCCAATCCGAGGGCGGCTTCGAGAAGACGTATCAAGGTTCCAGCGTCACCGGCGTGTGGCCGCTGTCGCTCGGGGCCGGTGAGAGCGCGAATTATTTTGTCAGCGTAAGAGTGGAAGAACCGTAACGGAATGTAGAATTAGTTTTTGCTCTTTGTCTAGTTTTTGTTCTTCGTCATTCCCGCGAAAGCGGGAATCCAGAATCGTCGATGGATTCCCAATCAAGTTGGGAATGACCTGGAATTAATGTCACAGAGCAGTAGCGCGAGCTTTCGGGAACTCAATGCCGATGACCAGCGCAAATTCCAGCATCGCGATCGTCGGGCCCGGCGCCATCGGCTGCCTGTTCGGGGCCATGCTCCGGGAGGCGGGCCATCGGGTCACCATGCTCGACATCCGTCCCCACCGCGCCCGGAAGATCGGGCGCGACGGAATCCATGTCGAGGGCATATCCGGCACGCGAAACGTCAAGGTGGACACCACCGCGCGGCCGGCGGACGTGGCGGGATGCGAACTGGCCATCATTGCGACGAAATCATACGACACCGAGAAAGCTGTCAACAGCATCGCGGGGGTCATCAAGCCCTCGACGCCAGTGCTGACGCTTCAGAACGGGCTGGGCAACGTCGAGCTGATAAGCCGGGCCGTGGGTGACGAGAGGGCTATCGGGGGAATCACGTCACAGGGCGCCACGCTTGTGGCCGACGGCTCCATCATCCATGCCGGCACCGGAAAGACGGTGGTCGGCACGCCGCCGAACCGGCTCACCGACCACCTGAAGCGCGTCAGAGACATCCTCGAATCCGCAGGGTTTCAGCCTCAGGTCTCCGACGACCTCGAGAGCACCATCTGGGGCAAGCTCGTCATAAACGTGGGCATCAACGCCCTCACGGCCATTACGCGGTTGAACAACGGCAGGCTGCTCGAATTCGAGGGCACACGGCGGATAATGAAGGATGCGGTCGCCGAGGCGGTCGCCGTCGCGGGGGCGAAGCGCATCAACCTTGCGCACAAGGAACCGCTCGCGCAAGTGGAAGAAGTGTGCCGGCTCACCGCCACCAACGTCTCCTCGATGCTTCAGGACGTGCTCGCCAAGAGGCGGACCGAGATTGACGCCATCAACGGCGCGGTGGCGAGGATGGGGGAGGAGGCGAGTATCCCGACTCCTGCCAACGCGGCGCTGGCGTTCCTGGTGCGTACGATAGAATCCAGCTACGACCTGCAGGTCTCCCGGTAAGGGAAACTACGACGGCGAGTATGAAATACATCACATACTTGTCATCCTGAACGAAGGGCCGCAGGCCCAAGTGACGGATCTCATGTCTAGCCCAAGGCTGTCGCATACTCTGAGATGCTTCGCGGAGTTTATCCTGAGCGCAGCCGAAGGACTCAGAATGACAACTACCATGTGCTCCGAGTAGTAAGTTCAGAAACAGGAGGAAAAGCAACAATGAAAAGTCTCAGCGAAACTGTTATCGATTACGTGATGTGCGAAGGTGCATGCGCGGCGGGCATCGCAACGACGGAAACTCTCGCGGGCGGACCACCGACGGCCGATCTTTCCTACGTGCTGCCGGGCGCGAAGTCGGCCGTGAGCTTTGCGCTCCCGCTCGACCAGAGCCTGATCCCGCCATATTTGATGAAGAAGGACCGGCGTTCTCATGAGCGGGACAATATTCGCGTGAACCTTCTGTCCGGCGGGATAGCGCTTGGACTTTCAAAATATTTGGAGCAAAAGGGCTTTCCCTCGTATCCGTTGGCAGCCAACGAGGTGTACAGGCAGGAGACCCCTCGCGGGGCCATCGATATGATTCCCGACATCTCGCTGAGATACCTCGCCGTCCGCTCCGGCGTGGGGAGCTTCGGGCTTTCCGGCAACGTGCTCACCAAGAACGAGGGCGCGGCGGTCATCCTCGGCGCCGTCGTCACGACCGCGGAGCTGGAACCGACCGACCCGTTGCCGAAGGAGGATAATTACTGCGACGAATGCCGCCTGTGCATGGCGTCGTGCGCGTCGGGCTTCATGGACCCGGAGGACGAAGCGCGCGTGACGCTTGGAGGGAGCGAATTCACGTATTCGAAGCGGCGCAGCTACCTGCGGTGCGAATTCGTCTGCGGTGGATTCACCGGACTGCATCCGTCGGGCAAATGGTCCACGTGGTCGCCCGGACGGTTCGTCATCCCGGAGGGCGAGGCCGAGTTCATGCCCGCGCTGCTGCACGGAATCGAAGCGTACAACCAGCGGCCCGACATGGACGGCGGGCATCATCACGTCCTGATGGAAACGAAGCTTTACCTCACGTGCGGCAACTGTCAGCTCGTGTGCTCTCCCGACAAGGAGGAGCGCAAGAAGCGGCACAAAATGCTGACCAAGAGTGGGATCGTCGTGCAGAATCCCGACGGCTCGCTCGAAGCCGTTTCGGCGGAGGCTGCGCGCGAGCGGCTCGCGGCGATGGACCCTGAACGCAGAGCTTTGTACGAGCAGGTTTAGAAACCTTTGTGAACAAAGGCTCCCGGGCCGAGGCTTGACACATCGAGGCGCATAGGGTTATAATAGGGCGCGGTGTGAAAGGGCCTCGTGTATCGGTTCCATGCAGATAGTGTGGGCGCGTGAGGTGTGAATGGCTGAAGGTCCGCCTTCAAGAAAACATGCGTGTGATTGACCCTCATGTGAGGGCTTTTTTTTTGACCCGATACGGGGAAAACACCGTGTCCTACAGCGCGGAGTAGCCGCAACCAAAATGCGATGAGGACTGTACTGCTATCTGTGAGAATGACAGATTTTTGTCGCGATTTTCATGTTGCGTCCTGGTGTAGGGGCGCACGGCCGTGCGTCCCTACGGAAATATCCGCGATTGCGACGGGTACAGTCCCTATTCTACGAATCCAAAAGGCAGGATTACGTAAATAGGGACAGTCCCCATCGCTACGCAAGCAAACCGGTGAAGGGCCAAATCAAAGAGGGCTGCCATGAATCTGTACGAATTTGAGTCGCGGCTGAACAGGCCTATACTGATGAAAATCCCCGAATTCCAGCGCAACGAACGGCTGAAGCACGTCATTTTTTCCGAACAGTTCGACAAGGGGCTTCTCGAACACCTCTCAAGCGTCGCCGACATGATAAAAAATATAGCCGGCACCAAAGAGGGCTACAAGTACCTGTCCAGTCTGTTATCTCACAAGAGGGCCATGCTGTACTTCACTCAGGCCTCCACCAGAACGTTTCTCTCATTCATGGCCGCCTGCCAGATTCTCGGAATCATGTGCAACGAAATTCGCGACGCCTCGGTATCTTCGGAATACAAGGGCGAGTCGCCGCTGGATTCGGTCCGGATGTTCAGCAGTTACTTCGATATCATCATAATGCGAAGCAGAATTCCCGATTTTGCCGAATGTTGCGCGTATCTGATGAACGGCCTCGAGGAATTCAACCAGCGGAATGTCCCGATAATCAACGGCGGCGCCGGAGCCGACGAGCACCCGACCCAGGCGCTGCTTGACATCTACACCATACAAATCACCTTTTCCTTCCGCTCCCCGAAGGACTCCTCGCAATGGAATCGGTTCGATGAGCTCCGGCAGAAATACCCGACACTCACCAAGGGTCTTGACAATAAGGTGTATTGCTTCTGCGGCGACATCGGGAGAGGGAGAACCGTCAGGTCGCTTGCGAATCTTCTCTCACGATACGAAAACAC
The DNA here is from genome assembly GCA_964607485.1 of uncultured bacterium. Taxonomy (GTDB): domain Bacteria; phylum Abyssobacteria; class SURF-5; order SURF-5; family SURF-5; genus CAZSKP01. The sequence goes on along the minus strand of CAZSKP010000018.1, from coordinate 80,805 downwards.
GACGATGTACTTCGTCGCGCCCGACCACCCCAAGCTCCGGCTTCCCGCCGAGCTGAGAGGCAGGCTGGAGGACAAGGGCGTTAAGGTCAAGGAGTCGGACGACCTGAATGAAGTCATCGAAAAGGTCGATCTGCTGTACATGACCCGGATTCAACACGAGCACGACAGCAAGGCAGACAAGGAATTCTTCGATAACCTGGACACGGGCAAATACTACCTGAACCGAGACATGGTTTCCCGGATGAAATGGTATGCGGCCATCATGCACCCATTCCCTCGCAACGAGGAAATTCCTTTTGATATAGATAACAATCCCCGAGCGATGTACTTCAGGCAGGCGCGCAACGGGATGTGGGTGCGTGCGGCGCTCATCGCATATCTTTTCGACATGGACGGAAGAATCGCATCCCACTATCAGAAAAGATTTTCCGATTACCACAATTATAATGTGGAAGTCCTCTGAGGCCGCGAGAGGAACGTCCATCCGGGGGTGCAAGGAGAGAGAAAACAAAGGGGAAGCCCCTCATCCCGGCCCTGTTGACCGGGATGTTATACTATTGTGCCGGGACGCTTGGGGCGGGAACTCGTTTGCGGGCGCACGGATGACGGATGGCGTTCCCAATCGGCGCCTGAATGGAAATGGCGGAAGTGAACATCCTCGTAAAAGGCGGCAGGGTCATCGACCCGGCATCGGGAACCGACGCAGTGATGGACGTGCTGATCGAGGGTTCGGTCATCGCGGAAATCGGCAAGAACCTCTCCTCGTCCAATGCGAAGCGTCTCGATGCACGCGGCCTCATTGTCGCGCCCGGTTTCATCGACATGCACACTCACCTGCGCGAGCCCGGCAGGGAGGACGAGGAAACGATAGAGAGCGGAAGCCGCAGCGGCGTGGCGGGCGGATTCTGCGCGCTCGTGCCCATGGCCAACACCGACCCCGTCGCCGACAGCGTCGATGTGATAAAATTCCTGAACGCGCAGGCCGAGAAATCGGCATGGACTCACATCTATCCCGTGGCCGCGGTCACGCGCGGACTGGAGGGAAAGGACCTGACTGAAATCGGAGCGCTGAAGGAAGCCGGCGCCGTTGCGCTCTCCGACGATGGTCATCCGATTACCGACGCCGAGGTACTCAGTGTGGCGCTTGAATGTGCGAATATGTATGGTCTTCCGATCATTTCTCATTGCGAAGCCCCGGCCCTGAGCGGAAACGGCTGTATGAATCAGGGGGCGGTTGCTGCTCGGCTCGGCCTCCCCGGAATCCCTCCCGCCGCGGAGGAAACGATGGTCGAGCGCGACATCGCGCTTGCCCGACGCACCGGAGGAAGGCTGCACATCGCGCACGTGAGCTGCGCAGGCTCGGTCGAACACATCCGCTCGGCAAAACGCGAGGGCGTGAAGGTCACGGCGGAAACGGCCCCGCATTATTTTACCCTGACCGAGGACGCCGTGGAGACATCCGGCGCAAATGCGAAGATGAATCCTCCGCTGCGCACTGCGGACGACGTCGAGGCATTAAAGGAAGGGCTGCGCGACGGGACCATCGATGCGATTGCGACCGATCACGCGCCTCATACTCAGGCCGAGAAGGAATGCGCTTTCGCGGATGCGGCCTTTGGAATAATTGGCCTCGAGACCTGTCTGCCGCTCGTCGTGACGAAGCTGGTGGACGGAGGCGTCCTCACGCTGTCCGAGGCCGTCTCCAAGATGACCGTCGGTCCTGCCCGCATACTCGACCTTCCGATGGGAAGGCTCGAAGCCGGAGCGAGGGCGGACGTGACCGTATTCGACCCGTCGGCGGAATTCGTGGTCGATGCGGAGAAGTTAGAATGCAAGTGCCGGAACTCGCCGTTTGACGGATGGCGCTTGAAAGGCCGCGCCGTGCACGTCGTTGTCGGGGGACGGCTCAGGCTGCACGACGGGCGGCTTGTTGAATGAGTGTGACAGGAAAAACGCGCCGCGCCGTTGATTGCTGCGACTGCGCGGCCCATTTACCGGTGGATGCATAATTAGCGGAGCGAACTGTGAAAGCACTGCTTGCGCTTGAGGATGGCCGATACTTCGAAGGAACCTCGTTCGGCGCCCGCGGCGAGAGGTCGGGCGAAATTGTTTTCAACACCAGCATGACCGGCTATCAGGAAATCCTCACCGACCCCTCGTACAAGGGTCAAATAGTGACGATGACGTATCCGCTCATCGGCAACTACGGTGTGAACGAAGAGGATTTCGAGTCGCTAAAGCCACACGTGGAGGGGTTTGTGGTGCGCGAGTGCTGCCGCTACCCCAGCAACTGGCGCTCCCAGAAGCCGCTGGCCGAATTCCTCGCCGAGAACGATATCCTGGGCATCGAGGGCGTTGACACTCGCGCGTTGACCAAGCACATACGCCAGGCGGGGGCCTTGAAGGCGGTGCTTTCCACAGAGGACCTCGACGTTCACAGCCTCGTGGCAAAGGCGAAGGCGTCGCCCGGATTGATAGGCCGCGACCTCGTCAAGGAGGTCACCTGCTCGGAGGAGTATCGCGTGCCCGCGCGGGGCGAGAGACGGTTCCGCGTGGTCGCGTTCGACTTCGGCGTGAAGCGCAACATACTCAACAAGCTTTCCGAGCGAGGCTGCGAGGTCATCGTGGTTCCGGCGCAGACGACGGCGGCCGAGGCCCTGGCGCATCAGCCCGATGGAATCTTCCTGTCCAACGGCCCCGGCGACCCCGAGGGCGTGCCCAACGTGGTTCACACGATCCGGGAATTGATCGAGCGGAAGCCGACGTTCGGCATCTGCCTCGGACATCAGATGCTCGGATTGGCGCTGGGCGCGAAGATATGCAAACTCAAGTTCGGCCATCACGGCGGCAATCAGCCCATCAAGAACGCCGCCACGGCGAGGGTGGAAATCGCCGCCGAGAACCACGGCTTTGCGGTCGTTCGCGATTCCGTGCCGGCGGATGTCGAAGTGACGCACATGAACCTCAACGACAAGACGGTCGAAGGCATGCGCCACCGCACTCTGCCCATTTTTTCCATCCAATATCATCCCGAAGCCTCACCCGGACCTCACGACGCCTCGTACCTGTTCGAGAGCTTCATCGAGGCCATGGAGAAAGAGCGCCGCGGGAAACGGTGAAAAGGAGGCGGTTTGAAGAGATTTAGATTCTGGCTCAACTTCGGCCTTGGCGTGGCCGTGGCCGCGTTTTTTTTGTGGCTCTTCTTCAGGAGCGTCACCAATTGGGGCGAAATATGGAATGCTTTGGCGACAGCAAGGTACATCTATATCGTGCCGGCCATAGTATTCGCTCTGATAACCTATGTCTTCCGGACCTTCCGTTGGTATTACCTCCTCCACGACCTTAAGAAGGTCAAGTTTTTCCGCCTGCTTTCACCCATACTCATCGGCTTCATGGGAAATTGTCTGCTGCCCGCCCGCGCGGGCGAATTCATCCGCGCCTACCTTCTCTCTGAAAAAGAGAATATCAAGTTGACGGCGTCGCTCGCGTCGCTGGTTGTGGACCGCATGTTCGACACGTTCGTGCTGCTCCTGCTCATAGCGGGCGTTCTTCTCTTCTATCCGTTGGACGAAACGGTACTGATGCGAGCGACCGGCCGTTCGTTGGCGGATGTGAAATTTTTCCTCGGCGTGGTTGCCACCTCGGTGTTTGCGGTGCTCGTGGGACTCACCGTTCTCGTGTACTTCAAGAAAGAGCTTGCCGCGAGAATACTAGAGAGGGCATTGTTCTTCCTGCCCGGAGGAATGAGGGAGAAACTGATAGGCATCTTCATGGGGCTGACCGAGGGGCTCCACATTTTCAAAAATTGGCGGCACGTAGTCATTTCCATCCTGATCTCAATCGTGCAATGGACATTCAACGCGTTGATGTTCTATCCCCTTTTTTTCGCGTTCGGAATCCAGGACAAGCTCCGGCTCGTGTCCGTCACGGCAATCCTCGCGTCCGCCGCGGTGGGCGTGTCGATTCCGACGCCGGGCTATGCCGGTCCCTTCCACTTTTTCGTGCAAATCGGACTTCAGCTCTGCAACTCCTCGATAAGCGATTCCGTCGCGAAGGTATACGCGCTGGTGGCTCACGCGGCCACGTTCTTCCCCGTCATCATCATAGGAATCGTGCTCGCGTTCAGAGAAGGCATATCCCTGGGCCAGATAGAAAGGACAACCGAGAAACTGAAAGAGTCGATCGGGTAGCTGCAGAGATGCGCTCTGACACGTCACTGTCGGCGGATATCGAAAGTCCGCAGCATCGCTTTCCTCGCCGCACGCCAATTCCCGAGATGAGGCCCGTCGAATGCTGACGATCTTTAGCATGCCGAAACCTTTCAGGCAACACTCCGGCATCATCCAGCGCAATGCCCTCACGAGCTGGACGCTGCTGGAACCCAAACCTGACATTATCTTGTTTGGAAACGAGGAAGGCACCGCGGAGGTCTGCGATGAACTGGGCTTGCGCCACGGCCCGGAAGTGACGCGGAACGAATTCCGCACGCCATTGCTCGACGACCTCTTCGAAAAGGCTCATCGACTTGCACGCTATGACTTGCTCTGCTATGTGAATACCGACATCATCCTGCTGAGCGATTTCGCGCGAGCGGTGGAACGAGTACGTTCCTGGCCGCGCCGTTTCCTCATGGTCGGAAAGCGTTGGGATGTAAACATCGGGGAATTGTGGAACTTCAATCCGGGTTATGAGAAAAGATTACGGTCCCTTGCGCTTCAATCGGGCGAACAGCGGGACGCCTGGTGGATTGATTATTTCGTGTTCTGAAGAGGATTGTTTGCCTCAATTCCGCCTTTCGCGCTAGGCCGAACGGGATATGACAACTGGCTGGTCTGGAAGGCGTCCAAACAAAAAGTTGCGGTCATAGACGCGACGCCGCTCGTAATGGCAATTCATCAGAACCATGATTATTCGCATGTGCGGCTCGCAGATGGCCTGGACAGAAAAGAAGGATTCAAGAGGATCCAAGAGGGAGAGGAAGCTCGACGCAACCGCGAACTCGGCGGAGGATGGGACCACTTTTACACTGTCTTGGATGCAACTCACCGCCTCACACCATCCGGCATACGGAGAGACCTAAGTGTCGAGCACCTCAGGCGAAAGCTGAAATACGTTCGAAAGCGCATGAGAGCACGGCGGCGTTCGCTCGTAAATCGAGCCGTCGATTTCGCGCATCGCTTCCCCAAGTAATCCTGTTCACTGGACAATCATGTAGTTTGTAGGGGCAGGCCCCTGTGCCTGCCCTGCGGGAATCCAGTCCCATCGTACCCAACCATTTGCCCAACAGGCCGCGAACACCTCGATTTCTCGAAGGCGCGGTGTGGGTCGGCCGCTCATTTCGCCCGCTTGCTGAGCCCATTTGATACTGATATACTTTATTCAGTCTTTGAGGCCGGGATGCTCAGCGGTGCTATGAGTCTGTCCGGCCGGTGGAGAGCTGTACATATGTCTGCGAAAGACCTCCCAAAAGAGAAGCTGCTGAAGCTCTATCGCGACCTGCTTCTGACACGGCAGTTTGAGGACAGGCTGTCCAAGCTGTATCGCCAGGGAAAAATCTTCGGCGGTCTGTATCTGTCGAAGGGGCAGGAGGCTATACCCGTCGGCACGTGCGAGCACCTGAAAGACGGCGACGTCATCTCGCCCGTCCACAGGGACTTAGGCGCGTTCCTGACCAAGGGCATGGAGCCGAAGATTCTGATGGCCCAGATAATGGGCAAGCAAACGGGGCCGTCGAAGGGGAGAGATTCCTTTCTCCATGCCGGCAGCAAGAAGCTGGGAATAATCCCGCCGACGAGCATCCTGGCCTCGACGATCCCCATCGCGGCGGGCGTCGCCTTCGCGTTCAAGATTCGCAGCGGCGACAACATCGCCGTCAGCTACTTCGGCGAGGGCGGCTCCAACCGAGGCGATTTCCACGAGGGACTCAATTTCGCCGGAATTCACAAGCTTCCGCTCGTGCTGGTATGCGAGAACAACAAGTATGCCTATTCGACGCCCGTCGAGAGGGAGATGGCCATCTGCTGTGTGTCGTACCGGGCCGACTCGTATGGATTCGAGGGCGTCAAGATCGACGGAAACGATGTGCTCGCTGTGTACGATGAGATGGAGAAAGCGGCCGAGAAGGCCCGGAACGGCGGCGGTCCGACGCTCATCGAGTGCATGACCTACCGTATCAGCGGGCATTCCGAGCACGACGAGGCCAAGTATCAGCCCGAAGAGGAAAAGGAAGAGTGGAAGCAGAAGGACCCGATTGCGAGGTTCAAAAGGTTCCTCACCGAGAAGGGGTATCTCGAGGAATCGGAGGAGCAGGAGATACTGAACAAGATTTCCGGCGTGCTTGAAGATGCGGTGAAGTTCGCGGACGAGAGCCCGTTTCCGCCCGGAGAGGATGCGCTCAAACACGTGTTCGCAGCCGATGAGGAGCCCTGAGATATGCCCGAGATGACGATGGTCGAGGCGATTCGCCTGGCAATAAAGGAGGAAATGGAACGTGACGAATCGGTCATCGTGCTCGGCGAAGACGTGGGCGAGTACGGCGGCGCGTTCCGGGCGACCGAGGGCCTGTACCAGCAGTTCGGCGAAAACCGTGTGGTGGACACGCCGATATCCGAATCGGCGATAGTCGGCATCTCGCTCGGCATGGCGCTTATGGGGTTCAGGCCGATAGCCGAAATACAGTTTGCCGACTTCATCTCCTGCGGATTCGACCAGATAGTCAACCAAACGGCGACGCTGCGGTATCGGACGGCGGGTGACATGCACGCGCCGATCGTCATCAGGGCGCCGTCGGCGGCGGGGGTGCACGGCGGCCTCTACCATTCGCAGAGCCCCGAGGCGTGGTTCGCGCATACGCCCGGCGTCAAGGTTGTAGTCCCGTCCTCGGCCTACGACGCAAAGGGGTTGCTGAAGTCGGCGATACGCGACGACGACCCCGTGATATTCTTCGAGCCGAAGTATCTCTATCGCCGCGCCAAGGACGACGTGCCCGGGGAAGATTATGTCGTGCCCATCGGCAAGGCGAAGGTCCTTCAGGAGGGCGGCGACCTGACGATAATCACCTATGGCTCGATGGTGCATCATTGCCGAAGCGCAATCGAGAAGCTGGCCGACGAGGACCTGTCGCTTGAGTTGATCGACCTGCGTTCCGTTCTGCCGCTCGACAAGGAGACCATTTACAAGTCGGTCAGGAAAACCAACCGGGTCGTGCTCGTCCACGAAGACCATAAGACCCTCGGCATCGGGGCCGAGATAGCCGCGCTGCTCTCGGACGAGTTGTTCGACTATCTCGACGCGCCCATACTGCGCGTGGCGGCGCCTGATACGCCGATTCCCTACAGCCCGCCGCTCGAAGAGTTCTATATGCCGAGCGAAGATGACATTATCGCGGCTGTCAACCGCGCAATCGAATACTGACCGTTTGTTTAATTACTATAAGTCCTTATAAATCACCATTTTATGCTAGCATTTCGCGTAGATTGAGGTAATCCGTACCTATCCGAGTGGAGGCCGTCATGCCAACCGAAGTCGTGATGCCGGAAGTGGGCGAAACCGTGGTCAGCGGAACAATAGTGAAGTGGCTGAAGGAAGTCGGTGACGAGATCGGTTTGGACGAGCCGCTCGTGGAGGTCGCCACGGACAAGGCCAACGTCGAGATTCCGTCGCCTGCCGAGGGAATACTTCGGAAAAAGATGGCCGAAGAGGGCGACGAGGTCAAGGTCGGCGGATTGCTCGCCATCATCGCCGGGCCGGACGAAGAACTGGAGGAAAAGGAACAGCCCGCGGAGGCTGAGAAGAAAACTCCGCCAAAGGAAGAGAAGGCGGCCCCGGCGGAGAAGAAAAAGAAGGCCGTCCAAGAAGATGTCGCAAAGAAGGAAAAGGCAAAAGAGCCGACAGGAAAACGCGAGGAGGCCGAACCCGTCGCCGAACGCCGCCAAAAAAGATCTTCTCCCCTTGTCCGCCGCATGGCGAAGGAGCACGGAATCGAGATCGAGGAAATCGAGGGAAGCGGCGCTGACGGCCGTGTGACAAAGGATGACCTGCTGGATTACATCTCGATGAAAGAAGGCGGCAAGAAAGAGGTTCGCCCCAAAGCGCCCAAGGCTCCCGAAAAACCGGCGAGGAAGCCGGCCGAGAGACCTCTCGAGGAACTCGAAGAAGCGGTGCCGCTCGAAGGAATGCGCAAGGCCATAGCGGAGCACATGGTCCGCAGCAAGCGCACGTCGCCCCACGTGACCACCATCGCCGAGGCCGATATGTCGGCGATTGTCGCTCTCCGCGGAAAGCACAAGGAAGCCTTCCGACAGAAATACGGAACGTCTCTCACGTATCTCCCGTTTATCATCGCCGCGGCGGTCCAGGCGCTGAAGGAATTCCCGTACATCAACTCTTCGCTCGTGGACGACAGGATCATCATCAAGCGGTACTACAACATCGGCGTCTCTGTCCAGACCGAGCGCGGGCTGATGACTCCCGTCATTCGCAACGCCGACAGGCTGGGCGTCGAGGAGCTCGCGACGGCGCTCGATTCGCTCGCCAGGCGCGCCCGCGAGGGCCGGTTGTCGCTGCATGAGATACAGGGAGGAACGTTCAGCGTCACCAACCCCGGCTCGCTCGGCGCCATCCTCTCAACGCCCATCATAAACCAGCCTCAGGCGGCAATACTGGGCGCGGAAAAAATAGAGAAACGCGCCGTCGTCGTCGATGACGCCATCGCCGTAAGGCCGATGATGTACCTGTGCCTCTCATACGACCATCGTATCGTCGATGGAGCGACCTCGATAGGGTTCCTCCAGCGCGTGCGCTCGCTGCTGGAGGCGGGCGATTTCCAGATCGACGTCTGCATGTGAGGTGTTATGGCCCGCACGATTACCCTCATACCCGGCGACGGCGTCGGGCCCGAAATCACCGAGGTGGCCAAGCAATGCGTGTCGGCGCTGGGCGTGGCCGTCGAGTGGGATGTCCAGCAGGCGGGCGCCTCGGTCGTTGGGAAAGAAGGAAAGCCGCTTCCCGACAGGGTGATAGATTCGATAAGGCGAAACGGCGTCGCGCTCAAAGGACCCGTCGAGACTCCCGTCGGCAAAGGCTTCAGGAGCGTCAACGTGGAGCTTCGCCAGAAACTCGACCTGTATGCCTGTGTGCGGCCGTGCAAGTACTTCTCGGGCATTCGCAGCCGCATCTCCAGCCCGCAGTCGATCGACATCGTCGTGGTGCGCGAGAACACCGAGGACCTCTATGCGGGCATCGAGTTCATGGAAAGCTGCGGCGAGGACAACCCCATCCTCCGGTTTCTCAGAGAGCACAAGGGAGTCGAACTGGGGTGCGATACGGGCATCAGCATCAAGCCGATCTCGGTCAAGGGCTCGGAGCGGATTGTGACGTTCGCGTTCGAGTACGCGCGAAAGCATGGCAGAAAAAAGGTGACCGCGATAGACAAGGCCAACATAATGAAATACACCGACGGCCTGTTCATGAAGGTCGCCTCCGACGTGAGCAAGCGGTATCCGGACATCTCGTATGAACACAAGCTCGTCGATAACATGTGCATGCAGCTCGTGCAGTTTCCGGAAAAATACGACGTGCTCGTGCTCCCTAACCTTTACGGCGACATCATCTCCGACCTTGCGGCGGGGCTCATTGGGGGGCTGGGAGTCGCGCCCGGCGTCAACATGGGCGACAAGTTCGCAGTGTTCGAGGCAACGCACGGCAGCGCTCCCGACATAGCCGGACAAAACAAGGCCAACCCGGCGGGAATTCTGCTCTCCACCGTCCTGATGCTCGAGCACGTCGGCGAAGCGGGCGCCGCCAGGCGGTTGGAACGCGCGGTAGCAGAAGTACTCAGCGAAGGGAAGCACGTGACGGCCGACCTGAAGGCCGACGATGACCCCTCGCCTTCAGCGGGAACACGGGAGATGGGCGAAGCCATAGAGGTGCGGATAGAGGCGACTGCTGGCTGACGCGGCGGGCTACTCCTCCGGCATCTCCTGCATCTTCAATTCTGCGAGCTTCCTGAGATGCGCCTCGGCCTGCTCGGGCTTTCCCTGGAGCTGATAGATGTTTGCCAGCCACACGTGGGGGACGGTCCAATCGGGCTGCAGCTCTGTCGCCGCCCGGTACATCTCCGCGCTGAGTTCGAGTTGTCCCTTCCGGTAATATATTCTTCCCATCCGGGCGCAGATGTCGGCGTTGCCCGGATTGTAGATCCTGGCCAGCTTGTAGTTCTCGAGCGCTGCGTCCGGCTCGCCCTTGCCTTCGTACACTTCTCCCAGACCGAAATATGAAGCCCAGTAGTAGGGCATGATTTCAGTCGCCCGCTTGTACGCGGAAAGGGCGTCGTCCAGCTTTCCCTCGACCTGATACACACTCGCCAGTCGGCAGTAGGCGTTGGAATCGTCGCCGTAGTAGTCGTTGGGGCTGACGTGCGTTCCGAGCAGTTTGAAGAAGACGAGCGCCGCCAAACCCGCCGCCGCCAGTCGCAGGTATTTCTTCTGCGTTATCATCGCCGGCATCGTGGACAGCACATAGGCGGCGAACACCATCAGCGGCGGGACCACTGGAAGCCTGTATCGTCCGAACACGTAGAATGCTATCACTGTGGCCGAGTAGAGGATGATCACGAGGTAAAGCAGCAGCGCCTTTCTCCATTGGGGCAGGCACAGCAGCATGCCGCTCAGGCCCAGCGCGGCCACGATGCGGAAATTGGGCAGCGGCCATCTCAGCAGGCGGGAGTAACGGCTGAAGAAATAGAAATTCTGGTTATCGGGTATCTCGTACCAGTTCCAGAATCGCCAGAACTTCATCCACATGAGCCTCAGCCATCTTCGCGGCTGATGCCGTATGAAGTCGAACGCCTCGCCGAACCAGTATTCGGACGCCTCCGAGGGCTTCAGTTTTCGTCCTGTGAGAATCTCGGCTCGAACGAGGAAATCTTGCTGCTCGTATCTGGGATTGGGCCTGATAAATATGGGGGGCTCATACCTTCCGCTCAGGCTCCACGGGTTGTTTCCTATGAGAAAATTCTGGCCGCCCTGCGATGTCAGAATCACGAAATCTTTCCCTACAATATAGTTTCTGGCGAAAACGCAGGAAACGACCACCGCCAGTCCCACCATGAAGCCGGCGGCGGCGATGAGCTTATGCTTCGCTCTCTCGGCTTCGCTGCCGGTCGCGAAAAGCCATACGACTACCCCTCCGGCAAGCGCCAGCGTGTTCGCCCTTACGAGCGCCAGCAAACCGAGAACGAATCCCGAAGCGACCCATAAGAGGAAGGACCGCCGGGGCCGGGTCACAAGGAGCAGCACAACGAACAGGCATATCAGGAAAACGCCCATGAAGGTTTTCAGGAACATCGCCTCAAAATAGAAAAACGGCTTGTAGATGGCGGCAATCACCCCGGCAACCAGTCCGGTACTTCGGTCGAAGATCAGGCTTCCCATGAAATATATGAGCACGCACGTCACGGAGCCGATGAAGAGCTGGAGCACACGCACCCACAGGAAGTCGCGCCCGATAACGGAGTAAACCACCCCCAGGAAATAGGGGTAGAGGGGATCCTGATAGAAGATATCCTTGCCCAGCCACTCGCCTCCTGCTATGCGCTGAGCCCATTGGTCGTATGCGGTCTCATCCAGGGTCAGATGCCGAAAGAACGGGTTGTCGTGTATCTCATAGAGGTACACCATCCGGATTGCGAACGCCAGCAGAAAGATTGCGGCTACCTGAGCGAACTTGGATGATTTCAGGAAGGCGAAAAGATCAGAGCGCGTCATTAGTGGTATCCGGGTGAAGGAAGCGCGGCCGGCAAATCGTTAGGCAGCCGGGAAAAGGCCTGGTCGTGCCTGTTACTCCAGTATCTCGAGCAGGTCAAGCCTGCGTGCCTTGAATTTTATGATGTCGCCTGCGCTGAACTCAGACACATCCCCGTTCGGGATGACATAGATTTTACCGAAACCGGCATCGACGAGGAGGTCGTGGTCCTCGCTGCTGGTCTCCAGGACTTTTGCAATCAACGTTACCCTGGAAGGGACAGTACTCTCGCTGTCGAAATCGCTGTCCAGGAGCTGCGGCTTTCCGGATTCGAGCACGGCCACCTCGCCGTCGATATAAGGAACGCACAGGACCACCTTCTTGTTCTTGCCCAGCCGCGACTCGTTAACGGCGAATCCCATGAAGTCAAACAGCCTGATGACCGATCCGGCGCTCGTCTTCACATTGACCGTTTGTTCATAAGACATTCCATCGAGCTTACAATGCGATTCAAAAGACAGGATCTCGACTTCAGCGAAATGCTCGTTACTCAGGCGCATCATCAAACCTCTCGGGATACTCGTGCACGATATTCAGGAATAAGATACAGTCCGTTTGCCGCGGGTATCGGATCGGTATCGAAGCAGGCATTCTTCTGTCAGAATTATACATGATTCTCTTGACAAAAACCAAGCACCGCATGATTGACGTATAACGGGCCCAAAAATAATTGACATGTTCTCACCCGGCTATTATAATGGAAGCGGGATTATGTAGGCACCCCTTTTTGAAGCATACGCCCCAACTCTCTCGACTTGCTTCTCCCAGCCTCAAGAGGAAAGATCAGGCTGTCGAAGCGCTGTTGCCTAGAAGCAATCGCCTATTCGTCATTCTGAGCGAAGCGAAGAATCTCCTGATGACAGGCGTAAGGTTGCGCGAAAAGGAGAGATTCTTCGTCGCCAGGGTCCTCAGAATGACACGTGCGAAAATGTTATCGAGAGAAATCTCCTTTGGGCAACACACTGTCGAGTCCTGAAAACCCTATGGACCGCCTCTACAGAATCATCGCCCGCTTTCCAAAAACGACAATACTCGCAGTGGTAGCGGCCACCCTCTTAATCGCTTTACCCATCCGCACGCTCCGGCTCGAAACCGATGTCGAAACGATGATGCCCGAGCACCATCCGGTCTTCATCTACAACAAACATGTGGAAGAGCTGTTCAACGCGAAGAAGCGGATAATCGTGGGCATTGTCAACGAAGGCCCGCACGGCATCTTCAACCCGGACACGCTCAAGCTCGTGGAGAAGATGAGCCTGAAGATAGAACAGATGGACGGCATCATCGGCGACGACCTCATCAGCCTCCAGACTCTTGACAACATTGTCGGCTCCGAGGGAGGTCTCGAGGTCGTCCCACTCATGGAAACCGCCCCGGAAACGCTCGAGGCCGCCGAGGAACTGCGCCGGGCCGTGCTTGACAATGAGATCTTCGTCAACAACGTCGTCTCTCCCGACGGCACCGCCACCTCGATATTCGCCAAGCTGGAGGAGGGACAGGACAAGGTCGAGATGTACGACCGCATAAAGCGGATGGTTCTGGAGGACTTCGACCTCGGCGACAACCGCGTCATCATCGCGGGCAGGCCGGTCATGGAGGGAACGATCGGGAGATACGCCGCCGAAGACATGCGCAGGACGTTGCCGCTTGTGACGCTGGTATCACTCATCGTGCTCTATCTCACGCTGCGCTCCGCACGGGGAGTGTTTCTGCCGCTGGCGGTCGTCGTCGCGAGCGTTGTCTGGACCATGGGTGTCATGGCGCTTGCGAACATTCCAATGTACGCCGTGACGACGGTCGTGCCGGTTTTGTTGATGGCGATCGGCCTCGCGTACGGCATTCACATAATCAATCGGTACCACGAGGAGGCCGCATCCTCCCCTCTGGGCGACCGCAGGGAGATCGTGCTCACCACCATGCACGAGATGTGGGCCCCGGTGACCATGGCGTCGCTGACGACGGCTGCCGGCTTCCTGTCGCTGGCCACCTCCGACATGATGCCCGTGAAATATCTCGGAATTTTCACCGCCATCGGTGTGACGAGCGCGCTGGTGTTCTCGCTCACTTTCATCCCCGCATGGCTCGTGCTCCTGCCCGTCAGATACCCGAAAGGTATGCGCTACAACCCGAAGGAGCGGGAGGCGGGCGAGCGAAGCGGCCGGCTGTCTCAAGGCCTTCTGTGGACGGGGCGGCTCACAGCCGAACACCCTGCCGCCGTCCTCGCGGTGACGGGAGTCGTGATAGCCATCGGCATCGTCGGGCTGCTGCGAGTGTACGTCGATGGCAGCCTGCTGTCGAATTTCCGGCCGGGCAGCGAGGTGCTCGTGGCCGACACGATCCTCAACGAAAAATTCGGCGGCACCAACACGCTCAACATCGTCGTCGAGGGCGAGAATCAGGACGACATGAAGTCGCCGAAAATTCTCCGCGCGATTGAAAGCCTGCAGGACGAAGTCAAGAAGATGGACGAAGTCGGCGCGACACTTTCCATCGCCGACTACATCAAGCGGATGAATCGCGTGATGAACGAAAATCGGAAAGAGTACCTGCGGATTCCCGATTCGCAGGACCTGGTCGCACAGTACCTGCTCCTGTATTCGCTTTCGGGCGACCCTGACGATTTCGATGATGTCGTCGATTACGACTACAGACAGGCGAACGTGCGGATACGCGTTAACTCCGACCACTCACGGGTGCTCGACAGGGTGATTCGCGGGGTGCGCTCCTCGGCCGACAAGCTGTTTGCGGGGTTGCCGGCAAAGGTGCATCTGGCCGGACACGTGATGTCGTCGTTCACGTTCATGAACCTCATCGTGCGGGGCCAGATACTGAGCATCCTGACCGCAATAGTGATGGTGTTCATCATCACCTCGCTCATGTTCGGCAGCGCCACGGCGGGACTGTTCTGCATCATACCCGTCGGAATCGCTACGATGCTTAATTTCAGCCTGATGGGCGCAACGGGGATCCCGCTCGGCGTGACGACGGCCCTCCTCTCGGGAATGGGCATCGGCATAGGGGTGGATTATGCGATACACTTCGTCGCCAGGTACCGCCTGCTGGCCGAGAAGAGACCCGACCGGACGAAGAGGATACAGACGACGCTCGTGACATCGGGGCGCGCCATCCTTTTCAACGCGGTCGTCATCACGGCCGGTTTTCTGGTGCTGATGATCTCGAACTTTCCTCCCAGCCGCTGGCTGAGCGCGCTCGTGTCGGTGAACATGGTCGCCTGCTTCCTCGGCGCGGTCACGGTACTGCCCGCCTGCTTCGCGCTGTTCAAGCCCAAATTTGCGGATACCGTCGGCCAGAAACCCGCAAGCCGGCTCCTTCGATTCATCCGCCCCTCCAAAGACGGCGACAGAGCCGCCTGAGATGCCGGAATCCGGCACAGTGAATTTGTCCCACGATTGCGACGGGGACTGTCCCCATCGCTCTCGCGAATATTACGGTGACTGTCCCCATCGCTCCGTGAAATTTCCGTAGGGGCGGTTCGCGAACCGCCCCTACAACAGGACGCATCATAATCGCAACAAAAATTCGCCATTTTCATAGATAATAGTACAATCCCTTCTTGACACGCAGCACATCAACCGCTAGAATGAGTTTAAGGGGATTGAACATTGTTTAGCGTCAGAAACAACGCCCGTCTCAAGTGGATTCTCGTCGTAACCGTCTCGATTGTGGCCTTCCTCTCCCTGTTCACCATCGCCTTCCAGTGGTACTTCAACCCGGCCCGCTTGCCTAAAGAGTCGGACGAGGAAGTCATCAAGAAGCTTATCGCAGGACTTGAGGACAACAACGCGGCGAAATATTATCTCGAAGCCTGCCTGTCGCTTGCGCCCCTGCCCGACGACGATTTGCTATGGGCCCGCTTCATGAATGTTGTTGAAAACGGCTGGCAGGAGGACGACCCTGAGCTTGAGGATTTCATTAGCAAGAATGAGGTGGCCATGGACATGGTCAGAAAAGGCAACCGGCAAGAATTCTGTCTGATGCCGGAAGAAGGTCCTGCGGAAGAAGACATTACCTATTTAGGTGGCTTTCGGCATATTGGTCGGCTGTTCGTAGTTAAGGCGAAGTTGTTTGAAAATAAAGGAGAATATGACAGGGCGGGAGAAACCTACGCGGACATGCTTCTCTTCGCTCGCAATGTATCCGACAGCGGCACGGTCATACAAGCTCTGGTCGGAATGGCTATTGAGGGAATGGCGTACGACGCCGCAGACTCGTATCTGATAGCCCTGAACGATAAAGACGTGTGTAAGAAACTCCTGGATAAGCTGATTGAAATCGAGGCGGGCCGAGCATCCCCGAATGATATGCTCGAACGCGAGTTCGCAAATAGAAAAAGGGTCTATAGCGACCGGGCCAGGGGGATTCTCTATTTCAAGTTCCCTGTTGAGAATCCCACGATTCCCGACCTCTTCCTGGACACGGTACGAAGGGTGGGTGGATATTTGAGCTTTCGCTTCTGCATGCTCAGATGGGAGAAAACGAGCGAAACCTTCAGCCAAATCTTCCTTGAAGAATCAAGAAAGTCCTATCCGGAGTTCTCCAGGAGCCGACTCGAAGATAAAATCCCCAAGGATGAGGTAACGCAGATAAGATTTGAAAGTCTTCGCAAGATCATTCTCGCTCTCACCACAGCCGATGTCGACCGGCGAGCCAATATCATCAAGACAGCCCTGCGCCTGCATCTCTTGGAAAACGGAGAGTATCCAGAAACGCTCGATGAGCTGGTGCCGATTGTCCCGGAAAACATCCTGACCGATCCCTTTTCCGAAAAGCGTTTCATCTACAGGAGGACCGGCACGGGTTACTTGCTCTACAGCGTCGGACCGGATATGGATGATGACGGCGGGAAAAGGATTGAAGGTGCTCGCTCGCCCGAAAGCGACGGCGATATTGTCTTCGAACCGGCCGAATCCTGAGGTCGGTTACCCGCTGAAAATCTTCTCGAAGAAGCTTGCGAGCGTGTCGCCCTTTTCGTTCATGACTTCGGTCAGCTCGGCCTCGGAGAACGCGCGCATGTCGTCCTCCTCGCCTCCCTCGGGAATCCAGCCGAGCGACACGCGCTGTAACTTCTTCTGCACGAGCACGAGCGTGAATATGACGGTCCGGTCGCCCGAGCGCCCCAGCCCGAATTCCATCTCGTCGAAGTCCTCAAGTTCTTCCGGCACGTAGCGGGCCTCGACGCCGAGCGACGACAGCAGCGCCTCGTCTTTGATGGCGTTCATATCGACCGCACGGTCGATGAACTTCTGGAGCCTCTTCATTCTCTTTCTCCTCCCGAAGAAATGCGGTCAGGTCTTCACGGCTTGTTGCCGAAACCAATCAGGACTTGTAGGGGCAGGCCCCCGTGCCTGCCCCTGCAAGAGAATGTGGTCGATTCTCATTTGGACAACAGACCGATGAGACCTGAACCAACCGGTGTCAAATGATTCACGGTTCGACGAAGATGCAGCAGGCGGGGCCGTCGATAATCTGGCCTATGACGGCGGCCATATCGACGCCGGCCTCGTGCAGCGTAAAGAGCATCTGCTCCGTCTTCTCGTGGGGTGTGGCGATGAGCAGGCCGCCGGAGGTCTGCGCGTCGCACAGCGCCAGCCGCACAGACTCCTCCACGTCCTGGTGCCATCTCGCAAAATCGTCGGCGAACTTCTTGTTTGCTTCGCTGCCGCCGGGCACGCATTCTCGCTTGATCAGCTCCCAGACCTCATCCATGACGGGAATTTCCGACGCGTGGATTCGCGCGGCCACACCGCTGGCGGCCACCATCTCCTGAAGATGCCCCATGAGCCCGAAGCCGGTCACGTCGGTGCACGCGCTCACGCCGACCTTCACCATCACCTCGGAGGCCCGCCTGTTCAGCGTGGCCATCAGCCGGGTCACTCTCTCGATGGTTTCGTCGGAGACCATTTCGGCCTTGATCCCCGTCGTGATGATTCCCGTGCCGAGCGGCTTGGTGAGTATGAGCGCGTCGCCCGGCTTGGCGGTCGAGTTTCTGACGACGCGGTCGGGCGCCACGATGCCCGTGACGGCCAAGCCGTACTTGGGCTCGTCGTCCTCGACGGTATGACCGCCCGCTATGCTGATGCCCGCCTCGGTCGCCTTGTCCATCCCGCCCCTCAGGATTTCCGCGAGCAGCGAGTGTGGAAATTTCTTGACGGGAAACCCGGCGAGGCTCAGCGCGAAGAGCGGACGCGCCCCCATCGCGTAGATGTCCGACAGCGAGTTCGCGGCCGCGATCTGCCCGAAGTCGTAAGGATTGTCCACGATGGGCGTGAAATAGTCGGCCGTCTGCACGATGGCCGTCTCGTCGTCCAGACGGTACACGGCCGCATCGTCGGCGGTATCTGCCGCGACGATTATGTTCGGATCGGCTACGGGTGGAAGCAAGCGCAGGACCTGCGCCAGGTCGCTCTGACCGGCCTTACACGCTCACCCGCCGCTCTTCGTAAGCGTCGTGAGTCTGACTTTGTCCGCCATCTTGCCCTCTGTGAATGTGTCAGACGGATTCACTTTTCCCCTCAGGCTCCTCCGAAATTGTCGCGGGCAGATATCGAGCCGCCGTCGCCATGACGACCTTTGCCGTCTCGGCGGCGCCGAGGCTCCAGAGCCTGGGGCTAAGAATCTTCAGGGAGACCGGTCCTGCGAAGCCGGTCTTCCACAATGCGTCCAACAGAGCGTTGAGGCCCGCGACGCCCTCTCCGGGCAGCACCCTGTCGGTCTCGGAGAGTATCGGCGGCGGAGCTTCGTTGCAATCGCTCAACCGCGTGACGAATATCTGCGACGGCTCCACAGCCTCAAGCGTCCCCGGTCGGACGCCCGTGGTGTGGAGGTCAAACGTGTCCAGCGCGAGCCCGACGCGCCTTCCCGCATGGGCTTCCACCGCTTCCCTGACCTGCTCGAGCGAGTTCACCGCGCACCATCCGAAGCCTCGAAACGCAAACGCGAGCCCCACTCCTTCCGGCTCCACTATGTCGAGCAGCTTTCCGAGAACCGACGCGGTCTCGGCGGCTATCTCGGAGGCGTCCACGCCCCGCGGCCTCACCGAGGCGCTCGCAACCAACGTCGGACACGATATCGCGCGCGCAACCGAGGCCAGGCGCTCGCAGCGCCGGCGAAGCTCATCGAACTGTTCGGGATTGCAGAAGGTCACCGACTCGATATCGCCGATGCTCAGAACCCTCATGCGGTGTTCGTCCAGCAGGGCGCGAAGGTCGTCGCTTGTATGCGCATCGAGGTACCTCTCGAGGGCATCGACCCATAACTCGACCGCCCCGAAGCCCGCCTGCGCGGCGGCGCCGACGGACTCCTCGAGACTCGCGCGAAGCAGCGTTGTCAGGTTCAGGCAAATCTGCATCCGTTGACAGTCAATTAAGGGAACCACACGCGATTCGACCCGATGGCTTGCACCCGGACCGGGTCCGATACTGCGTCTATTCTAGCACCCATCATGCGCCCCGTCAATTTGGGCTTACATACTGTGAGAGCGGCGTCGTTGTGGCGAAGCTGCATGTGTGCTATAATTTTTCGGTGCGGTTCCGAATGGGGGTGCGGATGGCGAGCGAGCATGGGAGTTGTGACCTAGCAAGCAAGGCGGCGCATCAGATCCCGAACAGGCTCGCGACTATCCCCGTCTTGTTGATACTCGGCGTGGTGCTTGCCGGCAACCTGAACGCGTTATCCGCCGGATTCGTGTGGGACGACTGGACGCTCATTGCGAACAACAGTGCTATCAGGCATTGGGATACGCTCCCGACGGTGTTCACGCAGACCTTCCTCGCGAGCTACTACCGCCCCGTTGTCATGCTTTCCTTCGCGCTCGAACGCGCCATTTGGGGTTTGAGGCCGTTCGGGTTTCACCTCACCAACCTGTTGCTTCACGGCGCAAATTCGATTCTCGTGTTCGCGATTCTGAAACGGGTGTCGCGTAATGCCGACGCCGCCTTCCTGGGCGCCCTCCTGTTCGCGGCGCATCCGGCGCACAAGGGCGTGGTCAACATTGCTGACCGGACGGGCATGCTCTCTGCCTTCTTTTACCTCGGCGCCCTCACGCTATACATCGGGTATCGCAATTCCGGAAATTCCAAAAAGGCCTGGCTCAGATACGGAGCGGCGGTTGTCTTCTGCGCGCTGGCGCTTTTTTCCAAGGAAGAAGCGTTGACGCTGCCGGCAATAATAATCCTGACCGATTGGTTCTTGTTTCCGGAGAAGCTCAGGCGCAGTTGGACTCGCAGCGCCGCGCTTTACGCGCCTTTCGTGCTGCTGCCGTTTCTGTACCTGTGGGCGCGCAATTCGGTCGGCGTGTCGGTCGGCGGGATGGCTCAGGCCTTTGCCGTGGAGCCGCTGCGCAGACTGCTCACTATTCCCAAGCTCATGCTGAATTACATTTTTCTCCTGGCGTTCCCGCTGAACCTGGATTTCAACCCCCGCACTCCGCTGGCGGCGTCGGGGCTGGAATTCTCCGCGTGGGCGGCGGTGGCTGCGACGCTCGTGATTCTCGCGATGGTTCCGTGGCTGTTCAGAAGGTGCAAGCCGGCCGCGTTCGGGCTGCTCTGGTTCTTCATCGTGTTTGTTCCCATGAGCAACATCATCCCGATCTTTCCCGAGATTGCCGACACTGAACTCTTCACTCCCATCCATTTTGTCTACCTGCCGTCAATCGGGATCTTTCTCTGCGCGGGGCTTGCGCTCAGGGGAACGCTCGACCGTTTCGATGAGAGCGGGGTTGGCAGATTATGTCGCAGAGGAACGATCCTGTGTTTTCTCGCCGTGGTCATGGCTTTTTGTCTGCTCTCTCTCAGGCGGAACGCAATATGGAAGAATGAAATCGGGCTGTTCCGATACATTGTTCGGATGCACCCCAAAGACTCTGCGATGCGCGTCAACCTCGGCAACGCCTATCTGACTGCGGGAGGGATGAATGAAGCCATTGCGGAGCTCGAACGAGCGGTCGCCCTGGAGCCGGAAACTGCCGAGACCCACAATACACTCGGGCTTGCTTATCTCAAAAGGGGATGGACCGACAGAGCGATAGCGGAATTTCAGAAGAGCATCCGGCTCGATCCAAACAATGCCGGACCATACTCCAACTTAGCCGTTGCCTATGTGCATATAAGAAGGCTCGAGGAGGCGACGGCTGCAGGCGAAAAAGCGGTCGAACTCGAGCCGTCGAATTCGGCGATGCACACGAATCTCGGCCTCATCTACAAGCGCGAGGGCCGGCTCGATGAGGCGGAGGAGCAATTCCTCGCGGCGCTCGATAACGATGCCGACGACGCTCAGGCACACGACGCCTTGGGCGCGCTGTACTCGGCCAAGAAAGAATATGACAAAGCGCGTCAGCATTGGGAAGAGGCCCTGCGCATCCAGCCCGACCTGAGGAGCGCGCGCAAGAGTCTGGACAACCTCAATAGAACGGGGCGGTGAAGGGTGAACGACTCCTCGACGGGAAATGAAGGCGCCTTGACGCCGGCCCTTATTCTCATTGGCCTGGTGTTTGTCGTCAACTTGAACGCCCTGACTGCGGATTTCGTGTGGGATGACAGGGCGCTCGTGACGGGCAACGTTCTTATCAAGCACTGGGACGCCCTGCCTTTGCTCTTCCGCGAACCTTTTCTCGGACTCTATTATCGGCCCGTCGTCATGCTTTCATTCGCGCTCGAATACGCCCTGTGGGGCCTGAGGCCATGGGGATTCCATCTGACCAACCTGCTGCTTCACGCCGCAAATGCGATCATGGTGTTCCATATCCTGAGACATGTCTCGCGCAGCGGGGGAACCGCGTTAGTCGCGGCTCTCCTTTTCGCGTCGCATCCGGTTCATAAGGGAATCGTCGCCATAGCCGACCGAACCGGCATTCTGTCGGCCTTCTTCTTCCTCTCTTCAATTCTTCTGTATGTCCGATTTCGTCGGTCGGTCGACACCCGCGCTTCCGCGATAGCCTACGCGGCGTCGCTGGTACTGTGCGGACTTGGTTTTTTCTCCAAGGAGGAAGTGATTACGCTTCCGCTCGTGTTAATATTGGTCGATCCATTCATCATCGACAGAAGCCGGAGGCCGACCCACGCCGCAAGGGTCGCCGGATACGTTCCCTTCTTCCTGCTGGCCGCCGTGTATCTGTGGGTTCGCGCGAACGTGCTCGGCGAGGCCGGGGGCATCGTCGCCGCCTTTGCGACGGAGTTGCCGCGAAGACTCATAACGATTCCGGCGGTACTGTTCCATTATTTCTTGCTCCTGCTTTTTCCGTTCCATCTCGACTATGACCCGCGCACCCCGCTGGCCCAATCGATAGGCGAGCCGCGAATTCTGCTGCCGCTGCTCTTTGCGATCGCCGTGGCGGCGGCTATTCCGTGGCTTGCCAGGAAAACGAAGACCGGACTGTTCGGCCTGCTGTGGTACCTGATCGTGTTCATTCCCATGAGCAACATCCTTCCGATATACGCCGGGGCGGCGCGTTCGGAATTGTTCACTCCCATCCATTTCCTGTATCTGCCCTGCATCGGTGTTTTCCTCTGCGCGGCCGACGGATTTGAAAAAATCTTCTGCGGCTCGGACGAGAGCGGTAAGGCCCGACGCCTGCGCAGGCCGGCCACGGTCGCGCTTTGCTGCGTGCTTCTGTTGTTCTCGCTGCTGTCGATCAAGCGCAATTTCATCTGGAAAGACGAGATTCGTCTGTACCGGTACATAGTTGAGATGCATCCGGAGAATCACAGGATGCGCCTCAACCTCGGCAACGTTTACCTCGAACGCGGACAGGTGGACGCGGGCCTGGAGCAACTGAAACAGGCGGTGATTCTTGCGCCCGATGTGGCCAGTTATCGAAACAGCCTGGGGCTCGCCTACAAGGCCAAGGGCTGGCTCGACAGGGCGGCCGAGGAATTTCGCGAGGCGCTCCGGCTCGAGCCGGATTTCGGCATGGCGTACATGAACCTGACAGTCATTTACAGGATGCAGGGCCGGCTTCCCGAAGCGATCGCCGCCGGCCAGAAGGCGGTCGAGCTCGATCCTTCGAGCTCCATCGCGCATGTGAACCTGGCCCTGGCGTACAAGGATTCCGGCGATCTCAACCGGGCGGAGAAGCAGTTTGAGATGGCGATTCGCTTCGACCCCGACAGCGCCGAGGCGCACAACGGACTTGGCATAATTTATGCTCTTCAGGGACGCCACACACTCGCACGCAACGAATGGGAGCAGGCACTTCGAATCCGACCCGACATGGAGGAGGCGCGCGACAATCTGAGACGGCTGGAGCGGATGGGCTACTGAGCGACGACCTCCGCCGTGGATTTGCATGAAGCTTGACGAATATACTACTATTTGATAACCTTGAGGGGTAACCGGCGGAGTCTGAAAAAAACGGAGCGAGATTATGGCGTGGCAAAAAGTGCAGGAAGGGCTGGCGAGACGGTTTGTTCTGGAAGACGGCACCCCGGTAGTCGCGTTACTCAAAGATGCGGACGAAGGCCGGCAGTTGACCTTCTATTCCGACGTGAGCGACTTTGACCGCATCGAGCTGGAAGCCGAGAGGGTGGGCGAGCTGCCCGACCTGATAGACGCCCTTCGGCCGGAGGACATCATCGAGGTGTGCTGCCAAACGGAGAGGATTTCGAAGACGCATTGAGCGGGAAAGGGTTGCGACGATGAGCGAGGAGCTGTCCGAGAGCATTATAGAAAGCATAGTCACTCTTCCCACCATTCCGTCGGTTCTGGCCGACCTCAATGCCGCAATTGCGCATCCTGAGTCGTCGGCTTCGGATATCGCAAACATCATATCGCGCGACCCGCCGACCGCCACAAAGGTGCTCAGGCTTGCCAATTCCGCTTACTACGGGCTTCGAAACAAAGTGACCACGATAAACCATGCCGTCACGATGCTCGGGTACAATATCATTCGCAACCTTGTAATGACGGCGACGGTCTTTGATATATCCTCCGACGGCGACATCGCGGGCCTTTTCGAGAGGGAGAAATTCTGGCGGCACTCGCTTGGAGTGGGGGTTGCGGGGAGGATCATCGCAAAGGAGGCGTTTCCTCAAGCCGGACGACGGGAAGACGAGTTCTTCATCTGCGGTTTGCTCCACGACCTGGGTAAGATCATACTGGGCCAGCATCTGCAGGCAAAATTCGAGGAGGCCCTCGTGCTCAGCAGGGATGAAGCGATTCCCTTGTTCGAAGCCGAGAAGAGGGCCGTCGGATGCACCCATGCCGAGGTGGGCGGCCTGCTGGCAAGACGATGGAACCTTTCCGAGGAAGTCACCTCCGCCCTCGGCCATCACCATGCTCCAATGAAGGCGCCGGAAGAACACATCGGCTACGCCGCCGCGACTCATCTGGCCGATATCATTGCCCGGGCCAAGGGGATAGGTTCCGGTGGAGGGAACAATCCGGAGCTCGACAGGGCGGCCTGGGACTTGTTGAGGCTGAGCAAGCGCAAGATTCCACCATTACTTGCGGAAATAGATAATTCGTTGGTAGGCGAGAAGTTAGAGATATAAAATCTCGCCCCGCTTGACCTTCTCGCCGATTCTCTGTATAATTTTGACTAAAGCAAAGGACGCTTCTGACCGATATATGTAGTAGAAACGAGCGAAGGAATATCAAGGTATATCCTCTTGCGCCAGAGTAGAGGTGAACCGTGGACATCAGCAAGATAGACGGCGTAAATGAGCCTTTCCTGAATCAGCCGCGCCAGCAGGAAGACCAGCGCCGACGCCGCGCCGACGAGGTACGGTCCAGCGACGGGGTGAATATCTCTCCCGAGGCGCAGAGGGCCGCAGAGGTCGCCCGGCTCGTTTCGCTCGTCAAACAGATTCCCGACACCCGGGCCGACCAGGTCGCGGAGGCCAAGACTCGCATCGAATCGCAAAATCCGCAGGACGAAAACGTCAACCGCACCGTCGCAGGCCGGCTGCTCGACGACCTGCTCTAGGCATCTCCCATTTCTCGCCGATCACACCGACTACAAGTGCGCCACTTGTTCCTGGTGAGTTACACTCATTCTTTCATGTGAGACCCACGCTCTCGCGATGCATTTCCCGCCTGCTTCCTCGCACGCCATCGCCGAACTTGAAGCCGTCTTTTCCGGAGCCTTGCGCCTTGCTTTTCCATCATTGCTTCCTGGGACAACTTTCCGCGCTCGGCCAGGTGGGCAAGCAAGTCCATGCCGATTTTTAGGATCACCAGCAGGACCAGCGCCCACAAAGGGTTATTTGCTTCCATGATCAAGATGCCGCCGAATATTATCACGATATGGATCACGACGACACGGCCATAAGGCCTCGCCATCAGTGTTCGGATATCGGTGTGGAGGTATTCACCACGGCCCAAGAAATTGACGAAGAACGATATGCCGTGGCTCAGTATCAGGCCGGCCAGCGCGATCATAATCGTGGAGAAGTCGAACGATTCACGCATGGCTTTATTACTGAGGACAAACATCATGAGGAACGTCCCATGCACGGTCACGAACCCGCCATAATGAACCATGAAGAACGGGATCAAGAAGGCCTTCGATGCGAAGTCTCCTCGCGACAATTTGGACATTGCATCGCGCTCGGCGGAGGAGAGATAGGTGCGTCGGCTGTCAACGGCCAGAAATCCTTTGCACAGCGCCATTTTCGGGATGTTGTACAAGCCGACGACTACGTTCTCGAGCCAGAACAAGACCAGGATATTGGCGACAGACCAGCTCCAGTACAAGACGCCCGCCAGCGGAATCATGTTGGCGAGCACAAGGGCGGTGGCTGAGATTATGGAAGGTTTGGATTCGGCTTCCCTGGTAGCCGGAAGCCGCTCCGCCCGACGCTCACTCCGCTCGACGCGCCCTGTTGCCTGCGGCGATAGTCGTGCAGGCAAATGAGCAGATATGAGACTCTTGACTTCAAGGAGCTGGCGCAGCCGGGGCTCGATGCCCGCTGCCCTGAGCACCGGGTGTTCGTCTGTTATCACCTCTCTGTTGCCGACATAGATGGAACCGCGCTTGAACTCCAATCGTGGCTGATACAACGTCACCGTGTTCCCAAGAATATTAATGCCAAAATCGCGATGGCGGAGGAGATATTCCATCAAGTCCGTGCCGCACACGGCGCGGGCGAACTCCTCGTTCGTCGAAACCACGCGAAAGGTCTTCGAAAATTCATCTGACGACGGGTCCCCCGCGAATTCAATGTACGGCGCCTTCGGTCCTAGCTGGAGAGCCCTGGCGGTCTTTTCGGTTCTTGAAGTCCATCCTCTTATCCTCATATGGGGTCTGATGTCCACCAGCGGGAGATCTCCCTCATGTTCGAGCCGGAAGCAGGCGAGGAATTCGCCGCCCTCTCTTCCCGTTTCAAAAACGTGTACGGGATAATCCTTGTATATGCCTTCGAGGATATTCCAGACCTTTGTCATCGAATCCGCCTTAACCGTATCCCCTAAGTAGGGCAGGAACATTTCGCCGGAGGTGGAGTATTTCCATCCGACTCGCTGTGCAAATTTAGCGAGCCCCTTCGTACTCCTTTCCTGCATCTCCTTTTCTCGCAGCATACGTTTGCGAGTATAGAAATACAGGAAGACGGCCACAACGACAAAGGGTGCGAAAACCGTCAGCACTGACAGGACGCCTAAGAAAATACCGAGAATCTTAAGCATTCTCCCATATCCTCCCGATCAGGCAACATCGTCGATGACATGAGAAAGAATCACGGTTCTTTGCATTCAGCGATTTGTGTCGAGTGAGCACAAGTTCGTGTCAATCCGTGGTTCACTTACAGACCAGTTTCCGCCGGGGCAAGCTATTCTCGCACGCCTTATAATTCGCTACATGCGCTCGAGTGCGGCGATCCTCTCCTGTGTGGACGGGTGGGTTGAGAAGAGGTTGTTGAGGAAGCTTGCGTGTTCTCGGAGCGGATTTATTATGTAGAGGTGCGCGGTGCTCTTGTTTGCAACCTCGAGCGGTTCCGTGTCGGCGTCGAGCTTCTTGAGTGCGCTCGCCAGGCCATCGGGATAGCGTGTGAGGAACGCGCCGTTGGCGTCGGCCAGAAACTCGCGCTTTCGCGAGACGGCCAGCCGCAGCAGTTGCGCCACAATCGGCGCCAGAATCGCCATGACGATTGCGACTGCCAGGATGAGGGCCTGCACCTGCCCGCCGCCCTCCGACTGCGACGAGCCCGACCTTCTCCCCCTGCGCGGCGCAAACCAGAAGGTCCTCAGCATCCAGTCGCTCAACAGCGCGACCACTCCTACGAGAATCACCGCTATCGAGCTCAGGAGCGTATCGTAATTTTTGATGTGCGACATCTCGTGGGCGAGCACGCCCTCGAGCTCGCGCCGGTCGAGCTTTTGCAGCAGGCCTGTCGTCACGGCGATGACGCCATGCTCGGGGTTCCTGCCCGTGGCGAACGCGTTCGGGGCGGTATCTTCGATGACGTAGAGTTTTGGCGGCGGGACGCCGGCGGCTATGGCAAGCCCCTCGACCGTGTTCTTGAGGAACGTATGCTCCTCCTTAGTCGCGGGCCTTGCGCCGCTCATTCTGAGGATTATCTTGTCGCTGTTGTAATAGCTGACGAGCGGCCCCACAGTGGCGACGACAAGAGCCAGTGGAAGCATCACCACTCTTGCGCCGGGAGCTATCTCGTCGAACAAGAGCGCGAGGATGAATATCAGGAGGATGAAAAACGCGCACAAGGCGATCGACTTGCGCCGATTCCCGCTCATCTGTTCATACAGGTTCGTCGAAACGGGCATCAGCAGTACGAGCAAAGGGATGAACAGGAAGAGCACCAGGAATGCAATCGCCAGCCTGTTTGCCGTGGCCCATTCAGGTAGTCCGCTCATCCTTCCGCTCTTCTTCGTGGAACGTCTCTTGCTTCAGTCGAACTTCACTTTCACGGCCTCGCGCTCGGCCGGAACCTCGATCTCGAACATGTCCTCAGCGTTAAAGCTGAAGGCGCCGGCTATGATGTTGGTGGGAAACTTTTCACGGAGGATGTTGTACTGCATGACGTTGTCGTTGTAGAACTGCCGCGCGTACGCAATCTTGCCCTCGGTTCCCGCCAGCTCTTCCTGGAGCATCATGAAATTCTGATTCGCTTTCAGCTCCGGATAATTCTCCGCCACGGCGAAAAGCGTCTTCAGTGCGCCGGTGAGCTGGTTCTCGGCCATGCCCTGGTCCTTCACGCTGGCCGCGCCGACCGCTCGCGCGCGGGCCTCCGTCACCTTCTCGAACACTCCCCGCTCGTGCTTTGCATATCCCTTCACCGTTTCGACGAGGTTGGGGATGAGGTCGTATCTCCGCTTGAGCTGGACATCTATCTGCGCCCACGCGTTCTTGATTCGGTTGCGAAGCGTGATGAGCCTGTTGTACGCGAACACCACATACAGCACGATCGCGACAACGATGATGAGAGCGATCATTCCCATTTGCCCGACCTCCTTTCAGGTACCCGCTAGAGACGCGGCAGGTAGTAGCCAATCCTCAAGAACCTTGTATATCTGCGAGCGGCTTCGTTTCGGAGTTTTTCTTTTTCTATATTCTTCTTCTCTTGCTGATAGCCTGGGACGTCGGCAAGCAGACTTTCCAAGTATTCATTTTCCTCCTGCTCGCTCATGTGAGTGTCTCGGGCGACTTTCAGTTCGCCGGAGTCCAGGAAAAATCCTCCGCATACATAGCACTCGTCAACATTCACTCCTTTCGGCGAGTGATACTGATGCGTCTGCATCGGTTTGCCGCACTTCGGGCAGTTGATTCTTCCCCGGTTTTCATCGTTCACGCGCGGCGAGTTAAGCGCTTCCTCAAGCGCATTGCCAAACCCCTCGTTGCTTTCGTCAAGCTTGGTCAACTCAAACCAATCGAACCAAATTCCCTTGCAGCCATGTTTGCAGACATCGACTCTTACGCCGCCGAAATCTTCCTCAACCATGAGCTTTTGACACACCGGACAATTGATGGCCATGACTCACCCCCTCTTCAAACCGCGCGGGCATGACGGCCAACCCCGCAGACTGGCCAACTATATCACGTGCGAATCGATGTCGCCGAGCGCCTTCGGGGATCCGAGGAGTTCGGCGATGATTATGCCTCTGCGTATGTCATTCATGTCCCATTCGCCCGCCCCGACGAGTTCTGCCAGGCCGCGTCTCTGCCGGGTCTCGCGTTTGGGCATTCTCATGAACTCATGCGGCTTCGGCGTAGCGGCGGGCGCCTCCCGGTGTCTTCTCGCGGGCTCATGCGCGACCGGTTCGCGCGGATGCGCAACCCGCCTTCGCTCCACATGCACTTGACGACGGTGCTCGACACGCGCTTCCACGCGCCGTTGCGGTGGATGGGGCTGGAGCACTCGCGATTGTGTCGGTCGCGGTTGCGCCGGTCGCGGTCGCGCGGGTTGGAGGGGCATGCGCTCCCCAGCGGGCGGCGGAGGCGGCGCCGCGGCCTCGCTCAATTGCCGCTTCCGCTCGAGCGCCTCTCGGTACCACTTCTCCAGCTCGTCTTCTTGCTTCCCGGGGACCGGCTGGCCTGGCTGCCATTTGTTCGGTTGACGGCTCGAGGCCGCCGACACCGGTCGGCGTGGCACGGTCGGCGAGCGTCGGGCGGCGTCAGGAAACATCTTTTCCTCTTCTCCGCCCATGCGCCGTTCCAGGCGCTTCTGAAGTTCCTCGATGACCGACTTGAATACCCTCCAGAAAATCCAGATGATGACAAGTGTGATGATTAACTTGTTCATGTCACTCTTCTTTTTTTCCGTGCTGGCCCATGTCGGAGATCGACTGCCTCATCGACGTGTCGGACTGGATGTTGCGGAACCGGTAATAATCCATGATGCCGAGGTTGCCGCTGCGGAATGCCTCTGCCATGGCGCGGGGAACTTCGGCCTCGGCCTCGACGACCTTGGCGCGCATCTCGACCACCTGCGCCCGCATCTCCTGCTCCCTCGCGAAGGCCATCGCGCGGCGCTCCTCGGCCTTGGCCTGCGCTATCTGCTTGTCGGCGTCGGCCTGTTTGGCCTGAAGCTGCGCGCCGATGTTCTCGCCGACGTCCACATCGGCGATGTCGATGGAAAGAATCTCGAAGGCGGTGCCGGAATCGAGTCCTTTCGCCAGCACCTGTCGCGAGATCATATCGGGGTTCTCGAGCACTTTCTTGTGGGTCTCGGCCGAGCCGATGGTGGTCACGATTCCCTCTCCGACACGCGCGATGATGGTTTCCTCCGTGGCGCCGCCGACGAGTCTGTCGAGGTTCGCGCGCACCGTCACCCGCGCTTTCGCCTTGAGCTGTATGCCGTCCATGGCGACGGCGTCAACGGTGTCTTTGCCCTTGCGCGGGTCGGGCGCGTCGATGACCTTCGGGTTGACGCTGGTCTGCACCGCCTCGAGCACGTCGCGGCCGGCAAGGTCGATGGCGGCGGCGCGGGCGAAGGTGAGGGGGATGTTGGCCTTGTTTGCCGCGATAAGCGCCTGGACCACGCGGACGACGTTGCCGTGGGCGAGGTAGTGGGCTTCAAGGTCGTTGGTGCTCACGTTCAATCCGGCCTTTATCGCCATGATGCGCGTATTTACAATCACGCTCGGGCTTACCTTCCGGAGGCTCATGCCGATGAGGCTCGCGAAGCTGACGTGCGCGTCGGAAAGCACCGCCCGCAGCCACAACCCGAAGAACCGCGCCAGCACGGCGATGACCGCCAGAATGATGCCGACGATGATGAGGCTTAACAGTACCCCTACCTTCATTAGCCATCCTCCTTTTCTTAGGTCGTGGTTTCCGTCTCCCTGACGACGACTCGATTGCCCTCGACCGCCACGACTTTCACCCTCTTGCCCTTGTCGATGAACGTTCCCTCTGATACCACGTCCAGCCGTCTCGCGCCCATCTTCGCGATACCTGCCGGGCGAAGATGAGTGAGGCTCTCGCCCTCCTGGCCGACGTATTCATCCAGCGACTCGGTGCCGCTGTAGCCGAGCTTCCTGTCGAGATTGCGCCCGAGTATGAGCAGTTTGCCCGCGTGGCTGTGAGGGAACCTCTTTATCGCAACCAGTACCAACACCGTGGCCGCTATCATCTCGCCGGCGACGATCCAGAACGCCATCTCTTCGTATTCACGGAACGCGAGCACGGCGCTGCCGATGAGGGCGATGACCGCCAGCACCCCGAACAC
This sequence comes from uncultured bacterium, assembly GCA_964607485.1. Taxonomy (GTDB): domain Bacteria; phylum Abyssobacteria; class SURF-5; order SURF-5; family SURF-5; genus CAZSKP01. Next base: position 49,864 of record CAZSKP010000018.1, on the reverse strand, counting down.
ACCGCCGGGCAAAAACAACTCGATACAGATGAAGATAACCGCGACAACAAACAGCAACAGAACGACCATGCCTCAATCCTCCTGTTCCGTTCCGGCGGGGTCTTCCCCGGCCGGCGCCGCCTCAGAGGTTCCTCTTGCGGAAAGCGGTTCGACCTGTTTCGGCCGCCTTCCCTCCTCCTGTGCGATTATCGATTCCATGAATGCAATGAGCTGTCCCAGCTCGATGAGCACGCGCTGCGTCACCTTCATCTTGTCGGCGGGATCGACCGACTTGGTGTCCTCCACTTCGTCGAACGAATCCAGGAGGACGGTCTGGTCGTCGGCGAAAAGCTCCTTCGCCTTTGCCAGGAGTTTGTTGTAACGGCTCACGAACGGGCTGCACGAGTAGTAGCCCGCGCCTCTCTGCTGGATATCCTGTATGTCGTTACGGAACACACGCGCCATGGAAAGAAGCGTCTTCTTTTCTTCGAGTCCTCCGCTCATCACCTGCCTCGTCTTTCTCCAGTTCTGCCACGAACACCTTGTTTCCGACGACCCTCACTATTCTAAGAGGCCTACCCTTCTCGATAGATTCTTCATCGGTCCGCAACGACCGACCGGGAGCGAAAGGCCGCGGTTTCCGCGCTCAGTTGTCGCAGAACGCGCAGGAGCCTCCACGCCAGTCATGCAGGCCGCTGGCCGTGACGCCGAGGCCGCCGCTCACGCTCGCCGCTTCGCCGCTGGCATCGTTGCTTTCGCCACCGCTCACGCTCGCAAAGTAGGCGCTGGTCTCGTTTAGCGTGCCGCCGCTGATGCTCGAATAATATCCGATGGTGTCATTGTCGTAGCCGCCGGTCACGCTTGAGACGAAGCCGTTGGCCGTGTTGTACCGGCCGCCGGTCACGCTCGAATAGGAGCTGTTGGCCGCGTTGATGTCGCCGCCGGTCACGCTTGCGGACTCGCCGGCGGCCTCGTTTTCTGCGCCGCCGCTCACGCTTGAATTGTCGCCGCTGGCGATGTTTACGCTCCCGCCGCTGATGCTCGCATATTGTCCGGTGGCGGTGTTTCCGACGCCGCCGCTCACGCTCGCCGCATAGTTTGAAGCCTCGTTGCTTTCGCCGCCGCTGACGTTTGCATATTGGCCGCTGGCGGTGTTTGCGGTACCGCCGCTTACGCTCGAATACAGATAAGTCGCGTCGTTGTCGTACCCGCCGCTCACGCTCGAGTAATTGCCGCCGGCCGCGTTTGCGACACCACCGCTGACGCTCGCATACTGACCGCCGGCCACGTTATCCTTTCCGCCGCTCACGCTCGCGGCGTAGGCGGATGCTGTGCCGCCCTGGCCGCCGCTCACGCTCGCATACGTGTTGCTCGCGGTGTTGCCGTAGCCGCCGGTGACGGTTGCATAAGCGCCGCTGATGGTGTTCCCCCGTCCCGCCACAAGCCCTCCGTAGCTTGAATACTCGTGCGTGCGTCCTATTATCAGATTGTGGGAACCGCCCCGGCCGACCACGGGCACGGCGAGATATTCGTTGTACCCGATGATGAGGTTGCCCCGCCCGGTGAGAGAGCCTCCGTCGTCCGTCGTGCCTGAGCCGCTGCGGATGTGGACGTTGGCGCCGGTGAAGATGACGTGCGGGCCGGCCAGGCCGTTTATTACGCCGGACTGGACAGTCATGTATTGGAGCTTCGCCTCCAGCGCCTCCACCCGCGCGAGCAGCGCGTCGTACTCCGCCTGTGTCACGAACCCGGAAGCGTGCGCGCCGTCAACCGTGTCTGCGTTCAGTCCGGAGCCGGGTCCGTCGGCCGCCAACACCGTCGGCATGATCTCGGTGTCGCGGGCGATGGTGGAGGCAATGCGCGCGTCGGCCACGGTTCCGCTCGTGATGTCGGCCCCGCTGTGGGAATGGGCGGCGGCGCTGAAATCGGTGGAAGTCAGTCCGTCCAGCCTGTCTGCGTCCAGGCCGGAGCCGGAGCCGTCACCCGCCAACACCGTCGGCATGATTTCGGTGTCGCGGGCGATGGTCGAGGCGATGCGCGCGTCGGCCACGGTTCCGGTTGCGATATCCGAGCCGTCATGAGTGTGCGCACCGGTAACAAACTCCGACGAGTCCATCCCGTCGAGCATATCCGCGTCGGCCGCGAAGTCGGTATTCTCCGCGTGCACCGCGTCAAGCGCTTCCTCAGAATACAATGCCCAGCATTCCTTCTTCACCTGCTCTCGCTGTCCCTTCACCACGCCATCCAGCCTGATCTCCATCCACAGGTCCACGGCGCCGGTCAGGCCCGAGGTATTCGTGAAGTCGGCCTTGAACCTGACTATGGGGCTGGAAGCGGTCGAGAAACGGTTGAAACCATAGTCGGCCCACCACTCCCCCCTGGCAAAGGTTTGCGTCGCCACCATGGTGGTCGATGTCGGTGAATCATACAGGTCGAACGTGACGTTTGTGGGCACGGGCGAGACCTGACTCTGGGGCACGTCCTTTTCCAGTCGAATGATAGGAGCGGCAGAGACAGTCGTTCCCGGCAACAACATGGTGAAAACGATGAAACACACAAACATGAATGAATATCTCTGAACCTTCATCGCTCCTCCCTCTTTATCCTTCATTCACGTTCCTTTCTTCGGCCACGAACACCTTATTCCCGACAACCTTCACTATTCTAAGAGGCCTATCCTTCTCGATGAAGTCTCCTTCCGTCTGCACCTCGATGGGTTCGCCCGCGACGACCGCGCGGCCGGCGGGTCTGAGGTGGGTCAGGCTTCTGCCGGGCCGCCCGACGAGCGCTTCGAGATTCTCCGAGGCGGTGTAGCCGAGCCTCGCGTCTTCGCTCGTTGAGAGCACCATCAGCCTTTTCAGCCTCGACTCCGGAAAAAGCTTCCAGATGACAACGACGCCGATTGTGACGGCAACCGCGAAGAAGATGAACGTGCCCAGAGCGTTGTTGAGCAGTTGATAGTCCCACGAGAATTCCGGTATCGGCCTTTTCACAAGCGCCAGGTAGATGCCCGCCAGTATGAAGAGAAATCCCGAGATGCCGGTGATTCCGAACCCGGGCACAACGAACAACTCCAGCGCCAACAGCGCGAGACCTATTGCAAACAGAAGCACGTCGGCGAAGCTGGCGAGGCCCGCAAGGTAGTGGCCGCCGAAAAAGAGAAGCAGAAACAGAGCGCCCAACGTGCCGCTTAGTCCCCAGCCGGGCATCTGCAGCTCGAAAAAGATGCCGAGCACTCCGAGCGTCAACAGGAGCCCGGAGACGATGGGATGCGTCAGGAAGCGCACGAAGTTTTCGGACCATGATATTTTCGCCACACGTACGTTTGAGGGGTTGCGGCCGAGCGAACGCACGAGGTTGTCCGACGAGGCAGGCATGGAGCCGGCCAAACCGACCTTCACGGCCTCGGCGGCCGTCATCGTGAGCAGCTTCCCTTTGGGAGAGACGACCTCCAAGTCGATTCCTTCGTCCTGCTTCCGAAGCTTATCCGCTTCCGACGCCGACACTACTCTTGGCGCGTTCCCACCCAGGACCACGAGCGCCTCCGTGTCGGGGTCGACCATGGCCTCGGCCAACACCGGTGAATGCCCGTTTCTCTCGGCGGTGGCGCGGAACTCGCCCCTGACATATGAGACCTCCTTCTCGCTCAACTGGTGCGCTTCTCCCACGGGGCCGATGCTGATAGGCGTAGCCGCGCCGATGGTGCTCCCGGGCGCCATCGCGATGCTCTTGGTGGCCAGACAGATGAGAGCGCCCGCGGATATCGCGCGTTTGTTCACGTAAGCGGTTATGGGAATCTTGCTCGCTTCGAGGGCATCGCGTATCTCCAGCGCGGCGTCGACGCGCCCGCCAAGCGTGTTCAGTTCGACGATTATGGAGTCGGCCCCATCGCGTTCGGCTCCCTCCAGCGACCGTTTGACGAAGAAGGCCAGGCCACGGTCGATGACATCGTGGATGGGAATCACCAGTGTGCTGTTCTGACCGGCGTCGGCCGCGTCGGTGGAGACGGGGGATAGGTCGAGGCCAATGCTCAGGAAAATCAATGCCAAAATGAGAACAGGGACGAGGCTTAAATATCGAAGCAGTGCTCGGGAGCGGCTCTTACGCCGGGATGCTTTACCTGGATCAGATGTAGTACTGCTGCAACATAGGGACCGTGACATTAATCTCAAATTCCTTCACCAGGCTCGGCCGGCGATGTGCAGGCAGCGAATCGACATATCATGCGTGAGTTACTTGAATTATACCTTTTAGCAGTATCGTCTTGCAAGTTGTTTTTCCCGACAAACCCTGCCATGACCCGGGGGCGTCTCTCATATTCCGGCTTCACCTTTGCCGAGATTACTGTGGGTGTGGCGCGCAGATGGTTCCGCCGGAAAAATGGGACAGACACTTTTTCAGGAGCCGCGATGGGGATCGTTGAGGAAATTCTGACTTCACCAAAAAAACGCCAATTCCTAGCTCTCATTCATATGCTCCGCGACGAAACAAATGGAGTGTCTATGCAAAATTTGCATGGGTTTTGGTATGATAAAACAAATGATGCAAATATTTCGCGGCGACTCGCTCGGAAGAACTCGTCATGCGAGCAGAACACCGCTCTTCAGGGGTTTCAGTTATGTACATAAATATTTGGAATACTGAGGATTACGTAGATAAGGTCTCCCGATTGCCGAAACACTTCGATAGTTGGCATTTTAAATGCTCTGTCCGAAAAGAACGGATTGTTGTCAATCAGATACAGCGGCAAATTCCCAATTCATCGAAAAAGGAGCAGAGTTGTCATCGTCGAAAAGGGTCCTCGTCGTGGATGACGAGCGCAACGCGCTCGTGGCTCTGGCGAAAATCCTGCGAGAGGACGGATATGATGTAGTGGTGGCTTCGAACGAGGAACAGGCCATGAACCGGCTGAGCCGGTGGACATTCGACTTCATTATCACCGACCTGTTCCTTCTGCACAGCGCCTGCATCAACCTGCTGAACAGGATAAAGAGTCTCAAGCCGCGCACGCCCGTCATCCTGACTACCGCGCTGGGAGATGTAAATCAGTATCTCGACCAATCGAGCCTCGAGGGGACGATGTGTCTTTACAAGCCGATAAAATACGACGAGCTGAAGCGAGTTATCAGGCAAATAGAGGCTCAGAGCGAACCGAACCAAGACGCCGAAAGAGCGAAATCCTCGGGCGGCGAAGAGTAGCGACCGCCCTTGACAGGAGCAGCATCACCAAACAACAGGAGGATATCTGGAAGGATGACATGATTTACCTTGTGGACCTGCCCATGTTGGTAGATACCATCCTGACCGCGAAACAGAGCATATTCGTGTCACCCCTACAAGTAGCCTGATGAGGACGAGCAGATAGTGCAAGGAATTCGTTGCGCCCCTCCAACAGGGCAGTCAGAGCAAGGCTGAAGCAGAACGACGAACAACCGAACGCCTCACCCAGGCGCCGACGAAAGCCCCCAATTCGTCAAGCGCAGTGTGGCCTCGGCCGTGACACTCGACCCAGCGCCTGGGAGGTTCGTCAGGGGCGCAACAAACCCTTGCATCGACATCCTCCTCATGCAGTGAACAACACTGCGCGGCCACCTCTTCCCACTGCGGCCTCGCCCGCGACCGACCGGCGGCATTGCCACTCCTTCTCTCTCATTGCCATGTTCACTCTGTCGTTCCCGTGCTCACCTGATCATTGTCGCGCAAGCGGGATTTCATGAACGGCAGAGAGAATCGGATGCTCCATTTTCAGATAATCCTGCACAGCGGCGTCGGTTTCTCGCAATGACAAGGCCCAGGAGTCTATGAACGCAACCCGGCATAAAAGGCCGCACGCGAGTTGCTTGACTGCCGGCTGTTCAGGCTGTATAATAATTTCTTCGGAAGCGGGCCCGCTGGTTATCACTCCGATACTCTCGATGTCTCGCGAGTGGTTTTCTTACCGAAAAGCAGCGGCAAGCGCAATACAATGAGATGTCTTGAATGGGGAAGAGTAGGTTATGGCAACAGCTATTGAGATTAACGATCTGACCAAGGTTTTTCGCTCATTGTTCGGACTGCGAACGGTCACTGCGGTGGACAATCTTGCCCTTAGCGTGGAAGAGGGCGAGGTATTCGGTTTCTTGGGACCGAACGGAGCGGGAAAGACGACCACCATAAAGATTCTGCTCGGGATACTCTTTCCGACATCGGGCGAATGCAAGCTGTTCGGGAAGCGGTTCACCTCAAACAGTGTGTTCGCTCCCGAAACGGCCAACAGCAGGCTGAAAACTGAGATCGGATATTTGCCCGAAGGCACCTATTTCCATGAGTTTCTCACCGGCAAAGAGGTGCTTGCTTTCTACGGAAAGCTGTACGGCCTCCGCGGCTCCAACTTGAAAAAAAGGATAGACGAGGCGCTGGAGCTTGTCGGAATGCACTATGCCGCCAATCGTCTCGTCCAGCATTATTCAAAAGGAATGCGCCAGCGCATAGGATTGGCACAGGCGGTCCTGAGCGACCCGAAGCTGTTGATACTCGACGAGCCCACCGTGGGCCTCGACCCGATTGCGCGACGCGAGATACGGGACCTCATGATAAAGCTCAGGAACCTCGGGAAGACGCTCTTCGTCTGCTCGCACGAACTGAGCGAGGTCGAAATGATTTGCGACAAGGTAGGCATCATCAACCGCGGCAGGCTGATAAAACACGGCAGACTGCTCGACCTAGTGCTGCAAGACCGTGCAGTCGAAATAGACGTGTCCTCCCTCGCGGAGGACACTCGAAACAAGCTCGTGTCGATGAAATGCAGTGTCGAAGAGGGTGACACCGGGCTCACAAGCATACGCTTGCCCGCGCAGCAAGGAATCTACGACGTACTGGATATTCTGAAGACAAGCTCGACGGAGATAGTAGAGGTCAGGCCCAAGAAAGAGTCCTTGGAAGATCTTTTCATTCGCTCTGTCAAGGAGGAGACGGCGTGAATTCGATAGTTATAGGGCTCAACGCTTACCGTGAATCGATAAGGAGGAAAACCCTCATTGCGTTTCTGCTGTTCGCAATGCTTATCATAGGGAGCTCCACGTTCCTGACGGTGCTTTCGCCCGGCGAAGAAGTCAAGATGGTGAAGGACGTGTGCCTCAGCGCAATATCCTTTTTCGGAATGCTCATCGCGGTGTTCGCGGCGGGCGCCCTGATTCCCGTGGAAACCGAGAACAGGACCATCCACACGATTTTGTCGAAGCCAATGAAGCGCATCACTTACCTGCTGGGGAAATACCTCGGCGCCCAGCTCACCATTATCCTGAACATCGTCTTGATGTCAATACTGTTCCTGGTCATCCTCTATCTGCAGCCAAGGCGATACATAGAAGAGACCGGAGTCACCTTTTCCCTGACCGCCTTCGTGACGTTCAAGGCGATGCTCCTCGTCTACTTCGAGTTGTTCGTGCTTTCCGCCCTCGCACTCGCGGTGTCCACGCTGTCCACTTCGGCGACGCTCCCGGTCATAGTCGGAATATTCATCTACATCGTCGGTCATTCGGTCAACTACCTGAGAAACCTGAGCGAACATGCCGCCTCGGACCTGATGTCGACCATCATCAGGGTGTTTTACCTGATCCTCCCCAACTTCAGCAACTTCTACCTGCGGAATCAGCTCATACACGACGACCCATACGTGCCCCAGGGAATGACGAAATTATTCATATATGCCCTCTTGTACGCCGGCTTCGGCCTGCTGATCGGATACATTTTGTTCAGAAAGAAGGATATGTGACCTGACATGAGTAAATGGAAGGAACGGTTAGTTTTCGGCGCCCTCGCCCTCGCGTTTCTGATCCCCATCTCCATCCTGCAGACAGGCATTGACAACGACCAAGCCAAGGTTGTGTTCCTCAAGTGGATCGACAACCAGGAGGCCGTACAGCAACAGGTACTGCAGCGGGTCGTCAAGGGGAACGACGACCGCGCTCCGGAGGAGGTCGCCCTGTTCGAGCGTGTCGAAGAGGTCGGCGACTCGCTCGATCCGGATTTTGAGAATCTCTCGGTCGACGCCAAGTGGCGCGTGATAAACAATCCCCAATTCGGACGGCTGTATCAGCAATTCCTGGACTTGGTCAGACAGTCCAAAGTCACGCTGATCGAGGGAGGAATCGAATGGGCGAATCCCGACGTGAGCGCCAACGTGGGAGCCTTGGTCCTCGGGTTCCGCAAGCTTGTTGCGGATATGCTGTGGCTCAAGTTCGACGAGTACTGGCACCGGGGACTCGTCCAGCGGATGCTGCCAATGATGGAGACGGTCGTCGCGCTCGACCCTCATTTCATAGAGGCTTACTCCCTTGGGGCCTGGCATCTCGCATATAACGTGGCGATGATGTTCCATACGGCGGAAGAAAAGCAAATATACATCGACAAGGGCGTAGAATTTCTGGAGAAGGGTATCAAGAATAATCCCCGCAGCTCCAAGCTTTACTCGGAACTCGGCTTCACGATATATTTCCGCAAGCTGAACGATTGGGAAAAAGCGGCCTATTACCTCGGAGAGGCGACCAACTACGAGCATGAGCCATGGGTCGAACGCGCCTATGCGCTCGCTCTGGAGCGACTGCCCGACGAGGAAAAGGCACTCGCAGTGTTCGAGGACTACGACCGCAGGTTTCCCAAGTACATAATGCAGAAACGGTCGATCGCCCGGCTCCGAAAGAAGCTGGAGGCGCGGAAGCTCGAAGAGGAAGGCAAGCTGAAGGAGGCTCTCAAAGTCTGGGAATTCCTCAAAGAGGACGACGAGGGCGATGTCGTAGCCCCCAAGGAAGTCATACGTCTCAAAGTGAAGTTGAAACGAATGCAAAACGCCTCCCAATGAGTCTGATCAGACCGATTCGGAACGAAGCTGAAACGACCCCGGTCTCAATGCCTGCTGCACATAGTCGAACTCGAAAAAGCGGGCCATGCTTCGAACTCCGGGCGGATACGTCGGCCCGCGCTTCTCAGCGATGTCTCCGTGCGTCAAACGTCAATCGACGATGAGTATCAGGAAGAATCTCATGCGCGTCCGCGAGCGAATCGGACGGGCCGCCGAACGGGCCGGCCGAGACCCGGCCGAAACAACGCTCGTCGTCGTGACCAAAACCGTGGGAATCGACAAGATAAAAGAGGCAATCGACTGCGGCGTCGGCATCATCGGAGAAAACAGGGTGCGCGAGGCGTCGGCGAAACAACCCCAGATAGGCCGGGCGGTGCAATGGCACATGGTCGGCCATCTGCAATCGCGCAAGGCGAAACAGGCCGTCGAACTGTTCGACATGGTCCAGTCCGTTGACAGCGTCTCCACCGCCGGGGCGCTGCAGAAGAGATGCGCCGAAGCAGGCCGCTCCATGCCTATCCTCGTCGAGGTCAACACCTCGGGTGAAGAACAAAAGCACGGCGTCTCTCCGGATGAAGCCGAGCCTCTGATACGCGAGATCGCCTCCATGCAGAACCTGCGCATCGAGGGATTGATGACGATGGCCGCGTTCGTGCCCGACCCCGAGGAGGCCCGGCCCGCGTTCAGACGGCTGCGCGAATTGGCCGAGGGGCTTCGGGAAAAGGACATCGAAGGGGCGAGCTTCCAGACGCTCTCGATGGGCATGAGCAACGATTTCGAGGTGGCCGTAGAAGAAGGCTCGACGATGCTCCGAATCGGCTCCGCGGTATTTGCGGAATGAGGCGGCGGATTTTCTAAATGAAAGAACAGCTGGAAAAGATAAGAGCCGAAGCCTTCGAGAGGATAGAGAAGTGCCCCGACCTCTCCCAGCTCACGCAGATTCAGGTGGAATACCTCGGCCGAAAGGGAGCCGTCACCGGGCTGCTTCGTCAGACGGGCTCGCTCCCTCAGGAGGAGCGCGCTGGCTTCGGCAAGCTCGCAAACGAGCTGAAGACCCAAATCCAGCAGACCATCGACTCGAAACGCGCGAGGTTCGAGAAAGCCGAAACCGAGAAGAGGCTCGAGACCGAAAGTGTCGATGTCACGCTGCCCGGCGTCAAGCCCGAGGTCGGCCATCTTCACCCCGTCACCCTCGTGCTCGAGCAGATACGGGTGATATTCGAGGGCCTCGGCTTTCAGGTGGCCACCGGGCCCGACGTCGAAACCGAATACAATAACTTCGAGGCGCTCAACATGCCCAAGGACCATCCGGCGCGGGACATGCAGGATACCTTCTACATAAACGACGAGATTCTGCTCCGGACCCATACGTCGCCCGTTCAGATACGAGTGATGTCGTCCCAGAAACCGCCCCTGAGGATAATCGCTCCGGGAAAGGTATATCGCCGCGACGACGATGTCACGCACAGCCCCATGTTTCACCAGGTCGAGGGCTTCGCGGTGGACGAGAATATCACCTTGGGCGACCTGAAAGGGGTATTGGAGGCGTTTATCCACAGGCTCTACGGCCCGCAGACGGAGCTTCGATTCCGTGCGAGCTTCTTCCCGTTCACCGAGCCGAGCGCCGAGGTGGACATCCGCTGCGTCATCTGCGGCGGCGCTGGCTGCCGAACCTGCTCCCAGACGGGCTGGCTGGAGATATTGGGAGCAGGAATGATACATCCGAAGGTATTCGAGGCCGTCGGGTACGACTCCGAGCAGTACACGGGGTTCGCGTTCGGCATGGGCGTCGACAGACTGGCCATGCTCAAATACGGCGTCGAAGACATCCGAATGCTCTACGAAAACAATATCAGGTTCCTTGAGCAGTTCTGATTCACCGCGTCACCGAGGAGGAGCTCACACGGTCCTCGGGAAGATCTGAATAATGCGCGTTTCGCTCGACTGGCTGAAAGAATTCGTTCCGGTTGACCTCCCGCCGGACGAACTCACCCGCATGCTGACGATGGCGGGCACGGAGGTGGAGGCCGTCGAGCATGTGAGGCCCGAATTCGATAAGGTCGTCGTCGGGCGCATACTCAAAATATCCGCCCATCCCAACGCCGACAAGCTCGTGCTTTGCGATGTCGATTTCGGCCGGCCATCCCCCGCCCATATCGTCTGCGGCGCGTCCAACATGAAGGAGGGGGACAGGGTTGCGGTCGCGGTAGTGGGCGCCACGCTTGCCGGCGGGATGAAAGTCAAGAAGACGAAGATTCGCGGCCAGGTGTCCGAGGGAATGATGTGCTCCGAACGCGAACTCGGACTCAGCGAAGATCATTCCGGCATAATGATTCTCCCGCCCGATGTCCCCCTGGGCGCGAGCCTGGAGGAGGCGCTGGGCCTCGCCGACGTCGTGTTGGAACTGGGCATCACCCCCAACCGGCCCGATTGCCTCAGCATGCTGGGCGTTGCCCGCGAGGTGGCAGCGCTGGCTCGCGAACAGATACGACCTCCACAGGTGGACGTGCCCGAAGCCGGCCCCGACACGGCCTCGTTGACCTCTATCACCATTGACGACGACACCGGCTGCCCCCGTTATGCGGCGCGTATCGTCTCCGATGTCACTATCGGCCCTTCGCCGGCGTGGATGCAGCAGAGGCTCCTGAAGGCCGGGCTTCGGCCTCTCAATAACGTCGTGGATGTGACCAACTATGTCCTCATCGAACTCGGACATCCGCTCCACGCGTTCGATTACCATAAGCTCGACGAGAACAAAATCGTCGTGAGACGCGCGCGCAAGGACGAATCCATCGTCACCCTCGACGGCGCCGGCCGCGACCTTTCCGAAGACATGCTCGTCATTGCCGACGCCGAAAAACCGGTCGCGATAGCGGGCGTCATGGGGGGCGCCAACTCCGAGGTGACCGACCAGACGAAGAGCGTGCTCATCGAATCCGCCTATTTCGACCCGGTCAGCGTCAGGAGGACGTCGAAGGCGCTCGGCCTTTCAACCGAGGCGTCCTACCGGTTCGAGCGGGGGGCGGACTATGAAATGGTTACCCTCGCCCTCGACCGCGCGGCCGTGCTGATGGCCGAGCTCGCCGGTGGAAAGGTAGCCCCCGGTCGGATCGACCAATATCCGCGCACATTCGCCCCTCTGGAAATCGACCTGAGGCACAGTCGCATCAAGAGGATACTGGGAGTCGAGATACCTCTGGACACTGCGGCATCTATCCTGTCTTCGCTCGGCTTCAACATCATCTCCAAGGATGTCGAGACGGTGCGCGTCGGCGTGCCCAGCCACCGGCCCGACGTCGGCGCCGAAATCGACCTCATCGAGGAAGTTGCGCGCGTGTATGGCTACGACAACATCCCGGCCACGTACCCGCAAGACAGCACGGCAATCGAGCGCGGCGTGCAGCCTCGCCCGCGCGAGGACGAGTGCAGGGCCGTTCTCAGGAGTTGCGGTTTTTCGGAGGTCATAACGTTCAGCTTTGGCTCGCCCGCAGATATGGTGGACTTCTCCGACGGCCGGATTGAGCCTCACATCGAGCCGATAAAGATGAAGAACCCTCTGGCCGAGGACGAAAGCGTGATGCGCACGTCTCTCGTTCCAGGCCTGCTTCAGAGCCTGCGAAACAACATCAACGCGGGCAACAAGAACCTGAAACTTTTCGAGGCGGGCAAAGTGTACCGGCCCGCCCCGAAGGAGCCTCTGCCGGATGAGCGCGCGTTCGTCTGCGCCGCGGCCACCGGCCGCTCGCGTCCGGTGAGCTGGAGGAACCAGCCCACGGAGGTCGACTTCTTCGATATGAAAGGCGTCGCCGAGACGCTTCTGGAATCGATGGGCTGTGCCGCGCCCGAGACGGTGAAGGCGTCATATCCATGTTTTCACCCTGGCGTCTGCGCCGACATTGTGGTGGGCGGGAAACCCATCGGCAGGATCGGCAGCGTCCATCCCCGCCTTCTGCAGAAATATGAAATCGAGCAACAGGTCTCTCTGTTTGAGATAGACCTCTCCGCGCTCGAACCCCGGCCAGCAGCCGCGCGTCGATATGAGAAGCTCTCCCGTTTCCCATACTCCGACCGCGATTTGGCCGTGGTCGTGGACGAAGCCGTCGAGGCGGCAGCGCTCAACTCGGCGATAATCGCAGCCGGGGGCGAGATACTCAGGCGCGTGCTCCTGTTCGACGTGTACCGCGGAAAGCAGGTGGCCGAAGGCAAGAAAAGCCTGGCGTTCGGCCTCAGATTCCAGAGCGACGAGCGCACGCTGACCGACGAGGAAATCACCGCCGCCATGGAGAGAATCGTTGCAGAGCTCGAGGGGCGGTTCGATGCGAAGCTGAGGTCGTGATAAACGATGGAAGACAAGCTGGCGCGACTCCAAGGGCAGATGGAGCGGTTGATAGCGGACTTTCGGAATGCATGCGAAAAGAACGATGAGCTGCGCCGGCAAAATGAAAACCTGCTCAACGACCTGCTGGAAAAGAGCCGACGGCTCGAAGTGCTCGAGGAGCACGGCTCGGTGCTGATGGAGACGCAGGCCGAGAGGAAGAAGATGGAGCAGCAGCGCGAACGCATCCGCAAAGAAGTAGAGAAGCTGCTGAAGAAAGTGCGCGCCCTCAAGGGGGAGGACAAGAAATGAGCCCCCAGACAACCGTGAAAGTCATTATTTATGGAACCGAATTCAGTTTCAAGACGGACGATCCGAAGTACATAAACGAGCTCGCCGGATTCGTCGATGAACAGATACAGAAGATCGCGTCGTCGGGCAAGATAACATCGCCGACCAAGGCCATCACGCTCGCAGCTTTCAACATTGCCGACGAATTGTTCAGACTTCGCGAGGAAAAAGACGAGGTCTCGAAGAAGTTGTCGCATCGGCTCGACGCAATGCTTGAAATGGCGGAAGAGGCTTATCGGTCAACCGACGCTCCCACCGGTTGATCCATCGCTCAATACATCGAAGCCAACCACACTAAGGGAAAGAAAACAGCCATGAAGACCACTCCCGAGATGCTCCGGACGAACGCGTCGAAATACGGCGACAAGCCCGCCATACTCTTCTACGACAGGACGGTCAGCTATCGCGACCTCGACGAGGGCAGCGACCGCGTTGCGGCCGCGCTGGGCCTGATGGGCGTCAAAGAGGGCGAGATAGTTTCCATGATGATGAACAATTCGCCCGAATTCTATATCGTATTCTTCGGAATCCAGAAAGCCGGGGCGGTGGCCGGGCCCGTGAACTGCTGGTGGCAGACCAACGAGGTCGAATACCTGCTGAACGATTCGGGCACGCGCGTATTTTTCGTGGACGGCGATTACATGTACCACGTCGAGGCGCTCGCGGGCCGGACGGGCGTGAAGCGCCTGATCGTAAATGAGATGGAGCACCCGCTGGCCGGGGCGGCGAAGCTCAACGAGATACTGTCATCCGCCGAGGAGGCGCCGAGCGCTCACCGCATAGCTCCCGACTCGCCCTGCGCCATCCTGTACACCTCGGGCACGACGGGAAAGCCCAAGGGCGCGCTGCTCACGCACAGGAACGTCACCTTCGCCGGAATGGCAAAGTCCCGGGCCGCCGAGGTCACCGACACCGACAGGGCCCTCTGCGTTCTTCCGCTCTTCCACGGCGCCGGCCTGCTGGATTTGAGCATGCCCTGCCTGTATGCGGGCGCCACAATCGTTCTGAGGAAAAACTTCTCGGCGACGGAATTCTGGGGATGCGTCGAGCAATATCGCGTGACCGGAATTTTCGGCGTCCCCACGATATACCACATCCTGCTTCAGCTCGAAGATTCCAATGTGGTCGATGCGTCGTCGCTTCGCTTCGGCGTGATAGGCGCGGCGCCCACGCCCATCGAGCTGATAAAAGAGTTCGAGAAAAGGTACAACATGAGAGTGATGGAGGGATACGGGCTGACCGAGAGCAGCGGGGGAACCTGCCTCACGCCCCCCGGAGGACCGCACAAGATCGGTTCCGCCGGTGTGGCTTTCGAGGGGGCTGAGATGAAGATATTCGACGAGGACGACCGCGAGCTGTCCACCGGAGAGGTCGGAGAAATCGTCATCCGCAGCGACGGCGTGATGAAGGAGTACTGGAACAAGCCGGAAGAGACGGCCCTCGCCCTGCGGGGCGGATGGCTGCACTCGGGTGACATGGGCCGCCTCGACGAGGACGGTGCGCTCTACGTCGTCGACCGGAAGAAGGAGATGGTGATCCGGGGCGGCGAGAACATCTATCCGAAAGAACTCGAGGATGTGCTGTACACGCATCCGAAAATCCTCGAAGTCGCCGTCATCGGCGTGCCGGACAAGAAGTACGGCGAAGAGGTGATGGTATGCGTCGTGCCCCGGGAGGAAGGCGCGCTGACGTCCGAAGACGTCCTGCAATTCTGCAAGGAGAACATGGCCAGTTACAAGATTCCCAGATACGTCAAGTTCCTCGACTACATACCCAAGAACGTCATCGGGAAAGTAAGCAAGAAGGAATTGAAGAAACAGATGGTCGAGGAAATGGAACGCAAATAGAAAGGAAATGCAATGTCACCGAAGTTGGCGCTTGAAGGACTGAAGGTGCTCGACCTCACCCGCCTGCTGCCGGGCGGATACTGTACCCTCCTGTTGGCCGACATGGGAGCCGAAGTGCTGAAGGTGGAGGACCCGTTCGGAGGCGATTACGTGCGCTGGTTTCCGCCGAAAGTGAAGGAGGAAAGCGCATACTTCCTCGCGGTCAATCGCAACAAGAAAAGCATGAAGCTCAACCTCAAGCACGAGCGGGGCAAACAGATATTGATGGAACTTGCCAGGCATCATGATGTCCTGGTCGAGGGATTCCGCCCCGGCGTGATGGACAAGCTCGACCTCGGCTACGAGCAGATGAGCAAGATAAACCCCCGGCTCGTTTACTGCTCCATCTCCGGCTACGGACAGGACGGCCCTTACAATCAGCGCGCCGGACACGACATCAACTACATCGGCATAGCGGGCATACTCGGCATCACCGGGTTCAAGGACAGGCCGCCCGTAGTGCCCGGCGTTCCGATAGCCGACTTCGGCGGCGGGGGAATGCTCGCCGCGCTGGGAATAATGATGGCGCTCTATTCCCGCGAGCGCACCGGCAAGGGCCAGTACGTGGACATCTCCATGATGGACGGGGTCGCGTCGTGGATGGCCAACGTGGCCGCCAAACATTTCGTGTCGAATGATCTCCAGAACAGGGGAGAGGTGGACCTCGCTGGCGGGCTCGTGTGCTACGGCACATATGAGACCAAGGACGGCAGGGCGCTCTCCGTCGGTGCGCTCGAGCCGAAATTCTGGGCCAACGTGTGCCGGCTCATCGGACGCGAAGACCTGATAGACGCGCAGCTCGACCTAGAGACTCAGCTCGACACACACAACAACGGCGGGTTGAAGAAGCAAATCGCCGACATATTCAAGAGCAAGACGATGGACGAGTGGCTCTCGCTGTTTGAGGGACACGACACCTGCATCGAAAAGGTCAACACGGTCGCCGAGGCGATGAGAGACCCGCAGATGCTCCATCGCAAGATGATCGTCGAGATCGACCATCCCACCGAGGGACCCACCAGGGCGATGGGCATACCGATAAAGCTGTCGGACACACCCGGCCGCGTGGACAGGCTGCCCGCGCCCGCATACGGCCAGCATACTCGCGAGGTGCTCGAGGGACTCGGATTGAGCGAGGCCGAAATCGAACGACTCGCCGAGGAGAAGATTATTTGATTCCCCGCCGGAATACCTGGACCCATCGAGCCAATGATTGAAATCGCCGACCGCATCTTCTATGTCGAAGCGGAAAACCGCGGGCGCTACCCGTTCTGCCATTCCCTGTACGTCAAGGACAATGTGTCGGTCATCATTGATCCGGCCTCCGGAGAAGACGCGATGCGCCGGATAGCTTCCGCTGAGGGCGCGGACATCGTGCTCAACACCCACTACCATGAGGACCACCGGGTGTTCAACTACTGCTTCAGCGGCGCCACGCTGGCGGTCCACGAGCTCGACGCCCATGGATACGGCCCGATAGACGACTTCATGAGCGGCTTCTCCGTCGTGAGCAGCTCAGCCCTGATGGAGTATTGGCGGAAGTTTCTGCTCGACGTGTGCAGGTACAGGCCGTACACGGTGGACAGGACGTTCACCGACGGATTCGAGATCGACCTCGGGCATACCGTGCTCCAGGTGATGCATACGCCCGGTCACTCGGCCGGACATTGCTGTTTCTTCTTTCCCCGGGAGCGCGTGCTCTATCTGGGCGACATAGACCTCACCACATTCGGACCATGGTACGCCGGCGTCACCTCCGACATAGGCCAATTCCTTTCCTCGATCGAACGCGTCCGCAATTTATCGCCGCAAGTGGTCGTCACATCGCACGGAGACGGAGTCGTCACCGAGAACATCGACGAGCGGTTGAAAAGCTATGCCGACATCATTCACCGGCGCGATCGGGTGATACTGGAATTCCTCTCCCGACCGCGCACTCTTGACGACATCCTGTCCCGCGAAATCATATACCGTCAAAACCAGAAAGCGCCCGACGCTCCGTTTCACTGGGATGACCGTTGGATGATTGAAATGCATTTGAGGCGACTCGTCAGTATGGGCAAGCTGAAAAGGGTTGACAAGACTTATTCTTTAGGTTAAAATATAAGCCTGCCGATTATTAAATATTTCACCGTATGCCACAACGTGGCCAAATTTCTTGACATACGGAGGGTTTGATAGTAAAATATTTTGGAAAGGTGCAATTGTGAGGTCCATATATTAGGGTATATCTGTAGGAACTCCCAACATATTGTGTGTCTTGAGCTTCGACCCACGGTGCGGGGGGAGGCGGGGAGAAGAAGGGTCTAGGAGATGAGCAGACGCTGTGTCGTGACCGGAGTGGGAGTTGTCTCGTCGGTAGGCAACGGGAAAGATGCCTTTTGGAAGTCTCTTACCGAGGGCAGGTCGGGAGTTTCCTACGTTACACGTTTTGACACCTCGAAGCTGCCGGTGCATCACGCCGGCGAAGTGAAGAATTTCGACGCCGCAGACTACATGGACGAGATTCAACTGCAGATTCACGGCAAGTGCGTCCAGTTCGCCTTTGCGGCCATCAAGATGGCGCTCCAGGACGCGGGAATCAGTCCGGACCTGTTCGACAAAACACGCCTTGCCATTTTCGGGGGCACCACCGCGCCATCCGCCGACAACATCGAAAAACATCTCTCTACTGCTATCAACGACGACCCCTTCGAAGTCCCGCCCTATGCATTTGCCTCCATGGCGGTCCATGGGGCCGTCGGAGAAGCCTCCCACTCTGTGGATCTGTTCGATTCGGCGACGACGATCTCGACGCATTGCACCTCCGGTCTCAACGCGATTGGGGCGGGATTGAACGAGATTCGTAGAGGCCGCAGGGACATCGTGGTGGCCGGCGCGACGGAGAGCATGCTCTCCTATTACGCCTTCATCAGCTACATATTGGCCGGGCTCCTGGTTTACGACGACGGCACGCCGCCGGAAAAGATCATGCGTCCCTTCGACAGGCATCGTCGCGGCGGCGTCGTCTCGGAGGGAGCGGCCTTCATCGTGATCGAGGAAGAGGAGCATGCCCGGGCGCGTGGCGCGCACATCTACGGAGAGGTTGTGGGACACGGATACAAAGACAAAGTCTCCGGACCGAAGGCGACCAAACGTACGATGGTGAACGCCATCAGGGCGGCCTTGTCGGACTCGCGCATGCCCCCCACCGATGTGGACTACGTCCTCGCGAACGGGAGCTCGACCGTCGTGCAGGACATGATGGAGACGAGGGCGCTCAAAGAGGTGTTCGGCCAACAGGCGTACCGTCTGCCGATTAGCGCGATAAAATCGATGATCGGAATTCCCAACTCCGCCATAGGCCCGATGCAGGTAGTCGCCGCGCTCATGTCATTCGAGACGGATATCATTCCGCCCACAATCAACTATGAGACTCCCGATCCCGAATGCGACCTCGACTATGTTCCGAACAACGCGCGCTTCAACAGGGTCAACACTGCGCTCATCAATGTTCATGGCTTGGACGGCGCCTGTGCCGCCGTGATAGCAAAGAGGTACCGAAATAGCGACACGAGACTGAAGTGAAATTCCGTACGGGGTGGAGCGCCGGCTCTCAGGCGACCAAGCCGGCGAGTGTCGAATGGACCTAAAACCTCTGAGCATTCTCACTACCACGCTGTTTGTCTTCATACTCGGCACCTATGTCTTCGCCAAGAATCCCAAGAAAATCATAAACATCTCCTTCCTTGCCCTGCTGTACAGCAGCGGCACCTGGGCGTTGGCACTGTTCGTCATCAGTGTCGGCGGCCGTCATGAGGTGCTGAGATTCGCCGGCCACGTGGCCTTCGCGGCAGGCCCGCTGATGGCCTCCAGTTTCCTCCTGTTTGCCTATGTGTTCCCCCAGGAGAGGGATGAGTTCCCGCCTTTACGCATTTGGCTCCTTCTTTACGTGCCGGCAGTCTTCGTCTCGGCCCTCGGCTTTACACCCCTGGTCATGCAGGACATCGTTTATGTCGGCGGCGTGGTGAGGCCGGTATATGGGAAAGGGATTTTCATACAGATCATATTTGACATTGCGTATTCAGGGACCGCCCTGTATTTGCTCGCGCGAAAATATTTCACTCATCCAGGCCGCTTCGAGCGGGTGCAGCTCAAATATATCTTCTGGGGAGTGTCGCTGTCGGCCATCGCGATTGTCGCGTTCACCTTGCTCCTGCCGGTAGCGGGCATCTCACAATATTCCAGTCCGCTGACCGCGGTGGTCATCATGGCCTCCATAGGGAGTACGTCCTACGCGATCATGCGGCACCGGCTCATGGACCTCGGCGTCGTTTTCAGAAGCGTTCTCATCTATCTGGGCACGGTCGTGGTGCTCGGGGGTGCGCTCGTCGCCCTGTTGTTCTTGATTGGCCCGATCCTGCACATGCGACCAAAGGGTGCCGCGTTCTTTGCGGCCGCGTGCGCCGCATTGGTCGTTTTCCCCGTGCGGCGTGGCGTGGAGATATTCATTGACAGGTATTTCTTCCGAGGCCGCTACAACTATCAGGCCGCCCTGACCGAGTTCAGTTTCTCAATGACGAAGATACTCGACCTCGAAGACCTCCAGAACCGCATAGTGCACGAGGTGGCCTCGCTGCTGCAGGTCAGAAACGCCGCCATTTTGTTGTCGGACCCGGACGAGAAGAAATTCACCATAACGGCTTCGCTGCCTGTTTCGCTGGGGGACGCCAATGGTGAAATCGGTTCGGAAAGCGCGATTATCGAACGGATGAACAAGGAGCGTTCGGCGCTCGTCAAAGAAGAGCTCAAGAGGATCCTCCCTTACACCGAATTCGAGCCGTTGAAACGGGAATTCGAACACATAGAGGCGGAAGTCCTCATCCCGCTCATCTACCGGGGCGAACTCATCGGTTTGCTGTCGCTGGGTGAGAAGATATCGGCCGACATATACTCGAGCGAGGACCTGAACCTGCTGGCCACGCTGGGCAATCAGGCGGCGGTCGCGCTCGAAAACGCGCTGCTTCACCACACGGTCACGATGCTCAAGAACCACAACGACAACATACTGAAATACATGAGCAGCGGAGTGATCGCGATAGACCGCAGACGGACGATTAACACCTGCAATGACAAAGCAAGGGAAATCTTGGGGCTCACGTCTCAGAACGTGATCAACCGGGGAATCGACGTTCTCCCGACCCCTCTCCGCTCGATGCTCGCGGATACCGTGAGCGGGAAAAGCCGGTTCTCCAACCAGGAGGTCCATATCCTGTCCGAGGAGGGCGCCATTTCCTACCTCAGCGCGAGTACCTCGCTCATCAAAGACGAAAAAGACGACGTGACCGGCGCGTTGCTCGTGTTCAACGACCTGACGGACATCAAGCTGCTCGAGGGCGAAATGTGGAGAGCCGACAAGCTCGCCTCGCTGGGCACGCTCGCAGCCGGAATGGCGCACGAGATCAAGAACCCGCTCGTGTCTATAAAGACGTTTGCACAGCTTCTGCCGACGAGGTTTGAGGACAAGGAGTTCCGGGATACGTTCTCCTCGATAACCGTCGATGAGGTCGAGCGAATCAACTCGATTGTGGAAAAGCTGCTCGAATTCGCCCGGCCGTCCGCCCCTCTGTTCGAATCGGTGGACGTCATCGATATCATCGAGGAAGTGCTGCTGCTCCTCAGCACCGAGACAACCAAGCTGAGCGTCGCCGTCGTGAAGAACTTCGAGGTCACCTCCGCCCCGATAATATGCGACAAGAGCCAGCTCAAGCAGGCGCTGCTCAACCTCTGTCTGAACAGTCTGCAGGCGATCGAGGCCGACGAAGGCCGCGTAGGCGGAGAGCTGATGATAACCGTGGGACTGCGCAAGAGCAGATACAGAAGCCCCGACGGCCTGCCCCGCGACCAGATCGTTCAGATGTTCTACGGAACCGAGATAGTCGCCTCAGTCGAAGACGCGGAGACGCTTATCATCAAGGTTCGCGACTCCGGCAGGGGCATCGGCCGAGAGGACCTGGCGAAGATTTTCGACCCGTTCTTCACCACCAAAGAGAAAGGCCTCGGCCTCGGGCTCGCCGTGGTGCACGGGATAATCAAGGAGCATTCAGGCAATATCTCCGTTGACAGCAACGATAGCGGCGGCACAGAGTTCGTGATATCGCTCCCGGTGACGCAATTGTTTGCGAAGGAGACAGTGTGACATGGATGTGATAGTCGTTGCCTCGAGCGAGGACAGCATCCAGGAATCCCTCCGGATGTTGCTCGGTGATGAACACATGCTGGTGTCGGCGGGCACGCTTCCCCAGTTGTTGAACGCGGTCGTCGAACAGCCGGTCGACCTCGTCATATTGGATGAATTCCTGGAGAATACCGACTGCGCCTCGGTCTTCCAACGTCTGCGGTCCCTCTGTCCCGACCTGACCTGCATCATGCTCGCCGTACAGACCCGCTCCGATATGACGCGTGAGATGAGGGCGAAGGGTGTATACGATATAGTAGCCAAGCCGTTCGACAAAGAGGCCCTCCTCGCGGCGACCACTCGCGCGCTCGAGAGGGCAAGGCTCATACAGAGGCTGGCCGCCTTCAAAGAAGCTCCGGCTCAAGCGCCGGGGCGATCGGTTCCGCTAGGGACGCCCCCGGACGAACGCGCGGTCACCCAAAGAAGCGAAATGCTCGACTCGCTCCGCAAATTCCTGAAAGCGGTGGCCGACGTGTCTGCGCCCGACCGGCTTCACGCGCTGGTGCTCGATGCCGTCGTGGAAATGTTTGCCGTAAACAGGGCCGCGCTGCTTCTTCACAGCGAGGACAAGCTGCAGATGCGGATGACGGCCGCCGTCGGGATCGACACGTCCGCGCTCAACGGGTATCGGACGGTTCCATGGACCAGCCTGGTCTCATGGTTGAGAAAATACGACCAGATACTCAATCTCGACGACCCCGACGCGCGCCACGACCTCGATGAGATGCTGCCCGTGAGGAAAGAACTCAGCCTGCTGCAGGCGCGAATATGCGTGCCGCTGGCTGCAAAGGGCCGATTGATAGGCGCGCTGGTGTTGGGGAGGAAGGTGACGGGCAAGCGGCTGTCCGACACGGAGTTGGAGTTCTTGTACCTCCTCTCCCAGCAAATAGCCGCAATCATCGAGAATGCCAAACAGCATCGCGCCGTCTTCGTCCAAAAGGAACGCTTCGAGGAAATCCTCCAGGGCGTCACCTCCGGGTTGATGGCGACGGATTCGGACGGGCGCCTCATCATACTTAACAAGGCGGCCGAACAAATATTGGGCTTGAAAGCCTCCGAGGTGATGGGCCAAAACGTTCAGCGGGTGGGCTCGGTGTTTGCCGACATCGTGTTCCGAACGCTGCGTCAGGAAAAGTCCTTCTGCCGCCAGGAGGTTATCGACCCGGCGACCAAACTGCTCCTGGGGATAACCACCTCTTTGCTGACCGATACCGGCGGCCAACCGATCGGAGCGGTGATACTGTTCACCGACCTGTCCACGGTCAAACGCCCGGCCGAAGACATCGACGATGCCTGGCAGCGTTGCGCGCTCTGCATGGCGCAGGAGATAAAGAATCCGCTGGTGGCGATCCGAACGTTTACTCAACTGTTCCCCGAAAGCTACGCCGACGAGAAGTTCCGCGACGAATTCTCCGAGATAGCGCTTAAAGAAATCGATAAGCTCGATTCGGTCGTCGAACGACTGCTGACATTCTCGCAGCCGCTCGAGACGCGACCCGAGCTGGGGGACATACATTCACTGCTCGAAGAAGGCATCGACGGGATACTGGAAACCGCACAGTCGCAGAACATCACGATGAAGAAGAATTTCGAGATAGCTAACGGCCGGCTTCCGTTCGACAGGAGTCTGATGAGCGAAGCGCTGGCGCAAATACTCCGCAACGCGCTGGAGGCCATGCCCTCCGGGGGCACGCTCACCGTTTCCACGAAGGCCGGGCGCTATCCCGATCCCCAACTCGTGGGACAGGAAAACGGCATTCCGCCCGGCATGGTCGCGGAAATTTCGATATCCGACACCGGCACCGGCATCTCCCCCGAGGAGATGCCGAACTTGTTCAAACCGTTCCACACGAGCAAGGTGAAAGGAATGGGCTTGGGCCTCGCTATCTCGCGGCGGATAGTCAGGGAGCACAGCGGGGACATCTTCGTATCGAGCGAGCCAAACAAAGGAACCGAGGTGAAGATAGTTTTACCGCAAGGGGCATCGTAAAATGCATAAGATTCTCGTGGTTGATGACGAACTGAGCGTGCGCGAGGCAATTCGCATCATCTTGAAGGACAGCTACGACGTCACCCTCATGGACTCGGCCGAGGCGGGGCTTGAGCACTTGAAGCAGAACGACGCCGACATCGTGTTTCTGGATATCCTTATGCCCGGCATGTCGGGCCTGGAAGCCCTGAAGATAATCAGGGCGAGCGACCGGCCGCCCGAAGTGGTTATCGTGACCGCGACGCGCACCGTGAAGAATGCCGTCGATGCGATGAAACACGGCGCCTTCGAATATGTGACAAAACCATTCGACGTGGATGAAATAAAGCTCATCGCCGAGCGCGGAGTCGAAAACCGCCGCCTCGTGCTCGAGTGCGCATCTCTGAAGCAGCAAATGGAACAGGAGAAGGAGCGTTTCTATAAGCAGCTCGAAGAAAAGGTATGCGAGCGGACCGCGGAACTGGAAGAGGCCAATGCGAAGCTCAAGGAAACTCATGAGCAACTGGTTCGCTCCGAGAAGCTGGCTTCGCTCGGAGAACTCGTCGCCGGGGTGGCGCACGAGCTGAACAACAAGCTGCTCCCCGTGCTGGCATATGCCCAGTTGTTGAAGGAACAGGACTTTCCCGACGGAATTCTCCGGTACATCGACACCATAGAGAAGTCCGCCTCGGGCGCCGCCTCGGTTGTGAGCTCGCTGTTGAACTTCGCCCGTCCGTCGAGCACGACGCGCGACCCTGTCGATCTGAACGTCACGATGATGGACACTCTGGCGCTGCTCGACTACAGGATCAAGGCAAGCAATGTTGTGGTGGACGTTCGACTCGATGACCAGGTACCCCTGACCATGGCCGACGAGAAACAGATAGCACAGGTGTTTCTCAACACGATAAACAACGCCTTTCAAGCCATGCAGCCGGCGGGAGGAAAGCTGACGATACGCTCGATCCGCAAGCGCAATGACATCGTGTTCACCATCTCGGACACCGGCTGCGGAATACCCGAGGAACATCTGCTTAAGATATTCGACCCCTTCTTCTCCACGAAGGGAAGCGGTGGAACCGGTCTCGGCCTCAGCGTCTCGCACGGCCTCATACGCGCGCACCGTGGAGAAATTTCCGTGCAAAGCAAGGAGGGCAAGGGCACGACATTCACCATCAGACTGCCGATAACGACGGTCGCCAACGAGGACGGTGAGAAGGAGGCGCTTACGCTTGTCCCCGCCGACGGGGAGAGGCGCCACGTGCTCGTGGCCGAGGACGACCCCGATTGCAGGTCGGCTATCAGCGACATACTCAGGGCGGAGCACCATGTTACGGCAGTGCAAAACGGAGAGGAGGCCATGACCTGGCTGCTCAAGAAAAAGTATGACCTGCTGATAATCGACTGCAGGATGCCCGGTCTCAACGGTGTCGAGCTTTACCGGTGGCTGGTCGAAAACCGAGGTGAGCTTCAGGGAAGGGTCATCTTCATGACGGGCGACATCTTTGTGCCCGAGATAAAATCATTTCTTGAAAGCACCGGGTGTCAGTACATCACCAAGCCGTTCGCAATGGACGACTTCAAGCGGGCGGTCAACCTGGCCCTCGCAAGCCCGTAATTCCCGATGCGAAAATTCTCCCTGCTGACAAACCTGGCCGTCGAGCATCCACTGATCATTCTGGCGTTCTCGATCGTGTTCACGATCATTCTCGCCGCGGGCATTCCGAACCTCACGATGCGCCCGTTTTTTGAGGGCGACCTCCCTGCGAACGACCCCGTCCTTCGGGCAAACGAGCGATATTCGGCCTACTTCGGCAAGGACGAATCCGCCTACCTCGCCCTGGTGAGCGACACTATCTACCGTCCATCCACGTTGGCAAAGATACAGGCCATCACGCAGGAGCTCAATTCTCTGGAAAACGTGAGGAAGGAGGAAACCCTCAGCTTGGCGACCGTGAGGCGTGTGAAATGGCGGGATTGGGGCCTCGACGTGCGCAAGTACCTCTCCTCCATTCCCAGCACTCCCGAACAGGTCGAGCGCCTCCGACAGGACATTCGGCTCGACGATGACGTCTATGGCCGACTGATATCGACGGATGAGACTTCCACTCTGCTCGCGATCAAACTCAGCCCCGGTTACGACCAACGCGGATTGTATCGCTCGCTCCACGCCATCGCCGACAAGTATTCAGGGCCGGAACGCATCTACCCCTTCGGCTACCAGATAATGAACGAGGAAGCCAACATAGGCATCGGGCGCGACGCAAGGATATTGGGACCCGCGGCGCTGTTGCTCATGGCATTGGGGATGTTCGCCTTCTTTCGCTCGGTCAGGCTCACCGTGGGGCCGGTGCTCATAATCGTCACGTGCATTGTGTGGACTATGGGCATAATGTACTACTTCGGGTTTCCTCTTTCGATACTCAGCGCCTCGATGCCTGCCGTTCTCATAGCGCTGGGCAGCTCGTACGCGATCCACGTGATTTACGCCTGCAGGGAGGAAAGCGAAAGACTCGGCCAGACGGCCGGCGTGGCGTCAGGCGTGAGAAAAATGAGCACGCCCATCCTGCTCGCCGCGGCCACATCCATGGTCGGGTTCGCCACGCTCGTTGTATTCAAGATCCTCTCCATAAGGGAATTCGGAATCAGCGTCGCCGTCGGAGTGGGGTTTGCGGCGTTTCTCTCGCTCGTGCTATTGCCCGCGGTCGTGGTCTTGCAGAAGGGGGTGTTTCCTGCCGGACGCCCGAGGAAATTCGGCTTTCTTGACAGGATCCTCGACGGCTTCGCAGACCTTGGGCTGAGACACAGATACGCCGTCGCCGGAACCGTTATCCTCATTCTGGTCGTATCGGGAGTGGGCATTTCGAGGATAAGGGTCGGGGTCGCGCCGGAAGAGATCTTTCCGCCCCATCATCGGGCGCGCGACGTTATCTCGCTCTTCGTCAAGGAATTCTATGGGCCATATCATCTGAACGTCATGTTCACGGCGGATAAGCCGGACGGGCTGAAGTCGCCCGCCGCGCTGAAGCAGATAGACGCGTTTCAGCAATTCGCCGAGGGCCTGCCGAAGGTCAAATGCACGACCTCGATGGTCAACATCGTCAAGAGGATGAACCGAATATTGAATGAGGACGACCCAACGTTCTACGCGGTTCCCGACAACGAGCCAATGGTTGCCCAGTTGCTTCTCATATACTCGCTCACCCGCGACCCCGTCCAGGTCGAGAGCATGGTGGATTACGATATCCAAAGATGCAAAGTGGCGATCATGACGACGGCAATCGACAGCACGCAACTGGAAGAGATTTATCGGCGGCTGGTCTCTTATTGCGGGCACAACCTGAAGGGCGGTTTGCGGGCCAACTTCGGCGGTCGAAGCATGATATGGATAGCACAGAACCATTACATAATTCGGGGCAAGATCATAAACATCATCGTAAACTGCTTTCTCATCTGGGCCATATGCGCCGTCGTCTTCCGCTCCGTCAGGCTTGGTTTCGTAAGCGTCGTCCCGCTGTCTATCGCCACACTCGCGACGTTCGGCCTCATGGGACATCTCGGAATCCGGCTGGATATGGCCACGGCGGTCCTCACCGGTGTTTCCGTCGGGGTTGGGGTGGATTTTGCGATCCATTTCATCACCCGGTTGAAGCGGGAATCGCTCCGCACGAGTCGAATCGAAGAAGCCATGCGCACGACGATGCTCGGAGCCGGACGCGCGATTGTTTTCGACGCCACGTCAAACATTCTGGGATTTATGACCTTCATCTTCTCGGGTTTTTCGCCGGTGCGAAGCCTCGGAGTGCTCATCTGTTTCACGATGGTGAGCTGCTTGATTCTGACGCTGATATTTCTTCCGACAATCTTCGCCATCTTTCCGGTTCCGTTCAGGCACGGGGGAGGTGAGGGAACCGTCTTTCTGCGTGAGGAAGCAGAGGAGGACAGGGAGGCGGTGCGAACCGATGGTGTGGCGAAGTAGGAACGCTTGTGGCCGCAGGCCGGCCGGAGTTCAGGCTTCCCAAATGCCCGCGATACGCCTGTTGCAGTATACGCAGCGGCCCTTCTTTATCCCGTCCATAATGATGTTGTAGCCGATGCGGTGCACGAGCACCCTCTTACAATTCGGGCAGTAAGTGGACTCTCCTTCATGGCCGGGCACGTTGCCGATATACACGTAGTTGAGGCCCGCCAACATTGCGATTTCCCGCGCGCGTGTAAGCGTAGAGACCGGCGTCGGAGGCAGATTTTTTATCTTGTAGGTCGGATGAAACCTCGAGAAGTGAACGGGGACGTCCGGACCGAGCTCGCCGCAGACCCAGTCGCACATCCGCGTTATCTCATCCTCGCCGTCGTTCAGCGTGGGAATGACGAGGACGACGATCTCGAACCACATCTTCTTTTTCTTCAGCAGCTTCAGCGTGTCCAGGACGGGCTGAAGCTTGCCGCTGCACAGCTCGACGTAAAATTTCTCGGTGAACGCCTTCAAGTCGATCTTGACCGCGCTCAGATGTTCGCAAAGCTCAGACATCGGCTCTTCTTTTATGTACCCGTTGGAGATCATCACGCTCTTGACGCCCTTTTGCTTCGCCAGCTTCGCGGTATCAAACATGTATTCATAGAAGACCACAGGCTCGGTGTACGTGAATGCGATCGACTCGATACCGTTCTGCATCGCCTCCCGCACGACTCTCTCAGGAGGAAAATCCATGCTCCTGACCTGCTCGGGCCTGAACTGCGAGATCTCCCAGTTCTGGCAGAACTTGCACTCCACGTTGCAGCCGGCGGTCGCGATCGAAAGGGCCTTTGCCCCGGGCAGAAAGTGAAAGAGGGGCTTCTTTTCGATGGGGTCCACGTTGGCCGAACAGGCCCGGCCGTAAACCAGGGTGTGGTATGTCCCCCCGATGTTCTCCCGAACGCCGCAGTAGCCGCGCTCTTTGAGCGCCACCTTGCATCCGCGTGGACATACCTCGCATTCCACCCGCCCCTCGTCGAGCTTCTTGTAGTGCGTCGCCTCGCGGACGAACTGATCGGGGCTGGCGTATTCCCTCGCCACGGCCTCGGACGGCGCGACGGCTTTTCTGCTGCGTGCCCAGCGATACGCAGCCAGCGCTCCCCCTGCGCCGGCTGCCGCGACGCCGGTCTTCACCAAGAAACTTCTGCGAGTCAACCTACCCATTTCACATCATCCCAGTACAAAGGAAACAATATGTAACCACCAAGGCACCAAGACACCAAGAAAAACGAAGTTCAGAGAACAACCCTCTTGATACCATCTTTGATTGCAGGAACATTAAAATTGATCAGCAGGCCGAGCCGTTTCCCTGTCAGCTTCAAGTATGTCAAGATTTGAGCTTCAAAAACGGGATTCATTGTTTCCACTGACTTCAATTCCACAACCACGCTATCCGCCACGAGCACGTCAAGGCGAAGCCCGGCGTCCAGGCGAATCTCGTCGTATATGACCGGCACACTCACCTGTGCCTCAAACGGGACGCCAGACTTCTTTAATTCATGACGCAAACAAGCTTCATACACAGATTCCAGCAGGCCAGGTCCCAATGCAGAGTGAACTTTGTACGCTCCATTAACAATCAATCGCGCTATGCGGTCAGTCTCGGGAGGAACCGGTTCAAAGGTTTTCATCTAAGAGCTTTTTTGTGTTTGGTGTTCTTGGTGTCTTTGTGCCTTGGTGGTTAGCTTAGTTTTTCTCTTATGAAACGGCAACCTTCGTAATTCTCCCGATGTCGCCGACCCCCAGGCCGTGCCGGGAAGCGGTGCTTATATACTTCGGCTCGCGGCCGACCTCCTTCAGCGGCGGCATGCCCGCCTCTTTTCTCTTCTGCTCGATCATTTCCAGCCCGACTCGGTCCACGGCCACAGGGTCGCATCCTGCCAGCACCGTGGCCGCCGGCCACGACCATTGAGCGCGCGGGGCCGGACCGCCGTGATACTGCCCCTTCAGAGCGTCGCACACGACCAGCCGCAGCTTCTTCGCAATGAACCGATGGGCGTTCAGGTCGGCCACGTAGGGGTCGCAATTGTTGTCGTGATACTTGTTGGGATTGTGGATGGCTCCGTAGAAATTCTTCATCCCCAGCGACACGCCGGCGAGGTCGTGGTCCTTCAACACCGGCACGTTTATGATTGCCGTGCACATGCGCGAGATGATTCTGCTGAAGCAGGAACCGACCTCACCCGAGAACTCTATGTTGTTCTCATATCCGATGCCCCTCGAATCCGTGGCGAGCACCCTCGCGCCGTTCACACCGGATTGGGCAAAGCCCACGGACCACAGCTCGCGCTCCAGCCGGTCCCACACCACTATCCTGTTTTTCGAGATGCCCGCCCCTGCCAACGCGTCCACGATGGCGGCGACGAGTTCCGGATGCGTGGACAGACCCCGACCCGCCAGGCAGTTCACCTTTATGCCGACTATGTCGTCGGGAGCAAACAGGCTCCGCCACGCGGAGTTTGCATCGGCCTTTGCCGTTGCTGCGGCAACTGCGGCGTTCAGCAGCCTCGCCACCTCGGGCCTGTTCACTGTTTCTCCGGCTCCGACGGCCGCGGCGTTTGTCGCGATGCCGACCGTCGCCTTCGGAGGCGAAGACGCCAAGGCCGACGCCGATGTGCGTTTTTCCAGCGTCTCGGCTGTCGCGCTTGCGCCACGCGCGAGCGTCCATATGCCCGCCGGCACAGCCGTCAGATATTGGAGAAACCGTCGCCGGGTTTGTCTCAAAGCTTTCATCGGGGAGGCAAATCCACGCAGGTGATGCTTATGCAGGAACAACTCCTCAGATTCGGTGTTTGACTCGGAGATTTTCTCCTACATATTTTAAACCGTCTCCGACAAAATGTCAAAGACTGGAGGAACCCGGCATCGTACTCCGGAAACAGCGTGGCAAATCACTATGGCCTGAGTTGGGGGGAAATTCTTCGGTATTGCGCTATAATCCCGGAGGGTAGAACTCTTCCCATTGCGCGTGAAGCTCGATGTGGCTGATAGGGTGGGTGACAGTTCCGACCAGCGAGAAGGTGCCCGACTCTCCCGGCTGGAGCAGGGACGGGCTCACCGGAACAGTTATCGGTTGGCCGAGGAGATCGCCGGCGAAGACTACCTCTGCGCGCACCCGGACGTTGGAGACAGGCGAGAAAGAAATATTTTTCAGCGAACCCGAGAGATTGAGCTGCTCCTTTTCCTGTCTGCAGCTTAGATCTTTGAACTCCAGCGGGCGCACCGGAAAGGTGACCGTCTTCACTCTTCTGGCGGGAAGGTCTTCTTTTTCATCCGACGTGGCGCATCCTGCGACAAGATGGCTCGTCACCAAGGCCGCTATAAACAGCGCTATTCCGAGTCGTTTCATCAAACATTTCTCCTCACTTCAGGGGCCGCAGGCCGGGTCTCCCGGTCGTTCCAATGGTCTTTCCACCGGCTTGCGCGCATATTCTAGCACGCCTGCGCGAAAGGGTCAAATGGAACGCGGCACTGAATACCCGCAATCGCCAACCTGTTGCATTCACCGGAGGCGTATGCTAAAATAAGGTACGAGAAAGAATTACACCGGAGAAGAGATGCCTATGCTTCGTCTTGTGACATATCCCGCCCCGATACTTCGCAAGCAGGCGGCTGCCGTCAAGAATCTGGATGACGACCTGATAAAAACGGCCGACGAGATGTTCACCGTGATGTACGAAAATAATGGAATCGGGTTGGCCGGGCCGCAGGTCGGCGTGTCGAGAC
Organism: uncultured bacterium; assembly: GCA_964607485.1. Classification (GTDB taxonomy): domain Bacteria; phylum Abyssobacteria; class SURF-5; order SURF-5; family SURF-5; genus CAZSKP01. The sequence continues at coordinate 18,570 of CAZSKP010000018.1, read as the reverse complement.
GCATTCTGGTGCTCGACCTGCGCCAGGACGGTCAGCCCGTTTACGTGATGATTAACCCGCGAGTGACAAAGCGCGAGGGCGAGGTCGAAAACGAGGAGGGTTGCCTCAGCCTTCCCGATATCTTCGGCGAAGTGAAACGCGCCGAGCGCGTGCAGGTTTCCTACGTGGACCGGAACGGCGAGGAGCAGACCCTTGAGGCGGAGGGCATGCTCGCCAGGGCGATTCAGCATGAGATCGACCATCTGAACGGCGTGCTTTTCATCGACAGATTGGGAGAGACACGCCGACAGCTTCTGACGCCGCAGCTTCGCGAGCTCGCGGAAACGTCCGAGGGAAAGAGCGGGGAAGATGCACGCTGAGGGTGGCGCGATCACGAGGCTGGTGGAGGAATTTCGCCGCCTGCCGGGCATCGGCCCGAAGAGCGCGCAGCGGCTGGCGTTTCACATCCTCAATCTTCCCGAAGACGACGCAGTCCGCCTCGCGCAGGCGATCATCGACGCGAAACAGAGGGTGCGCCTCTGCTCCGTCTGCTGCAACATCACCGAGACCGACCCCTGCGCATTCTGTTCCGACACGCGGCGCGACCGGTCCGTCATCTGCGTCGTCGAGAAGCCCAGCGACGCAAGCTCGATAGAAAAGGGCGGAAAATACCGGGGACTGTATCACATACTGCACGGGTCGATTTCTCCCCTGGACGGCGTGGGGCCGGACGAAATACGAATCAAGGAATTGCTCGCGCGGCTGGCGGACAAATCCGTCACCGAGGTGATAGTCGCGACGAATCCCAACACCAGCGGCGAGGCCACGGCGATGTACATTCGCGAGGTAGTGAGGCCGCTGGGGGTGAGAGTCACGAGGATAGCCCAGGGAGTGCCCGTGGGAAGCGATCTCGAGTTTGCCGACGAGTCCACGCTCACCCACGCGCTCGAGGGGCGGAGGGAGATGTGAACGAGCCCTTGAGCGGCGGCTGAACGTGATGCCCGGACGGTTTCGGTCCGGGCGTTTTCTTGAGGGGAGAAGTGGACCACGCCGGAGAAAGTAGATTACAGCAATTAATCAGCCAATTTCTCGACTGGCTCAACGTCGAGAAGGGGCTGTCGGACAATACAATTCTCTCCTACGGCTACGACCTCGAGCAGTACCGCGCATTCGTCGAGGACGACCTCGGCGTCGATATCTCGAAGATAACCCGGGCCGACGTCCAGGATCATCTGTTCAACATGAAGGCCCGCGAGCCCCGGGGGATGTCGTCACGGTCGCTTGCGCGACACCTCGCCGCCATAAAGCAGTTTCACCGATACCTCCGCCGCGAGAACCTCCTGAAGACCGATTGCACCTCGAACCTCGACAAGTTCAAGCTATTCAAGACTCTGCCGGAGGCCATGACGCGAAGCGAGGTGGAGAAGCTGCTCGCCCAGCCCGACCCCGACGACCCCAAAGGCGCGAGGGACGCGGCGATGCTCGAGGTGATGTATTCGGCGGGCCTGAGGATTTCGGAGCTAATCGGGCTGAGGCGGGAGGACCTGCTTCTGGACATCGGATTCGTCAAGTGTCGGGGCAAGGGCGGGAAAGAACGATTGATACCCATCGGCGAGGTGGCCATCAGCAAGCTGTCAAAATACCTTGCCGGTCTGCCCGAACCCCACCCGCAGGCCCTTTTCGTGACGCGTCTCGGCAGGCCGTTCGCACGGCAGGGTTGTTGGAAGATGATACGCGGTCACATCAGGAGTGCGGGAATAGGAAAGAGAGTCACGCCGCACACGTTGAGGCATTCTTTCGCCACTCATCTGCTCTCGGGAGGCGCGAACCTGAGGTCGATCCAGGAGATGCTGGGTCATGCCGACATCGCCACCACGCAGATTTACACGCATGTGACGGGCGAGCGGCTCAAAGAGACTCATCTTCGCTGCCATCCGCGCGGATGACGTCCACTTTTGCAGGTCAATGGTGAGCATCGAGACGAGGGAAATTGTCTTCGGCTACACGGCCGAGCCGCTCTTTGATGGGTTGAGCGTTGCCGTCGGCAGGGGAGAATTTGTGGGACTTGTCGGACCCAACGGGTCGGGCAAGACGACGTTCTTGAATCTGCTGACGCGCGTACTGAAACCGTCGAGCGGCCGAATACTCGTGGAAGGCGACGAGGTAAGGTCGCTTTCCGTGCGCGCCCTTGCCCGGAAAATCGCGGTGGTGCCCCAGGAGTCGAGCATGATATTTCCGTTCACCGTCTCCGAGGTTGTGCTCATGGGGCGCGCCCCTCACCTCACCTCCATACTCGAGCGCGACGAGGATTTCGATATTGCCAAGGAATCGATGGAGATGACGGGCGTCGCGCATCTGTCGGACAGGCCGATAACGAAGCTGAGCGGCGGCGAGAGACAGAGCGTGGTGATCGCCAGGGCGCTCGCGCAGAGGCCGAGCATTCTGCTGCTGGATGAGCCGACGGCCTTCCTCGACATAAAGCATCAGGTGGACATCTACGACATCCTCACGCGACTGAACCGGGAGCGCGGGATGACGATTATCGCCGTCTCACACGACTTGAACCTGGCGTCGAACTATTGCGAGAGGGTGCTCGTGTTCAAAGAGGGACGGCTGATGTTCGACGGTCCTCCGGAAAAGGCCATCACCGCCGAGACCGTTCGGGACGTGTACGGGGCCGACGTGATGGTCCAAAAGAATCCTCAAAGCGGCCGGCCGTTCGTTCTTCCGGTGCGCCCTCGGCCGGGCGGCGACGAATCCGGGGGCCGCGGCAAATGAAGATTGTCCTCATCAATCCGCCGGAAATGATCGCGGGCGAGGAAGGCGGAGTGGGTTTTGGCGCGCGATCGTTCGTCAGACGGGTTCGGGTGCTTCCGCCGCTGGGGCTCGCTTACATCGCGGCAGTCCTCAAGCGCGCCTCGCACGACGTCGAACTGATAGACGCCAACGCCCTCCGCATCAGTCCCGACGAGATTATCAGCAGGGTGCGCGCCCTTTCGCCCGAGGTTGTCGGCGTCACCTGTGTGACCCCGCTGTTTCCCGTCGTGGCCCGGTTATGTCGGTCGCTGAAAACTTCCTCACCTCCTCCTCACATAATTGTGGGCGGCCCGCAGGTGACCATCATGCCCGAGTTGACGATGGAGAACCCGGCCTTCGACTTTGCCGTCGAGGGCGAGGCCGAAACAGCAATGCCCCGGCTGCTCGATGCGATTGCCGGAGGCGAGAGGCCCGAGGGCATTAAGGGCGTACTGTTCCGCGACGGGGACAGCGTCGTGCGCGACGGTCCGGCCGAAATAGCGCCGATCGATGAGATTCCGTTTCCCGCGCGCGAAATCCTTCCCAACGACAGGTACTTCGACATGACGACCGAGGGGCGGCGTGTCTCCTCGATAATGACCGCGCGGGGCTGTCCGTATCGATGCTCGTTTTGCGAACGCTACATCCGAGGCGGCCACTACCGCCCGCGCGGCGCGGAGAGCGTCGTGTCGGAGCTGGAGGAACTTGTCAAGAAATACGGCTGCACCGAGGTCGTCATCTACGACGATACATTCACTGCGAGCAAGAGCCGCGCGGCCGACATCTGCGAAAAGATACTCGACCGGGGGCTCAAGCTTCGGTGGGACTGCCGGACGCGGGTCGATTGCGTGGACCCCGGCCTGCTGAAGCTGATGGCGCGCGCCGGATGCTCGCGCATATCCTTTGGGGTCGAGTCGGCCGCCGCGGACGTGCTCGATTCTTTCAACAAGAAGATAACCGTCGAGCAGGTGGAGCAGGCCTTCGAGTGGACCCGGGCAGCCGGCATCAAGGTGCTCGCATATTTCATGCTCGGAGCGCCGGGCGAAACGCGCACGTCCATCGAGGAAACCGTGGCCCTGTCGCTCAGGCTGAATCCGGATTTTGCGTACTATTCCGTCGTTGTTCCCTATCCGGGGACGGACTTGTACGACGACGCCCGGAGCCGGGGGGCGATAGGCTTCGACTACTGGAAAGAGTTCGTCAGGAGCGAGGGCGGCCTCACAGAGCCGGTGCCGATGTTCGAGCACGACGACGTCACACGCGAGTATCTGACCTCGACGCTCAGGTCGGCGTACCTGGGCTTCTATCTGCGTCCAAGCTATATCCTGCGAAGGTTCCGTTCGATAAGGAGCCTCTCCGATTTCATCTGGCATGTTAAGATGGCGAAGGCAACGGTGATAACCTGACCGGCCTAAGCGACGGAGCTGGAATGTACAGAGAATACGCGGGCAACCTGCACGTGCACTCGAGATATTCCGACGGCAAGGCGACCATCGAGGAGATCGCCGCCGCCGCGCGCCGCGCCGGGCTTGACTTCGTCGGAATCAACGACCATTTCAACCTCAAAGGATTGCGGGAGGGCAAGGAGGGCTGGCACGACGGCATCGCCGTGCTGATCGGATGCGAGCTGAACGAGAGGCACAACCATTTTCTGGCGTATAACATCACCGAGGAGATTCCCTCCGACACAGCGAATCCGCAAAACGTGATCGACGCCACGAAAAAGCAGGGAGGGTTCGGGTTCATCGCACATCCGTTCGAGGCCGGAAGCCCGCTCCACGACGGCGGCCACGCCTTCACGTGGAACCGATGGGACGTCAATGGCTACACCGGAATGAGCATATGGAATTTCTCTTCCATCTGGAAGGGGAACGCGCGGAGCTTCCTCTCGGGCCTCTATTACTATTATAATATTCGGGCGGCCGACCTCGACCCGCTCGGCGACACGCTCGCCAAATGGGACGAGCTGACCCGGACTCGAAAGGTCGTGGCAATCGGCGGGTCGGACAACCACGGGGTCAGGATACGGGTCCTGTTCGGGCTGATGAGCGGCAGGCTGTTCGATTACGAATACGCCTTCCGGGCGGTGAACACTCATGTGTTGCTGCGCGATGAGATGCCCGCCGACTTTGACGCCGCGAAGCGGGCCGTGTACGACGCGCTGCAGGAGGGACGCTGCTTCGTGGCGTGCGGACTGTTCGCCGACCCGCGCGGATTCAGGTTTGAGGCCGAGGGGCGCAACGGGACGGCGGTCATGGGCGAGCGCGTGCTCCTGAGCGATGCGCCCACGCTGGTGGCGAGCGCGCCGGCGCGGGGGCTCATCAGGTTCATCCACAAGGGCCGCGTGGTAAAATCGGAAACGGCAAAGGAGGCGTCTCTGCGCGTCTCCGAGCCGGGACCGTATCGCGTCGAGGTGAGGCTGCCGCGCGCATTCGGGAAGACGCGCGCATGGATTTTCTCCAACCCGATTTACGTGGAATAGTATAGGCCATGAATATTATGCGGGGAGACGATACGACAGCGTCGGAGTCGGCTGCGGGTACGCCGATTCTCGATTTCGTCCGCGAGATGTGCGACAGGTTCGGCCCGCGTCCTCCCGGCACGGCGGCCGAGGCCAAGGCGGCGCACTTCATCGCGAACAGACTCGAAGAATTCTGCGATGAGGTCTCCTTCGAGGAACACTACTGCAGCCCGCAGGCCGCCAAGGGAAGCACCACCGTGTTCCTGATGGGCTATGCACTGTGTCTGGTTGCCTATCTCTTGGCTCCCGTAGTGGCCGCGATTCTGCTGGGTATCCTTTTTCTTGTTCTCTACCTGAACAGAGTCAAGGGATATGAGATGGTGGACCGACTTTTCCCGCGCGAGAGGTTGCAAAACGTCATAGGCAAAGTCAAACCCTTGGAGAAGTCGGAAAGGATAGTAATATTCTCGGGCCACCATGATTCGTCGCACTACATGCCCTTGTTCGCGAAACGCCGCCGCAAACTGTTGGTTCCCCTCTTTGCGTCGATCATGGGCTCCCATTTCGCCCTGGGCGTGGCTATCGGCGCAAAGCTGCTCGGCCACTACCTGGCCTGGATGATGCCCGTATCGTGGTTCCTTTTCGGGCTTAGTTGCATTGGCGGAATCCTATTTTTATTTTTTCGGCTTATTATCTACAGCAGCATTCCCGTCATGGGCGCCAACGACAACCTCGCAAGCGTCGCGGTGGCTGTGGAGGCCGCGCGGCATTTTGCGGAACACAGGCCGCGGCGGACAGAGGTGTGGGCCGTCTCGTTCGGGTCCGAAGAATGCGGGCTTCGCGGTTCGAAAAGATTCGCCAGGAGGCACCGTGCGGAACTCTTCAATGCGTATCTGATAGACATGGAGATGGTCGGCGCGGGCGAGCTGACCGTCATTGAAAAGGAGAAGACCGTGCGCCGCAGGCATTCTCCCGAGGTGGTCTCGCTGATAGAGGAAGCTGCGAGACGGTGCGACGTGGCGATGGAGCGCTTCGTGCTCCGCTTCGGAGCAACGGACGCGACCTCTTTTTCCCGCGCGGGCCTGAAAGCGGCGACCATCATAGGCATCGACGAAGGAGGATTCCCCGCGAACTGGCATGTCCTCGAAGACACGCCGGAAGGAATCGATGAGGCCTGCCTGCGCACAACGCTCAACGTGTGCGTGGAGTGTGTGAACGTACTCGAGGAAGGTCGCCCGGCAGGCGCCAAGGAAAAAGGCAAGTAGGGGCGCACGGCTGTGCGCCCTTACAGTAGTCAATAAGAACAAGGTTGAAAGGCCGCTAATCCGCCACTGTCTGGGCCAGCTCCGACGCGAGCGAATTGAGCAGGTGACTGTTTTTCGAGAGGAATTCGGAGAGGTCAGCGTCGGCGTGGTCTTCTCGATACTTGTCGAACTCGGCGTTAACGGATTCGATGAGTTTCTGCTTCACGTCCGCCTTCAGAGTGATCGGCGCGCCCGCCAGGTGTTTCTTGCCCCATGAGCTTGTAAGCCTGGCGACCACTATCATGCCCGTCTCGAGCTCGTCGCAGGCCGACTGGTCCTCGATAGAGCAGGAATCTTCCGTGAACAGATCGGTCAATCCGAGGACGCCGCCGTCGGTTGATTTCACCTCGAACGCGCCCAGGCGCGAGGCCCGCCATTCTTCGAGCAGCTTCTTCTGGTCCTCGTCGAGATGCTTTGAGCGAAGCTCGCCGAAGAGGTCGATGATGCGTTTGTTCTCCGTCGAATGCACGTGCTCGTTGACGAACCAGTCGAGGAACCGGATGTTTTCGAGAGGGTCCTGATTCAGGAGCAGGCTCGTGTCTATCTTGTCCCCGTGATACTTGCGAAACGCTTCGACGATTTCGTCCTTGAAGCGTCCGCCCGTGGCGAACCGGAGGATTTCTCCGCGCAGGTTTTCCTCCGCTCTGTTGGCGCGATACGCCTCCAGGTCGACGGCGGTGTCTTTCGGCATGCAGCACTTCTTGTATTTCTTGCCGCTGCCACAGGGACAAGGATCGTTACGGCCGACTGATGTCATTTCGTTCTCCGCATGTTTTCACGCTTCCGTTTCTCGACTCTTAATAATTATTATATTGCAATAGCAAAATTTCGGCAAGCGCCGGGTTGAATCGAGGCTCAACGCAGGGACGCTCAGTGTGGCTTGCCCTGCTCCAACAGGCGGAGCCCTTCCCGTGCCTGTTCGAGGCTCGGGTCGAGCGACAGCGCCTTCGACCATTCCCTGCGCGCCTCTTCGTACCGCCCGTCGGAGTACAGGATGGTCGCCAGATTGCTGTGTGCGCTTGCGTAGCCGGGGTCGAGTTCTATCGCTCTGCGGTACATCGTCTCGGCATCGTCCAGCCTGCCCATCGCCGCGTAGATGACTCCCAAATTATAGTTCGTCTGGGGCAGGTTGGGCCGAAGCCGGAAAGCCTTCTCGGTGTGCCGACGCGCGTTCTCCACGTCGCCCGCGCGAAAATACGCGTTTCCAAGGTTGTACTGCACGCGGAAATTGTCGGGCGCGCAGGATTCCGTGATTCGATAGAGCGTAAATTCGTCCTTCCAGACCGGATTGCGTGCAAGCGTCCGCAGCGAGAATCCCAGCACGATGACCACAAGCGCAGCGGCGAGAAGTCTCCTTCCCATTCTGCCCGCCCTGTCGGACTCCCATGCGAAGGCCCAGCCGACGAGGCCGCAGAAGCCGACCGATGGCAGGTACAGAAACCTTTCGGCCTCCAGGACGGAGATGGGAATTATCTGCATCACCGGAAGGAGGCCGACCAGTATCCACGCGGCCAGAAATCCGCTCACCCTTTTCTTTACTATCAGAAAGACGACGGCTCCACACACCAGAAGCAGCGAGACGACAAGCGTTACGTTCGCCGGAGTCGCCGTCCGCTGCAGCCTGACGACGTAATCCGCACAGAGGTTAATCGGGATAACGAGAAGCCGGAAATAGTCCACGACAACGGTGGGCATCGTGAGCAGGACCTGCTCCGCCGTGAGTCGCCCCTGCAGTTCGGGCGCGATGCCGAGCACTCCGAATCTCGCGAGCAGGTACAGCCCGAGCACCGCCCAGTACATAGCGTGCGTGAGAACAGGCGCGCGCTTTCCCCGCCGCGTCACATCGGCGGCGTCGCCGAGCAGAAGCAGCGCGGGCAACACCGCCGCCACCTCTTTTGCAAGCAGGCCCAACGCGAACAGGACGACCGACACGGCCAGCCTGAACGTTATCGCCCGCCCACTGCGCTCATCGAAAAAGAGATAGGCCGACATCAGCACGAACGCTGTCGCGATGACGTCGGTCCGTCCCGAGATGAATGTCACCGACTCGACGTGAACGGGATGGACCGCAAACAGGACGCCCGCCGCCAGGGCCGCCGCCTTTGAGCGAACCACTCTCATGACGAGCATGCACACGAGCGCCGAGGCGAGCGCATGCCACAGCATGTTGGTCAGGTGAAAGCCGAGCGGGTTCGGCCCCCACAGCTTGTAATCGACCGCATACGACAGCATCACCAGGGGTCGGTAGTAGCCGCGCGCGCTCGGTTGGCCCGATTGCGACCAGAAATGACCGGAGAAGAAACGGGCGGCGTCGGAGAAACTGTGCACGGCGGGGTTATCGACGATGAGCTCGTTGTCGTCCCAGACGAAGCCGTTGAAAAGTGAATTGGAAAAGACCACGAGCGCGAGCAGCGCCGCCGCAAGCGGAATCCAGGCAAAGCGCGATTTTTCGGGCGGCGTCATTCTGTGTCTCCGCGGCTATTCCTTGTATCCGCGCAACTTTTTCTGCCATTCCCATGCTGTTGCGAGTATCTCGTCGAGAGCGGAATGCCTCGGCGTCCAACCCATTTCACGCTTGATCTTTTCCGCGCTCGCAACGAGTTCCGGCGGGTCGCCCGCCCGACGGGGCGAATTGACGCGGGGTATCGCGCGGCCGGTCCGGCGTTCGGCCGCGTCCACTATCTCTTTGACGGAATGGCCCCGGCCGGTCCCAAGGTTGTATGCGTTGCTCGCGCCTCCGTCACGCAGATACTCGAGGCAACGGATGTGCGCGTCGGCGAGGTCGGACACATGGATGTAATCCCGGATGCATGTGCCGTCGGGCGTTGCGTAGTCGGAACCGAATATTTCAAGCTGCGGCACGTGGCCGATTGCGGCATCCAGCGCAAGCGGAATGAGATGGGTCTCCGGGTCGTGCGTTTCTCCTATCTCACCTTCGGGGTCGGCTCCGGCCGCGTTGAAGTAGCGCAGGCTTACGTGACGAATGCCGTGGACGCGCTCGTGGCTGCGAAGGATGTCCTCGAAGAGCGATTTCGTCTGACCGTAGGGATTTATCGGAATCTGAGTGTGTTCCTCGGTGATGGGTATCTCGACGGGATTCCCGTACACGGCGGCCGTGGACGAAAAAATGATGAACCTGGTTTTCCGCTCTACCATTGCGGCCAGCAGGTTCAGCCCGCACAGGACGTTGTTCTCGTAATACTTCATCGGTTTCTCGACCGATTCGCCCACGTAACATGATGCGGCAAAATGTATGACGGCGTCGATGGGATACTTCGAGAATGTTTGTCGCAGCGCGTCGATGTCTCTGAGGTCGGCCCGGACGAACTCGCCGCCCCGCACAAGCTCTGCGTGTCCGGTCGAAAGGTTGTCGAGGGTTACGGTGTCGTAGCCGCGACGCAGGAGCTCTTTGACGGTATGGCTTCCTATATAGCCGGCTCCGCCGGTCACGAGAACTTTCTTGGAGTTCATGCCCAAGGCGTGAAATTCGTCCTCCCGGGCAGGATTCAGCCCGTCCGCTCCGTCAAAGCTTCACGACTCTCGCGTCGTTGATGTGTTTGATCTTCTTGACCTGTTTGATGGCGTCGCCCGTGAGTTCCGCGTCCAGGTTCAGGATCGTCGCAGCCTTCCCGCCCCGGCGCGTTCTGCCGAGAGTCATCGCGCCGATGTTGATGCCGTTTTCGGCCATCAGGGTTCCGAGGTTGCCGATGATGCCGGGCTTGTCCTCGTTCAAACAGATGAGCACAACTCCCTCGGGCCAGGCATCGATGTAAAACTCGTTCAGGCGGACTATCCGCGGGGTGGTGAGGCTGAACAGTGTCCCGGCGACGGAACATTCTCCCTTGTCGGTGATCGCGCGAACCGTTATCAGGTTGGCGTAATCGCGCAGCATCTTTCCCTTGCGCTCGGTCACCGCTATCTTCCGGTCCGCCATCAGCAGGGGCGCGTTCACATAGTTGACGTTCTCGTGCAGGAAGATTTCCAGGAAGCCTTTTATCACGGCGGTCCTGACCGGTCTCACGTCGAACTGCTCTATGTCTCCGAACACCTCGACGACCAACTCGCGCACGTTTTCGGAGGGATATTGCGCTTGGAACCGCCCCAGCTTTTCCGCCAGGTCGAGATACGGCTTGAGTTCTTTATACACTTCCGGGTCGATCGTGGGAACGTTGACGGCATACGGAACCGGCTCGCCCCGCAGCGCCCGGACCACCTGGTCGGCGACCTCGCGCGCCACGTTGACCTGCGCCTCTTCGGTCGATGCGCCCAGATGGGGCGTCACAACGACCGAGTCGAGTTCGAGCAGCGGGCTGTCCAGCGGCGGCTCGTTTTCGAAAACGTCCAGTGCGGCGCCCGCGACTTTCCCCGATTTTATGGCTTTGCACAGGGCCGCCTCATCGACGACTCCTCCACGCGAGCAGTTTATGATGCGCACGTCCGGCTTCATCGTTTTGAATCGTTGCGCCGAGAGCAGATTCTTCGTCTGTTCGGTCAGAGGAACGTGCAGGGTGATGAAATCGGAGTTCTTTATCAGCGTATCCAGCTCGGTCGGCTCGACGTTGATCGACCGGGCCCTCTCGGGCGAGAGGATCGGGTCGTACCCGAGCAGCTTCATCCCGAGCGCATACGCCCGCCGCGCGACTTCGCTCCCGATTCTTCCCAGGCCGATTATGCCGAGGGTCTTGCCGTACACCTCGGCGCCCGTGAAGCTTTTTCGGTCCCACTTGCGGCTTCTCAATGAGGCGCAGGCCTGTGGAATATTGCGGGCCAAGGCGAGCATCATGGATATCGTGTGTTCGGCGGTCGAGATCGTGTTTCCGCCGGGCGCGTTGAGGACGACGACACCCCGCTTGGTCGCCGCCCGAACGTCAATGTTGTCCAGCCCCACGCCTGCGCGTCCTATGACTTTGAGATTTTTGCCTGCCTCTATGACCTTTTCGGTCACCTTCGTCTCGCTCCGCACGATGAGCGCATCGTAGGCGGGAATGCTCTTGATGAGCTCGTCGGGCGGAAGCTTTACCTTCACGTCGGCCACAAGATCATTCTGCCGTTTGATGACTTCGAGCCCCTGCTCCGCGAGGGGGTCGCTTATCAAGATTTTCATCTTCTTCATTTTTTTGTCGTTTCACTCCGAAAACACTTTTTCCGCCGCGGCCACTCCAGCGCCCGGCTTGCATGTGTGTCCGAGCCGGTTCAGGACCATCTCGAGAGCCGAAACCGCGGTTATCACATCAGATTCCTCGCAATAGCCCAGATGCGCGAGGCGTATGATCCTCCCCTTGAGCTTCTCCTGCCCGCCCGCAACAGTTATGTTGTGATCGCTGCTGAGCCTCTTCCGCAGCGCGTCTCCGTCTATCCCCGGGGGCATCAGGATCGCCGTCGCGACGTTGGAGGGAGCCTTTGAGAGAAGCTCGAGCCCAAGGGCGCGGACGGCTTCCCTGGTCGCCTTCGCGAGGCGCGCGTGGCGGCTGATGACGTTGTCCAGCCCCTCTCCCCTGAGGAGCGCTATGGACTCCCTCAGGCCGTAGATGAGCGATATGGCCGAGGTGAAGGGAGTGTCCGTCTTGGCCAAGCTCTTCAGGGCCTTCTCGAAGGAAAGGTAGTATTTGGGCAGATTCGATTTCTTGAACATTTCGCGGGCCTTGGGGCTCACGCTTACGAACGACAGCCCCGGCGGGAGCATCAGTCCCTTTTGCGAGCCCGCGACCACGATGTCCACCGCCCAGTCGTCGGTCCTGAGCTCGTCGGCGCAGAGCCCGCTGATGGCGTCGACCACGAGCACGGCCCGGTGCTTAGCAACGACTTTGCCGAGCGCCTCGATGTCAGTCCGCACGCAAGTGCTTGTTTCGCAAAGGGTAGTGAATACGGCCTTGATGTCGGCATCCTTCTTGAGAGCCGCTTCGACTTCTGAGGGCTGCACCGCGCGCCCCCATTCCACGTCGAGCACCTGCGCCTCTATTCCGTAAGCCTCGCACAATTCGCCCCAGCGCTCGCCGAATTTGCCTCCTCTCACGACCAAGGCCCTGTCGCCCCGCGACAGCGTGTTGACCACGGCGGCCTCCATCGCGCCCGTGCCCGACGCCGAGAACATCAGGACGGGATAGGAGGTTCGGAAAATGTATTGCAGGCCTTCATTTATCTCTTTGAGGATGGCCTTGAATTCCTCGGTCCTGTGATGGATGACCGGTTTGGCCATCGCGAGAAGCACCTGGGGCGGAAGCGAGGTAGGCCCCGGCGCCATCAACAAATACTTTTTCATGTACGCTCCTTCTTCAGGCAGTCTCAGGTCGGAAAATAATCGACTGGTTTGGCTGAAATCTCGCAGTGAAGTCAAGATAAGCTACCAAAAATGACTCACCATGTCAAGCCGACTACCCGTCGCCGCCATCCCGGCCTCAAGCCGGGCATGCGGGTCCGCCAAATCGCTTCGGCGTTCCCAGCCGCGCAACGCCGGCGGGCAGACGCAAAGCTTTATGAACAAGAAGCTTTCAGGGGGGCTTGCGAAACCGGGAGTAAGGGTGCATATTTATTCTTAAAATCGAAAGACAAAGACGCGCGAATTCGCCGTTCATCCGCCGTTCGACTCTTAGAGGAGAGCGATAAACCAAATCACACGCTCGATTCTGTTTCGTCAAACCACAAAATAGAATCGAGTCCTTCTGACACTACACCGCCGAACAGCCCGAAAGCCGTTCCTATTCTGTTCGACAGTTTTCGCGCGCTGGAGTTCGAAGAGGAATCCCCGACCGTCCGAATAATGGAGAATGTGAAGGGACAAGACCGCATTCTCACTCATAAAGAGGAGGTTAAAAAGATGTTCTGGTATTTGAAGAAAAATTGGCACGATCCCTCGCCTGACATATCCGAGGTGAAAATACACTACGTCTGGGGACCGCACGACTCGGCCCCGGATTGGGAGCGGTTCCACCAGGTGCGGACTATGTCCACGTATGCGGAGAGGATTGAGGGGAAAGGCCGCGTCTCTCCTCACGAAGGCCGGGGAGAAACGAAGAGCGTGTGGCCGCTTCCGGCGGGAATGCGTGAAAAGATCATAAAGATTCCCGAGGGGCTTTCCAACGGTCAGTTCGGCCTGCACTCAGACAGGTTCCTGCTGCACCACTTTTTCGAAGTACGCCAGAATGGAAGCGTCCATTACAGCGATACGTACGTCGAGGAAGTCGTGTCGTGGGAAGTGGAGTACACGGATTGGACGGGTTCCGTTCTGGCCGTCTGCGCGCATTGGGCCATAGACAATACGGACGCGATGGCCTATACTCCGACAGAAGATCCTCGCTTCGTGGAATGGTACGGCTACGACAACGAGTTCAGGTCCATCAGAATCTATGAGTACAACGACCTCTTGCGGTTTGCGGGAGAAAAGTGGCGGCTGCTCCAGCAGATGCCGTTGCCCCGCAGGTTTCGAGGCCGTCTGTGGGCTCCCCGCGGCTCCCACATAATTCAGGGCTGGCACGTGGTTCACGCGTATCGCTGCCCCGAGAGGTGGCCGCTGAACGATAGCGATGAGATCTATGAAGGTTACGTCACCTACACCGCCGGCCAGTGACGAGCGGCCGCGCCACGGAGCGCGGAAGGAAGATTGACGAAATGATAATTGACGCCCACGTTCATTGTGTGCCGTTCAGCATACGAGATGAGTTCTTTCGTGTCGGCCTGGCGGCCATTTTTAAGGAATTTCCGGCCGCTGAGTTGAAAGAGCCGCTTGAGAGCCTTCTGTCGGATATGGAACACGCCGGCGTGGATTCATCGTTGGTCGTCACCGCCGGTGAGCTGGACATTTTCGCGGAATACGCCGAGAAGCATCCCGGCAGAATCTTTGTCGCGCATGTGTACGATTCGCGCAATCCCAAGGAGTCGCTTCGACGCCTCCGCAAGGCGGTCGAGAAGCATCCGCGGCTGGTCAGGTGCGTCAAGACAGTGTATCCCTATCTCGGCCAGCATCCCATGCAAAAGGAATTTTTCCCGTTGTATCGCTTTTGCGAGGAGCACAAGCTGGCGATTCAGTTCCACATGGGCGGGGACGCGCGCATGGAAGAGCTGAGCCATGTGATGTATTTCGGCAAGCTCTGCTCGCTTTTTCCGGACCTTAAGCTCGTTTGCCTGCACGCCGGTGGAGGCCAGGTGGGAGCGATTCCGCTTCTCGTAAACCTGTGGAAGAACGCCTTCGTGGAGCTTGAAGGACTGCAACTGCCCGAGGCCGAAGGCACACGCGAGCCGGGGGTGCTGCGCTATCTGGTGGAGCAGGTGGGCGGAGGACGGCTCATGTTCGGGAGCGACCGCATTTTCCCCGAAGAGAAATACTTTGCGCGCGTGCAGGCCGTTCGCTCTCTCGGTCGCGAGCATGCTGAGGACGTCTGTTGGAAGACGGCGAACAGGGTGTTCGGACTGGGCATCACCAAGAAGACGATTCGGAACAAGGGAGAATAAACATGCGGTGCTTTTGCTTCCGGAAATTCGCCGCCGACGTGGAACAACCGCTTCTGGAGGTTTGAAATGAAGGTGCTATTTGCGGCGTCCGAGGCCGCTCCATTTGTGAAAACGGGCGGTCTGGCGGATGTCATCGGTTCGTTGCCCAAGGCCCTGCAACGGTCGGGCAGGGCGGAGGTGTTCGTCGTGCTTCCCAAATACAATTGCATCGACACCTCCGCTCACGACATCGTCCCGACGGGCTTGGGCGCGGAAGTCCCGATGAACGGGCGCGTCGAGTGGGCCGAACTGTGGCAATGCCGCCGCGAGACTTCGGTTTATTTCATCGGCAATTCTCGCTATTTCGACAGGCCGCATCCGTATCAGGAGAACGGGTGGGACTACTCGGATAATGCCGAGCGCTTCATATTTTTCTCGCGCGCGGTACTGGAATTGTGCCGCCGGCTGGATTTCTGGCCCGATGTCGTTCACTGCCACGACTGGCACACCGCGCTGGTGCCCGTGCTGCTGCACGCGGCCGCTCCTTTTCTCGCCGGCAAGCCGCCGGTCGCGACGGTGTTCACCGTTCACAATGCAGGCTACCAGGGACGCTTTGGGCTGGAGAAATTCTGGGAGACGGGGCTGCCGCCGGAACTGGCCGACCCTTATCTGGGTCTCAGGCACGGCGACGGGATAAATTTCCTGAAAGGCGGCGTGCTGTTCTCGGATGCCATCACCACCGTCAGTCCCCGGTACAGCGAAGAGATCAAGAGCGCTCCCGCCGGCAACGGGCTCGAGGATGTCTTCCGACGGCGCGCGCAAGACGTGTTCGGTATTCTCAACGGCATCGATATGAACGAGTGGAATCCCGCCACCGACCCCTATCTCGTCCAGAGATACGACGCGCGGGACCTTTCCGGAAAGGCGGCCTGCAAGCGCCATCTCCAATCGCAACTGGGATTCGCCGTGAGAGACGATGTCCCGCTGATAGCGGCGGTCATGCGATTGAGCGAGCAGAAGGGGATTCATCTGATTCAAGCCGCAATCGACGCCCTGGAGCATGTGGACGTACAGTTCGTGCTGGTGGGCGCGGGCCATCCCGTGGCGGAGGAGGAAGCGCGCCGCCTGTCTCACCGGTTCGCCGGAAAGTTTTCGGCGATAGTGGGCGACGATATATCGTACGAGCCCGCCGTCGTGCACCAGGTGGAAGCTGGCGCCGACATATTCTTGATGCCCTCTCTGTATGAACCGTGCGGCCTCAACCAGATGTTCAGCCTGCGTTACGGCACTGTTCCCGTAGTCCGAGCCACAGGCGGACTGGACGACACGGTCGCAGAATATGACCCCGGCGCGGGAACGGGCAACGGATTCAAATTCTTCGACCCAACCCCCGACGCCTTTGCCGGCGCCGTTTCGCGGGCGCTCCACTATTACTGGAATCGCAAAGACGACTGGCTTCGCATCATGCGCAACGGAATGGCCGCCGACTTTTCATGGGACGCGTCGGCCGCAGATTACGCGAGGCTTTACGAATACGCGGCGTCGCGCAAGTACCGGCATGCCCACGCGGGCGCTTAAGAGACACGGTTGCCATTCTCCAGCCTCTCGGTGTATAATCTGTTTCGAGATACAGACCTGCTCCTCTCGACCTCCAGGGAAGCGACATGCCTTTCATAAGATTTGAGTCCGGTCCTGATAAAGACGCCATGCGTCCTGTGCAAACCACGCGGCTCACGATTGGACGCGCTCCTCAGAATGACATCGCTGTACAAGACGAAACCGTCTCTTCTTTCCATGCAGTCATTTCTTACCTGAATCGCTCGTATTTCGTCGAAGACTCCGGCTCCGTCAACGGAACATACGTGAACGGTGTCAAAGTTCACCGGAAACGCCTGCGCGACAAGGACGAGATAGTGGTCGGGAAGACGCGCATGAGGTACTTCGCCGCCGCCGTTCCCGAGGAAGCCGAAGAAATCGCGATGAAGCGGAGGGATTCGAAGGAGATCATCAGCGGTTTCACCCCGGAAACCCCTTCGCCCAAGAGCATGGCGGCGCTTCGCCAGGCCCACGAAAACCTCAAGCGGGTTTACGAAATAAACAGCATCATCTCGTCCATCTTCGACATAAAGGAGCTTGCGGGGAAGATTCTCGATATCATTTTCCCGCTGTTCGACGCCGACCGGGGCTACATCATGCTCGTTGACAATGAGAGCGCCGAGCTCCAGCTTGTCGCCACGAAGAAGAAGGAGGAGGGTCCCGACGACTCATCGGAGGTTGCGTTCAGCCACACCATCGCCCGGCACGTGCTCGAAAAGGAAGAATCGATCATCACGTCGAACGCCCCCGAAGACAAACGCTTTCCCACCAAGCAAAGCATCATGGAGGGCCACATCAAGTCGGCCATGTGCGTTCCGATTCGAGGCAGGCACGAGAAGCTCGGCATCATATACGTGGACCATCGAGGGGTAGCTGCGCATTTTTCCGAAGAACACCTGCAGCTCCTGACCATGGTGGCCAATTCCGCCGGAATCGCAATCGACAACATCCGCCTCTACGAAGAGAATCTGAAGATGAACATCCTCAGGGCCGTCAACGAGGAGATGCGCGAGACCAACCGCAAGCTGGTGGAATTGGAGGCGGTGAAGGAAGACCTCATCAATATGGTCGTGCACGACATGAAAAATCCCGTCTCAAACACCATGATGGGGCTCGACATGATTATGCTCGATGCAGAATCGAACCTCACCGAGGAACAGAACGAATACCTCCAGATGGCCAAGCGCAACCAGTTCAAGCTCTCAGAGATGATCACCAACCTGCTGGAAATCTCCAAGCTCGAAAGCGGCGGGATTCAAATCAATAAGGCCAGCCTTGACGCGACGGACCTCATCAACCGCACCGTCGAGCGCTATGCGGCAACAACGAAGAACGAGGGAAAAACCATCCGCGTCTCGGTCGACGCGGCCGCGCGCAGCATCGTTTCCGACAAACGGCTGCTCGACCGCATCCTGTCCAACATCATCTCCAACGCCATCAAGCATTCCCACCCCGGAGGCGAGATAATCGTCACGGTCGTCCCCGAGGCGGGCGACGGCGGCGTCTCACTGTCGGTCCGCGATTTCGGAGAAGGCATCCCTGAGGAATTCCATCAGAAGATTTTCGAGAAATTCTGCCAGGCCGGGCTGAGAGAATTGGGCCACAAGACCGACACGGGGCTGGGGCTGGCCTTCTGCAAGATGGCGGTCGAGGCGCTCGGCGGCAGCATCCGTCTCGAAAGCGAGCCGGGCAAAGGAAGCTGCTTCACCCTCTCCCTCCCCGATGCCCTCGCGGCCAAAGGACAGTAAATCCGCCTGAAGATGTATCAATGTTAGAAGAGACTACTTGCCACAGAGGTCACAGAGGTCTCAGAGAACTTGGTTTCCGGTCTTCGTCCTTCGCCCTTCGCTCTTTGCCCTTCGTGATCCTTCGTGCTCTTCGTGGATAAATCTTTCCAATCCGCAATCCAAAATCCGAAATTGGAAAGCCTGGCGCTCCGGCGCCGGAGGTGTGTACTGGCAGAGCGCGTCCTTCGGAGCACGCGCCCCTGTGAACTGGAGACAGGCGACC
>CAZSKP010000017.1:58742-95114 GCA_964607485.1 uncultured bacterium | reverse complement strand
GTATATACGTACCCCGATTTCCCCCCGTTCCCCCTGCAGAAATAGGTGCCGGGAATATATACCATCGTGCCCCTCGCCGCGTAGTGAAGCGAATCGGCGTGGAGACTGACAAAGACAACCTTGTCGGGGTCGGCTCCGTTGGCGGTCTCTTTTCTGAAAATGGAGTTGGCCAGATACCACCTGAGGTTGACCGACACCTTGGGATCATGGTTGCGATAGATGGGGTTCGTGAGCAGGTATTCATCCGTGTCGTTGGGAAACCGCGACACTTCCGCGGGCTCGTATTGTGTGCTCTTGTCAACGAGTGTCGGGACGACTTTCGCCATCGTGGTGGTCTCGAGCAGCCGCTTTATCCGACACGCTATGTCATACACTATTTCATCTTCATAGGTTTCGTTTCGGCCTATTGTGCCGGGGTCGTTCCCGCCGTGGCCCGGGTCGAGTATCACCAAGATGTCCATCAGGTCGGCGGTCCGCACGGGGTTGGAGTACTTTTCGGCCTCCTGTCTCAACCGCTCATATTCCAGCCTGCGCGGGTCGTTCGGGGGCAGGTACATGGGCGACAGCAGCTCGAGCGGAATCTTGACCTCGTCGCCCGCCTTCAGCCTCCGAGGGTCACGGATACCGCTCCGGACGCAGATGATTTTCACCGCGTCCATCACATCCTCGGCGGTCACCCTGTCCGTGAATTTCATGACGACCTTCGAGTATATGGTGTCGCCCCTTTCCAGCTCGTACGACGCGTACGGCCCCAGCGAGTCGGTCTTGAGCAGAAGGCTTCCGTTAAGACGTTTCGAGTCGGGCGAGAACGACTGCAGCGCACGCCGTGCCGCCATTTCGGATATGATGGGTTCTCTGAATGCGGGCGACAGCAGCTCGAACGGAATTCTGATCGTCATCCTCTTATAAAGCCTCGCCCGGCGGGACATCCGGTTGTGACTCACTATCTTCTTGTAATTCTGCGGGTTGCCCGTGAACCATTTGCTTATGCTCCACAGTGTTTCTCCGCCCTGCCGCCTTGTGGACACATAGGTGATCTTGTGGTTCCAGCCCTTCTGGTCATATGAATCATACTTGAAAAGAGCCTTTGCGGTCTCCAGTTGATATTCGTCGGCCAGTTCGTCGAAAGGCACCCTTAGACAATCCCCCTTCATGAATCTGTCATACTTCTCAGGACGGGCAAGCAGACGTCCCGCCCAGTCGGAAGTATCGGAATCCTCCGAGGGACACGCCCTCAGGTAGATCTCCTTTCCCCCCTCTATCTCGGCCGTCAGGCCCGGCTCTATCGTTTCCTTGTGAAGGGGGTATGCCTCTGAAGGGACTGCGAGCAGGAAGGCTATCAGCAGGAAGAGCCGGCAGGGTCTGAGGAACAGGCGTAGTCTATCTTTCTTTTCGTGCATGCGAGGGGGTTCTTTGCCCGGATCGGACTCGTTCAGATTTTTGGCCTATTATACCATATATTTGATTTTTTTCAAGCGCATGGCCATATATTGTGGGATTATCCCTCCCAGCTCAGCCACCCGGGCTGTTTTCGGAACGGGCGCAAGATTTCCTTCACAAAACCGCTTGACAATATCGCGATGTCGTTATATGCTTGTCCTCGATGACAGTAGAACCAACAAATGAGCTTCTCGATATAGAAACGCTCGAGGAGATTGCGCCCACCCTGCGGGCGCTCGCGCATCCGATGCGGCTTCGAATCATCGATTTCCTCAAGGATGGCGAGCAGCCGGTGTCCAGAATCGTGGAGGCCACCGGCAAATCCCAGGCGCTCACGAGCCACCAACTCGGCATCCTCCGCACGCACGGCGTGATAAAGGCGCGCCGAGAGGGCAACCAGGTCTTCTATCGCATCATCGACGAAGCCGCCCTGGGGCTGCTCGAGTGCATCCGGAAGCGCAATGGATAGCGCGAGGCCTCCGGCCCGGAACGGAACGTGGTGGAACGGAACAAGCTGAATTTCATCATCGACGCGGTCATGTTCGTGGCCATCGCCTCCATCGGTTTCATCGGACTCATGCTGGGGTTCGTGATTCCGACCGGCGAGGTGCCGGCCCCGGAGAAATATCTCTGGGGACTGCATCGTCACGATTGGGGAAATATTCACCTGTACCTTTCCCTGTCCCTGATAACTCTTCTGGTCGTCCACATTATCCTCCATTGGTCGTGGATCAAGGCGACGGCCAAGAAATATCTGGGCAAGGCCTCGATGTTGTGGACGCTCGTTCTCGCGTCCTGTGTGCTGCTGTTTCTGCTGTGGTTCTTTTACCCTAAAGGCATCCCACGTGCTGGACACACCCGAGACACCGGCGGCGGGACGGTTGAGACAACCGGCGACACACCGCGCCGAGGGAGATTCGGAAGGTAAGCGATCATCGCGCTGATGTGAGCATTCCCGTTTGAACGAGGAGGGAGAAAGATGAGCGAGACCAAGCATTTTGTGATAATAGGCGCTAACGCCGCGGGGCTGAAGGCCGCCTCGAAGGCGCGCCGACGCGATCCCAACATCAAGATAACGGCTCTCCACAAGGGCACATTCATTTCATACGCCGCCTGCGGACTCCCCTATTACGTCAGCGGAACAATCCCAAAACAGGAGGCACTCTACTCGAACCTGCTCGGAGTACCCCGAACGCCGCAGTTCTTCAAGAAGATGAAAGAGCTCGAGATACTCACCCATCACGAGGCCACCTCGATTGACCGGAAGAACAAGAGGGTGTCGGGAAAGAATCTCGACACCGGCGAGGATTTTTCCGTCGGTTACGACAAGCTCCTCATCGCCACGGGCGCCAAGGCCGTCGTTCCCCCGATCCCAGGCACAGACCTGAAGAACATCCACACGCTCCAGACCATCGAGGACGCCGAGGAACTGCGCAGGCTGGTCGGCAAGGGGAAGAAAGGCGTCATCGTGGGCGGCGGCTTCATCGGGCTGGAGGCGGCCGAATCGCTCGTCGAGAGGGGCGTCGAAATCACGCTCGTCGAAAAAATGGGCCAGATAATGCTCGCGCTCGATTACGAGATGTCGATAATAGTGAGGCGACACCTGCAGTCGAAGGGCGTGACGGTCAAGACATCCGACGGCGTGGTCGAATTCAAGGGCGACGACCTCGGCAATCTGAAGCAGGTCGTCACCGAAAAGGGAGTGCTCGACGCCGACTTCGCCGTGCTCGGCATAGGAGTGAGGCCGAACGTGGAACTCGCCAAGGCGGCCGGACTCACGCTCGGCGAGACGGGCGCCATCAAGGTCAACGAACTCATGCAGACCAGCGACCCCGACATCTACGCGGCCGGCGACTGCGTCGAGATGCACCACCTCGTCTGCGACAAACCCGTGTTCGTTCCGCTCGGCTCGACCGCCAACAAGCAGGGCCGCGTCGTGGGCGTAAACGTCACCGGCGGCCGCGAGTCGTTCCCCGGAGTGCTGGGCACACTGGTATTTAAGACATTCGATATGAACGTCGGACGAACGGGCCTGACCGAAACCGACGCGCGCAAAATGGGCTTCGACGTCGAGACGGTTATCGTTCCCGGCCCCGACCGCGCCCACTACTACCCCACGGCCAAACTCATCGCCATAAAACTCGTCGCCGAGAAGAAGACCGGCAGACTGCTCGGTGCGCAGGTGGTCGGGATGGGCGACGTGGATAAGCGGACCGACGTGTTCGCCGCGCTGATTAACAGCCGCGCCACGGCCGAGGCGCTCGGCAACCTCGACCTCTGCTACGCGCCGCCCTATTCGTCCCCCATCGGGCCGGCGCTCACCGCCGTCAACGTGCTCCGCAACAAGCTGTCGGGCGAGGCAAGGGGCATCTCGCCGATTGCGGTCAAACAGAAGCTGGATAAGGGCGAGGATTTCGTATTTCTCGATGTTCGCAACCAGAACGAATATGATGAGGTGCACATAGAAGGGACAAAGCTCATACCGCTCGGACAGCTCAAGGAGCGGGCGGGAGAGTTGCCCAAGGACAAGGAAATCATCGCATTCTGCAAGATAAGCCTGAGGGGGTATGAGGCATGCAAAATACTCGACGCCGCCGGGTTCAAAGACACCAAGTTCATGGACGGCGGCGTCGTAACGTGGCCGTTCGACCTTGTGACGGGAAACGGGGCCGGGTGAACCTGCGTTGCGGAGGGGAACTGTCCCCGAAGCGTGAAGGCCAACGGGAGTTTTGATGGATCGAATAGGCGTTGCGATTCTCAGCGAGAAGCCCGATGATCTGCGTCGGCTCAAGCGCCGGGCCACACACTGCAACATGATTGCCCGGGCGCGAAAAGGCAAGGTGTTCTACGCGGAGGCCGTGAATTACTCATGCGGGTTCGCAATCTATACGCTCGGGCTCGGCCGCGACGGGCCTGCCTTCCGGCGCTCGCTCACCAAAGACCTCACCGGCATCAATAACGCGCTAAAGATGGAGATTGCCGGAAAGATTCTCGCCTCCACGCGGCGATTGCCCGAGGGGGAGAAATTCATCGCTTTCTTCCCGCTTGCCGCCATGCCCGTGGAGCCGGACGTGGTGATCGTCATCGGTAATCCCGGCGAGATAATGAACCTCGTGTGGGATATTGCAAGCCATACGGGCAAACGGCTGGAGGCAAGCATCGGAGGCATAGGGGCGATGTGTGGTGAGCTGACCACGCACACTATCGTCACCGGCGAACCCAACCTTTCGGTGGGATGCTGTGGAAGCCGGCGCTTCGGACGACTCCGCGACGATGAAATAATGCTCTCGCTTCCATGGGAGCACTACCGCCGGGTCTTCGACGCCTCCCCATGAGCGGACGCTGCCTCAGAGACCGTATTTCATGTCAGGCGTATTGGCGAAGACTTCGTGGCGCGCGATGGTGAGGAAGCCGAGCCGCCCGTAGAGGCGTTCCGGCGCGCTGTCCCATCGTGTTTCCAGGCCCAGCTTGCGGATGCCGAGCGCACGAGCGTCGGCAATGGTGCGCTTGAGCATCGCGGCGGCCAATCCCCTCCTGCGCATGCCCTCCTTCGTTGACACCATGTTCACGCCGCCTTCGTCTTCCTCGAAGAAGAGGTACAGCGTCGCGGCGGGTTCGTCCCGAAAGGTGCCGAGGTAGAGGCGCGAGTTGTCGGGATGACAGTTCCGGGGCACGAGGTCGTGAAACAGACTCGTGGCGACGGGGACCATATGTTCGGGCGTGTTGAATCCTCTCAGGAAGAGGTCGAGAAACACGTCGAGGGTGTCGGCTTCGGCGAGCGCGATGTCCAATTCGGCCGCCGCCCGGGATGTGTCCTCGCGATCAGTCAGAAGCATGCTCGACCTTGATTCGCCCGTAGGATGGCACCCCTCCTCGACGAGAAGCTCGCTGAGTTCTCTTGAAACCGGATGCGGCACGTCTATGAAGAATGGCACGCCCTCCGCCATTCGACCGACGCATTCGGCCAAAAGAGCGCGATTCAGCTTGTCCGGCTCGAGCACCGAAATCCTGTTGAAGTGCGGGTCGGGAACCATCTCACACCCGCCGAGAACGACCGGCCCCATTTCATCATAGAATCCGCCGCAGAATGCGGACTTCGATTTCAGCTCCATCCGGCGTACCGACCGCAAGACCTCAATGCTCATCGGATTCACATCCATGTTCATTCTTTCTCCTCTTTGCGTTACGCGAAGCCTGTGGGCTGGACAACCCACGTCCTGCCCTGAGATGCATGAACTCCATTATACAGGAAATCGCCGGATGGTGTCCTCTCGGCGGAATCGGGGGAAAATAGCAATCGGCGTCGGTATTTGTATATAATAAATGTCGAACCGTCCCCTCGGAAATAACCTCAGGGCAAATGCGCGGCTCGGCGTAAGGAGGACATTCAAATGCGGGGTTTTGTGGCGCGCTTCTTCATCAACCTTTTGCTTCTGGCCCTTGTGGCCTGGATGTTTAAGGGCGTTCATGTGTCCGGAGCGCTGGCGCTCATCTTTGCCGGCATAATCCTCGGTTTGCTGAACGCCTTTCTGCGACCCATTATCATATTGCTGACCCTCCCCCTCACCATTCTGACGGTTGGCCTCTTTGTCTTTGTGATAAATGCGCTGATGTTGATGATCACTTCCGCAATGGTCAGAGGATTCGAGATCGACAATTTTTGGATCGCCCTGGGAGCGGCGCTTGTTTACAGTGCCTTGAGCTTCCTGGTAACCTTGTTTCTCAGCGACACCGGCCGCATTGAAATCATACACTTTCGGAGCAGAATATAGCCATGTCCCCCGTAGGGGAAGACGGCGGTGGATTTTCGGCCGTTCCCTCGCATGGCGAGTGGGTGAATTATATATCCACATGCAATTTTCGATTGACTTTTCAAGAGTTGCTGGTATAATCAAAGAAGACCATCCCGACCCGAAACTGACATAGGGGGCTGAAGAACACCCCATGGTCGAACTCGGTGAAGTGCTCAAAAAAGCTCGGCTCGAAAAGGGATTGACGCTTGAGGATGTCGCCACAAGTTGCGGATATTCAAAGGCGCTGATATCCCGGATCGAAAACAATAATGTGTTTCCCTCCATCGAGTCGCTTTCAAAGATAGCGTCGGCCCTCGATCTTCCCCTCTACGACATCTTTGCCTCTCTCCCGAGTGACGAATCGGTAGTACTTCGTAAGTCCGACAGGGGGAGGTTCAAGGTGGAAGACGGGGACTTCGAGATGGAATTCCTGATCCTCGAGCCCCAGGGCAATGCGATGCTTCCGGTCCGTTATTCGGGAGAGCCCGGCGCGCATTCGACCCACCGAATGGGCATGCACATAGGCCAAGAGTGGGCAATTGTAACGAAGGGAACAGTGGAGGTGACGGTCGGAGAGAAGAAGTATATCCTGAAAAAAGACGACACCATCTATTTCAATTCCGGCCTGCCCCACAAATACGTCAACGTCGGCAAGGACCGCGCCCACGGCATCTGCGTCACCATTCCCCCCAGCTACTAGCGCCACCTCCTCAGACCCAAGAGTTCAGGGAATGGAATTGGTCCCATTTTTCTCTTGACAGATTTTGGGTCGTGTGGTATGATTAGGACCGACCGGTCAGTTCTAAAGGGACCTCCCATATATGAGCAGCAAGGACAAAATCATTTCAGAAGCCGCTAAGCTCATTCATACCAAAGGCTTCAATAACACCAGCGTCCAGGATATCCTCGATGCCTCTTCCGTCACCAAGAGCAATTTCTACTACCATTTCGAGAGCAAGGAGCAGCTCGGCTTCGAGGTCCTGAACCGCAGGATGCGCCAGTTTTACGATTTGGTCATAGCACCGGCGCTCGATGACCCCGCGCTGAATCCGCTCGAACGCGTGGAAGCGTTTCTCGACAGGGTGCTCGCGCTCGGCGTGATGCAGGAGGGAGAATTGGGCTGCCCGTTCGGCAATCTGGCGCAGGAGATGAGCGTCATCCACGAGCCCTTGCGGCAATCGTTGAGCGAATTCTTCCGCGCCGGCGCCGAGCGGATGGCGCAGTGCCTGGAAGAGGGGAAACAGGCGGGAGTTTTCAAGGAAGACCTGCCGTCGAGACAACTGGCGGATTTTGTGCTCGCACAGATTCAGGGGTCGTTTCTTCTCCGCAAAACGCACAAGGACCCTGGCATCATGGAGCGCAATATCGAGATGCTGCGGCAGGTAATAAGAGGATGGGCGCCATAAGAAGGGGAAAGACGGATATTCGTCATTTGGAAAAACGGCCTGCAACGCGCTAAGCGTTGGGGCGTAGTCGGAAGGAGGAGGTAATGAGTAAGGACAGTTTCCAGAAATTGGCCGAGCATCTCGACGCGATGCCTCAGGGTTTTCCCAGGACAGAGAGCGGAATCGAGATAGAACTCCTGAAGAAGGTCTTCACGGAAGAGGAGGCCGAGGTTGCCTCACAGATGAAGCTCGTGCCCGAAACGCCCGAACAGGTCGCCGAGCGACTCGGCCGCGACGCGAACGAGATGGCGTCGCTCCTCGAGCGGATGACCTCGAAGGGACAGCTCATGGGAATGGGCCCTGAGGGCTCACGGATGTACAGCGCGTTTCCGTTCCTGGTCGGCATCCACGAATTTCAGCTCCCGCGGCTCGACAAGGAGTATGTCGAGATCTTCGAGAAATACTTCGAGGAGGCGCTCGCCGAGAAACTCGGAGAGGCCGCCCCGGCACAGGTGCGCGTCTATCCCGTCGAAGAGGCGATTCCGGACAAGATCACGGTGCTTCCATTCGAGAAGGTGTCGGAGATGGTTGAAAAGGCTCAGTCGTGGGCCGTCGCCGACTGCATCTGCCGCAAGGAGCAGAAGATAATGGGCAAGGGCTGCGACGCGACCATGAACAATTGCATCGCCTTTTCTCCGGACCCGCACGGCTTCGACATCGAGTATCGCGGCGCCCGAAAGGCAACGAAGGAGGAAGTGCTCGCACTGCTGAAGAAGGCCGAGGAAGAAGGTCTGGTGCATAACTCGTGGAACGTGCAAGACAGCCACGTGTTCATCTGTAATTGCTGCACCGACTGCTGCCTCATACTGCGCGGCGTGAAGATGGCCAGGTCGCCCCATGTCGTCGCCAAATCGAATTACTACGCCCAGATAGACCCCGACACATGCGTCGCCTGCGGCGTGTGCGCCGACGAGAGATGTCCGATGGAAGCCATCGACGAGCGGGGCGAATACTACGAGGTCAACCCCGAGCGCTGCATCGGCTGCGGCGTGTGCGTGGTCACCTGCCCGAGCGGCGCGCTCTCGCTCCAGCGAAAAGATGAAGCAGAAGTTGACATTCCACCCGACAACATCATTACCTGGACGATGGAGAAAGCGCAGAAGACCGGCCGCACGATGGAGGGGCTCATGTAGCGGTTTTTCAACTTTGTTCGTGTTGGCTCTTGTGGGGGCGCACGGTCGTGCGCCCCTGCATAATCATGCGTCTATAAGCATTGGATTCGTCGGAAGGAGAACTTACATGAAGCAATCCCCCTACAAGAAACTTGCCGAAAGAATCGACATGAATATCACGGGCGCGCCCAAGAAGGGCAGCGACTTCTCTCCGGCGTTCTTGAAATATCTGAAGATCCTCTTCACGCCCGAGGAGGCCGAGATGGCCTCGTTTCTGTCGGTCGAGCCGAAACGCCTGACGGCTGAGCAAGTCGCCGAGAAGTCCGGGCGGCCCGTCGATGAGGTCGAGCAGGCCCTCGGCCGGATGGTGGAAAAGGGCGTGATAATCGGGTTCGGCGGACGGTACGTCCTGCCCGTGGTTCCGCTCCTGGTCAACTACCACCCCTTCCGGAATGCCGACGACGAAGACACGCGCAAGGCAGGCGAACTGTATCAGGAGTACTACATAAAGGATGGTTTCTACCGCTACTACGAGTCCTCCGCGGCGGGGACGCCCGAGCGACGCGCGGTTCCCGTCGAGCAGTCGATCGCCGGCGGGCAACAGGTGCTATCGCACGAGGAGATCGATGCGTTCCTGGACCAGGCCAACATGGGGGTGTTCGCGTTGGCGCCGTGTCCGTGTCGCAACAGGACCGAGAAGCTGGGCATCCGCGAATGCAAAGACAAGTATCCCGTCGCCTCGTGCCTGTTCATCGGCCTGCCGGCCCTGCTCTTCGTCGGGCGGGGCGACGGCAGACAGGTCACCCGCGAGGAGGTAAAGAAGTACGTCGCGGAAATGCGCGAGCTCGGGCTCGTGATGATGACCGACAACTCCGAGCGGATGAAAGACGGCGTTATCTGTTTCTGCTGCGGCTGCTGCTGCTCTGTCACTCGCGGGCTCACACGCTGGGACAATCCGCATGCGTTCGCCAGGTCCAACTTCGTTGCGAGGGTGGGCGACGACTGCGCGGCGTGCGGCACGTGCGTCGAACGCTGTTTCTTCAAGGCCATCTCTTTGCCCGAGGGCGCCGAGAAGGCTCGGATCGACGAGAGCCGCTGCATGGGCTGCGGTGTGTGCACGGTGACGTGTTCGACCGAGGCGCTTCGTCTCGAACGACTCGAGCGAGAGCCCATCTTCGCGAGTCCTCGAGAACTCCACTCGAAGATCGCCGCAGAGAACGAAGCCGCCGGCCAGAAGCGGCCTTTAGAGTAAACATGGCCGTCCGCTCTGGGGACAGTCCCGAATCTACGGCCGCAAAAGACAGCGGCCCGTAATTCTTGGGACAGTCCCCGCCGCAACCGTCGGACACCCTCAACCTCCTCCCCCGCCTTTTCCGATTGAGCACACCGCCATCCTCTGCTATAATAGGCCGATCCCGTAACGTAGTTAGAAGCACGCCGAAACCTAGTCTTCTTCAATTGCTCTCATAACCAACCCAAGAAACATCCGGGAAAGAGGTGCAACCTCGGGAAAGGAGTGTCACGATGCCTACAGAAGCAGCCCAGGAAGCCTTGAGGAATTTGCGGGACGGAAGCCTGTTTCAATGGTATGTCATACCGCTCTTCGCGCTTGTGGCCTATGTGTATGCCGCGGAGATCGAGAGGAGAAACTGGAGCCTGGTGTTCGCCGGGCTGGCGCTCTGGGGGGCGGACTGGTTCAACGAAATCTGGAACGCTCTCGTGTTCCACTTCACGCAGTACGCGCCCGTATGGGGCGCTCCGGGCAAGACGGCGTACCTGATCCTGATTGGGTTGAACATAGAAATCTGCTTCATGTTTGCCATCGCGGGCATCGCCTTTTCGAAGATGCTCCCCAAGGACAAGCGCATGAAAGTATTGGGCGTTCCGAACCGTCTGTTTTTCGCCGTCGTCAATGCCATTTTCTGCGTGATCGTCGAGATTCTACTAAATTCCGTGAATGCGCTCACGTGGGATTATTCGTGGTGGAACGCCCGCGCCCCGTGGCTCATCTTCCTGTTCGGTTATTTCTATTTCTTCCTGGTAGCGTTCTGGGTTCATGACATGAAGGAGGTTCGGAATAAGGCGATTACCGTCGGAGCCATTTTCGCCTTTGACATCGCCTGTCTGATCATCTTCGGGGGCATATTGGGGTGGATATGATAATATAAGCCTGTCGGTTTTCCCGACGAGAGCGCCGACAGTTCGCTAAACCATCGCATGTTTTTCTTGAAGGAGGTATTTCAATGAGCGTCGATTTCGAAGCCATCCGCAAGCTGTTCCCCATCACCGACAACTTCGCATACTTCCTCTGCAACGGCAAGTCGCCGCTGCCCAAGCCCACGGCCGAAGCTATCCATGAGACCACCGACTCGCTGATGAACTCGGCGGCTATCGCCATGGCGTTGTTCAAGCCGACGGTGAAGGAAACGCGCGAGAAGGTGGCGAGGCTCATCGGGTGCGACACCGACGAGGTCGCCTTCTGCCGGAACACCGCCGAGGGAATCCTGTGGCTGGCCCAGTCGATGCCGTGGAAGGAAGGCGACGAGGTGCTCCTCACGCACCGAGAATATGCCACCGTCGTGTACCCGTTCATGGCACAGCGGCACTATGGAGTAAAGGTGAATTTCGTCGAGCAGGACAACCGGCGCATCACGCCCGAAGTAATCAAGAAGGGGATCACCGACCGCACCCGCCTTGTGGCGATAAGCTGGCCCCAGTTCGACACCGGCCAGCGGGCCGACCTGAAGGCCATCTCGAAAATCTGCCACGAGCGCGACATCGTCTTCTACGTCGATCCCATACAGTGTCTCGGCACCATCCGGCTCAACGTGAGGGAGATGGACATCGACTGCATCTCGGCGGGAACGCACAAGTGGCTGCTCGCGCTGCCGGGGCTGGGCATCTTCTACTGCCGCAAATCGCTCCTTGCCAAGCTGCGTCCCGTCCACGTGGGCTGGGGCAGCCTGGAAGAAGAAGTGAGCATGGAATATCCGACCGATTCCTACCCGTTCGACCCCGCCCGTGGGGCGCGCCGCTACGAGGAAGGCTCGAAGAACGTCGTCGGCATAGCCGCACTGAACGCCTCGTTGAGCCTCATCGAAGAGATAGGCGTCGAGAACATCGAGCGCCGCGTCAAGCAGTTGACCGACTACCTCTGCGAGCAGGCGAAGAAAAAAGGGTGCGAGATCATGAGCCCGCGCGACGGCGACGAGTGGTCGGGCATCGTGCTGATGCGCCTGCCGAAGCAGGACCCGTACAAATTGGAGGAGGACCTCAGGAGCGAGCTCATCATGGTCCACGGCATGCGCAACTGCCTCATCATGGCGACCAACTTCTACAACAATGAGGAGGACATCGACCGCGTCCTCGCCCACATCGAGGCGGGATGAGTTCACAATCGGAAATCGACCAAGGAATCTTCTTTGCGTTGATTCGTCGGGTCGGAACGGGTGTAGCTATTTTCGATGGTTCATAGGCGCGCTCTCCCGGAGCGCGGTGAGATAGCGGTAGGGCAGCTTGACCGAGCCGAGCAGCATCGTGTCTTTGATTTCGCCGTGACAATCCGAGCCGCCGGTCACGAGAAGGTTGTATTCGGCCGCGACGGCGAGATACTTGTCGACGTCCTCGGGCGTGTGTTTCGAGTAGAACGCCTCGATTCCGCGGAGACCGAGCCGAACCAGTTCGGGGATGGCGCCGTCCACATGGGCCAGCTTCGGATGAGCGAGCACGGGGATTCCACCGGCGGCGGTTATCAATTTGAACGCCTCCTGAATATCTATCCGCGGCTTTTCCACGTATGCAGGTTTGCCTTTGCCGATGTATAGGTCGAATGCTTCCTGAACGTTTCCGACCTGGTCCTGCTGAAACAGGGCACGCGCAAGATGAAGCCGTCCGAGGCTGCCGCGTCCGCCGATTCTGCGAACGGCCTCGATGGAAATCCCGATGCCGAGCTTCCTCAGCTTCGCCACCATTCCTTCCATCCGTTTGAAACGCTCATACCGAAAATGTTTCAGGTCTTCCCTGAGCCTGCGGTGGTTGTGGTCGATGAGATAGCCGAGCAGATGCACCTCCTTGCCGTCGCAGCCCGAGGTGAGCTCCACGGCGGGCACTATCTCGACCCCGTGGGAATGTCCGATCCATATGGCCTCGGAGATGCCTCCCACCTCGTCGTGGTCGGCGATGCCCACGGCCGCGAAGCCGCACTGCTTCGCCCGATGCACGACCTCTTCGGGCGAACAGGAGCCGTCCGAATAGTTCGTGTGCACGTGAAGGTCAACGTAGCGATTCATTATTCCTTGCAGTCCTCGGTTTCGGCGCACCCCTTCAGCGCAGTGGATTTGCCTATCTTCTCCCTGATCTTATCGAGCACGCCATTGACGAATCGGCCCGACTCGTCGGTTCCGTATGACTTGGCTATCTCGACGGCCTCGTTTATCGTCACCTTCGGAGGCACGTCGGGCATGTGCAGGAGCTCATACGTGGCAAGGCGCAGTATGGCCTTATCGACAGACGCAAGCCTGTCGATGCTCCAGTTCTCCAGCGTCGAGGTGATCATCCGGTCGATATCTTCCCGGTGGGCGAACGCGCCCTTCACGAGCCTCTCCGCAAACCCGCGCACCTTCTGGCCGGTAGGATGTCCGTTCCAGAATTCCTCCAGGATCGCCTCGATGTCCGCATCGTTGAAATCGAGCTGGAAGAGTATCTGAAGCGCTTTTTCACGCGCCTTGCGCCTCGCTCCCATTCCGAAGTTCCCTCATATTTTAGTGAAGAGGTTTACCATCTCGATGGCCGACATCGCGGCCTGGAACCCCTTGTTGCCCGCCTTCGTGCCCGCTCGCTCTATCGCCTGCTCGAGCGTGTCGGGTGTTATGACGCCGTAGATGACGGGAACGCCCGTCTTCAAGCCTGTCTGAGCGATTCCCTTGGTCACCTCGCTGGCGATGTACTCGAAGTGCGGAGTCGAGCCACGGATGACGGCTCCGAGACAGATGACGGCGTCGTACTTGTCTTTTTCGGCCATGCGCTGGGCGGCGTAAGGAATCTCGAACGAGCCGGGCACCCACGCTATCTCTATCTCGTCGTCCTTTGCTCCGTGCCGCTTGAGCGCATCGAGCGCGCCCTCAAGCAATTTGTTGGTGATGAACTCGTTGAACCGCGAAGCGACGATACCGAATTTCCTGCCCTTTGCTATCAATTGGCCTTCAAAGACCTTCGGCATTTTCCCGTCTCCTTTCACTTGCGCTCAAAGACGACTTTGGACCGTACACTCTTTCCACGCCGACCCGTTCCTGCGACGCGGCCCGGCGTCACAGGCTCAGCAGGTGACCCAGCTTGCGCTGCTTCGCCGAGAGGTAGTTCAGATTTTCCGCGTTCGGCTTGATCTCTATCGGCACCCTTTCCACAACCTTCAGGTTGTATCCCTCGAGGCCCACTATCTTCCGGGGATTGTTCGTCAGAATCCTTATCTCGCTCAATCCGAGGTCGGAGAGAATCTGAGCGCCGATGCCGTAGTCGCGCAGGTCGGGCTTGAAGCCCAGCCGCTCGTTCGCCTCGACCGTGTCCAGGCCCTCATCTTGAAGCGCATAGGCTCGCAGCTTGTTGTGGAGGCCGATGCCTCGTCCCTCCTGCCGCATATACAGCAGCACGCCCATTCCCTCCTGCTGAATCATCTGGAGCGCCTTGTGCAGTTGGGCCCCGCAGTCGCAGCGTTTCGAGCCGAAGACATCGCCCGTGAGACATTCCGAATGCACGCGAACGAGCACGTCCTTCCGCCCCGCGACGTCGCCCTTGACGAAGGCGAGGTGATGCCAGCTATCGACCGAAGTCTCGTAAACGTGCAAGACAAATTCTCCATAGTCGGTCGGTATCTTCGTGGTCACGGTTCGCTGGATCAGTTTTTCGGTCAGCCGCCGGTATTTGATCAGGTCTTCGATGGAGCACAGCTTGACACCATGGCGCTCTGAGAACTTTATCAAGTCGGGCACGCGCGCCATCGTTCCGTCGTCCTTCATTACCTCGCAGATCATGCCCGCCGGATAAAGGCCTGCAAGCCGGGCGAGATCGACGGAACCCTCGGTCTGTCCCGTTCTCACCAGCACTCCCCCGTTTCGAGCGCGCAACGGAAACACGTGGCCGGGTCGGGCCAGGTCGTCGGACTTGGTGGCCGGGTTCACCGCCGTCAGCACGGTGGTCGCTCTGTCGGCGGCGGAGATGCCCGTGGTGACGTTTCTCTTCGCCTCGATCGAGACGGTGAACGCGGTCTCGAACCGAGCCGAGTTCTCGGTCACCATGGGCGGCAGTTTGAGCTCATCGCACCGTTGAGCGGTCAGCGCGAGGCAGATGAGCCCCCGGCCGTACTTGGCCATGAAATTGACGGCATCGGGCGTGACCTTCTCGGCTGCCAGCATCAGGTCCCCTTCGTTCTCACGGTCCTCGTTGTCAACGAGGATTATCATGCGTCCTTCCCTTACGTCGTCAAGAATCTCCGGAATTGGGCTAAACATGCTCTTCCTCCTTGAAACCTGCTCATCTTGTTGCTTGCGTGTGGAACATCCTCGGTTCGCGGATCGACTTCGTCGTCCCGTCCTCGCTACATAAAGCCCGCCTCACGCAGGAGCTTTTCCGTAACGGAGTCCCCGGAGGCGCCTTTCAGGTATCTATGAACGTACTTGCCGATGACGTCGGTTTCCAGGTTGACATGGCTGCCGACGCCCTTCCCGCCGAGGGCGGCGCTCTGCAGCGTATGCGGAATCAGGCCGACCTTGAAGCGTTCTCGTCCGCATTCGATTACAGTGAGGCTGATTCCGTCAACCGCCACCGACCCCTTCGGCACCAGTTGCTCGGCGAGCTCGGCCGGAATCGAAATCTCGTATATGATCGCGTTCGCCGCCTTTTTCGTGCTCAGAATCTTGCCCGTTCCGTCAACGTGGCCGGTGACCCAGTGGCCGCCCATTTTGTCGCCAAGCTTGAGGGAGGCCTCGAGGTTCACCCGGCTTCCGAGTTGCAGATATTTCAGCGTCGTCTTCTCGATCGTCTCGGGCATGGCATCGACCTCGAAGCTCGCTGTATCGAAATCGACGACCGTCAGGCACGCGCCGTCCACGCTTATGCTGTCGCCGAGTTCGATACCCTTCAGCGCCTTCTCGGCGCGGATTCGCAGCTTGTAGGCCTCTCCGGGCGAGACCCGCTGGATGGTTCCTATTTCCTGTATGATTCCGGTAAACATCCTACTTGACCACGTATCCCTCGATGAGCACGTCGTCGCCGATTTGTCTCGTGGAGATGTCGCGGAGACGAACCGCCTCGCTGACCTTTGCCGCGCCCAGTCCCTCGACCGGCGTGGGAGCTTCTTTCCCGCCAAATATCTTTGGCCCGACGAAGAACAAAACTTTATCGACTATTCCTGCTTCCAGCGCCGCGGCGAGCAGTCCGCCGCCGCCCTCTATCATCACGCTGGCGATGTCGCGCTTGCCCAATATGCGCGCCAGCTCCGCCAGGTCGGTCTTGTCTTTTTTCGGCTCCGTCTCGATCAACTCGGCGCCAGCAGCGCGGAGAGCCGCCTTGCGCTCCGGCGGCGCCGTCGTCTTCACGACGACCAGCGTCGGCGCGGTCGATTGCACGCTGAACACCCGGTGAGCAGGCGAGAGCCTCGCATCGCCGTCAACGATTATCCTGACCCCGTCACGGCCGTTTCCGCTGGCGACGCGGGTGGTAAGCATCGGGTCGTCGGCCTCCACCGTCCCGCTCCCGACCATCACCGCATCGACTCCTGCCCGCAGCCAGTGCACGTGGTCGCGCGCCTGCTGGCTCGTTATCCAGCGCGAGTCGCCCGTGCGAGTAGCTATCTTGCCGTCGAGCGTCATCGCCGCCTTGGCGATGAAAAAGGGCGTCCCCGTGGTCGCGAACTTCACGAACCATTCGTTGAGCTTTCTCGCGTCGTCCGCCAGGAGCCCGGATTCGACCTGCACTCCCGCGCGCTCCAGCTCCGCCCTTCCCTTTCCGGCCACAAGCGGGTTGGGGTCCTCCATCGCCATCACAACCCTCGCAATACCGGCCTCCAGTATGGCGCGCGTGCAGGGCGGCGTCTTGCCGTGATGACAGCAGGGCTCGAGCGTCACATACATCGTGGAGCCGCGCGCGGCGTCGCCCGCATGTTCGAGGGCGTCAACCTCGGCGTGCGCTTCGCCGAAGCGCCGATGGAATCCCTCGGCCACGACGCGGCCGCCTTTGACTATCACGGCCCCCACCAGCGGGTTGGGGCTCGTGAAGCCGCGTCCCATTTCGGCCAGTTGGAGCGCGCGCCCCATGTACTGTTTGGGCTCGAGCGACATCCGTATCCTTGTCGGAAGTCCCTGAGGGAGTTAGCGTTTGAGCCTTAACGGGTTTCGGGAATAAAAGATGGGAAAAGAGGGGTGAAATGCTGCACCCGCATGCCCTAAAAACGAAATGCCCGAAACGCAGGGCATTTCGGGACACAAAAGAGCACACGTGCACTTTTAATGCCGGTCTTCTCCCATCCAGACTGTTACTGTCGGCCCTGGCCTCTCACCAGGTCTGCACGCCGCCGCCTTATCAGGGCAACGGCACGCTCGCGGGCTGGGCCCGCCGCTTCGGCGAGCCATACCGCCGGTCGGGAATTTCACCCTGTCCCGAAGCCGCATTGTTTATAGAGTCAATATAGCATATTCTGAGATTATTGTCAATTTCCACGTTGGCCCGCATACATATTTAGGATTGACTCTTTGGGTGCCATTTTGTTATAATTGAAATTGAAGCGGGACCCGGCAGGGTTTCCGCAGCTTTAACCTCTTTGCTACTTCGCAGGCCACCCGAAGTGTGGGCCTGGCAATTCTATTGGAATGCCAGGAGCTGAAGGGTGCGCTTCCACATTATCAGTCCCCTGAAAAGCGTGTTATAGTTGTGTTCGATGTCGGACGTGTTTTCTTCCCTCATCAGCCTCCGCAGGCGGGCCGAATGTGTAAATGGCGGCGATGTGAGCCTGTGGATTGAATAAGATACGGGGGTCGCAACGTCTGTATTGGTGACGGTTCTAAGCGAGACCCAAAGCTTGGAAAGTGCAGTAACGGATTAGGAGGATCGCTAGGTGATTGAAAGGAAGGAAGGTATGAAAGGTTTCTCACTGGTGTTGACGGTTCTTGTCGCAGTATGTCTGGTGGCGGCGTTCAGCTCTCCCGCCGCGGCCGAGCACAATTATGTGGGCGTGAAAGCCTGCAAGATGTGCCATATGTCTCCCGCCAGGGGAGCGCAGTTCAAGTCTTGGGAAGCATCCAAGCATTCCAAGGCATACGAGACGCTGGGGTCCGACGAGGCAAAGCAAATAGCCAGCGCCAAGGGAATAGACAATCCTCAGCAGAGCCCTGATTGTTTGAAGTGCCACGTGACGGGCTACGGTTCTGATCCCTCGCGGTTCGAGGCCACCTATTCCCAGGAAGACGGCGTCGGGTGCGAAAGCTGCCACGGCCCGGGAAGTGACTATAAGAACATTAAGATCATGAAGGACGCGGAGCAGGCGAAGGCCAACGGGCTCATCATTCCCACGGAGGAGACCTGCAAGCAATGTCACAACGAGGGAAGCCCGACCTTCAAGAGTTTCAACTTCGAGGAGATGTGGGCGAAAATAGCTCATCCGATTCCGCAGAAGGGAAAGTGAGCGTTCGGCGAAGCCACATTTAGCTGGCTCAGAAACAGATCAAAATCTGAATCTTACCTTTCGCAACAACGCCGAGGTTGCACCGCGAGGTGTAGCCTCGGCGATTTTTATCCGCGAAAACATCGGCCTCGATGTTCAGTCGTTCCTCCGGAGGAGAGTCTTCTCTTGATAAGGGAGCGGCCACGCAAAACCCCTCAGCCCATTGTGATCCCCCCGAAAGCCGCGCCGGCAGCGGCGTTCGCCCCCGCCTTGCGCCTCCGTTGAGGAGCGTGTTATGATTGGCTTGGACTGGGGCGTTCAATGCAACCGGCAAAGATTCCTCAACAGAAGGAGGACAATAATGGCGGGCGCATATCACGAATCGTTCGATAAATTGTCGAAGACCACCCTCGATCTGCATCGGGCATGGATGTCGCTCAAAGAGGAAATCGAGGCCATGGACTGGTATCAGCAGCGCATCGACGCGACCGGAAACAAGGAGCTGAAGGAGATCCTGCGGCACAACCGGGACGAGGAAAAAGAGCACGCCGCCATGCTGATGGAATGGATCAGGCGTAACGACGCCGAATTCGCCAAGGAGATGAAAGATTATCTCTTCACCGACGGCAAGCCGATTACCGGAATAGAGGAGTCGTCTAAATAGTCGTCCGGTCTATGTCGAATGATACATTTTCATCGACCCCTGTCTACGCTCCCGCATTTTCACGAGCACGGAGAGGTTGACCACCGCCATCTGCACCGGGCCGTCGAACGAAAACGCCTGACGGTGACGATGAGCCTGACGGGCGTCACGATGGTTGTCGAGGTGGTCGGCGGACTTTTCACCGGCAGCCTGGCGCTTCTGAGCGACGCCGGTCATATGCTCACCCATTTTTTTGCCCTGCTGGTCAGCCTTGTCGCCATCAGGCTTGCGGCGCTTCCCACCCGCCCCAGCCGCAGCTTCGGTCTGTACCGCGTCGAGGTCTTGGCCGCGCTGTTCAACGGCGTAACCCTCCTGTTCATAGTCGGTTACATCTTCTACGAAGCCGCCGGCCGCCTCCTGCATCCCACCCCAATCAAGGAACTGACGATGTTCGTTGTGGCGGTGGTAGGGCTGGGGGTGAACCTGGCCTGCGCAATCATCCTGCTCGACGTGGGCAAGACCGACCTGAACGTACGCAGCGCCTTTCTGCATATGCTCGGCGACACCGCTTCGTCTGTCGGCATAGTGGCGGGCTCGATTGTTATTTATCTCACGGGGTGGTATGTCATCGACCCCCTTCTGAGCATGCTCATCGCCGGAGTGATCCTCGTGTGGAGCTGGAATCTTCTGAGGGAGTCGGTCAACATACTCCTCGAGACGGCCCCGAAACACATCGACGTGGACGAGGTCATCAGCGCTATTCGACAGGAAGCGCCCGAGGTCATCGACGTGCACGACGTGCACATATGGGAGATAACCTCGCAGATGTACTCGATGACCGCGCACCTCGTGTTTCGGGACGATTGCCGGGTCAGCGAGTGTGCCGAGGTTTTTCAACGCTTGAACGGGCCGCTCCTCACGAAGTTCCAGATTTCACACGTCAATTTCAGCCCGGAACAGAAAGAGCTTTCGCACCCTTCCGGGATGTAAACGGAGAATTCCCAAAGGAGAGAAAGAAAGGGAGGAATTCTCCTTCGTCCCCCCTTTCCAAAACTCAAATGTGCGGATATAATATTAGTGCGTTGCATCGCCGGACGCCTCGATAGACCTGGCTAAAGCGGAGGGTATGGGAGGTGAAAGGAGGAGCGCCGCAATGGCTATCTCCGCGTACGTTTTCATCGAATGCACCCAGGGCAAAGCCCTTGAGGTGAGTAAGAAACTCTCAGAACTGGACGGGGTCAATGCCTGCGATGCCGTCACCGGCCCAGTGGACGTGATCGCGTTCATTCAATCACCCGACATTAACGAGTTGGGAAGGTTTGTGGTGGAAAAGATCCAAGCCACCAATGGGGTACTCCGCACTTCTACGAACATCGTCACCGGCTGAAAAACACCCCCTGGTCCGACACCCTATGGGGGGCGCGTGTCCCCGGAGGTTGACTTTCGGAGGTGAGCCTTGATGAAAGTGTGTCCGAAATGTTATGCTGTATTCGACGGGAAGAAATGGAACGGCGCGGCGCCGATTCGCCGGCAGGAGCTCAAGAGGCTCGATCGGACGATATGCCCCGCGTGCAGGCGAGTTCGTGACAAAATTGTGTTCGGGACTGTTTATCTTGATGGCGAGGTGGTCGCCTCCCGGTCGGGCGAAATCCTGAAGATGATCCGCAGAGAGGAGGAGAACAAGCAGGCTCGCGATCATTCGTCGCGCATATTGGACATCCGGCACGACGGCCGCAAAATGACCATTCGAACGGCAAATTCGCCTCTGGCAATTCATATTGCAAAGCAATGCAAGAAAGCGTTCAAAGGAAGGATCGAGATTTTCAAAGACACCCCCGGTCACAGGCCCCGAAACAAGCAGAGCGAGGGAACCGTGGCCGTAAAATGGATTCAGTGCCCGTGATGAGCACGGTCGGAAAGTGAAGCAAGAGTCATGAGCGCGGAAAATCATACCCCGGCGAACGGAGACAAAAGCTATAATCAGGAACACACAGGCGCCGCCTTCTGCGAGGAGCTGTTGAGCTGCTGCGTCTGTGGAAAAATCTATTTTTCACGACGCCCGATTGTGCTCTCGACGTTTTCACGAATGAATTTTCACGTGTGCGCTGCGTGCAGCCGCACGCTTAAGTGTTCGACATGCGACAGGCGCGTATCGCCGGAAGCCGCGCTGGTGGTCGAAAACCTTCCGAAGTCCCCTCTCGGATTCCTCTGCTCACGATGCAGAGAGAAAGTCCTCGCCGGCTTTCGCACTCCCCCGCGCAGCATGCCGAAGCGGCTGTGGTCGAGAGTAACGGCGTCTCTGACGGCCTTCCTCGACGCGTTCTGCAGGATTATGCGCATCGAAATCTGGCCGAACCGAAAGCATCGCTGAGCGCGTACCCTCCTTGAGTTTTAGGGCGCCGACTGAGTTTTCTTTTGCGCCGACTTCCACGTTCGCAGCCAAATTGGTATAATGCTCCGCGACGATATCCCGAAGCGCCAAAGCCCTGAGCCCGTCTCATCCCAGCTTGGAGAGGAGCAGCGCATGACAATCGCACGATACCTCAGCCGTATGGCCTCCAAATATCCCGACAGATGCGCAATCATCTTTAAGGGAGAACGCTGGACGTACGCCGAATACGAGAGCATCGTGAACAGGTTCGCCAACGCCTTCGCCTCGATAGGAGTCGGCCGGGGCGACCGCATCGCCGTGTTTCACACCAATTGTCCCGAACACCTCTTCTCGCTGTTCGCCGCGGCGAAGCTGGGCGCGATTTATTCTCCGCTGAACTGCCGCCTCAAGGCCGGAGAGCTTTCCCACGTGTTGACCGACTGCGAACCGAAAATCGTGCTCGTGGGAAAAAGGTACGCCGAGCAGGTGACAGCGGTAACGAAGAACATCAAGACGACAAAGCTCACGCTCGTCATCGATGCCCTGCCGGGCGAACAGGCCTCGCTGCACGACTTCATGGTCGGCGCCGACGATTCCGCGCCCCAAGCCGACGTGCCGGACGACGCGACCGCTCTCCTCATGTACACGAGCGGCACGACGGGCGCGCACAAAGGGGTCATGCACTCTCACGCCAACCTGATACAGCGCTGCGAGGGGCGCACAACACCGTTCGACGACGACTCGTTGGAAAAGATCGTCCTGCTGGCCGTTCCCGTGTTTCACGTCACGGGCGTGCAGGTAATGATAAAGACGGCCGCCACGGGAGGCACGCTGGTCATCATGCCGCAGTTCAGCGTTGACGATTTCCTCCGCACCATCGAGGCCGAGGGCGTGATGATGGCCGTCGTCGTGCCGACGATGCTCGAGCGGATAATCGAGCACCCCGACCTCAAGAACTACAACCTCGACAGCCTCCGCATCATCGCCTACGGGGGCTCGCCCATCTCGCCCCAGCTCATCCGCAAGGCCATGCGCACACTACCCTGCATGTTCACGCAGGGCTACGGCCTGACCGAGGCGGGCGTCACCTGGCTCGGGCCGCAGGAACATTCGCTCGACCCGCCGCCCGGCAGACGCGACCCGCTCGAATCGGTCGGCCGCGCGTTGCCCGGCCTCGAGATTGCAATCATCGACGCCGACGGAGAGCGCCTGCCGTCGGGCCAGCCGGGCGAGATCATCATCCGGGGCGCCAGCGTCATGCAGGGGTACTGGCGGAGAAACGAGGACACCGCGAAGTGCATCCGCGACGGCTGGTTCCACACCGGCGACATCGGCTACCTCGACGAGGAAGGGTTCCTGTTCATCTCGGGACGGAAGAAGGACATCGTCATCCGGGGCGGCGAAAACATCGCGCCGATTGAGGTCGAGAACGTGCTTGCGTCGCACCCCGCCGTGGCCGATGCCGCCGTGTTCGGCATCCCGGACGAAAAATGGGGCGAGATCGTCGGAGCCGCCGTCGTCCTCAGGCCGTCCGGGCAGGCGACCGCCGAAGAGTTGATCGAATACTGCCGTCAGCGAATGGCCAGCTGCAAGAAGCCCGAACGCATCTTCTTCGTCGATGCGCTCCCCCGCAACGCCGCCGGCAAAGTCGTCAAGACCGAGCTGAAGAAGACCTACGCCAACACCTAAGTCGGTGAAGGGCCGGAAGAATCACATCGCAGCGCAAAAAAGCTGAAATGGCTTGACTTGCCTGATTCGCCACGGTAATATTATTTCATCTAAAAATATCCAGAAGGGTATTCCATGAATATGCCAAATTTTGGAAATTTTATGGGGGCAAGTGAAAATGCAATTCATACCTGACATTCCTATTGAGCATCCGAACCAAGATTTTATGTTTCACAGTGAGGACGCTGAGAATCTAGTTGACATATTGCTTGAAGCAATCGGTGTTGGTGGGAACGAGAGTTTAAGTGTCGCCATTCTAGGTGATTGGGGAAGTGGCAAATCTGGATTTCTGAATTTGATGAAGCATTTTCTTTCACTCAAGAGCCAGAAAAACTTTGTTCATTTCGATGCATGGGAACATGAACAGTCTGAGAACATTCTTGCTCCGCTTGCAAGATGTGTCCGAGGAAATGACGAAACTGCGGTACAGAAAGTAGAGGCAGCCGCAGAGTCTGCGGTACGATTACTTGCGGACACAGCGCTAAATTGGAGCAAGTTACCAGATACGAAGACAATGCAGGAAACATTCGATGATGCCAAGAAGAAAAGAATGCTGGATGACCTTTCATACGAAAAAGAGAAAGAAGTGTTGACGAAAATGCTATTCGGAAGTAGACCCAAGAGGGGTAAAAGTGAGAATAAGTTGGCGTTCTTTTTCATTGATAATCTGGACAGGTGCAATCCTGATAATGCTATTAAGTTGCTTGACCAAGTCAAGACCTTTCTGAATATCCCCGGTTGCATTTGGATCTTTGCGGCCGACCCTGTGGCGATTTCTGCCTTCATAAAGCAAAAATACCACGGTGCAGAATTTGGGCCATACCAATATCTGGAAAAGATTTTTTCTTTCACATATCACATCCCAACGCCGGAAATTGCTTGTATCCAAGAGTATGTCGAAAGAAAGATTGCCAGACCGGAATACGTTTCTGAGGATGAATTGAAATGGCTTCTTACACTATTTTTTCAGTCAAGAAAGCTGGGAGTGCCTCGACGGATGAATCGAGCGTTAATGAGGTTTGATCTCTACTGCGCACGTGTGAGAAAGGAAGAAAAAGAACTGGGGTTTACGCCTTCAGGTGTTCAGGGATGGTATAACACAAAGGGAGCCGCAATATGGATTTGTATCTATGAAGGTTGGCCCGAGTTGTTCCTATGGGCAAGGAATAACTTGA
The DNA here is from genome assembly GCA_964607485.1 of uncultured bacterium. Classification (GTDB taxonomy): domain Bacteria; phylum Abyssobacteria; class SURF-5; order SURF-5; family SURF-5; genus CAZSKP01. The sequence continues at coordinate 70,758 of CAZSKP010000017.1, read as the reverse complement.
GCCTCTTTCGTAGCTTTATCCGACTTCTTGCCCTGGAGTCTTTCGAAACCCGTGACATCCGTGCAGCGAATCTTGAGCTTAATGAAGATGAAATAATCTATATACGAGGACTATCCTTTCCAGAAGATTTCAGGATGGATGAAAATTTCAAGGAATTTATTGGCAAGTTATCAAATCTTTGTGTAACGCACGACCACGAGTTTGAGAAAGAGACATTGCAGACATTCTTTAGAGTGGTCCCATATCTCGAGTATATTGCTGCTACCGGTATACCTTAGTTAGAGTTGGGAGCCGCCTTGGCATCCCCTCTACCATATTTTTGGTTGCGCACTACCGGGCATTCTGCTAAAATCTATACGTGAAATTCCCGCTCCATCCATGTGCAGCCCTCTCCCATTGGACTTCCCGGAGGTGCCTCAAACAGTGGCGGTATTAGAAAAACTTATCGAGCCTTCGTCTTCGTTCACGAACGAATTCATTCAGCGGTGGCGTGCCGGGGGAGGCAAAGTGGTCGCCTACTTCTGCTCGTACGTGCCGGAGGAGATCATGCATGCGGCGGGAATCCTTCCGATACGAGTGAGAGCGACCGGTAGCACCGAGACCGAGGACGGCGACACCTACCTGAGCAACTACAATTGCACGTTCACGCGGCACGTGCTGGACCTGGTGCTCAAGGACAAATTTGACTTCATCGACGGGATGGTCGCGATGAACAGCTGCGACCATGTCCGTCGTCTGTTCGATATTGTCAACCAGAAGGCGCCCCGGGCGTTCATGCAGTTTCTGAACGTCCCCCACATTTCCGCCGATAGTACCCGGGCCTGGTACCTGCGGGAGATCACGGCTCTTCGGAGAAACCTGGAGAGCCATTTTGGTGTTGAAATATCCGACGAAAAGCTCCTGGAATCCATTCGATTGTACAACGAGACGCGCGCGCTGCTCCGGGCTATTCACGAGACCCGCAAGAGCGAGAATCCTCCGCTTTCGGGAGCCGAGATGCTGGGCATAACGGTTTCGGCGACGGCAATGCCGAAGGAAGAGCTGAATACGATGCTCCGCGCCCTGCTCGAGGAACTCGGTTCGCGCCCTAAGAGAAACAATTACCGTGCTCGCATCATGCTCGTGGCCGGGCTGCTCGACGACCCAAATTTCCTGAAGGTGATCGAAGAGCAGGGCGCCCTGATCGTGACTGAATCGCTCTGCTTCGGTTCACGGTATTTCTGGAACCAGGCCGACGAATCGATCCCTCCGATGGAGGCGCTCGCCGACCGCTACATCAATCATCCGCCGTGCCCCCGCATGATAGCCGATCACGACCGCCGATTCGCGTTTATCAGGGAAATGACCGAGGAATACTCGGCCGAGGGGATTATCTGTGCGCGACTGAAGTTTTGTGATCTATGGGCGGGCGAGAGCGCGCTGTTGAGGTGGAGCACGCGTGAGGCGGATCTGCCGCTGCTCTTGCTGGAAAAGGAATATACCCCGGGCGGTCTCGGCCAGTTGAGGACGCGAGTGCAGGCTTTCATCGAGAGTATGGGAAAGTGATGGGCGCAACGGCGGCTTCGGGAAGAGGGAACGGAGAATATGTCTGAACCGATTTTCGCCGGTTGCGACATCGGCTCGACCACCGGCAAGGCCGTGCTGATGCGAAACAATTCACTCGTCGCGTCCGTGATCGTCCCATGCCTGCCGAAGCCGGAGAAAACGGCGGAGGTGGTGATTAACGACGTGATCAGCCGGGCCGGACTCTCATCAATCGACGAGGTGAACTGCACGGTCGGAACCGGTTACGGACGGATTCGCATTCCGTTTGCAGATGAGAATATTTCTGAGATAACGTGTCACGCGCGCGGTGCAAGCTGGCTGTGTCCTTCGGTCAAGACGGCGATCGATATCGGCGGCCAGGACTGCAAAGTGATGGGCATCACAGAGAGCGGCCGCGTGCGCGAGTTTGTGATGAATGACAAGTGCGCGGCCGGAACGGGACGCTTCTTCGAGGCGATGGGCCGGGTGCTCCATCTGTCTCTCGAAGAAATGGCGTCACTCTCGATGGAGTCGACGTCCCCCGCCGTCATAACGAGTCAATGCAGCGTGTTCGCGGAGTCGGAAGTGATTACGCTGTTGAATGACGGAGTCGATGTCACCGACATCGCAGCCGGCATCAATCTGGCCATAGCCGGGAGGCTTGTCTCGCTCGTTCGCAAAGTCGGCGTAGTTGAGGATGTAGCCGTCACGGGAGGATGTGCAAAGAACGCCGGCCTCGTCAGATGCCTCGAGCAGAAGCTGAAGACGAGCATCAAACCGCTTCCGGAGGACCCCCAGATAGTCGGCGCGATTGGAGCCGCAGTGCTCGCGCGCGAGCAGTTCAGTGCCGGTGATGCCGTTTGAGGATTTGATTGGGAGAGCCCATGGATAAGCAACCGTTGGAGAAGATGGAGGAAATTCTGAACGGTCTTTTGAAACCGGCAGCGGCGATGTTAGAGGCAAGCCCTCCCGACGACGCCGGCTCGTTCATGCTGGAGACCGTGAACCTGTACAACCACAATCTGGAGGAGGCGATCGACGTTGCGCGCAACCGGCGACGGAAATTAGTGTGGTACGAATTCTGCCTGACTCCCGAAATCTTTCTCGCCTTCGACCTGTACCCGTTCATGGGAGAAATCCAGCCGAGCGTTTACTCCCGGCTGCGTCAGGATCTCATCGCGGAGTTCATCGACGCGGCCGAGAATGCGGGCATCCCTCCGGAGATCTGTTCGATTGACAAGACGCTGGTGGGTGCGATCCTGTCTGAGGAGATGCCTCAGCCGGACCTGGTGATCACGACGTCGGCCCCGTGCGACAGTTCGAGAACGGGTTATCAGTTGATGGAGAAACTGTTTGACGCTCCGATGTACAAGTTGGACGCGCCGTTTTCCGATGAGCCGGAAGCGATCGGGTATTACGCGGACCAGATTCGCGATATGATCCCGATGCTGGAGAGGTTCTCGGGCAGGAAATTCGATGTCGATCGGCTGCGGGAAATCGTGGAAGAGTCGAACCGTGCGGTGGAATACATTCTCGAGTGGAACACTCTTCGCAGGTTGAAGCCGTGCCCGACGCCGGCGAACATCTTGGCGAGTGTATACGCCGGGATAATCAACAACCTTGGTCGTCCGCACTGCACCGACTACTGCAGGGCGGTGTACGAGTTCGCTCGGGAGCGGGCCGAAGCCGGCGTCGAAACGGGCGAGAAGATACGGGTCGTCTGGGTCCACGTTCCCCCGCTCTTCACCGACACGATTTTCGACTGGATGCTCGAGGAGTTCGGCGCGGTTGTGGTTGACGATACGCTGTCGGGTTATCTCCGGCAGATTCCGATCGACACGTCCTCGCTCGATTCGATGCTCTGCGGGCTTGCGCAACGCGGTCTGAACATGACGATGGGGCGGCTGCGACTGCCTGCAACCGTGTACGTGAACGACTTCCTCAAGAGCTATGACGACTATTCGGGCGACTGCGCGATGCTTGCCGCCCACGCCGGCTGCAAGCACTGCTGGGGAGCTGCGAATCTCGTTCGCGACGCCACGCGTGCCAAAGACATCCCGTTGCTGATGTTCGATCTCGATTTTCTCGACTCGCGAATCGTTTCGGCCGAAACGCTCGAGCACAAAATCGAGCAGTTTTTCAGGACCATGAGACTGTAGCCCGGCCCGGATGGGCGGAGATTCCCCAGAGGCTGCATCAGTCACATTGCGCGTATGGATATCTTCGACGACACAATAGGCGAAATCCGAAAATGGTTCGGGCAGAAAGAAGAGGACGGGAAGGTTCGGCGATTCCGTCCCTCGTCTTCCCCTGAACCACGGCAGGCGTCTGCGGGGGATGCACATCGAGCTCGTGCGAATCCGGCGATCATCCTGAAAGAGGAAACGTATCTGGAGCTGGGTCATCCTTCGGTCGGCTCCGCGTACGCGACGCTCGCGACACACGACCCTTCACTTATTCGCGATGGTCAGGTTACGCTGATCGGTCCCGACATCACCGAGACGCAAGAGAAAATGCTCCCCTTCGCACAGATAGCGATCGCTTCGTGTGACGGCAACATCGAGGATACGAGCGCCGAGATGGACAGGACACTCCACGGCTGTGCTCAGACCGATGGCTATATGCTTCGAAGTGTGCCCAACGTGATCTGGGCCCGGGTGAGCAAGGAAGCCGCGGGCAGGGGATTCTCGCTGCAGGAGCTTGGGTTCAGACTGGTCAGATCGCTCAAGCAAGGATGCCCGGGCATCAGGTCGTCCGAACTCTTTTTCGTAACGAGCAATCGGGAGGACGTGGCAACACTTGACAGGCTCGTGCAACCGGCCCGCGCCAGATTACGCAAAATCCGCCAATTCGCTCGCGGATCGGACGACCTGTATGAGTGCGATTCCTCTCTGGAATGTGCTGACTGTCCCGAAAAACCTGTCTGTGATACTATCCGCGACGTGATAAAGATCCGAAAGGGTGAACGCATCATCACGGTGGGGAAGAAGCCGGAGAACGAAAAGGCTTGATATCCCGGGTCTCTTCGATGAGCGCGTGACCTGCCCCCGTCAGCAGCACCCAGCCATAAAAAAATGGAGCGCCCGGAGGGATTCGAACCCTCGGCCTGCGGATTCGAAGTCCGACGCTCTATCCAGCTGAGCTACGGGCGCAAGCAGAGTAAAGTTATTCTATCACAAGCTCTTACAGATTTACAACCCACCTCGGCTTTTTCGGGAAAAACCTCGATTGTGCCCGAAGATGTGCCCACGCCGTTCAGTCGTTCCCAATAAGCGACCTGCAGTCTTGCAGAGCCATTCCATGTTGGCCGGAAAGATTGTTAACTTTCCGGCATTCTGCTATCATTGAAAGCAATGCGGATGGCATGCATCCGCAGCGCATTTCCTGAATAAGCCAAAACCGCCTCTCCTTCAAAGGTCAGATAAATTCGGGAGCTATATCTTGAATGGCACAGAAGATGTGACTGTCTTGATAACAGGAGCTTCCAGTGGAATTGGGGCCGCGTACGCGCGCGCGTTAGCCGCCCAAGGCAAGAACCTTATCCTTGTTGCCAGAAGAAAAGAACGGCTGGAGGCATTGGCTGAAGAACTGCATCGAGATCACGCGATAAGTGCAGAGGTTCTTGTGTCTGACTTATCCAAGCCTGCAGGGATCGATCAGGTCGAAAGACGCATCCATGAAATCGGACGATTGGATATGCTGATCAACAACGCGGGCTTCGGCACGACCGGCAATTTCTCGGAGATAGACCCCGCAACTCAGATTGACATGATCCATCTTCATGTAGTGGCCAGCGTGCGGTTGTGCCGGGCCGCCCTGCCAGGAATGATTGCGCAACACAACGGCGTAATCATCAATGTATCTTCGATTGGCGCATTCATTCCCATGCAGGGAAACGCGATGTACGGTGCGACCAAAGCGTTCTTGGTTACCTTCTCCGAGGCCCTTCAACGCGAATTGATGGGAACGGGCGTCAAAATCCAAGCACTGTGTCCGGGATTCACCCGTACTGAATTTCACAACAGGCCGGAGTTGAAGAAGCTCGATCGCTCTTTGATCCCGAGATTCTTGTGGGGGTCGGCAGAGGATGTCGTAGCCGCATCGCTCGGGTCCCTTGAGAAGCAAAAGGTGACCTGTGTACCCGGCTTTGGAAACCGTTTCCTGGTGGCACTCAATCGAAATCGACTAATATCGAAGCTCTTGCTCGACAGGCTCAGACGAAAGTCACAGCGGGGAGAAAGCCCTGGATGAAAGATGGCTTTCAGATGTTGCGGTGTGGAAAACGAATCCTTGACTCGGCGCTCGGAAGAGGTCTATAGGCGTCCGTCCGACAAAAAAATGGAGCGGGAGACGGGATTTGAACCCGCGACTTCAACCTTGGCAAGGTTGCACTCTACCACTGAGTTACTCCCGCAACGAAATTAATTATAGCCCGCAGTCTGCCCGATGTCAATAGATTTTTGGGCGTATTGCGCATTGAGGGGCAAACCTTGACGGCATGCTGCGCAAGCCAGTCGTGGTCATTGCGAGGGAGGGGTCAACGACCCGACCGAAGCAATCTCGGAGGCGTTGTCCCCTTGCCACGGGGATTGCTTCGTCGCCGGAGCTTGCAGCTCTTTGCTCCTCGCAATGACAAGGTGCACACTGAGCACTTAGACCTCTTTCTCCGCGAGAGGCAAAAAACCTTGACAAACGCAGCGCCGGTCTGTTAAGCTCCTTTTAACTGGCTGGCCAATTTAAAATATCGTTGCTCAACCACCCCATGTCTCCCAAGATAGGCGTCGCACCAAAGAGAAGAGCCGAAATTATCGAGGCGACCTTCTTCTGCATCGCGCTCAAAGGATACAGCAATATCACGATGCAGGACATCGCCGATTCGGCCGGTGTCAGCAAGGGCGTCATCCACTACTATTTCCGCAACAAGGAACAACTCTTCCTTTCGGTTCTTGAAAAGCTGATCAAAGACCTCGACAGCCACCTGGCCAAGAAGGTCGAACGCGCCGAAACGCCCTCGGCAAAGATTCGGGCCATCATCAGCGCTGTCTTCGAAAAGACGCGGGAAAACAAGAAGTTTCACGTCGTGCTCCTCGATTTCTGGGCGCACTCGACGAAGAACCCGACGCTCAAGGCGGCGAACGCCAACCAGCATGCGCGATACAGGCACCTCGCGAAGAAGGTCATCGCGGAGGGGATACGCGACGGAGATTTCAGGCAATGTGATCCTGCCAAGGTGGCCTCGGCGCTGATCGGTCTTATCGAGGGCTTTACGATACAGTGGATGTTCGACGAAAAGGCATTTGATCTTACGCGCGCCCGGAGAATGACCGAGGAAATCATCATGGGATTTTTGCAGAAATAGTTCCTGAAAGGCGAATTAGGAAAAGGAGAGGATTGTCATGATTAGCTTTTCGCTGACGGATGAGCAGAGGATGTTGCAGGAAACCGCACATAAGTTTGCGGAGCAGGAGATTCGTCCCAAGGCCGAACATCACGACAGGACGGGCGAGTTTCCGCGCGAAATCCTTCAGAAGGCGTTCGACGTAGGCCTGATGAACGAGACCATCCCGGAATTCTGCGGCGGCGGCGGCCTGAGCACGCTGGATTCCTGCATCATCGCCGAGGAAATGGGATGGGGCTGTGTCGGCGTCAACACGTCGCGGGGCGCCAATTCGCTCGCAGTCACACCGATATTGATCGCCGCATCGGATGAGCAGAAGAAGCAGTTCCTCTCGCCGCTGTGCGAAAAACTCACGTTCGCCGCCTTCGGCCTCACCGAGCCCAATGCGGGCTCCGACGCGGGCTCCGTCGCCACCACCGCGAAGCTCGTGGGCGACGAATACGTGCTCAACGGAACCAAGTGCTTCATCACCAACGGCGGCGTGGCCGACCTGTTCACCATCTTCGCCGCGACCGACAAGAGCAAGGGGCACCGTGGCTTGAGCGCGTTTGTCGTGACGAAGGACATGGCCGGCGTGTCGGCGGGCAAAGAGGAAGACAAGATGGGGCAGCGCGCCTCGAACACGTCGGAGGTCATTCTCGAAGATGTGCGCGTCCCTAAGGTGAACCTGCTGGGCAAAGAGGGAGACGGCTTCAAGATAGCGATGATGACGCTCGACAAGGCCCGGCCCGGAGTGGCCGCCGCCTCGGTGGGGCTGGCTCGGGCGGCTCTGGAGTATGCCGCCGAATACTCCAAGCAGCGCATCCAGTTCGGACAGCCGATAGCGATGAACCAGGGCATTCAATTCATGATCGCCGACATGGCCTGCAAGGTCGAACTCGCGAGAATGATGGTGTATAAGTCGGCCTGGCTGACCGATCAAGGTGAGCGCAACACGTTCCCTGCGGCCATAGCCAAGCTGTATGCGGCAGACATCGCGATGGAGGTCACCACCGACGCCGTCCAGATATACGGCGGATACGGATACATGCGAGAGTATCCTGTCGAGAAGCTCATGCGCGACGCCAAGCTCATGCAGATATACGAGGGAACGAATCAGATTCAGCGTCTGGTGATCGCGCGCGAGGTGCTGATGCCGCGCGCATGACGGCCTACAAGAGTACGATTTCCCGTGGGGGCGGTTTGCGAACCGCCCCTGCAGCAAACTGAACGCGTTTAATTGTGGCGGAGCTCCCCATGTTCTTCTATAGCAAGAGCGACCTGCCGTCCAAAGAGATTCTTCCGGGCATCGTGCTTCGGAGCGTCTGCCTCGAAAACACGATGATGACGTTCTTCGACCTCGAGCCCGGCAGCCGCATCCCGGCTCACAAGCACCACCACGAACAAATAAGCTATCTGGTAAAGGGCTCGATGAAGATGACCGTCGGCGGCGAGACACGCCTGATGCGCGAGGGCGACATCGCCGTCGTTCCGCCCAACGTCGAGCATGAGGCAGAGGTCGGCGACCAGCCGGCCTTCGCACTCGATGCCTGGCATCCGATTCGGGACGACTATGTTCTGACCGAGCGGGACGGGTAGGCGTCGCCGCACGGACCGGGAAGAGGTCTCGAAAGTGTCAATTTTTGCTGGCCCGGCGGAAAATTTGTCAGTCCTCCCTTCCTACGTTTTTGAAATGCCAAATCTCTCCCGCACCATGTAACTCATTATATTTACGTAAGTTATAACAAAATTCGGCTCTATGGCATTTCTCTTGCGTGCTCCGTGTGTCGTTATCAATCCGATAGTTCATCAATGGAGGAATGGCCGTGTTCGTTCAGTATTGCCAATGTGCGGGAGTGGAGAATTTCGAAGACTTGAAGAAGATCGTCGTCTCGAACGGCTCGTTCCGAAAAACGGTCCTCTACTGCTGCAAGGAATGTTACGACAGGTTTTTCTCTGAGTCCGAAGGGTAGGAAAGCCGCGTCAACGCAGGCGATTGCGGCCAGGCAGCCGCCCGCCTCTCACTTCTTCTTCTTGCGCCGAGCCATCAACGCCTTCATGATGGCGACCACGACATCTTCGCCCTTCTGATTCTTTATTACCTGGCGGTAGGTGATAATACCGCTTTGCTCGTTCCGCTCCTCCTTCTCCAGAACCTCGCCTTCGACGTGTATCGTATCGCCGATGCGGGTCGGGTTGATGAAGCGAACGTTGTCCATCCCGTAAAAGGCGATGGTGTACTCGGGCTCGAGAGGAACCAGTCCGGACCCGACCGAAAGAACGAGCAGCCCGTGGGCGATGCGTTCTCCGAACATAGAGTTCTTCGCGTACTCGACATCGGAATGAAGCGAAAACCAATCGGCCGAAAACATCGAAAAGTTGACGACATCCGTCTCGGTGATTGTGCGGCCGCGACTCGTGACCTTATCCCCTATCTTGATGTCGTCGAAATATTTGTTAAACATGTTTTCCTCCACACGCTCGGATTCTCAGGACCCGAAGCAACGTAAAGAAGGGGCAGACTTCCGGTCCGGAGGCGAAGATACAGGCTTGCCTTTCCAGTCGTCGAACACGCGGTCATTATACATCAACCCGATTCCCGGTGTCCATCGCCCCGGCGCACACTTGCCGCCGTTGCACAGCCTTTTCCCTTGAACACGAGCACCCTCCCGCTGTAGAATAGCGGCGATTGAAGCTGGTAGATATCCGCGATTGAAGGAGAAGAAGATGGAAAAGCTTCGCGTGGGCTTGATAGGAGCGGGTTTCGTCGGGGTGGCGCACGCAAATGCGATCGAGACGATCATAGGTGAGGGGTTGGCTTCGGCGGAGTTCCGGGCGGTTTGCGACACGAACGCCGAACGCGCCAAAGCGATAGCCCAATCCTTCGGGGCAAAGAAAGATTGGACCGACCCGATTGAACTCATAGACTCCGGCGAAATCGACACCGTCTTCATCTGCACGCCCACGAAGTCACATCCCGAGCTTGTAGAGGCAGCCGCAAATCGGCGTCTGAACATCTTCTGCGAAAAACCGCTCGCGCGCTCGTTCGAGGAAGCGAAGAAGATGCACTCTGCCGTCGTGCGGGCCGGGGTGAAGAACCAGGTCGGCCTTGTCCTCCGCTTCTCTCCGGTGTACAACGTGGTCAAGCAGTTGATTTCCAATCCTGAACTCGGACGGCCGATGTCGGTCATATTCCGCGACGACCAGTATTTTCCCATCAGGGGAATTTACGGGAGCACATGGCGCCGCGACGTGGAGGTCTGCGGCGGGGGAACGCTTATCGAACACAGCATCCACGACACCGACATCATGCGATGGCTTTTGGGCGAAATAGCGAGCATACGAGGCACGATCAAGAACTTTGCCGGTCACCGGGGCGTCGAGGACCTGGCCTCCGCGCAAATGGAGTTTCAGAGCGGATGCGTCGGTCAGTTGCTCTCCGCGTGGCACAACATACTGCGCCGCGAATCGAATCGGTACGTGGAGGTTTTCTTCGAGAACGGCTGCATATCGAGCGCCGACGACTTCATAGGGCCGATAAGCTATCAGATGAACGACGAAGACTTGTGCACTCTCTCGGCGGAGGAGGTAGTGAGCCGATATCTCTCATCCGTGGGCCTCGAGGACCGGAGGTACAATTCGCTTCACTCCGGGCAGGGATTAGAGGATTACCATTTCCTGCGCGCGCTGGAAACAGGCGCCTCGCCTTGTCCCGACTTCGGCGCCGCCGTGAAAGCTCACGAGATTGTCGAGGCAATATACCTTGCAGCCCGGAACGGATTTGACGTTAAGCTCCCCCTCCGGGACGAGTCCAAAGATCTCCGATAACCGACGACAAGGGGTGCAACCATGAAGACCGGAGTGGCTTATCACGATGTGCGGAATCTGCGCCACGTACGCGAGGATTTGAAAGACATAGTCTCACACCACTGCAATTTCGTCGTGCACACATTTTCCGAGGCCGACCTGTCATTCTACACGCGCACCATGAAGGACATAGTCGGGGCGTCAAAAGATTTGGGGCTCGAAGTCTACATCGACCCTTGGGGCGTCGGCGGCGTCTTCGGCGGCGAGGCGTTCTCAAGGTTCGTCGCTGAAAACCTTGAGGACCGCCAGATACTTGCCGATGGGAAATCGGTCTCCTCGGCATGCATGAACGGCGCCAATTTCCGCTCCTTCATGAAACTGTGGATCGAGACCGCCGCCGACCTGGGCTCCGACATCGTCTTCTGGGATGAGCCGCATTTCCACATGACCAACTGGCCCGTGGCGGGAACCGGCAAGCAATGGGCCTGCCGCTGCGCCGCCTGCCGCAAGCTTTTCGGAGAAAAGTATGGACGAGAAATGCCGGATGAAATGGACGACGACGTGATAGGCTTTCGCGAGCAGACGGTTGTCGGCTTCTTCTCCGAACTGGGCGAATACGCGAAGAGCTGCGGCCTCAAGAACGCGCTCTGCGTGTTGCCCGACGAGGATGCGCGCCGCGGAGTATCGAACTGGGACGCTCTCGCCTCCATTCCCTCACTGGACATTTTCGGAACCGACCCGTACTGGGCGATCTGGGGCCTGCCACTGGAGGAGTATGTGCGCGACAGGACAAAGAAAGCCAAAGGCCTGTGCGAGAAGCACGGCCGCGAAATCCAGATGTGGCTTCTGGCGTTCCTCATCCAGGAGGGAAGAGAGGACGAGGTCATGCGCGCCGCCGAAATTTTCTACGAGGAAGGCGTACGCAACATCGCGGCATGGAGCTACGGCGGCGGCGGTTGGATGTACACCCGCTCCGATAACGCGGATACGGTGTGGGAAAATGTCGGCCGCGTATTCGCCAAATTCCAATCCCGTTCCGGTCAGACATCGGCGTAGGACAGCCCACAAAACAACAGTCCTTCCCATCTTTCGGAGCTCCGACCGGCCACGAATTTGTGAAATCGTTTCCTCATTTAGTATAGTAGGAAACGCCCGGTCGGCGTCTTTTGACATTCTTTAGCAAGAACCCTCGAAGGAAAACTTGCCATGAAGGTCGCTTCCGCATTGTCGCTTTCGTTACTTCTCCTGCTTCTGTTGTCAATGAACGCGCCGGCTGACCAGATAATCCTCGCGAACGGAGACAAGATC
>CAZSKP010000017.1:0-58732 GCA_964607485.1 uncultured bacterium | reverse complement strand
ATCAGTGGAGAGATACTAGAGATCGCCGATGGCCAACTTCGCATTGTGACCGATTACGCGGGCGAGATACGCATCGATTTTGCCAGGGTGGCCGACCTGAGAATCGACGAGCCCGGTCGCATCTCCTTAAAAAATGGAGACATCATAACGGGCCGGATTGGTTCTATCTCGGGGGACAGAATAATCGTCACATCCGAAGTGTTCGGCGATGCAGAAGTGGCGCGGAAACTCTTCGAGAGTTTTCAGAGTACAGAAATCGCCCAGGCCGAGCATGCAGAATTAGAGCGGGCCGAAGCGGAGCTGAGAGAGGCTCAAGAAGAACTCGCGCAAAAGGAAGAGGAACTTGAAGAGCTTACCTCTGTCTCAAAGCTCTGGAGCGGCTCGTTCGCCGTGGGCGCTCAGCTTGAGCGGGGCAACAGCGACACCACCGACGTCCGCGTCGATGCGAAGGCAACCAGAAAAGCGCCCTGCGAGGAGCTGCGCCTCAGGTTCTACGCGGACTACGGAGAAACCGACGGCGAGACCGATACGAACAACGTTTTCGGTGAGTCCAAGCTGAAAGTCTTCCAGACCGAACGCCGCTACCTGTTCGGCGTGACGAATATGGAATACGACGAAATGGAAAATCTCGACCTGCGAGCGCAGGGGTTCGGCGGCGTGGGATACAACTTCATCGATAAAGAACGAACCCACCTGCTGGGCGAGGTCGGAGCAGGGCTCACGGGCGAGTTCTTCGACGACGGCGACGACGAAGAGACTCTCGAAGCCAGCGCATGGCTCAACTCGGAATGGAAACAGAGACTCTTCGAACACACGGAATTCTACCAAGCGTTGACCCTGTACCCGAGTTTGGGCAACTTCGGCGACTACAGGCTGCGCTCGGAAAGCACAGTCACCACGCCCCTGAGCGACCATTGGGCGATAAAGCTGAGCCTGATAGACGAATACGACAGCGACCCGGAAAGCGAAGGCGTAAAGAAGAACGACCTCCGGTTCATTTCCTCGATGGAATACACCTTCTGAGAGCTTTCGCGGGATGGGCAAAGCCCCCCTTTGCAGTTGTCAGCCGGGCGAGTTAGAATTATATTCATAGATAAGGGCTGTGAAAGCCGACGGTCAAAGCGGAGGATGAATCATGAAGTGGCGAATGCTCAAGATCGCGTGCTCGTCGTTGGTCTTGCTTCTGTGTTCCTACGCGAGTACGAATGCCGTCGTTTCATCCGCTGAAGAGATGGAAGGAGGTATCGGAACAATGAAAATCCAGAGCAGCGCGTTCGAAGAAGGCGCAACGATTCCGAAGAAGCACACGTGCGAAGGAGAGGACGTGTCCCCCGCCCTCTCATGGTCGCCGCCCCCCAGCGGAACGAAGAGTCTTGTGCTCATCTGCGACGACCCCGACGCGCCCGTGGGAACGTGGGTGCATTGGGTGCTGTTCGGGCTGTCGCCCGACACCGTCGAGCTGCCCGAGGGCGTCCCGCCCGATGGCGAGGTCCTCGGAGGAGCCAAACAGGGACGCAACGACTTCGGCAACCTCGGCTATGGCGGCCCATGTCCGCCGCCCGGCCCCGCACACCGCTATTTCTTCAAACTCTACGCCGTGGACACAGAGCCGATGCTGAGCGTGGGCGCCACGAAGGCCGACGTCATGCAAGCGATCGACGGACACATTCTTGCCGAAGGCCAACTGATGGGCCTCTACCGCAGGTGAGCCTGACTCACGGAGAGGAGTCCGCTATAACAGATGACCGAAAAGAAAGCGTTTCAAGACCTCGTGCCGGCCGGCTCGTCGAGACGGCTCTGCTTCGGATGCGGCGCCGACAATGAGCACGGGCTCAACATCAAGAGCTATTGGGAAGGCGACGGAGCCGTCTGCCGATGGAAGCCCCGGCCCTTCCATTCCTCCGGCCCGCCCGACTCGCTCAACGGCGGCATCGCCGCGATGCTCATCGACTGCCACAGTTGTTACACCGCGATAGCGACCGCCTACAAGCTGGAAGGCCGCGAAATGGGCGAAGGCGAGCCGATCGACTACGCGACGGCGAAGCTGACGGTGACCTATCTGAAGAGAACCCCCGTGGACACCACGATCGAGCTTCGCTCGAAAGTCGTCAAGAAGGGAAACCGGAGCATGGTCGTCGAGACCGTCCTCTCGGCCGATGGCGAGGAATGCGTCCGGGGCGAAATCGTCGCCGTCCGAGTCAGCCCGCAAACATAACGCGTAATCCGGAGATCCGGGGACTTTCGGAGGGACGGTTATGTGAAGCCGCCGGGCGGATTCACATAACCGAATCGTTTCTCTCTTTCTGCTTCTTTTTCTCTCGTTCCGCAAAGAGAGAAAAAGAAGAACAAAAAAGACGCGGAGCAAAGAATGAGCATACGTCTCATGCACCTGGCCGACCTGCATCTTGGCGCACCGTTTTCATATTTGGGCGACAAGGCCAGGCAAAGGGCGCAGGACCTGGAATCGGCCCTTGCGCGCGCTTTGAAGCTGGCTCCCGAGAAGAACGTGCACGCGATCGTTATTGCCGGTGACCTGTTCGACTCGTTCAATCCCCCGCCCGACCTTGTGGCGCGAGTGAAGGCCGCATTTGACGAAGCCGCGCGAAACGGCATCCACATCATCCTTATACCGGGCACGCACGACAGCCACCGCTACGCGCAATCCGTCTATCGGCGCGAGCAGTTGCCGGGCGTGGACATCCTCCTCGACGACGCAAAGCCGATTCGCAAGAACCTGAACGGCCAGGACGTGCATTTCTACGGATTCTCCGGCGGATACGCGAGCGGCCGGGGCGAGCCCCCATTCCGTCGCGGCGACGGCGAGGGCCTGCACGTTGCGCTCGTTCACGGTTCGGTGACCGACGGGACGCATTGGGTGGCAAGTCCGAGGGATTACTCGCTGCGTCCCGCTGAACTGGAGGCGTCGGGATTCGACTATGTCGCGCTCGGCCATCATCACAATTTTAGAGAGGTGGGTCGCGACGTGCCCGCCGTGTATCCCGGAACGCTCGAGGGCCTGAAGTTCGGCGAAAACGGCGACCGCTATCTGGTCATCGCGGAAATAGACGAAAACCGGGCGGCCATCGAAAAGGTGAAGCACAACCGCAGAACCCTGTCCGAGATACAAATCGAGCCTGCGCTGGCGGGCATCGGATGCGACGACGAGCTTTCGGCGGCCATCGAGAAACACGCGGACCCGGACGCGATTGTGAGAGTTCACCTGTCGGGCCCGGCGAATTTTATTCCATCGTGCCAAGGGGTCGAGGCCCGGCTGGCCGACCGCTTCTTCCACCTCGAGATAGCCGACGAAACCAGCATGTACGACAGCGAGATGATTCGCTCCGTCAAAACCGAAAACACCGTGCGCGGCATCTTCGTGCGCAAGATGCTGGAGAGAATCGAGCGGGCTTCAGACGAAGAACGGACGAAGGCGAAGCTCGCGCTTCGGCTCGGCATCGAACAATTCACGCGGATAGGCAATGAGAATCAGCAGACTCCTGATTGACGGCTTCGGCCTGTTCGACGGCCGGTTTGAGCTGGAACTCCCCGGCGGCATCGCGCTCATCGTCGGCGACAACGAGACCGGCAAATCCACTCTCGTCGCAGCCATCGGCGCAATCCTGTTCGGCCTGGGAAGCGAGAAAGAGAGGGACCGCTTCGCGCCGTACGACTCGGCCGGCCCGCGTTCGGGAAGCCTCGAAATCGAGACAAGCGGCGACCGCTACAGGTTCACCCGCGAGTTCGCGTCCAACCATACAAAAGTGGAACAACTCGGCGAAACCGCGCGCGTCCTCTTCGACGGGAGCGCCAAGCCGGGCGGCCGGACCAACGAAAAAGAAGCCTACGACAGATTGATGGGAACACTGCTCGGCCTCGAAAGCCGCGAGCTTTTCTACAACTCCGTCTTCGTCGAACAGAACAGCCTGCCCGCTGAGATTGAAAGCGTCGTCAGCCGCATCGTCAGCGGCAGCGCCTCGGCCGATTATACGGTAGCCCTCAAGAACCTCACGGACGCCTGTGATGAGCTGACCATGGAGGTGCCGTGGGCAAAAGCCACAAGAAGAAAGCCGCGCCGAATCGAGCGTCTCCATTCCGAGCTCCAGGAAAAAAGACGCGCCCTTTCCGACCTGCGCGAGGCCGGCGACGTCATTGAGAAATCGAGGACTCGCCTGGCCGCGGTGGAGTCGCAGTCGTTGGAAATCACGCAATCCCTCGCAGACCGTCGCGCGTGGGAGAAAGAGCTGGCGTCGTTCTCAACGGCGCTGGCGGAAAAGAACCGCCTCGAGGGACAGCTCAACGAGTGTCGCGGCGAGATGCGCGAGATCGAAAAGCTCATGCAAGAGTTGAAAGAATGCGATGAAAGAATACAGAAAGAACTCTCGGAATATTCCTCGCTGCCGCCGGAGGCCGAGGCGGAACTGGCAAACCTGCGACAGCTCAGAGAAAGCGTAAATGAAATGGAGGAGAGATACCGGCAGGCGGAACAAGTCATCCCCCGGTTCAGGCTCTCGCCACTTGCGGTTGTCGCCATCGTTATAGGTCTTTCTCTCGCCGCTGTTGGAGCACTATTTTTAGACGGAGTCATGAAGGTCACGGTAATTCTGGCGGGCTTCGGAGTCGCAGCAATGTCTGTCGGCTCAGCATTTCTCGCTCTGCGCTCGCGCAAATCGACTCGCGAAGGGAAGCTGGGTGAAATCCGGAATCAGCTCGACTCACTGAAAAGGCGGACGGCCGAGATTGAGGGGCGTTATCCCGCACTGAGCCGGAGCAACTTGGACGACGTATTTGAGGGCTTCCGTAAGTTCAAACACCTGCATAATGAGATGGGGAAAAAAGAGGAGGCGCTTAAACATCGTCCAAACATCGAAACTATCAAGTCGAAGTATGACTCCCTCGCCAACGACCTCTTGCTTGCGAACAAAAAGCTGGAGGACCTCAGAGCCCAGCGTCCGACTCTCCGTGATGTCGAGCAGCGCGGCGAAGTCGGGAAAGCGGTCGAAGATGCCAGAGCCAAAATACAGTCATTCGAGAAACAGCTTCAAGAGCTGAACGACGAAAAAAGCGACCTCAGACTCAAGGTCGCGACGGCGGAAGCGAGGGAAACCGTCTCTGAGGAGACACTGGAGGAAGAAATCGCCGAGGCCGATGCCGAGCTGGATAAGTTGAAACTCAGCAGAGATGCGTATGTGATGGCGGTCAAGGTGTTGGAGGAGGCCATCACCGACTTCGGCTCATCTCACCTGGCGCGCATCGAGGAAAGAACTTCGGATTACCTGACACGCATAACGGGCGCAGAGTGCCGCGTCCGGCTTAACAAAGAGCTGGTGCCGCTCGCGGTCGAGAGAGCGGGACAACACTTTACGACGGAACAACTGAGCACGGGCGTCAGCGACCAACTCCACTTCGCGCTCAGGCTCGCCGCCATCGAGGAGGTCTGCGGCGACATTCGGCTGCCGATTCTTCTGGACGACCCGTTCGTGAACTTCGACGAGAGCAGGCTTCGGGCCACGCTGCGCGCGCTCGAGGCGCTCTCGGAGTCGCATCAAATCGTCCTGCTCACCCACGACAGGAGCTACTGCGACTGGCATGAGCCCGCCCGCCTCCTGGAGAAATGAAAGCATGAGAAAGACTTGTCAAGAAGCCTTGGATAGCGAACTGCACTTAAACTCGGCCAGAAGCAATGAAAACCCCGTGAAGAGTTGAAAACGGAAGGTGGACTTTGCCAGCGAAAGAGAAAGGTGCGAAATCCGTTCAAAGGTCATACTTCCTCTTGACGGACGATAGTGAGAGAATTCAGTGTCCTGTTCATGGAATTCCCCAATTCTCTTCCTAATCACTCTTTCCATCGGAAGATCCTAACATGATGTTTAGGTGGTCCTTTACCTTGTCGAGTTCCTTGATATCCATTTGTGTGGTTGAAGATTTATTGACTAAATTCATAAGCAGCGCTCGGTATTGTTTGTCAGAAAGACCCAAGGCCTTCTGCTGAGATTTAATTATGCCTTTGAGTTGATTCTTCTTTTTTTCAGGAGTTACCGTGTCCTTAACTGCATGATGATATCTGTGTAACCAGCTCAGGATGTCGCCAAAGTTCTGATCCGGTATTAAGTGCCAGTTAGCTACCACATAGCGATTCTTCAACTGGCGGAAAATTTTCTTAAAGGACTCTCCTTTGTTAGCTTCCACAATTTTTCGGATCTCATCCTTAATTTCTCTCTCGTGCTGAGGCGTTATGCAGTCTGGTGGTCTTCCTACTGAAATCGGGGAAGGCTTTTTACGTTCTACTGTCTGCTTCAGGTTTCTTATTTCCCTGCGAATGTCTTTATGTTCTTGTGTAGATTTCCTTGCCCTGAACTTGGTAAAATCCAATATGTTTTGCACACTCTCCTCTTTGGCCGATTGGGCGAAGAACCGATTGCGAACAGATTCATGCTTATCCAGAAGAGTTAAAATCCAAGTTTTTCCCACAACTTGAACATCAAATTGCCGAATCGCCTTTTCCCTAGCGATTAATTCATTGAGTTTCGGAGTCGGATCATCGGGTATCACCAATACCCAAGTCCTTAACCCCGACAGCGAGACAACCTTATCGATTTCCCTTACAAAAGTTGCTGGCCGTGGGCGGGATTTGTAAAATTTGATTTGATAAACAACAAAGTAGTCTTGTGTATAACCGTCTATCCCTCGATCTCCTCCGCTGCCATCCACTGGTCTGTATGTTTCTCCATGTTCTTTGGACAAAAGAGCATGACAAAGCTCTACAAATGTTTCATCCGTCAGGGTCTTGAGATCAATCTTCTGCATTACTGCGCTTGGAGGAGTTCTGGGATTTCTGGCCCCTATGTTATTGGCTTCCTGCCATGCTTCCGAAGTAACGTGTTTAAAAGTTGTAAGTCCGCCGGATTTAGTTCAGAGCGATATTTCTTCTGCCATTGTGGACGAAGTGCTCGGTCGTGGTAAGAAGTGATTATTTCGCTGTCTAATGAAACCAAATCAAGAATGTATTCCAAGTTATTCTCAACGGCGGATGTATCAAACGTTTCCGGTTTAGAAACCAGAATATTGAAATATCTAGTCAGAAAAGCTTTCACCTTCACTAAGTCCTGCAGGTAAAGTTCATGTTCCTCTTTTGGCGGTGGATTGAAATGCGCTTTTTTGTCAAGATGTGCAAAAAACTTATTTCGTCGATATTCGACGTTTTTTAAAGTACCGTTAATACGTTTTTCTTCTTCATCAACAGCATCAAACTTTTTCTTTGTGTCCTCTTTATATCCCGAGTCTCTATTTTCTAGAAGTTCGCGAGCTTTTTTCAAAGTTATGCTGTTTTTTGTTTTGTCGTTCCAAATCTTATTGATAGTAATGGCACTATAATGTGCGAGATTGAACCAAGAAAGGTAAAGGAATATTCCATTTCGCATATTTACTTCGTCTCGCTGCAAGAAAAGATCTTCTTTAAAATCCTCTAGCTTCTTCATTGCAGCGAGATTTTGATGAAGAAGATCCAATTGGTAGCGTAAGATGCTGATATAGCTCTCATAACGTTTCATCATGTCTTCGGCCACCCCATTAGCTCTTGCATTAAGCGAAGCCCCTTTTTAGACAATTTCGGAAGTAGGATACCTGTTCTTCTCTTTTTCTGAAGCTTGCCGATATCGCGGAATTCAAGAGATCAAATATGGGCACTCCTCAATTGTAGATCGCACTGTGCTGGCAGAAGAATAGTATATCAGAAGGCAACGATTTTTTCACGGTCCGAGCAGAATTATAGAAAGTCAGGCTTTTCTCAGCAAGGGTGGCGCTAAGGGTAAGTATAGCTTCAATCCAAATTTCGCACTTCTCGGGCACGGGGAAATAGTGCACATTCTCATCACAAGCGTTTTCCGACGAGATTAGGGCGGTGTGGGCGAGGATATGGGCGGTGGGCGATTGATGATGGTTGGGTGATGCTTTTTCACGTGGGCATTACGGCCGGGGTTGTGGATTGTTGCCGCCGTCAGCGCTCAAGCCGGCGCAGCCATTCGAATTCCTTGCGCAGGCCTTCCTCTACGTCGTGGCGTGGAATGAAGCCGAGCTCGGTCTGCGCACGTGTGGTGTCGGCCCACGTGTGAAGCACGTCGCCCTTCTGGGCCGAGGACTGGTCGCGCTTTGCCTTCTTCACGACGATTCCCTCCAGCAGCTCGATGGCGCGGTTGAGCGAAATGCGGGAGCCGCCGCCGATGTTATATACCGAGCCGTCGCGACCCCTTTCCATGGCGAGCACGTTCGCGTTTACGGCATCCTCGACGAACGTGAAATCGCGCGTCTGCTCTCCGCTGCCGAAAACGGAAATGCGCTCGTCGCGGAGCATCGCCTTTATGAACCGGTGAAACGCCATGTCGGGCCGCTGGCGCGGGCCGAACACGGTGAAGTAACGCAGCGCGACGGCCGGGACTCCGAAGTTTGTGTGATAGAGGAGACACAGGTTTTCCGCCGCCAGCTTCGTGACTCCGTAAGGCGACAGGGGGTGGACGGGGTCGTCCTCGGAAACGGGGATCTTTTGGGCGTCGCCGTACACGGACGACGAAGATGCGAACACGAAACGCTTTATCGGAAGCCCCTTCGCAGCCTCAAGCAGGCGCTGTGTGGCGAGGACGTTGTTGTTCGTATATATCTCGAAATCGCGTCCCCAGCTCGCGCGCACGCCCGCCTGGGCCGCCTGATGAAAGACGACGTCGCAGCCGTCGAGCAGCCCGGCAAGGTCGGCGTCGAGAAGGTCCTGCTCGAAGAATGTGAAGCGGGAATTCTGAAGCGCCGTCTCGATGTTTCGGCGCTTCGTCTCGGGCGAGTAGTAGTCCGTCAGGCAGTCGATGCCCGCCACGTCGTGTCCGAGAGCGAGCAGCCTTTCCGAAAGCGATGAGCCGATGAAGCCGGCGGCGCCGGTGACTAAAACCCGCATATGCCGTGCCCAGATGATTTATTGCCCGACGCCATAATAAACGAATCCCTTTTCACGGATAGTCTTCGGGTCGTAGATGTTGCGTCCGTCGAAGACGACGTTGCCGGCCATGAGGCTCTTCATTCGGTCGAAATCGGGATTTCGGAACTCGGTCCATTCCGTCACGAGCACAAACGCGTGCGCGCCCTTGAGCGCGTCGTACGGGCGCTCGCAATACTTGACCTTTTGCCCGAAAATCTTGCGCGCCTCCTTGATGGCCACAGGGTCATGAATCTGCAGTTTGACGCCGTCCGCCAAAAGTTCGTTTACGATGACTATCGAAGGGGCCTCGCGCATGTCGTCGGTCCGAGGCTTGAAGGACAGGCCCCACAGCGCGATCGTCTTGCCCTTCAATTTGCCGTCGAAGTGCCGCTTTATCTTTGGCACGAGGACGCTCTTCTGCGCCGTGTTGACCGCATCGACGGCCTCAAGAATCTTCATCACGTATCCGTGTTCCCTGGCCGTGGCCGCGAGCGCCTTGACATCTTTGGGAAAGCAGGAGCCTCCATAGCCGACTCCCGGAAAAAGGAACGTGAACCCTATTCGTTCATCCGAACCGATCCCCTCGCGCACGCTGTTCACGTTGGCCCCCATGTATTCGCACAGGTTGGCAATCTCGTTGATGAACGAAATCCGGGTCGCGAGCATGACGTTGGCGGCGTACTTGGTCAGTTCCGCGCTGCGATTATCCATGATTATTATCGGCTTGCCGGTGCGGACGAAGGGACGGTACAGCTCCTTCATGATTTCCGCGACGCGGACGTTGTCGGTGCCGACCACCACCCTGTCGGGCCTCATGAAATCGTCTATCGCGGCGCCTTCTTTGAGAAACTCGGGGTTCGACACGACGTCGAATTCGGCGGAGGTCTTTGAGCGTATCAGTTCCCGCACCTTGTCGGCCGTGCCTACCTGCACGGTGCTCTTGATGACCACTATCTTATAATCGTTCATGGCCTCGGCTATTTCGCCCGCCACGTCGAACACATGGGAAAGGTCACATCCGCCGTCGCCGCGACACGGGGTGCCGACCGCGATAAAGACGAGCAGAGACTTGCGGACGGTGGCGGCGGTGTCGGTGACGAAGGTGAGCCGATTCTCGTGTACGTTCCGCCGAATGAGCTCCTCCAGCCCTGGCTCGTAGATGGGCGAGCGCCCGCGCTTGAGCATTTCTATCTTCTTCTCGTCTATGTCAACGCAGACGACATCGTTCCCCATCTCGGCGAGGCACGTGCCCGTGACGAGCCCGACATACCCAGTACCAATCACGCAAATGTTCATCGCTTCACCTTACAAGCTGCCCTCTTATGCCTTTATTATCTTCGACTTCCCGGCTTTCACGTTGTTCGTGGCGTTACGCGTGTCTATCACCATTTTGGAATGCTTGACGATGAAATCATAATCGTAACTCGAATGGTTGGTCACGATGACCACACAGTCCATCGACCCTAAGAGTTTCGGGCTGAGCTCGACCGACTTCAGGTTGAGGTCGTATTTCCGAAGGCGCGGAAACTGGGGGATATGCGGGTCGTTGTAAGAGATGTTGGCTTTTCTGTTCCGGAGCAGCTCGATAATCTTGATCGCGGGCGACTCGCGCATGTCGTCGACGTCGGGCTTATACGCAATGCCCAGGATGAGAATCCGCGATCCGCTTATGCTCTTGTTCTTCGCGTTCAGCGCCTCCCCTATGCCCTGCACCACATGATACGGAACCGACGTGTTCACCTCGCCGGCGAGCTCAATGAAGCGGGTGTTGAAATCGTATTCCCTCGCTTTCCAGGACAGGTAGAACGGGTCGATGGGAATACAATGGCCGCCCAAGCCGGGCCCCGGATAGAACGGCATGAAGCCGAACGGTTTCGTGGAAGCCGCGTCGATAACTTCCCAAATGTCTATCCCCATCCGCTCCGACAGCATCTTCATCTCGTTCACGAGCGCGATGTTCACGCATCGGAAGATGTTTTCCAGAAGCTTGGTCATCTCGGCGGCGCGGGGCGAAGAGACGCGCACAACCCTCTGAAAGATTTTCGAGTACAGTCTGTCCGCCAGCTCGCTGCACGAGGCGCTCACACCGCCGACGACCTTCGGGATTTTCTCAATCGGATACCTTCGATTGCCCGGGTCCTCGCGCTCGGGAGAATACGCCACGAAGAAGTCGCGCCCCACGACCAGCTTGTTCCGGCTCAGAATCGGAAGCACAAGCTCCTCGGTCGTGCCCGGATAGGTCGTGCTCTCGAGGATCACGAGCTGGCCTTTGCGCAGATTTTTCGCAATGGCGGCGGACGTTTCTGCGACATACGTGAGGTCCGGCTCCTTCTGCTCATTCAGAGGAGTCGGCACACATATGGTGATGCAATCCGTCTCGGAGAGCCGCGAAAAATCCGACGTCGCCGAAAACAGGCCCGCGCGCGAGAACGACCTGACGTTTTCAGAGGGGATATGACCTATATAGCTTCCTCCCTCATTCAGTTCGTCCACCTTCTTATGGTCGGTGTCGAATCCGAGCACGCGAAAACCGCTCCGACAGAATTCGAGCGCCAGCGGCAGGCCGACGTAGCCCATGCCTATCACGCCCACGAGCGCGCGTTTGCTGTCTATCAGCTCACCGAGCTTCTCGGCGACCGCCCCGCGCTTCGAGGTCCTCCGCCGAGATTCACTTTTCCTGGAACTCTTTGATCGCATTCGTCACCTTCGTCCTCTGCTTGACCGTCAAGTAGGGAAACATGGGGATGGCCAACGACTCGGCGGCCGCCCGCTCGGATTGGGGAAAATCGCCCTTCGCATACCCGAGATTCGAGAAGCATTCCTGCCGGTGAAGCGAAAGCGGATAGTATATCTCGGTCCCTATGCCTTTCTCAGCAAGGAACTTTCGGAGGGAATCCCTTTGGCCGGAACGGATGACATACTGATTAAACACGTGGCGCCGTCCCGGCAGCACTGCCGGACACGCGACGCCGTTTGTTTCACTGAACGAGTCCGAATAAGCGCGCGCGTGTTCCTGCCTCCTGGCAGTCCACTCGTCCAGGTATTTCAGACCCACGAGGAGAACCGCGGCCTGGACGGCGTCGAGGCGACTGTTGACGCCGACGCGGGCATGATAGTATTTCGGCTTGCTGCCGTGGACACGAATGACGCGACACCGCTCCGCCAGCGTTTCGTCGAATGTCGTTATCATTCCGCCGTCGCCGAACCCGCCGAGGTTCTTGGTCGGATAGAAACTCAGGCAGCCGATGTCGCCTATCGCGCCCGCCCGCGCGCCGTTGCACTCCGCGCCCAGCGCCTGCGCGGCATCCTCGACGACACGAATATTGTTCTGTCGGGCAACAGCCATGATGGCGTCCATGTCGGCGCACTGACCAAAGAGGTGAACCGGAATCATTGCCCTGACCAGCCGTCCCGAGGCCTTGTCGCGAGGGAGGCCCGTCGCAGTGTCGGGTTCGCACCCTTTCTTCAGATACTCGGCGACCAGCTCCTCGTCGATGTTGAAGGAATCGGGGCGGATGTCGATGAAGATGGGCGTCGCTCCGAGCCTTGAGATGGCCCCCGCCGTGGCAAAAAATGTGTAAGGTGTGGTGATGACGCCGTCGCCGGGGCCCACGTCCAACGCCATGAGCGCAATCAACAGCGCATCGCTTCCCGATGCGACGCCCACGGCGTGCTTCGAGCCGGTGTAGGAGGCGACAGCCTGTTCCAGTTCCGCCACCTTGGAGCCGAGCACAAAATGGGTGCTGTTGATCACTTCTTCGATCGCCCCCATGATTTCGGCCCGGTGGGCTTCTATCTGAGGCTTGAGGTCAAGAACGGGTATCTTCATTTCTGTTGCGCCGGCGCGGATTCCGTCAGCGAGACGGGCTCGCCGTCCCTTTCCATCGAGCGCTGCGCCGCCTCGAGTATTCGAACTACTCGAACCCCGTCGGCGCCGTCGGTCAAAGGCCGGGTGTCTTTCAGGACGCAATCGACAAAATGCTGGCACTCGGCCCGAAGCGGTTCAGTCATGGTTATGTAGGGGATATTTATGTCGCCGAAGCGAAGCGTTATCGAGTCTCCGTAGCTTTCATAGCTCACGCCGGTCGCGCCCTTGTCGAAAATCTTAAGCTTCTCCGTGCTTTCAACGTCGTCGAACACCACCATCTTCTTGCTGCCGACGATGGTTATCTTGCGGACTTTGTGAGGGTCGAGCCAGCTCACCTGGAGCTGCGCCATCTTTCGGTCGGCGAACTTCATGTTTATGAAGACCACGTCTTCGACGCCTTGCTGGAGGTACGACTCGCCGCGCGCGCTCACGCTCACGGGAAACCGGCCGAGCAGGTGCAGGATGACCGATATGTCGTGGGGCGCGAAGCTCCATAGCGCGTTCTCGTCCTGCCGAATCTTGCCCAGGTTCACACGCTGCGAATAGATGTAGAAAATCTCGCCCAGCTCGCCCGAATCGACAAGCTTCTTGAGGTGAGTGACGGCGGGATGATACAGGAGCAGGTGCCCGACCATCAGTTTTCGATTCTTCGCCTCGGCCACGGCGACCATTTCCTTGGCGTGAGAAGCGCTGAGCGCCAGAGGCTTCTCCACATAGACGTGCTTTCCCGCTTCCAGGGCGGCCTTCCCAAGCGGGTAGTGAGTCACGGCAGACGAAGCGATTATCAGCGCTTCTATAGAAGAATCGGCCACGATATCCTCGAACCGCTCCGTCAGGTTCACGCCGGGATAATTCTGAGAGATGGCTTCCCAGCGCCTCGGGTCGGCGTCGCAGCAGCATGCCAGCTCGACGCCCCTGAGTTGATGAAAAATCCTGACGAGATTCTTGCCCCAATCGCCCGCCCCGACGACACCTACCCTAAGCATCAGCCCTGTCCTCTCTTTGACTCCAGGTCGGTGGTGTACTGTTTCCTGTAGTAATCGAGATATTCACCCGACTTGAGCTTCCGCCACCACCACTCGTTCTTGACATACCAGTCCACGGTTTGCCTCATGCCCTCTTCGAAAGGCTGCGCGGGGTTCCAGCCCAGCCGCTCGACTTTCCCGCAGTCTATGGAATAGCGGCGGTCGTGAGCGGGCCTGTCGGTGACAGGCTTGATGAGCGACCTGGGCTTCTGCAAAAGGTCGAGAATCGTGTGGGTTATTTCTATGTTCGTCCGCTCGTTGCCCCCGCCAATGTTGTACACCTCGCCCGGCACGCCCTCGCGCAAAACGAGGTCGATCGCGTTGCAATGGTCGAATACGAACAGCCAGTCGCGCACGTTCATCCCGTCTCCGTAAAGCGGAAGCGGAATGTCGTCCAGCGCATTCGTGACGAACAGGGGTATCACCTTCTCCGGATATTGATAGGGGCCGTACGTGTTCGAGCCCCTGGTGATGCAGACGGGAAGGTCGAACGTCTTGTGGTAGGCCAAGGCCACAAGCTCGCCGCCCGCCTTGCCGGCGGAATACGGGCTGCTCGGGTTGAGCCGGTCGTGCTCGAAGAAGGAGCCTTCATCGATGCTGCCATAAACCTCATCGGTAGAGACGAGCACAACTTTCTTGGTCTTGTTCTTGCGGGCTTCCTCGAGGAGCACGTAGATGCCGACGACGTCCGTCTGGATGAAGCTGCCGGGGTCGTGGATGCTCCTGTCAACATGTGTCTCGGCGGCGAAGTTGACTATCGCGTCCACCTCGGGCGCCAGGGCGCCGACCGCGGAGGCGTCGGCGATATCGCCCCTCACGAATTTGTGCCGGGGGTCGCTCTCAATATCCCGCAAGTTGTCCAGGTTGCCGGCATAGGTGAGCTTATCGAAATTGATGATTTCGCAATCGGCGTACCTCTCGAGCATGTAGTGTACGAAATTGGAGCCGATAAAGCCGGCTCCTCCCGTGACAAGTAGCTTCATCGTTCTCCTATCCCACCATCTGGGCCAATCCTTTTCCTTCTTTTCGATATTTTCTGTCGCACGCGGGGCAGCTTATATTTTTCTTCCCGCGCGTCAAATCGCCGAGTTTCTCGCCGCACTCGCATACCCAACCGCGATGCCTGGCCGGATTTCCGAAATACAGCGCGTAGGCCGGCACGTCCTTCGATACGACCGAACCGGCTCCGATGAATGCGCATTCGCCAATTGTGGTCCCGCATACTATCGTGGCGTTCGCCCCTATCGTGGCGCCCTTCCGCACGAGAGTCTTGTCGAAGTTGCGGTTTGCCCGCGGGAAGACGGACCGCGGCCTGACCACGTTGGTGAAGACGCAAGACGGCCCCAGAAACACGTTGTCTTCGAGCGTGACGCCGTCGAATACGGACACGTTGTTCTGTATCTTCACATTGTCGCCCACGACCGCCGTCGAGCCGATGTACACGTTTTGACCGATATTGCAGTTCTTCCCTATCTTGGCGCCGGGCATCACGTGGGTGAACAGCCAAATCCTGGTGCCTTCCCCGATACTGACGGGCTCCTCAACAACTGCGGTCTCGTGAACGAAGTATGTATTCTTTGCCGTGCTCACGCTATCCTGTTTTGCTCCTTCAGCAGCTTCAGGTCGGCATTGACCATCAGTGTGATCAGCTCCTCAAACGATGTGTTCGGATACCAATCGAGCTGGTTGTGCGCTTTTGTGGAGTTTCCCAGCAACAGATCGACCTCAGCGGGTCTGACGAAACGAGGGTCGATTTTCACGTGCTCTTCCCAGTCGAGGTCAAGACAGCCGAAAGCCGCCTCGACCAGCTCGCGCACCGAATGCGCCTGTTCCGAGCTTATCACGTAGCTGTCGGGCTTGTCCTGCTGGAGCATGAGCCACATCGCCTTCACGTAATCCTCGGCGTAGCCCCAATCTCTCTTGGAATCCAAGTTGCCCAGCCGAAGCTCCGAGGCAAGCCCGAGCTTTATCTTGGCAACCCCGTGCGTGACCTTGCGAGTGACGAATTCGAGTCCGCGACGGGGTGACTCGTGGTTGAACAGGATGCCCGAACATGCGAAGAGGTCGTAGCTTTCCCGATAGTTCACCGTGATCCAGTGTCCATACACCTTGGCCACGCCGTAGGGGCTGCGGGGATAGAAGGGCGTCCTCTCGGTCTGGGGCACCTCGACCACTTTTCCGAACATCTCGCTGCTCGAGGCCTGGTAGAACCTTATCTTTCGGTCAACGACCTTTATCGCCTCGAGCACGCGCGTCACGCCGAGGCCGGTCACCTCTCCGGTGAGAACGGGCTGGTCCCACGAGGTCGGCACGAACGACATCGCCGCCAGGTTGTAAACCTCCACGGGCCGAATCTCGTCGATGATCTTTATCATCGATACCTGGTCCATCAGGTCCGCCTGCACGAGCGTGATCTTGTCCCGAAGGTGGTTGATTCTCTCGAAATTCTCCGTGCTCGAGCGCCGCACCATGCCGAAGACTTCATAGCCTTTTTCCAGCAGGAAGTCGGCGAGATACGAACCGTCCTGCCCCGTTATGCCGGTGATCAGCGCTCTCATCGTGCCTCCTTTGCCAGGGCGCATTCGTTGAGGGATTCCTTCAGGCTGCCTATCACAACGTCCTGTTCCTCGTCGGTCATGGCGGGATACATGGGAAGGAAAAACGAGCGCCGGGCAGCCCGAAGCGTCTCGGGCAGGCGCTCGCCGGAGTGCTTCTCTCTGTAAAGCGGCTCCAGATGTATCGGCTGGATGCCGCGCGCGCACTGGATGCCTTTTTTCATCATGTGCTCGACAATGGCGTCCCTGTCGATGGATTCGTCAATGACTTCAGCGACAAAACTCTGGTAGTTGGGAACGGAGTCGTCGGGCCACTCCGGAAGCCTGAGGGCCGGAAGTCTCGAAATCGCGTCTCTGTAACGCTCTGCGAGACGTGTCCTCAACCGTATGATCTCGTCCAGCTTCTTGAACTGCTCGATTCCTATCGCCGCCTGGATGTCGGTCAGCCGATAGTTGAAACCCGCTCTGTCGCATCCGGGCCGCTCCGACGCTCCGGCGGGCGTCAGCCCGTGATTGCGCAGGCTTCGGACCTTCTGCGCTATCTCCTCCGAGTCCGTGAGCACCATCCCGCCCTCTCCAGTCGTTATCACCTTCCTCGGATGCAAGCTCAGGCATCCGACCGTTCCGATGCCGCCCGTCTTGCGACCCCGGTAGCTGGAGCCGAGCGAGCAGGCGGCGTCCTCCACGACGACCAGGCCGAGTTCTTCTGCAATCGACATGATCGGGTCCATATCGGCCGCGAAGCCGACTTGATGCACGACCATCACCGCGCGCGTCATCGAGTCCGCGGCAGGCCGAATCTTCGAAGGGTCGATATTGTAATCGTTGCGGCCGATATCCACGAAGACGGGCTCGCCTCCCCACTGCGCCGCCGAGTTGGCCGTGGCGACAAACGAATGCGACGGCATGATTACCCTGTCGCCCGGATTCAGCCCCGCCGCGACGAGGGCGAGCGCCAGCGCCGATGTGCCCGAATTAACCGCGACGGCATGCTTGGTGCCCACGTACTCGGAGATAAGCCTTTCGAATTCGGCCACCTTCGGGCCCTGCATCAGCCAGCCCGACCGAAGCACCTCGGCCGCCGCCCGTTCTTCTGCTTCGGACATGTAAGGCTTACAAAGAGGAATCCGAACAGGCGCAGCGGAAGATTTGGGCATTGTCTCCTTCACCGGCACTCCGAAGATAGCTGAATACGATGGGGCAAATGCCTCGAACTCAGGTGAGATTCTAACATCTCGTGGGAACAAAAGTCAAATGAAGTTGTTGGCGCTTAAAGCGTTATGACTCGGCTGCCTCAACATGCAGCGGCCGCGAGGTCAGCCGCTCGCTTCGGGTCGGGCCGCCGCTTTTTTGGCGCCCAGGTACTTCAACTGAAACTTGCCGTCGCAGTATTCGAGGTAAGAGAAACGCTCCTGCATGTCACCGACGTTGTAATAACGCTTCGTTGCGCCGTTGACCGAATATGTCTCTTCGTGAGGCTGGTGCGAATGGCCCGCAATCACGACGTCGGTGCCGTCATCGAATTTTTTCTGCGCGAACCGAAGTATTCCTTCATCTTCTCTGAGCTTGCCCGCGACCGACGAGCTCTTCCGGCTGAATCCTGAAATCCAGCGGGCAAGACGCGTAAGACGGTCGGGATGCAGTCGGCGGGCGAACCATATCGCGAACCTGCTCCTGATTACCGCCTTCAACAGGAGGTAGCCGCGGTCGTAGGGGTTGAGCCCGTCGCCGTGACACATGTACACGCGCTTGCCGTCAAGGTCGATTTCTATCGGGTCTTGATGAACGGTGAGGCCGACGGTTCTCTCCAGGAACGTTCCGGCCCAGAAATCGTGGTTGCCCACGATAAGATGTATCTCGATCCCGCTTGCGGCCGCCTCGGCGAGAGCGGTCAGGACGCGGAAGTACCCCGAAGGGATGACCGACTCGTATTCGAACCAGAAGTCAAACAGGTCGCCGAGCACGTACACGGCGGAAACGCTCTCGGGCGACAGGCTCCTGACGAATTCGACCAGCGCCTGTTCCTTCCGCTGCTCATTCGTTCCCGAGCCCAGATGGGCGTCGCATATGAAGAGTACCTTCTTGCGCGTCACGTGGAAGTCCTTTGGCCCTGCTCTTCCCTCAACTGTTTCGTCAGCTCCTCGAAGACCCGATGCGAACGGTGAATATAGGACTCGATCGTCTCGACGAGCGCCTCGCCGGGGCTCCGATGGGCGGCGGGGGTCGCGCCCAGCCGCAAGGCGAGCTTGTCGAGAGCGTCGGGGTCGGTCGGCAGTTCGCTGAGAGAGCGGTCGTGCATGAGACGCAGCCGGTTCTCGACCCTGCGCAGGAGCACTAAGGTGGCGCTCAGGTCGTCGTGAGATTGCCGTGAGAGATGTCCGCCGTCGGCGAGCGCTTCGAGCGCTTCGAGGGTGTTTGTCGTTCGGAGCTCATGCGACCCGGGGCCGTGCTTGAGCTGCAACAACTGCACGAGGAATTCTATTTCGACGATTCCGCCTTCGGCATTCTTTATCTGTACGCCGTCGCGCGTTTCGGCCCGGGCCGTTTCAAAAATTTTTCCGAGCATCACCACGGCGTCCTCGACGACGTCGGCCGAGAAGAAGCCGGGCGCGTAAATAATCGAGTGTGCAAAATCCTTGAGCCTTTCCCCGAGAGCCATGTCGCCCGCGACGTGCCGCAGCTTGATCATCGCGCGCTTTTCCCACAACGCGCTGCTTCGGCGGTGGTATTCCATAAACGAGTAGGCCGAGACCGCCAGAAGCCCCTGGTCGCCGTCGGGCCGCAGCCGCGCATCCATTTTATACAAATATCCGTGAGAGTTCAACTCGCTCATCTTCTTCATCACCTGCGCGGCCAGTGTGACGAAGAACTGCTGGCACGACACCGACCCCGACGCGCCCCCGCTGGTCTGTCCGTCGGATGAGTAGACGAACACCACGTCGAGGTCCGAGGCGTAGTTGATCTCGCATCCGCCCAGCTTGCCCATCCCCAGGATAGACATCGTCGCCGGTGAGCCGTCGGCCGCAAGCGGCTCGCCGTGCCGGGCAACGTGGTCGGCCAGACATCGTTCGTACACCCGCGAGAGCATCACCTCGGCGACCGACGAAAGCTCGCGCGTGACCTCGGCTATGCCCGCGAGGCCGAGTATGTCCCTCAGCCCGATTCGGAGCAACTCGCCGTTTTTGAATCTCTGCACCGATTCGTAGAAATTCGGGTTAATCTCCAAAAATCTGCCGAGGGCCTTGTCGATATAGGCCCGCGAGCTTTCCTCCTCCAGAATCCGCGTGCTCAAAAGGAAGTCGAGCACGCCCGGGTCGTTCACGAACAGGCGGATGAGGTGGTCGCTGTACGAGGCGAGCGCCACGAACAGCTCGATGGACTTGGGGTTGGACGACAGAATCTCATAAAACGTGGACAGCGCTCCTACCGCCGCCATGCAGCGCTGGAGGTTGTTGAGGGCCATGTCGGGGTCGGGCGACTGTTGGAGATGCTGGACCAACAGCGGCGCGATGCTGCAGAAGAAATTGCGCGCGCGCGCCTGATAGGGCGAAGAAGGCGGCCCATCGGCGAGCAGGCGCAGGTTCTCATACGCCGCCCCGCAGTTTCTGAAGCCGTGACGGCCAAGCGTGTCCTCTATCTCCGCCACCGTTGGTTCGGGGTTCTGAATCAAATCGACCACCGGCGACGCGCGCTCGGCCCCGGCGAACATCTTGCCGAAGAATTTGTTGAAAAGCTCCCTCACCCTTTCCGTCTGGCGCCCGTATTCGCCCTCAAGCGCGTCGGCCGCCGACCTGCCGTCGGAGCGACGATAGCCGAGGCTGCGCGCGACGACTTCGACTTCTTCGGAGCGTGAGGGCAGCACGTGGAGCTGGCGGTTCCCCATTATTTGCAATCTGTTCTCGAGCCTCCGCAGGAACTTGTATGCCTCAACCAACGAGGCGCTCTCGGCGGGAGAAAGGTAGCCTATATGTTCGAGAGTCCTCAGTGTGGCGAGCGTGTTCGTGCCCCGCAATTCGGCGTGTTTGCCGCCGTTCAACAGTTGCAGAAATTGGACCGTGAACTCGATGTCGCGGATTCCTCCGCGTCCCAGTTTTACCTCGGTGCGCGTGCGGCCCTGCTTATCGACCTCGCGCTCGATGCGACGCTTGAGGTCCTGAATCTCGCGTATGCCACGATGGTCGAGGTATCTCGGATAGACGAACGGCCTCAGCTCTCGAAGGAAGCGCCTGCCCAGTTCTTTGTCTCCGGCGACGGGCCGCGCTTTGAGCAGCGCCTGTCTCTCCCACGTTTCCCCGAAGATTTCGTAGTAGGAAAGATGGCTTTCGAGCGAGCTCACGAGCGGGCCTTTGCTGCCCATGGGCCGCAGCCGCATATCGACGCGGAACAAATGCCCCTGCTCAGTCACGCGGGCCAGCAGGTCGATGAGCTTCTCGGCGAGCTTGGAGAAATATTGCTGATTCGACACCGATTCGGCGCCCCGGTCGGGCCGGGTCTCGCCGTCGTGTGAGTAGATGAACATCAGGTCAACGTCCGAGCTGTAATTCAATTCCTCGCCCCCGAGTTTTCCGAGGGCGATCAACACGGCGGACGCCTCGCCCGAAGCGCCGTCGTCCTCCGCCATAGGCCTGCCGAAGCGTCTGCAGACCTCAGCCTGCGCTATCTCGAACGCGTATTCGATGCAGACATCCGCAACAAGGGACATCTGTTTGAGAATCTGCTCGACGTCCGTGTCGCCGCAGATGTCTTTCGCTCCTGCCCGCAACATGTGCCGCTGCTTGAAGGCGCGGAACATTTCCACATTCGATTCGTAATCGGATGCGGTCTCGATGATTGCGTTGAGCTCCCCGCGCAGGGAATGGGCGTTTACCTGCTCACGCCAGAGGCCGTTTGCGATGGTCTCAGAAAAAAGATTCGGCCTTCGAATCAGGATGTCGGCGAGGTACTGGCTGGTACCGAGAAGCTTGAGCAGGACATCCAGCGTCAGAGGATTCCTCCGGAAGTATCCGAAATGCGACACCCGGCCGCGCATCGCCGCGACGAGACGCTCCCAGTTGTTGAGCGCCATGTCGGGGTCGGCCACCTCGCGCAGGCTCCTGAACACTGCCGGCAGGATTCTGCAGAAGGCCTCGTGGCCTGCGTCCCGGCCGGCGAGAAGCCGAATGTTCTTCGCGGCCTTTTCGGGATCGGCGATGCTCGCCTCGGTAAGAATCCGGCGGGCGCGCTCTGGCGGAAGCTCGTCGGCAAAGAAGATCTCGGCAAATTCCTCGTATTCGTGCAACGGCGCAACTCCTTGCCGTGCCTAGAATTAGTCTGTTCAGACAACATTATATCACAAATGAAGTTGGAAATCGCAGGGCGGCGGGAAAAGGTGCGGTGACAAATTCGAGGCAGTAATGCCGAGCCTCAAACGGCGTGTTGCCCAAGAGGCAGTTACCTATTTGTCATTCTGAGCGAAGCGAAGAATCTCTCGATGACAAGCATACACTCGGTCGAAAATGGAAGATTCTTCGTCGCGCGGGTCTGTGACCCTTCGCTCCTCAGAATGACATTTCTGATAGGGGTGTCAAGGGGCGTTGCTTTTTGGGCAACACGCCATCAAACGACTATTCTGAAACTCAGCCCGAACCGAGCTCGAAGCTCATGCCGTCCTCTGCCAGCACGACGTCGCCGTCGAATGTCTGCCTGCACTGAGCGACGAGGTCGTAGTCGGCGCACACGGGATAAATGTGGGTGAGCACGAGTTTCTTGCAGCCCGCAAGTTGCGCCATTTCGCCGGCCCTTTTGGGGGTCAGATGGCCGGGCACCTCGATTTCGTTCGGATAGGAGCATTCGAGGATGAGCAGGTCGCAGGGAGAGGCCAGGCTCACAATCGACTCGCTGTAGTCGGTGTCGCCGGAATAGACCATGCTCGCTCCGTCGGCCTCGAAGCGGTAGGCGAGCGCCGGCCGGCTGTGCTCGGCCGGGGCGTTTTCCACTCTCCAGGTCGCGCCTTCAAGCGGCGCTTCCAGAAGCTCCTCAACAAGGAGCTCGTACCGCTTGGGTTTAAGCCAGTCTCCGTATGCGGCGACGAGGTCTTGATACAATTTTTTCAGACCGGGCGGGCCGCACAGCCTCAGGGGCTGGGTGCGGTTCACATCGGGTATGTTGAACGCGAAAAGGAGCGGCGCGATGTCTGCGATGTGGTCGGTGTGAAAGTGCGTAATGAAAATGCCGCGCAGTTCGCTCCACGCCACTCCCGCGGCCGCCATCGCCCTCAGCGCCCCCGGTCCACAGTCGAAGGCGAACAGCTCTTTGCCGACGCCGACGGCAATGCACGGCGAACCGCGCTTGGGGTTGGGGATACCGCAACCGGAACCGACGACGGTTACCTTCACCGAAACATCTCCTTCATATCTCTGTGCCCTTCGTTTTCTCTTTGGTGAACAGCATCGGCAGGATTTTGATAACGGGCCTGTCCCTCCCTATGCCAACATCAGGAATAGACACACTATTTGCTTTGAATTCGGTGCGCCGCACGGGCCGGGAAATCTCATTTTGTGACGGCTTCCACAATCTTGTTCCACAGGTTTTCGAGCCGCGCGCGCCAGTCAGTGCCTGTTTCGGGCCGGGATTGTCTATCCACCGATGACACCGGAGGCGGACTTTCATTCTGTGGGATCTCCCTCCGGCTCACTTTCTCGGGTTCAGGGGTCACGGTTTCCGGCTCTTTCTGCACTTCCTCTTCGGACGAGGCGGAGCCGAGGTTGTCCCACATTTTGGCGGGCCATATTCTGGTGACAGTTCCATCTTCGCCCATCCGGAGCAGAACCGTGTTGGTCTCCGCATCTCTGCCCATGACCGTGAAATCGTCAATCATATCCCCTTCCTTCACGGTCATCTTCTTGTTATTATTCTCCAGCACGGCTTCGGCCATCTCTCCGTCCTGCTCATTCAGCCGAACGCTGACGAGGCTTGTGCCGGGATATGGAGCTCCATACTTGCAGCATCTTTCACTCAGTTCCTTAATTGCATCTTCGTAGCACTGGCGCTGCTGGTCGCTGGCGAATTTCTTCCTTTCCATTCTCAACATGCCGCATATCTCATCGGCGACCTGTGCCTCGACAAGCGGCTCGATTCTGACGACACTATCTTTCGGTATCTCGAATTTGGATGTGGCACCGGCTCCGGCTTTCGCGAGGCACAGTTGCCCGGGTTTCTCCGTGAGCAGCACGGCGTCGAATTCTCGCTGATCCGTCGTGTAAACGCGATGCGTCGCAATCCAGTGGTTGCTCAAAACGCGAACCAAGAAATCGCGTGGTGATTCCGTTCTGCTGATTATCCGTTGGGATTGTTGTCGGGCGGATTTGTTTCGTATCGAGGCCGTCTGTTGCGCTGTCGGGCTTTCACAATTCCTGAGAGTCAACTTTCCGGTCGCAGTTTCCCATTTTACCCCGTAACCTAACTCGTCTAAATATTCCGTAACGCCACCTGGAACCACTGGGCCTTTGCCGCCGTCATAGGCATTGTACCAAACAGGCCAGTCCCCGTGCGGTTTGTAACGGATTATGAAACCGTCGTACCCGAGCGCAAACTTGTCGTTTCCGGTGGATACGCCCGCGATGGCGAAGGTGTCTCTATCGAACTGTCGAACGCAATACCCCCAGTGTCCGGCTACGCCGTAGAACATCGCATTCCACTCTACTTCTTTTCCATCCGGCCGGAGCGCCACCAGCCAGGTGCCCGGCTTGCCCTGATACGACCATGTCCACCCCGTGAAGACATACAGGTTGTCGGGCGTCTCGATGATGCTCTGGGCACAATCCTCAAACTTTCCGCCAATTGCTTTCTCCCACAGTAAATTCCCACGAGAATCAGTCTTTACGAGATACGCATCACGACTGCCCACCGAAAAGGATTCGGTCCATCCCGCCACAACATAACAGCCGTCGCTCGTCTGTATGACGCCGCGCCCATGATCATCTTTGCCGCCACCGAAGACTCGGTCCCAGAGGAGCCGTCCTTTGGGGTCGGTCTTGATGAGCCAGAGTTGCTTGTCTATTGTATCTTCGGACTCTTTGCAACCCGTGAGGATGTATCCTCCATCGCTGGTCTGTTGCACGCTATAACCCATGTCGTCATCGGGCCCGCCGAAGGTTTGCATCCATTCTAGTTCTCCGTTCCCGAGCGTCTTGATGAGCAATACATCGAACTCGCCCGCGCCGTATGAACCAGTGCGTCCAACGATGATGTAGCCCCCATCGCGCGTCTGTTGCACGTCAAATCCGCAGTCGTCGCCGTCTCCCCCGAAGGTTCGTTGCCACTGCGCGTTTCCGAATTGGTCGACCTTTATGAGCCAAACATCGAGGTTTCCAGGCCTAACCGACTTCGTCTGTCCGACCGCTATGTACCCGTCGGGAGTGGCTTGTACAGCGAACCCGTAATCATTATAATTTCCGCCGATTACCTTGCTCTTGATACCCGGACCGTAGAGCCAGAGGTCTTTCAGGTTGACAACCGAACCGGCGGCTCCAATGGCCACGAGGTCACCGCCGAAACCGACACACAAGCCGTACCCCCCGTCATGTCCTTTTCCAGCGGGAATCTCGTCGAAGTCGGCAAGTGCAGTGACTGATGCGATGTGCGCTGAGATGAGAATAACCAATCCCGCCGTTAGAAACCGTTTCATCGATTCCTCCCTTCTCCATCACATAGGACCGGGCACATGATACCTGTCTCTTCTTCTTAAGTTGGAGCGTATACGGCAAACAACAAACTGTCCCGTCTATCCAGTATCGTCGGCTGAGGTGAATCGGTTGAATATGTTATCACAAATATTCTCTCGGAGCAAAGTGTCACCTTAAGCCGCAGGGGTGGCGCCCGAGAAACACGAAGCAACTTCAGTGAGCAAAGGCAGAATCGACGGGACAAACCGCCGGGAGCACAATGCCGGAGGGCCGGGCCTCGGCATTTGACATGGAAGGCATTACTCTGTTATTTTTTGCGCGTGGCAGAGGGTTTGGTACTCCGATATGTGTCTAACCCGAGGGGCAAGGATAAGACAATCTGAAAGGAGCAAACGCGACCATGGGATTACTTGACGGTAAAGTTGCGATTGTGACCGGTTCGGGCGGCGGCATAGGCCGCTGTCATGCTCTGGCGCTGGCGAAGGAAGGCGCGAAGGTCGTCGTCAACGACGTGGGCGGCGACCGCAGCGGAGCCGGCGGCGGCAAGGGAATGGCCGACAAAGTGGTCGATGAAATCAAGGCAGCCGGCGGCGAGGCCGCCGCCAACTATGACAGCGTTGCCACAATGGAGGGCGGCAAGGCCATCGTGCAGACGGCCGTCGACGCGTTCGGCCGGCTCGACATCCTTGTGAACAACGCGGGCATCCTGCGCGACAAGACCCTGCTTAAGATGGATGAGAGCATGTGGGACGCGGTTATCGCCGTGCACCTGAAGGGAACATTCGCGTGCACGCAGCCAGCGGCGAGATTCATGAAGGAACAGGGACAGGGCGGTCGCATCATCAACACGAGTTCCACCTCGGGCCTGCTCGGCAACTTCGGCCAGTCCAACTACGGCGCGGCGAAGGCCGGCATCGCGGGATTCACGCGCGTGTGCGCGATCGAATTTGCGAAGATGGGCGTCACGGTGAACGCGGTGGTGCCTATCGCGAAGACGCGTATGACCGAAGACCTGCCCCGCTATCAGGACTTGAAGGAGGGCGAGCTCGACCCGGCGCACATCTCGCCGGTGATGGTGTTCCTCGCGTCCGACCTCGCGAAGGACATCACCGGTAAGTTCTTCCTGATACGCGGGCCCCATATCTCGTTGATGGAAATCAAGACGACCGAGGGCGTGTCGAAGGACGGGATGTGGACGGTGCAGGAGATCGCCCAAAAAATCGACAAGATCATGGCATGGTAGGCGCCTGACCCGTTCCAGTGGAAAGCGGCTATGCGGGGATGAGGAGTTCGATTGTGTCTTTGAGGCCGGGCGAGAGGAGGATTCTGAATTGTTCGGGCGAGCCGGCCTCCTGAACGATGAGCATTCCCTCGACGCCGGGCAGTCGCTCTATCAGCCGCATTCCCTCTTCCGGGCCGAGGACGAACACGGTGGTTGAAAGTGCGTCGGCCGCCATCGCGGTGTCGGCGACGACCGTCGCGCTCAACATTCCCTCGACCGGCCGGCCAGTGCGCGGGTCCATGATGTGACAGTATTTCCTTCCGCCTATCTCGAAGAACCGCTCGTAGTTGCCCGAGGTGGCAACGCCTTTGTTTGAAACGGGCAGCCGCGCGACGACCTCGTCGAGCCTGAGCGGGTGCCGGATGCCAACCTGCCAGTGTTCCCTTCCTCTCGGTGTTCCGAGCGCATAGAAGTTGCCGCCTGCATCGACAATCGCGCGCGTGACGCCTTGCTTCTTGAGGACCTCGACGGCGCGGTCAACGGCGTATCCCTTGGCGATGCCCCCGAAATCGAGCGCCATCCCGTCCTGGAGGAAGCTGACGGCGGATGTGGACTCATCGAGCAACACCTTCCGGAGGTCAATGAGACTCTTCGCTTTCGCCTGTTCTTCATTCGTGGGAATGCGGCCCTCTCGCGTGGTGAAACGCCAGAGCCGCATGAGCGGATACACGGTCGGGTCGAACGCGCCCCGGCCGAGCCCGAAATATATGCGCGATGCGGCGACGACGTTCCGAAAGTCGGCCCCCACGACGACGGGCTCCTTCGACGCACGTCGATTGACCGCCGATATCTCGCTGTCGTCTTTGTACGTGCTCAGGAGGCGGTCGATGCGACGAATCTCGTCGAGAGCGGCATGCGCGGCGCGGGCGTGGTTGCCGGGGTCGTCGATCTTTATGGTGAACGTCGTGCCCATGATGTCCGCCCGCTCCTCGTACATCCCACCGCGGTCCGCATTACAGCAGATGGCAAGCATAAGGAGCGGCAAAAAAAAGACAACGCGCCTTTTTATCGGGATGAGCATGAAACGATGCCCTTCGCTTCGCCGGGGACAAGAGGTGACGGCCTGTTGCATAATATGAATCGACCACATTTTCTTGTAGGGGCAGGCCCCCGTGCCTGCCCAATTGAAGCCTAACCGGGGTGGTTTCGTGGGTTTGGGCCGGCGCGGGGGCCTGCCCCTACAAGAAAGAACGTCCTAATTGTTTTCGGCAACGGGCCGGTGGGAAGGAAAGTCATTCCCGCTCCTCAACCCGCCTTAACGACATAGATATTCTGAGCGATTTCGTGGTCGATGGCAAGCTGTGTTTCGCCGATGATCACCACGAGGGAAGGCTGGCGCTGATGAACCCTGATGAGGGTTCCCGGAAGCATGCCGAATGTTGTGAGCTTGTCGAGCCTGGCGTGATTGGTCGTCTCGACGTACAGTATCTTGCCCGATTCGCCGCTGCGAAGTTGGTCGAGCGACAGAACGGCGGGAGCGGCCGTGCGCTTCTTGTCCCTACAGCATGGGCCGGGCGGAATCTCCAGGCCGTGCGGGCAGGTGTGCGGATGGCCGAGTATCGTGCAGATGCTGTCAACGACCTGCGGATTGAGAATATGTTCCATCGCGCAGGCCTGTTTTTCCACTTCATGGTCTCTCTGAATGAGCAGCACGTCGGTGAGCAGGCGTTCGGCCAGACGGTGCGCGCGTATGAGCTTCTCGGCCTCCTTCTTGCCATACTCGGAAAAGGTGACGACGCTGTCGTTCACCGAGACGAGATTGGACAACACCATCTCGCCGAGCAGCTTCTCGACATCCGCATCTTCCTGCTGCTTGCGCCTGAGCTCCTCGACGGTTATCTCGCCGCCCGATTCCTTGAGCATGTATATGAGCTCGAGCAGCTCATCGACGTCCCTCTTGTTGTAATCAACCGGTGTGGGCCTGAAGTCGCCCGCCTGCCTTCTGCCGCCACGCCAGCGTTGTCTTCGGTCGTTCCATGCCAATTTATCTGCTCCTTTGTTTTTCAAATCGCTGCTTGAACCACGCGGCGAGTTTGGACTCTCTCGGAATCCCGAATCCGCAATTGGGGCAACAGACGAGCTTGCACTCCTTGCGGACGATGCACCCGCCACAGGTGTTCTCGTCGGGTTCAAAAACGGCCCCACACAGAGTACACTTGATTTTAGTATTTTTGTCAACCTCGTTCATAGTGCTGAGTCCTTGTTGTTCCCCTTCTCAACCGGCGTAATGCAGCGCGCGCAAAAGGAAATTCACTGCCCCGCCGACCAGCACCGCAAGCGGGAAAATGAGCGCCAGCATTGCAGCGGCCTTCCTCGGGCCGTGTTCCTTAATTATGACAAAGAAGTTCGCGATGCACGGGACAAACAGCGTGATGACCACCAGGCTCACGATCGCCTGCGTCGGGTCGAGCTGCCCCTTCTCATATAACTGAAACAGCCCCGCAGCTCCGTAATCGCGCCTGAGGAATCCCATCACGAACGCGACGGTCGCCTCCGGCGGCAGCGTCAGGAACCGGACGACAACCGGCTCGGCCGCCTTCACAATCGCATCAAGAATGCCCAGCCTGTCGGCCACAAAGAGGACAAAGGTGCCGAGCAGAAACAAGGGCACGGCTTCCTTCAGGAACCATTCGACGCGCGAGAGCGTCTTGAACACGACGTTCGATATTTTGGGAAGTCTGAACGGCGGAATTTCGATTATGAAGTCCGACGACTGTCCCGGCAGGAGCCTGCCGGCCAAAAATCCGACGATCAGAAGCTGCGAAAGGATGACGAGAGCGAAGATGACGCAAGCGCTGAGCGATATCCTTCCCAGTATTCCCAGAATGACACCCAACTGCGCCGAGCACGGAATGGCGAGCGCGAGCAAAAACGTCGCGATTATGCGTTCCTTCTTCGTGTCCAGTATGCGCGTCGTCAGCGTCGCCATCGTGTCGCATCCGAGCCCCAGCACCATCGGAAGCACGGCCTTGCCGTTCATGCCCATCGTCTTGAAAACTTTGTTCGCCATTATCGTGAGGCGGGGCAGGTAGCCGGTGTCCTCCAGTATTCCGAAGGCGAGGAAAAAGAAGCCGACTATCGGGAGCACTATCGCAATGGAGTAGGTCAGCCCCATCGTGATGAGGCCGAACTCGCCGACGAGCAACTCTTGTATGAACTGGGAGGGCAGCCAACCCACCGCCCACACCGCCGCGGGGTTGATGTACCGGCCGAAGATGAACGATTCGATGAAATCCACGCAGGTGCCGGCCCCGAGCTTGCCGACAAACAGGTAGAGGAGATAAAGCACGATGCCGAGAATCGGCAATCCCCACACGGGGTGCTGCGAAAGGTCTCCGACACGCGTCATCCACGACGCGCGCCTTGCAGATTCGGCGGTGACCACTTCCCTGACCAGCGCGTCGATTTCGTCCAGCCGCCTCTTCCCGATCAAGTATTGAAGAGGGTCGCGAAAGTGCGACTGAACCTCGTTAACAATGACCTCGATGGCCTCGCGCTGGTCTTCGGCGCAGTGTTCTCGAAGCCATTCGTCGAGGCTGTGGTCGCCGGCAAGTATCATGGTGGCAATCGACTCCCTGGACACGGGCGCCGGGGGAAGGACGGCGGCAATCTTCTCGATGGCGGCCTTGAGATACGGATGATGCTCGATTCTGAAGGTGCAGGGTTGGGCGGATTGGAGGGCTGAGACCAGTTTGTTCATGCCCCGTCCCTCCGTGGCGACCGTTTCCACGACGGGCACTCCGAGGAGTTCTGCGAGCTTCTTCGCATCGATGCGTATGCCGGCGCTCTTGGCCTCGTCGGCCATGTTGAGCGCCAACACCATGGGCACACCCATCTCGGCCATCTGGGAGGTTAGGATGAGCGAGCGCCTGATGTTCTTGGAATCGGCCACCTGGACGACCGTGGTCGAATTCTGTCCGAGAAGCATGTCGCGAGCAACCTTCTCGTCTTCACCCCTGGGGATGAGGCTGTTCGCGCCGGGGGTGTCTATGACGCGGTAGGTTCCTCCGTCGAAGCTGGAGTTCCCCTTCGTAATCTCGACGGTGGTGCCGGGATAGTTTGAAACGGTCACGTATTTGCCCGTGAGACGTGAAAAGATGACACTCTTGCCCACGTTCGGATTGCCCACGAGCGTTATGGTGGGCGTGGAAGAGGAATCTTTGAGAACTACCTTGTCATGCGGTTCATGATGCATCGTTGCCTGCCAACCTCTCCAACGTCAGGATCCCCTGCTCCTCAATTCCCCGGCACGTTCGCGCCTCCGAGCGCTTCCTCGGCAATTCTCGCACCGCCCGAATATCCGAAGGCTGTGCGTCTGCGCCTGAAAATTCAACCTGTCGCACACCTTCTCCTGGAGCATCTCGATGAAGCCGTCGCCGAACTCTATCGTCCTGCCGCACTCGGTGCATATCAGATGGTCGTGGTGGCGGTGACCGACGACATGTTCGTACACCTTCCTCGAATCGCCCAGCTCCATGGCGTGCACAAGTCCGCCTTTAACGAGAAGGTCCAATGTGCGATAGACGGTTGCCCGAGAGATCTTCTTACCCATGTGTCTGAGTATCTGCACCAATTCCTCGGCGTCAAAGTGCCGGTGCGTGGCGAACACGGCTTCGAGGACCGCCTTCCTCTGCGGCGTGAGCTTCAATTGATGTTTGCCGAGGAAATCTTTGAATAATGTGTATTCGTCGGCCATGTGGGCTCCGCTATAATTGAGACTCAATCGCAACTAAAGTATAATCGCTCATCCCGCTTTTGTCAAGTGGTTTCTTCAGGTGGAGTCCTCCCAATAGTCTGCCGAAGGAGTGTCTCATGGTCTTTGGGCATTGGGCTCTACAGATTCCTTGATGTGGAATCCGCGGGCGCATCGTTTGCCGACTGCTGGCTTGTCATTCTGAGCAAAGCGAAGAATCGCTTATCATCTTGTCCCTACAGGAGATGCTTCGCTGCGCTCAGCATGACATCTAAGCGCGCCGCGCCCCAGAACCGGGCGAGAATGAGAA
This sequence comes from uncultured bacterium, assembly GCA_964607485.1. Classification (GTDB taxonomy): domain Bacteria; phylum Abyssobacteria; class SURF-5; order SURF-5; family SURF-5; genus CAZSKP01. The sequence goes on along the minus strand of CAZSKP010000017.1, from coordinate 27,380 downwards.
TGGGCAAATTCCACCTTCTTCAAAAGAGTATCCCCTCCCCTTCCTCCACCCGGCGATAGAGGACCGCAGACCTGCTGTGCGAAGCCCCGCGCTGACGGGCTTCGGCCTAAAGGGTGGGTCGGCTTTTGGGATCCGGGACGGTAAACCGCCGACCCTAAACCGTCAATCCAAATCCACAATCCTCGGAGACTCAGACTGTTAGAAATGCCGGAAGATTTTTGTTGACAGCACTACATATAGTATGTTATAGTATGGCAGGCCACAGGATAGGCCACTTCAACGGAAGGAGTCGATTCTGCCAATAAAGCGAATCGGGGAAGGTTGAGAGGCGTTGTTTAGCCTGAGATGTTTACCCGAAAACTTCGACCATCCGCTCGATTCGACCAGAGGCAAAGCCGGGGGGGCAAAGCTCCAGAGACAGACCTTCTTGATTGACTTTCGCGCCCACGCAATGTAAAATAGGGTCGGCTCTGCTGTAAACACCTCGAAAAGTCAGCATCCAACGACGCTTCAATAAGAGGGGGGACTTGTCGCCTCTGATAAGATAGCTTAACTAAGGATGGGGCTTCGTAACTTTCCATATATTTGGCATTTATGCATATTAGAACGAGGGGGAAGAGGGGATGTCCACAGTGAAGACCCGTAAGAGCGCCTCCAGAGGAAAAGCGCCGAAGCCGAGCCTCACTCAGCCGCCGAAGGCCGACATCGAATTCACGGTGAACGCTCTCAAGGTACTGGAGAAGCGTTACCTGAAGAAGGGAAACGACGGCAGGCCGATCGAGAGGCCGGAGGACATGTTCTGGCGCGTGGCTCTGACTATCGCCCGCGTGGACAAGATGTACGACGACGCCGCAGATGTGCCGGCGACGGCAAAGGAATTCTATTATTTGATGACGAACATGGAATTCATGCCCAACTCCCCCACGCTCATGAATGCCGGCCGCGAGCTCGGACAGCTTTCGGCGTGCTTTGTCCTGCCCGTCGAGGACTCGATGGAGAGCATCTTCGAGGCGGTCAAGAACACGGCGCTCATTCACAAGAGCGGCGGAGGCACGGGCTTTTCTTTCTCCCGCATCCGGCCGAAAAACGATACCGTCCTTTCCACGAAGGGAATCTCCAGCGGCCCCATTTCGTTCATGAAAGTGTTCGACATGGCAACCGAAACCATAAAACAGGGCGGCACGCGTCGCGGCGCAAACATGGGCATACTGCGGGTCGATCATCCCGACATCCTCGAATTCATCGTGGCAAAGGAGAATGAGAGCCAGCTCAACAACTTCAACATCTCGGTCGCGGTGACCGACGAGTTCATGAAGGCCCTTGACGCCAACGGGGAATACGAGCTGGTGAACCCGCGCACGGGCAAAGTGGTGAATAAGCTGAAGGCACGCGAGGTCTTCGACATGATAGTGGAGCACGCCTGGCTGAAGGGAGACCCGGGCGTGGTGTTCATCGACAGGGTCGATGCGTCGAATCCCACCCCTCAGGTGGGCAGGATAGAGAGCACGAATCCCTGCGGAGAGCAGCCGCTTCTCCCGTACGAATCGTGCAATCTCGGCTCGATAAACCTGGCGAAGATGCTTGTCAGGCGAGACGGCAACTACGAGGTGGATTTTCCAAAGCTTGCGCGCACCGTGCGCACGGCCGTTCACTTCCTCGATAACGTCGTGGACACAAATAAGTATCCCCTGCCCAAGATAAAGGAGATGACGCTCGCCAATCGCAAGATAGGGCTGGGCCTGATGGGTTTCGCCGACATGCTCATACGGATGGGCATTCCCTATGATTCCGAACAGGCGCTCAAGATGGCCGAAGAAGTCATGGCGTTCATACAGGATAAGTCTCACGACGAATCGTCCAAGATCGCGGAGGCGCGCGGCTCGTTCCCCAACTATGAAAAGAGCCTGTACGCAGAGTCGGGCCGGCCGCTGCGCAACGCCACGGTGACCACCATCGCGCCGACGGGCACCATCAGCATCATCTCCGGCTGTTCGAGCGGCATCGAGCCGATATTCGCCATCGCCTTTACGCGTCACGTGCTCGACAACGACGAGCTGATAGAGGCTCACCCCATCTTCCGACAGATAGCGAAGGACAAAGGCTTTTTCTCTCCAAAGCTCATGAAGAAGATCGCCGAGGCCGGCGGAATCAACGACCTGGCGGAGGTGCCCCCCGACGTCAAGGAGCTGTTCGTGACCGCGCACGATGTTGCGCCCGAGTGGCACGTTCGGATGCAGGCGGCATTCCAGGCACACACCGACAATGCCGTGTCGAAGACCGTCAACTTCCCCAACAGCGCGACAAAGGAGGACGTTGAGAAGGTGTACAGGCTTGCATACGAGACGGGGTGCAAGGGTGTCACCATCTTCCGGGACGGCTGCAGAAGCGAGCAGGTGTGGACGAAGAGCCTTGCAAGGAAGGCCGGAGTGAAAATAAAGGATGGGGAGATAGAGCCGCGTCCGCGCCAGACCGTGACGCACGGCACTACTGAGAAAGTTGTCATAGGATGCGGCAACCTGTACGTGACCGTCAATTCGGACGAGATTGGAATCTGCGAGGTGTTCACCAGCACCGGCAGAGCGGGAGGATGCCCGTCCCAGTCGGAGGCAACGAGCAGGCTGGTGTCGCTCGCGCTCAGGTCGGGCATCAGCGTGGATGCGCTCATCGAACAGTTAAAGGGCATTCGTTGTCTCTCTACCGTCGCCTCGAAAAAGAGCAACCCGGAAATACGCTGCCTCTCGTGTCCCGATGCGATAGGGAGGTCAATCGAGAAATATATCAAGATTCCCGGTCGTCAGGCGGTTGAGGAAACGAGCGAGGAGCTTGAATCGGAAACGGACGTGAAGCTGAAGGTGAAGGCCGCCAACGCGTGCCCCGACTGCGGCGCGAAGATCGAGCGGGAGGGCGGATGCATAGTCTGCCGCGTCTGCGGCTTCTCGAAATGTAACTGACCCCCTAAAAGCCTTTTCTTGGATTCTGGCGGACCGCCTTGCGGAAAGCGGGCGGTCCGGTTCTTTTTGGGTATTACGCTGCTGCGCGCGTCGAATCAGCCTCAAAGCTCGGAGACGCTGCCTTTATGGCATCGTCGCCAATTGTCGGCGCACCTTTTGAAGGCTCAGCACGTGAGTCTTCTCCTGCCCGATGAACCGCTCGATGATTTTCCTCTCCTCACCCCGGACGACTTCTCTGCACTCGAGGAGCAGCAGGATGTTTTCCTTTTCGAACCGGATGGCCATATCGACCGCCTCGTTTTCGTCGGCGAGGTTGGCGGCGATCGTCTCCGCGTGCTCCGGGCTGTGGAATATCCGGTGGTCGATGAGCGCCAAGATGTATCCCCGCAGGTCGGCGTTCAGCTTGTCGGAGGGCTTCTTCGTCCTTCTTTTTGCGAGAGTTTGTGCAATCTTTTCGAAGCGCGTCTGGTGACGCTTCTCCACACGCGCCATCGTCCGGGCCAGCTTTTCTACCTTTTCGTTCCCGGTGTGTCGCGCGAGGCTCTCATAAAAAGCGACGCCCTCCTCCTCTATCAACGCCAGCTTCTTCACTAACTCTGCAATATCCAGTATCCCGGCCATTCTGACCTCCTGATTCTTTTCCTTTAGGTTTCGCCCAGTAAAATGCGTGGTCACCTATACTCTTGGCTCACTCCAAGTATCCCATGGCTTTGAGGCTCTTTTTTGTCCAATCGTCGAGGTTCACGTGCCTTGCCGCAACCGACTCTTTCTCGAACTCCGTGAACTGCGCATTGAGAGACTCCGCGAGGTTTGTGGACAGGGCGGATTGTTCGGCGAGAAGGTTCTTTTTCTCGGCGGGGTCATCCGCCAGATCGTACAATTCTCGCGTGTCCTTAGAGTTGTTTTCGATATATTTCCATCGATTTTGAAACAGGACGCTTCGGATTGAATCCTCCAAGTCCGTCTCGCTGAAAAGAAGCGTGCGGGCTTTCAACTGGCTGTCGTCTGCATCCAAGATTGCTTTCTTGAGGCTGATGGCGCGGCCTTGCACCGGCAGGCCCAACGAAAGCCATTCGTTGAGCGTCGGGAACAAATCGATGAGCCCGACCGGCGGATCGACTTCTCTGCTTTCTCGGACGATCCCGCTGGGAAAGATGAGCAGCGGTATTTCCAATTGCTCCTCATACAGGGTGCCGCCATGGTGGAGGCCGCCATGTTCAAGAAATTCTTCCCCATGGTCGGATGTCAGAATGATCAGAGAATTGTCGTAAACGCCGGCTTCTTTGAACGCTTGCATCAGCCATTTTATCTGTTCGTCAACGTACCGGATTGCTCCGTCGTAGAGGTTGACCTGCTGGTTCACGTAGCGCGCCGATTCGTCCTGCGGATTCGATTCCTCGTTATGTTCCGGGCTTTCGCCTTTGACGAACGGGCGTCGCTCGTAGTAGGGGCCATGAACATCGATATAATGAACGTAGAGGAAAAAGGGGTGCTCTCTATTCTTCTTTACCCATCTCAGAACGCGCCGGTTCACGTTCTCCGCGTTCAGCTTGCTGGACCACCATCGGTCAAATTCCTCCAGCCAGGATTGCTGTACGGGCAAACCCAGCAGGCTTTTCAAGAGATTCTTTGAATAGCTCGCACTTTGAAATATCACATGGAGATAGGGAGTGTTTTCAATCGCAAGGCCGAGGAAGGTCCTCTTCAAGAACTCGTCATCATACGTGTCGAAACCCTGATCGAGATTATAGATTTTCTTGAGGTAAGGATTCGTGACGAACGCCGCGGTCGAATAACCGTTGTTCCGGAAGGCCTCGGCCATCGTAATCCAGGAAGACGGCATTTCGTCCGTTTTCGTCATCGCGCCGTGAACGGTCGGATACCGACCGGTGAAAACGGTCGCCACCGAGGGAAGCGTCCACGAACACTGGGTCAGAGCGTTGTTGAACTTGATCCCCTTGCGCGCCATCTCATCGATGAATGGACTCGTCGCTCTCTCATACCCATAGCAGCCAAGATGGTCCCTCCTCAGCTTATCGACCATCAGAATTACCACGTTGAAGCCCTCTCCGCGGGCGGGGCCGCCCGGCTCTGAACCAGACCGAGATGTGAGAATCTCGTCCTCGACGGGCAGGTTTCCGACCATCGCCATGAGCGCCACCGAAAGCAGCACCACCAACGCGAACAGACCATACAACGCCTTCAGCGCAAAGCGCCGGCCGGATGCGGCGGACGAGTCTCCCGTCGATTCTACCTCGCCGGTTCCCAACCCGAAGACGGCATTCCACAGTTTGAAGGCCAGAAAAGAGACAATCAGCAGGCCCGAAGGATACACGAAGTATCTGAGAACGCCCTCGGTGTAGTCTTCAAACGTTCCCGAACTGAGCAGGCTGTGCGAGCGCGCTTGAATGAGAAAGATCAGCGCCAGCAAAATGAAGGCAGACAGTCGTTCGCCATGCCTCGCGCTGCCACTGCCCCTGAACGCGACGGCGATGACAACGGCCGCAACGGCGAACTGAACGACGGCTGCGAATCCACCAACTCCCGCCCACTTTGCGTCGGGCGCGTTGTGAACTGCGGCAAAGATGCTCGTATAAAAAACCAGCGCCGAGAAGACCAGGACCGCCGCGGCGTACACCGTTCTCCTCGCCTTCGCCCGGTCGAGCTTCCACCGATGCGCCGCCCACAACGATAGCAGGCACAGCGCCGACAGAATGCATGCCGAGGATATCCCGCCGAACAAGATGAAAAACGCCTCGAATACCATCTTGTTCAATTGAGGAATAGTGAACTTTTCGGGGAAAAAGAACTTTGCAAAGTGGGATTCGTCGAGGTAGATTCCTTCGTACACGGCGGTCAGGGCAATCAGGATACCGATAGAAAAGCCTGCCATGAAGGAGTGATACAGTTCACGCGCGTGCTGCTTCACAAACTCGTCTCCGAACGACAAAGATCTGGCTTTCCGCGCCCAGCATAACAGATATCTACGCCGGTTGCAAGGGAACCAGGGCGGGCGTAAAGGCAGGAATGAACGATGTTTCAGCGAGAATGGAACAGACTAGAACTTCATCTTCAGTATCTCGACGAAGCGGTGGAAGCTGCCCTTCGAGGGTTGCTGCCTTGAAGACTTTCCCGATTCTTGAGCTGCCAGATGGGAGGCCGCGCTCGATACCGGCAACGACTCCCGCAAGGAGGGCGGCTTCAGGAGTTCCGAGGCGATGTGGCGGATGCATTTCGTGACCGGACGATCGGGAAAAGCGATGATGTAAGGCTTTCTCATTTTTTCGGTTTGTCTGAATGTCGGCCGGTCATAGGGTACAAAGCCCAGGTAGCCCACGTCGAGCTTGAACTGGGTATCGTTGTTGAAGTGTTTGTGCGCGGTGGCGCAAATTTTGTTGAACACCTTCTGCCCCATTTCCATCGAATCCACCTGATTGATGATGAACTTGGGCGAAAAGCTGTCCTTCATCTCGTATGTCTTCATCTTCTTCTCGAGTCTCAGCTCGATGTCTTTGAATCGAAAATAGCTCGCCTTCAGGCAGGCGTAACCGGAAACGATGTCCTGCGGCGTGGTGATGATGATTACCTCATTTGCCGCAAGCGCGAAGTCGAGCACGGTGTCATCGATTCCGGCGCCGAGGTCGAAGACGACCACCTCGTAGTCCCTGCTCACCTCGCGGAAGTTGCGGATGAATTTCAGCTTTTGCACGTACACGAGGTTCGCAAGCTTGTATTCACCCGACTGGCCGCCTATGAAATCAAACCCGTATTGGGTCTCGGTGAGTATTTCGTAAATATCCTTCTCCTTGTTCAAGAAGTCCATGAGAGTGTGCTTAGGATGGATGCCCACCTTGACACCGACGTTGGCATTGCCGAGGTCGATGTCTATGAGGAGAGTCTTGATATTCATCGCAGAAAAAGCGGATGCGAGGTTGACCGCGGTGTGTGTCTTGCCGACACCACCCTTGTTGGAGATGATTGCGAAAATCCGTGCCTCTTTCTCCGAAGCCTTCTCATCCTCGATTTCCCTCCGGATTTCATTCTCCAGTTTCTGGGCATGGGAGACGCGGTAGTTGCGGGTGAAATACTGCAGCTCTATGGATTCCAGAATGTCCGCGCGGGTGGAAATCAGCGGATTGATTTCGAGTTTGGCCGTCTTTGATAGCTCTTCGAGCGCGTCCAAGTCCATCGGGTCGCACATGGCCACGTCGAGAAAGCTGTTGTTTATCCGAACGGGAATACACTTGTATTTTCTGGCCAAGTGTTCGGGAATGAGGTCGACGGCGTTGGCCTGCAAGGGGGTTGTGAAAAGATCGACGTACGGTATGTTCAACTGTTCGGCCAGCGCGTGGGCGAGCCCCGTCTCGCTGAGGAACTTCATCTCGAGCAGGACTTCGCCAAGCGGCTTCAGAATTTCTTTCTGTTTCGCAAGGGCATCCTCAAGCTGCTTCTGGGACACAAGTCCCTGTTCGAGCAAGAAGTCGCCCAGCCTCGTGTTCACAAGCGTTTTCCTTTCCCTCTATCCCCGCGTGAGATGCCGAAGGTGCGGCGAGCAAATCTGGACTGAAGAGTTCAACCGCCTGTTTTCGACACGCCTTTGTTGTGCCGTGCAATTCTTGTCCCTTGTCTATCTCGTACGACTGCGGCGTTGATGCACGCCGCGCACTTCACGCTCTGTTCACCGGAGCAATAACGGTGCCAAGCAAGGAAAGCTTATGTAAGTCTAATCATAATACCATCTTATATGTTTACAGGGGCTCGATTGTACGTTTAGGGGTGGCAAAAAAAGAGCAGTCCCGCACGATTGCGTTCTGTAAGCCGAGACATCTGCGCGGTTTACCCCAAGCGCTTGCAGATAGTTGAAAGGGAGCAATTTGCAGAGCGCGACCAGTCTTCTTGAGGGCGCCGCCGAGCGGCTTGACCTGATCGAACCGTTTCTCCCTTTACGCAATGAGAGGCGGAGAAGAGAATGGAAGCGCCAATTGACAAATTCGTGTTGACTGGTTTCTAATCATGTGATAAGATTCCGCCGATTTCAAAAAGGGAGATTTTGGGTTCGCTCTCTTCTATACACCCCTATTGAACGGAAGAGGCAGAAAGACTTTCTCTCAGACATTCAACATCGCCGAGGAGATCGATGAATCTGAAGGGAAGGCGAGTCGCGATGGTCGGGCGAGATCCTCCCTTTATATGCAAGCAGCAGCGCCTTGATGCAACAAATTCCTGCAACGCAACATTAAGAGAATAAGGAGATCAAAACAATGAAGAGGGTTTTCATTATAGCAATCTTGTCCGTTGCGCTGCTTGCCATGGTTTCACCGGCTTCGTTTGCGCAGGGGCCTTACAACCTGGCCGAATATATGTTAATGTCTCCCGGGAGCTGGAGGGTCATCGATCAAACAGAAGACGGCATCCCTGATTCCGGGTATAAGTACGATTCAATACAAGGCTATCTCGTGGAGAGGGAGTACGATAAAGTCGGCCCGAGCTGGGTAGCTGATTCCGGCAATATTTGGGAGTTTAACGGTGACCAAGCATCCCTCGTCGGCCTCTGGGAGCCGGGCCCGGGGGTCCGATGGCTGTCCGAGCCCATCCTGGTGCCAACCGCCATGTCGGTCGGTGACACATTAAGCTGGACAATACAGGTGGGCGGAAAATGGAATATTGGCGCGATGGCCCTGACGGACGACGAAGTGACGGTGCCAACTCTGGCCGGCACCTTCACGAACTGTCTGGAAGTCTGGGAATTGAACCTGACTGAGCAAGAGGGCGGATACTGGGAAACGCAAGTCGAACTCAAATACTATGCAAGATACATTGGAGAGGTGAGACGACTTGGCGGTGATATGCAGTTGGGAGACCCCCAAACGTACGAGGAATTCTTTGAGCAAGTGGTGAACTACCACATGGCTCCCTGAGCCGACTATCGAATCCACACCGATGAGGTGACAAGGGCGATAAGGTTACGACCTTATCGCCCTGATTCTTTCAAGACCACCATTTCTCGTGAAGGCGCGGACAAAGAAAAGCCGGGGCGCGGCCTTGAGCCGGGCCCCGGCGAGAGTTTTGTTATGCGTTTGGGTTTACTCCGCCACCGTCCAGTCGAGGAAGCTCTTCAGCTTGCGGCTGCGCGTCGGATGACGCAGCTTTCGGATGGCCTTGGCCTCGATCTGGCGCACACGCTCGCGCGTCACGTTGAACACGCTGCCCACCTCTTCGAGCGTGCGCGGGTAACCGTCGCCCAGCCCGAAGCGCAGCCTGAGCACCTTTTCCTCACGCTCCGTCAGCGACCTCAGCACGTCCTCGAGCCTCTCCTGGAAGACCGTGAAGGCTGCCGTGTTTATGGGTGATTCGGTCGATTTGTCCTCGATGAAATCGCCGAAGCTGCTGTCGCCCTCGTCCCCGATGGGGGTCTCGAGCGAGATCGCCTCCTGCGCTATTTTCAGGATGCCGCGCACCTTTTCGACCTCCATGCGCATCGACTCGGAGATTTCCTCGGGCGTAGGCTCTCGGCCGTATTCCTGCACGAGCCGGCGGGAGGTGCGAATGACCTTGTTGATGGTTTCTATCATGTGAACCGGTATGCGGATGGTCCGCGCCTGGTCGGCTATGGCGCGCGTGATGGCCTGCCTTATCCACCAGGTGGCGTAGGTCGAGAACTTGTATCCTCGCCGGTACTCGAACTTGTCCACGGCCTTCATCAGGCCGATGTTGCCCTCCTGTATCAGGTCGAGGAACGACATGCCGCGGTTCGTGTATTTCTTTGCGATGCTGACGACGAGCCGAAGGTTAGCCTCGACAAGGTCCATCTTCGTCCGATAGATATCGACCTCGTTGTTTTCTATGCGGGAGATGAGTCCGTACACGCCCTGCTTGCTCAATCTCGTATCGTGGTAGATGGTGTTCAGGCGACGATTGGCGTTGTGCAGCTTGCGTTCGAGCTCGACGAATCGACCGAGGGTCACCGGAAGGCGCTTGGCCAGGCGCTTCGAGTCGATCTGACGCTTGCGAAGCTTCTTGCCCTGCTCCTCGATTTTCACGGCGCTGAGCTTGAGTTCGTCTTCGATCGCCTTGATCTCGGATTCGGTGGCCTTTATCCTCCCGCGAAGATTCTTTACTTTTCCGGCTATCCTGTTGATTTCCTTGATCTTGACGTTAAGCTCGCGCAGCGCCGCCGCCTCCTTTGAGCGTTTGGCGTTTATTTCGCCCCGGAGGCGTTTCTTCGTGGCCTCTCCCAGGCGGGGCCGTTGCAGACTTCTTTCGACCCGTCGGATGGACGCCTCGCTCTTATGGACGAAATCGATGATCTTGGGCACGCGCGATTCCAGTTCCTTCAGCTTTCGGTCGTCGTCCTCACGCGTTATGCTCTCGAGGGATATCTTGCCCCTGACTATCTTTTGCAGGAGCGGAAGAATCTCCTTGACGGCGTAAGGGGCTCGGATGATGGTCTCCCGCAACCCATTCTCGGCCTTCTCGATGTTTTGCGCTATCCGGACTTCCTCGTCTTTGGTCAGAAGCGGAACGCGCCCCATCTCCCTGAGGTACATGCGCACGGGGTCATCGGCCCGATCGACGCGGGACGGAGCAAACTCCTTCTCCTCGTCATCCTCCTCGATGACGCCTTCGTCCGTCTCGTCGAGCTTCAGGGTGTCAACAACGTCTATGTCGTGGTCGCCCAGAGTCAGGAGTATTTCGTCGATCTCACCCGAGGACACGACATCGTCGGGAAGCATGTCGTTTATCTCGTCATAGGTGAGCTGTCCCTGCTTCTTGCCCTTCTCTATGAGTTCCTGGACGGCTTCGCTCTCTCGCACCTTTTTTTCGAGCTGTTTTTCCACACTCTCACCCTTTTGCGGCACCTGTTTTGTGCTCTTCTTCGCTACGGACCGTGGACTCGGCCTTTTCGCACTCTTACTTTTCTTAGATACCGACTTCTTAGGTGCAGGTTTCTTCTTTGGCGCTGACTTTACCTTTGGCGCTGACTTCTTCTTTGACTTTTTCTTCTTAATCCTCTCCGACCTCCCTCTAATAATAAGGATTCTGTATGCTAGCTCCCCAGGGTGTCCACCGGAATCGCCGTCATTTCGTTCCTGATTTCGGCCAGACCTCGGTTGATCCTGAGCTTTTGCGCCAATAATCGCCCGACCAACTCCGTGTCGCCGTCGCGTTCAGCTTCGGCTATCTCCCTGGACAACGCACTCAGCTTCTTTTCTTCCTGGCGGCTCTTTATGAACGCAATCCACCACTCGAGCGGGTACAGCAGTTCGGGACCGGCTTTCTCGAATATCAGCCGAGAGAGTATCTGCTGCGCCTCTTCGGTTTGAACCCTGTCGAGGACCGCGTTCTCTTCGATGCAGTTTCCCTCAAGTTCGAAAATGGTGTCGAACAGATGCCTCAGCCCCTCATTCTGGATCATGTCGGTGTCGATATTCTCTCGCACCCTTCCCACACAATCCGGCCGCTCGAACAACAGCTTTATCAGCCACATGCACTCTTTTTCTTCGTGCTTGAGCTGCCTCTCGAAATGCCTGATCTCCTCTTCTATTTTGTCTGCAAAACCGCTTTTTTGCGAGGCTTGCAGCAATACTTCCGGATTTATCCCCAGCCGTCCCGCCACCAGCCTGAGATATTCCCCCCTCTTGACAGGGTCGGGAATCCTGCCGACAAGCGAGGCGAGCGTGTTGGCGGTCTTTATCTTGTTCTCCAGTTTTGCGCCGTTTTGGCCGGCAAGGGCGCTTTTCACGTGAAATTCAACGAAATTCGCCGCCTCTGAAACCACGTCGCGAAACGCCTGTGCGCCCTGCTTGAGCACGAACTCATCCGGGTCCTTGCCCGATGGGAGAACGGCCACCTTGACGTCGAGGTCTTCCGCCAGCAGTACCTCGATGCCGCGTCGGGTGGCCTCGACGCCCGCCGAATCGGAGTCGAACACGAGCACGACCTCGGAGGCATATCGCTTGATAAGTCGGGCCTGGGCCTGTGTGAATGCCGTCCCTGAAGAGGCCACGACGTTCTCGACGCCGCCAAGCACCAGCCTTATGACGTCGGTGTAACCTTCGACGACGACGACCGAACCTTCATCCGCTACGCGCTTTTTCGCGCGATGCAGGTTGTAAAGGAGCTGCCCCTTCTGATAGATCGATGTTTCGGGCGAGTTGATGTATTTCGGCTGGTCCTCTTCGAGCGCTCGACCTCCGAAGGCGACGACCTTGCCCGAAAGCGCCCAGATGGGAAACAACACCCTGTTACGAAATGTGTCGTATACCCGACCCTCAGGGCTCTTTTTGACGAGCCCGGCCTGAAGCAGCAAATCCTCGGAAAATCCCTTTTTCGATGCCGCCTTGAGGAACGTATCCCAGCCGGGCGGGGCGTAACCGAGGGAGAACTGTTTGATAGCGTCCTCGGATAACTTTCGTTGTTCCAAATAGTTGCGCGCATGCTCGGCCTGAGGCGAGTTGAGCAGGCCTTTGTGAAAAAAGCCCGTTGCGAACCCATACAGCTCGAAGAGCCGCTCGCGGAGCTGCTTCTGCCCGGGGGCGGATTGAACCTCCTTTATCTGGATGCCCATGCGCTCGGCAAGGTATCTGACAGCCTCGGCGAAGGCGAATCCCTCCTGCCGCATTAGGAACCCAATGACATTGCCGCCCGCACCGCACCCGAAGCAGTGGTAGAGCTGCTTGGCGGGGCTGACGACGAAGGACGGCGTCTTTTCTTTGTGGAACGGACAGCATGCCTTGTAATTGGCCCCTGCTTTCCTCAGGGTCACATATTCCGAGATCACCTGTACGATGTCGGCCTGAGAGCGGACAAGCTCGATCGTCTCTTGTGGAATACCGTATGCCATTGTTCAGACTCTTCCGAGCTCAGCCGGACCCGCGTCGCCGCGAGGCGTGCTTAAACCTCGACACGCGCGTGAATCCCGAACAGGCGAACATCTCCACCGGGCCGTGTTTCTTTATGAGTCCGTCGAGAAACAGATTCAAGCCGAGCGTGTCGCTGGCCATGTGACCTGCAATTACTACGTTTACGTGATATTTCTTGGCTTCCTTCAGATGCTCTTCGCCGATGTGCATGCCGACGATCGTTCCCACCCCGGCCTGAACCAGCTTTTCGAAGGCCTCCTTCGAGCCTCCCGTGCCGCCGGTCATGTCCACAAAAACCTTGCCCGCCCTGTTTCCGGGGCTTCCGGCGATAATTCGCGGCCCGGCATTCGTCTCGGCGCGTTTGCGGTACTCCGGAATTTCGAGCAAGAAATCGATGATATCAGACAAAAAAGGCGGCTTGCGCCGGTCAAATTGCTTCTGCAGATATTCTGTCACGCCATTGTCGGCCGGAGTGTGAACACAAGCAAACGGGAGGTCAAGCAGACGCGCCGCATCGACCGCTCGCGTGTGGTTCACCGGCAATACCTTGCGTTCAACCTCTTTTATCCGGTCCTGCAGTATCCCCTCGGCAACGTTGATGGGCACCCCAAATTTATTGAGGATGTCGGCCTGCATCTCCATGACCTCATAAAAATTGGCCATCGCCCTGCCTTCGGGGTGATGGGCCAACATGAGATCGATGGCTTTTCCGTTGTCGCGCAGTCTATCGGCGAGCATCACCTCCCCGATTTCTATATCGATGCCCACGAGCAAGGAACGTGCCCGTTTATCAGGCTCTCCAAAAAGAATTCGGGTGTCGGAATAAGGGTTCGAGAATTTTTCTTTGTCGAAGAGTTCCTTCTGCTTCCGGTCGAGTTTTTCGTAGTCTTTGCGCTGTTTTTGGAGAAGGGAATTAACGATTTTCCTGCCCCTCGGGTCATGTCGTATGCCCCACTCAATAGCGAAGTTATAAACTTTTCCGAGGGTCAGGGTGCTTTTTTCTCGCACACGGAATTCTACCACAAAATCGCACTTTTGTCAAACAAACCGGCCGGTATGTTTTTGCGAAAATTAGCCGGGGGGCCAACTCATGTGGCGACCGCCGAGAAGGTGGGCATGGAGATGGAATACCGCCTGGCCTCCATCTTTGTTACAGTTTATTACGACCCTGTAGCCTCTCTCCGAGAGCTTTTCATCCTTCGCTATCTTCTGACACGCGAGCAAAAGGCCCGAGAGCAACTCCGAGTCGGATTCGGTGAGGTCGTTCATTGTCGGGACATGCTTCTTAGGAATGATCACGATATGCGTCGGCGCCTGCGGCTGAATGTCCCTAAACGCGAGAAGCGAACTGTCCTCATAGACCTTATCCGACTTAATCTCTCCGCTGGCGATCTTGCAGAAAATGCAGTCCGACATTCCAAAACCCTCCTTTGGCCTAATCTGTCAGATTACCTGCCCGATGGCAATGCCCGTGCGGGCATCGAGCCCGGTGAGGCGGACGGGCAGGACCCGGTTAACGCAATCGGGGGAACCGTTCAACGCTTTGACCCTTATGTAGTTAGAAGCGAGGCCGATACAGGAGCTTCCGTCGTCTGCAAGCTGTTCGACCAGCACGTGGACAGTCTTTCCGATAAGACCTCTCTTGAAGCTCCGTGCCGCATCTTCGCCCACCCGAATGAGGTGTCTGGCCCGCGCGCTGACTGCCTTCGGAGGCACGGGAGAGTTCATCGCGGCGGCCCTCGTTCCCGGACGCGGCGAGAAACGGAACACGTGGATTTTCGCAAATTCAGTCGCCTCAACCGCCTGGCATGTTCGCTCGAACTGTTCGTCGGTCTCTCCCGGGAACCCCACCATCACATCGGTCGTGAAACCGACATCGGGAATTCTCTTCCGGATTTCCTCAATTCGTTGCAAGAAAGAAGCGGATGAGTATCTCCGACCCATGCGACCGAGAATCTCGTCGTCCCCACTCTGGAGGGGAAGGTGAAGGTGGTGGCAGAGCTTTTTGAAACGCGCAAAGAGCTCCAGCATTTCGTCGGAGACCTCGCTAATCTCGATAGAGCTCAACCTGACGCGCTCGATCTCGCATTCTCGCTCCACCTTGTCGAGCAAATCCGTTAGAGGAGACGTTCGGGCAATCCGGCCCTGTGATTGTAGGGGCGCAGCATGCTGCGCCCCTATACCGTCAGACGCATCCGCATCGTGTGCGGTCTCGTCGCGGCCGTAGAAGCCGAGGTGGATGCCCGTCAGCACGACCTCCCTGTAGCCCTTCGACGAGAGGCTGTTTATCGCGGCGACGACCCTCTCCGGGTCTTCGCTCCAGAGCTTCGTGCGAACGATGGGAACGATGCAATATGCGCAGAAACAATCGCACCCGTCCTGAATCTTGAGAAAAGCCCTGGTGTGTTCCGAGAAATATGACTGCACGCGCGGGCTCGGGGCGGCGTCGGCATCGGTCATGTCTCGTCGCCGGAGAAAATCGGCGAGCGCTGAAAAATCCCGCATTCTGAACACCACATCCGCGCCGGGCAATTGGCTGGGGGAATCGGACGGCTTGTTGGCATGGCAACCCGTGACCGCGATGAGCGCGCGGGGATGCTCCCGCCTCGTCCTTCGAAGCGCCTTGCGAAATTTTGCATCCGCAGTGCCCGTGACTGTGCAGGTATTTATGACGACGAGGTCGGGCTCCGGCTCGGCCCCGGTTTCGGCGAGCCCAGCCTCCGTGAGGCTTGTCTCTGCGAGACCCCATGAGGTGAGCGTCTCACGCAGGATCTGCGAGTCGCACTGGTTCACCTTGCAGCCGAAGGTGAGTATCCGAAACGACGCCAATTAAATCTCCCCCAGCTCGTAGAGAATTATCGCAGCGGCCGCGATCGCGGCAGTCTCCGTCCGTAATATGTTGTGACCGAGCGAGAAGCTGGCCGCTCCCATGTCTTCGAGCAGCCGGGTCTCGCCGCTCGACAGGCCGCCTTCGGGTCCGATGAATACCGTGATAGAGGGATTCTCCCCGGCACCCGCGAGCAGGTCTTGAAGGTTTTTCCCCCGAGCCCTTTCGTTGGCGACCAGGAGCAACGCGCCGGGCTCGGTATTTTTCGCCGCCTCGCCAAGAGAAGCGCATGCGAGCACCTCCGGGATGTCGGGGCGGGCGCACTGTTTGGCGGCCGCTTCGGCAATCCTTCGGAGTCGCGGAAGCCGCTTGGAAATTCGGTCGAATCCGTCACTATAAGAAGTACGCTCCGTCGGGACAAACACGATGGTCTGCGCCCCCAGTTCCGTGAGTTTCTGGGCTATCAGGTCGGCCTTCGGCAATTGCGGCACACCCTGAACGACCCTGAGCCGGACGCGGCTCGGCTCGGCCCGCGTGGATTCCAACACGCGCGCGAACACCGCCCGCGCGGTCACCTTTTCCACCGAAGCAATGTGCAGGTTTTGCTCCTCGTCCACGAGCCGAATCGTGCTGCCCTTCTTGAGACGCAGGACGAGGCGTATGTGTCGGGCGTCGGGACCGTCGAGCTTGACCAGTCGGTCTGCGTCTATTTGAGATTGCCTGATAAAGAACTGGTGGGTGGTCATCAAGGTGCTCTCGTGCGGCGGGCGCCCGTTATGCGCCGAAGACTTCCTTGAACTTCTCGAGGAATTTCTTGGTGAGCGGATGCACTTCGTCGCCGCTGATCTTGGCGAACTCCTCGAGCAATTCCTTCTGCCGCTCATTAAGCTTGGTCGGCGTCTCGACAATGGCCCTGACAAACAGGTCGCCCCTGCCGTGGCCGCGCAGGTTGGGCATCCCCTTGTTCTTGACCCGGAAAACCTTATGGGTCTGCGTCCCCGGAGGAATCTTCAGCGTGACTTTTCCGTCGAGGGTTGGAATTTCGAGCTGTGTGCCGAGAGCTGCCTGGGGGAACGATATGGGAACATCACAGAGGAGATTGCTCCCGTCTCGTTCAAAGAATTCGTGCTTGAGTATGCTGATTACGATGTAGAGGTCACCGTGGGCGCCGCCCCTGGCCCCTGCCTCACCCTCTCCCCGGTACCGGAGCCGCGAGCTCGAATCGACTCCGGGCGGAACGGTGATGCGCAGCTTCTTCTGCGTGCGCATGCGTCCCTCACCCTTGCATCGTTTGCATGGATTCTCGACTATCGAGCCTGCTCCACCGCATCGATGGCACGCGCGCGTGATGCTGAAGAAGCCCTGCGTCTGTCTGAGCCTGCCGGCCCCCCTGCACACCGGGCAGGTGATACGGCTTGTGCCCGGTGCGACGCCCGTGCCGTCACAGTCTTCGCAAGGTTCCATCCGGGGTATCGATATCTCACGCTCAAACCCTTCGTATGCTTCTTCGAGCGTCATATCGAAATTGTAAACGATATCGTCTCCCCGTCTGGCACGGGGCCTGCGACGCGCGGTCGCGCCTCCGAAAAAGTCTTCGAAGATGTCGCCGAAGATGTCGCCGAACGAGCCGAAGCCGAAATCGGCGAAGCCCGCTCCGACGCCGGCATGGCCGAACTGGTCGTAACTGGCGCGTTTTTCGGGGTCGGTGAGGACGGCATAGGCCTCGGAGAGTTCCTTGAATTTCTCCTCCGATTCCTTGTCGCCCTGCGTGCGGTCGGGATGGTACTGCATCGCCAGCCTTCGATAGGCCTTCCTTATCTCGTTTTCGGAGGCGTTGCGGCTCACCCCGAGTACTTCGTAGTAGTCACGCTTTCCCATCGTCATAACTATTCGGTCCGACTATTGCGGCTCGGCCGGCGTAAGCGGTGCGCCTACTTCTCTTCTTCCTCGTCGACGACTTCATATTCGGCGTCGGTCACGTTTTCGCTCTGGCCGCTCTCTGTCTTCTCCCCCGCCTGAGCTCCCGCCTCCGGGCCCGGCTGAGCCTGTCCAGCCTGCTGATAGAGGCGCTCGGCGAATCCATGTGAGACCGTCGTCAGCTCCTCGGCCGCCCGCTCTATGGCTTCGACGTCTTCGCCTCCCATTGCCTGGTGTACCTTTGCAATCGCGTCCTTCGCGCGATTTCGTTCGTCTTCGGAAACTTTATCGCCGAGGTCCTTGAGCGTTTTCTCGACGGAATAGACAAGCGAGTCGGCATGATTGCGAGCTTCCGCGAGCCTGCGCTTTTGCTTGTCCTCCTCGGCGTGGGCTTCGGCGTCCTTGATTAATTTCTCGATCTCCTCCTCCGAGAGACCGCTGGAGGTCTCGATGCGTATCTTCTGTTCTCTTCCGGTGCCGAGGTCTTTGGCCGAGACATGCACGATGCCGTTCGCGTCGATGTCGAAGGCAACCTCGATCTGAGGGATGCCGCGCGGAGCGGGAGGTATCCCCACGAGGTCGAACCGGCCCAGCGTGCGGTTGTACGCCGCCATCTCGCGCTCGCCCTGCAGCACATGAATACTCACAGCGGTTTGCCCGTCGGCCGCGGTGGAGAATATCTGGCTCTTGCGGGTCGGTATCGTGGTGTTCTTGGGGATGAGATTGGTGCAGATGCCGCCGAGCGTTTCGATGCCGAGCGACAGCGGCGTGACATCCAGCAGGAGCACGTCCTTGACCTCTCCCGACAACACGCCTCCCTGGATTGCCGCTCCGATGGCGACGACCTCGTCGGGGTTGACGCCCTTGTGGGGCTCTTTGCCGAACAGGCTCTTGACAAGGTTCTGGACGGCGGGCATACGGGTCTGTCCGCCAACGAGTATGACTTCGTCGATTTGTTCGGGAGAAAGCTTGGCGTCCTTGAGCGCCGTCAGGCACGGCTGCTTGGTTCGCTCGACGAGGTCATCGACAAGCTGCTCCAGCTTGGCGCGGGTGAGCGTGATGTTGAGGTGCTTGGGGCCGGAGGCGTCGGCGGTGATGAACGGCAGATTGATGTCCGTGGTCTGCGAGGTCGATAGCTCGCATTTTGCTTTCTCGGCGGCCTCCTTCAGACGCTGGAGCGCCATGCGGTCTTTGCGCAGGTCGATCCCCTGATCTTTCTTGAATTCGTCGGCCAGCCAGTCAATGATTCGCTGGTCGAAATCGTCACCGCCGAGGTGCGTGTCGCCGTTTGTCGATTTCACCTCGAACACGCCTTCGCCCAATTCGAGAATCGAGATGTCGAATGTTCCGCCGCCGAGGTCATAGACGGCGATTTTCTCATCGTGCTTCTTGTCGAGCCCATAAGCGAGCGACGCCGCCGTGGGCTCGTTGATGATTCTGAGCACCTCCAGTCCGGCGATTTTGCCCGCGTCCTTCGTCGCCTGCCTCTGCGAATCGTTGAAGTAAGCCGGCACGGTGATGACGGCCTGTGTGACGGTTTCGCCCGAATAGTCTTCGACTGTCTCCTTCATCTTCTGGAGAATCATCGCCGATATCTCGGGCGGAGTGAACCTCTTGTCGCCCGCCTCGACGACCACGTTGTCGCCTTCTCCGGCGGTCACCTTGTAAGGCACGAGTTTTTCCTCGGCCAACACTTCGTTGTGCCGGCGCCCCATGAAGCGTTTGATGGAGAACACGGTGTTCTCGGGATTGGTTATCGCCTGTCTCTTGGCCACCATGCCGACAAGGCGCTCGCCTGTTTTCGTGAACGCGACGACGGACGGAGTCGTCCGGCCGCCCTCGGCGTTGGGAATGACAGTCCCCTCGCCTCCCTCCATGATCGCGACGCAGGAATTCGTGGTGCCCAAATCGATGCCTATTACCTTTGCCATTCGCTATGACGCCTCCACTTTGGTGACATCTCTCAGTTAAGAAAACCTTCTCGTCGGTATGCAGAACGTGAACGCGACAGACCGGCGCGCGAAGCGCTCATTGCTTCTCCTCCGACGCCTGCTCGAAATCCTGCACCGGCTCATGCGTGCCGACGGTCACCTGCGCCGGTCTCAGGACTTTGTCGTGAAGATAGTATCCTTTGCGAATCTCATCCACGACCGCTCCCTCGGAAACATCGGGCGCGTGCACGCGAATGAGCGCATCATGCTTGTTCGGATCGAAGGGATGGCCTACGGTCTCGATGGGCCTGACGCCGAGTTTTCCAAGGGCGTCGTTGAACTGGGTGAGAATGAGTTCCACTCCCTCGCGGAGCTGGGAATTCGACTCCTCGTGCTTGCGAGCCGAATCGACCGCGCGTTCCAGATTGTCAACGACGGGCAGGATCTCGTGGAGCGCGTTCTCCGCCCCGTATCTCAACAGATTCGCCTGCTCCCGCTGAACGCGTTTCCGGTAGTTGTCGAAATCGGCCTGCGTGCGAAGCAGGCGATCGTAATATTCTTCCTTTTCCTGAACGAGCTTTGCGACATCCTCGGCTAAAGGCGGTGCGGTTTCGGCCTCAACCGTTTCGACCGCTTCAGACTGCTCGCCTGTCTCCGCTTGTTCTTCTCCCCCGTTTTCCTTCCAAACCTGGTCGGCCTCTCTATTATTCTTTTTCTTATTTCTGGAGGTTTCTTTCTTCTTGCTCATCTACTCGCCTCCGCTCAGTTGGGTGAGGACGTTGCCGAGCTTGCCGGCCACAAAGGCCACGAGTGAGGACGTGCGCGAGTACTCCATTCTTGTGGGGCCGATCACGCCTACCGCACCCGTCGTCCGCCCGCCTATCCGATAGGGAGATACGACGATGCTGCAGTTTCTCACATCATCGAGCGGGTTTTCCGAGCCTATGCGAATGCAGACATCGGCTACCTCGTCTTCGGAGACGCAATCTTCGAGCAACTCGTTGAGCCGGCTCTTTTCGTCGAGCACCCTGAGAACGGGCCGCAGGCGTTCGAGGTCCCTGAATTCGGGCTGGTCAAAGATCTTTCCCACCCCGTCCAGATACACCCCCCTCGATTTCTCTTCTACCAACGTCTCTTCGAGCATCTTGAGGGCCAGCCCGGCCAGCTTTTCGTCCAGAGGGTCGGCCGAGCGGTCGTCGAACGAAACCAGCAGCGAGCGTGCCCCGGCGAATGAGAGGGCGTAAAGCTTATCGTTGAGAAACGTCGTGAGGCGTTCGATTTCGGAATCGGTCGTTCCCACGGGCAAAGCGGCCGCTCGCTTTCTCAGGTCCCCCAAGTTGGTCACAAGAATCACGAGCACGGTTTCTGGGGAAAGCGGCACCAGCTCAACGTGCTTGATTGTCTCGGCATCCATCCTGGGCGTCTGCACGACAGCCGTGTAATCAGTGAGAAACGAGAGAAGCTTGGATGAAAGCTCCATGAAGTCCTCGATCTGCTTTATTTTCGACCGATAGAACTTCTCGATCCGGCGTTGCTCATCGGGGTCGACCTCGTGCGTCTCCATGAGGGCGTCCACGTAGAACCTGTAGCCGCTGTCCGTGGGCACGCGGCCGGCTGATGTGTGAGGCTGGCGCACGTAGCCCATTTCCTCGAGGTCGGCCATGACATTGCGGATCGAGGCGGGACTGAGCTTGTACTCCATCTTCTTCGCGACGGTCCGGGAGCCCACAGCCGAGGCCGTTATAATATATGTATTGATAATGGCTTGCAGAACATCCCTCTGCCGTTCTGTTAATGGCGTTTCGTGCTTCATCGGCTCAATTCCCGCTCTTGGCACTCTTTGCCGTGGAGTGCTAATCCTCGGCAAAGTTTACCAAAATCGCGAATACTTTGTCAAGCGTTCGAGAGGCGGAGTTTCCCCCGTTTCCACAGGCGGGATTGGCATAGCCGCGGGGATTGAGAAACGGACGGCCGACCATTACGAAGCTCAAGTCATCATTTCCGGATTCTCGATGTGGCGGATGACCTCGTTGGTGAAGCGGGCGGCCTCGGCCCCGTCGAGTACGCGGTGGTCGAATGAGAGCGACAGATACATCCCGTGAATGATCCCGATTTCGCCGTCAAGGACCGCCGGCATCTGGCGGATTCTGCCGACGCCGAGGTTGGCGACTTCGGGATGGTTGATAATGGGAGTCGAGTAAATGCCGCCGAGGCTCCCGATGTTGGTAATGCTGAAGGTGCCGCCCCGCAGGTCGGCCAGCGCGACCTTTCTCTGGCGGCACAGGTCGGCCAGCCGCTGAGTCTCCTCGGCGAGTTCGAGAACGCTTTTTTCATCCGCGCCTTTTACGACGGGCACGAAAAGGCCGTCGTCGGTCTCGACCGCGAACCCGACATTGACGTATTTCTTGAGGACGATCTGGTTCTTCTCGGTGTCGATGGACGAGTTGAGGTACGGATGCTCTTTCAGGCTCAGCGCCGCCGCTTTCATCACGTACGGCAGGTAGGTGAGACGAATTCCCTTCCGCTTCGCTTCCTCGGCTTTCTTAGTCTTGAGACGCACAAGCGCCGACGCGTCGGCGAGGTCCATGTGCGTCACGTGAGGAATCGAGAATTTGGAGCGAACCATTTTCTGGGAAATGCTGCGGCGGACGCGCATGAGGGGCACTCGTTCGACCTGGCCATAATCGTCGCCGACGCCCTTCAGCTGTGACTGCTCGGCATGCCGCCTGACATCTTCCTCGGTGACACGGCCCTTCTCGCCGCTGCCTTTGATCATGGCGATATCGACGCCGAGTTCCTTCGCCAGCTTGCGGACGGCGGGCACGGCCAGCACATGCGGACGGGCGGGCGCTTTGGGCGCGGCCTCTTCCTCTATCTCGCCGACAATCCCGACGTATTCTTTCTTCTCCTCTTTCTTCTCCTCCAGTTTCTCGCCCTCGTCGCCTATGACGACCAGTGTCTCGCCGACTTTGACGATGTCGCCCTCGTGGAACATGACTTTCAGGATGACACCCGCGCGGGGCGACGGAATCTCGACGACGGCCTTGTCCGTTTCCACCTGCACGAGCGGCTGGTCCTGCTCCACCTTGTCGCCCTCTTCCACCAGCCACAGCACCACTTCGCCTTCGGTGATACCTTCGCCGACATCGGGAAACTTGAATTCAGTCGCCATAGCGCGTTCCTTTCTCCGGAAAGTCGATCCTGATCATTGTAGCATGAAAGGGTCGGTGCGCACCTCTGTCGTCCTCTCAGCAATTCGTTGATGAAGCTAAAACTCCATCACCTGTCTGACGGTCGAGACTATCCGCGCCACGCTGGGCAGGTAATAGTGTTCGGCTTTCGGAAGCGGAACGACCGTGTCGAAGCCCGTCACCCTGAGCGGCGGGGCGGACAGGTTCAGAAATGCTTTTTCGTTTATGAGCGCCACGACTTCCGCGCCCAGGCCGCAGGTTTTGGGGGCCTCGTGCACGATGACGGCCCTGCCCGTCTTCCTGACCGATTCAACGATCGTCTCGATGTCGAGCGGAGACACCGTCCTCACGTCGATAAGCTCGGCGTCGATGCCCTCCTGCGAAAGCTGCTCAGCGGCCTCGGCCGTCGTCTTCATCATCGCGCCCCAGGCCACGAGCGTCACGTGCTCGCCCTCCTGAACAACATTGGCCTTTCCTATCGGCACGGTGTAGTCTCCCTCGGGCACGTCGGCCTTTACGGCTCGATAGATGCGTTTCGGTTCGAGGAAGATGACCGGGTCGGGGTCGCGAATGGCGGAAATCAGCAGCCCCTTCGCGTCGTACGGGTTGGAGGGAATGACGACCTTGATGCCGGGAGTGTGGGCGAAGATGGCCTCGGTGCTCTCCGAATGGTGTTCCGGCGCGTGGATGCCTCCGCCGTAGGGCGCGCGCACCACGAGCGGAACGGTGAATCGGCCGCGGGAGCGGTTGCGCAGGCGTCCCGCATGGGAGATAATCTGGTCGAACGCCGGATAGATGAAGCCCATGAATTGAATTTCGGCGATCGGTCTCATCCCGAAGGTCGCAAGCCCGATGGCAGTCCCGACTATTCCCGATTCGGAAAGGGGGGAGTCCACCACGCGCTCTTCGCCGAATTGCTGCTGAAGCCCCTCGGTTGCTCTGAACACGCCGCCGGACCGGCCGACGTCCTCGCCCAGCACCATCACGCGTTCGTCGCGTTCCATCTCCTCGCGCATCGCCGCGTTCACGGCCTCTACTATGTTCATCTCGGCCAACGTCTCACTCCTTCTTTTCGGAAAGCGATTGGGTGAGCGCCGCCAGTTGCTCCTTCAAGCCGGGCGGCATCTCGCTGAACATGTACTCGAAAATATCGTTCGGAGCGGGAGCGCCCGCCGCTTCAGCCTCTGTCGTTGCCTCCTCGACCCGGCTCTCCGCCTCGGCTTTGGCCCGCTCGACGAGATCATCGTCTATCAGCCCCTTTGCCCTGAGATATTTTTCCAGCCTGATGAGCGGTTCGCGCTTGCGCCACTCTTCGACCTCCTCCTCCGTCCGGTACCTGAGCGGGTCGTCGGCGGTCGTGTGCGCTCCCAGCCTGAAGGTGACGGCCTCGATGAGCGTCGGGCCGCCGCCCGAGCGGGCCTTGGCGAGCGCGGCCTTGGCGGCCACGTAAGAGGCGAAGATATCGTTGCCGTCAATGCGTATCCCGCTGAAACCATACGCGACGGCTTTCTGCGCGATGGTGGCCGACGCCGTCTGGCGCGAGACGGGGACCGATATGGCGTACTGATTGTTCTGGCAGATGAAGACATTGGGTGTCTTGAAAACGCTGGCGAAGTTGAGCGCCTCGTGGAAATCGCCCTCGGAGGTGGCGCCATCGCCGAAGAATGTGACGAAGGCCATTTTTTTGCGCCTCAGCCTGGCCGCCCACGCCGCGCCGACAGCATGAAGCATGTGCGTGCCGACGGGCACAGAGACGGGGAATATGTTCGCCCC
The DNA here is from genome assembly GCA_964607485.1 of uncultured bacterium. GTDB lineage: Bacteria > Abyssobacteria > SURF-5 > SURF-5 > SURF-5 > CAZSKP01. The sequence goes on along the minus strand of CAZSKP010000017.1, from coordinate 2,927 downwards.
CTCCGGGATGCGGCTTCCCTCCTCGTTGCCCATCCAGTAGAGATACAGCTTCGACAGCGGGAGCCCGCGGATGATGCACGCCACGAGCTCGCGATAGCTTGGGAAGAGCCAGTCGTCGGCCTCCATCGCGCTCGCGGCTCCAATCTGTATCGCCTCCTGGCCCAGCACCGGCGCGTATGTGCCCATGCGGCCCTGACGCTGTAGGTTCAACGCCTTCTGATCGGCGGCCCGCGAAAAAACTATCCAGCGATAGAAACCTCTCAGTTCGTCGTCGGAAAAATCGGGCGCGTATTCCTCGTGCAGCACTGCGTTCTCGTCCAGAACGCAGAAGGTCTTGCCCTTCAGCGGGTGGAACTCCTCGAAGATGTCGGGCATCTGCTGCCTCCCTGTCTCACCATTTCCGCGGCGGCGGCCAATCCGCCTTTCCGGTGCTGAGGAACTCGTAGTATCTGGCGACTGTGAAGAGGTAATCGGAAAGTCGATTGAGGTATTTCATCAGGGCGGCGCTGCGAATAATGCCCATTTCCCTCCCTTCGACCGCGCTGCGCTCGGCCCTGCGGACGAACGTCCGCGCCATGTCGAGCATCGCGGAGACCTGTGTCGCGCCGGCGACGACGAAGTTCTCCGGCATTGGCATCCGCTTTTCGATGCGGTCCATCCCCCTCTCCAATCGTCTGACGTGGGCCGCCCCTATTCGGTTCTTGACCTTCTTGATGTCGTCGGGCGACGCGGCCACCTCAGAGCCAACCATGAAGATTTCCTCCTGCGTCCTGAGGATGAGCTGCGCGATTTGTTTTATCTCGCACGTGGCCCGCGCGAGGCCGAGCACGGAGTTGACCTCGTCGAGCGTTCCGTTGACAACCTTCCTGATGTCGGTCTTCGATACCCGCTTGCGTTTGTCCAGCAGGCTCGTCTTGCCGGCATCTCCCTTTTTGGTCGTAATCTTCATCTCTGACTTATTTCCATCTTACTCTATTTGATCAAGACTGGGCAATTTATTGAGATTACGCTACAGTCGGGACGAAGTCCATGATTCACGCACCGGCAGGACATTCGATTGATGTTTCCGCCCAGGCGCTCGTGCCGCCTTCTTTGTCAACGGCGCGCACGCGGTACAGGTTCAAGCCGGTCGCGGCCTCGGCGTCGCGAAACACAAACGGCCGGCGCGTCGTCTGGGGTTTATGGACAACCTCTCCAAGCTTCTGCTCGCCCCGGAACAGCTCATAGTGCGAGATGGCCGCCGGGCCCGCGTAGCTGGTGTCCCACGCGAGGTACACGGCGGGCATGCCGCTCACGTGCTCCATCAAGCCGCTGTCGAGGTTCGCCCTCAGTCCGCGCGGCGGAGTGAGACCGAGCGAGGGCCGCTGGAAATAGTTGGTCGCGGTTCCGGCTGTCTCGGCGGTGCGCTGTTCTATCTGCCGCATTCTCTCGGATGAAAGCGGCTCGCGAAGCTGCGCCGCGTCGAGGTTCGCGACGAGCTGGTCCTCGTTCGGGTCGTCCGACGCGCTTATGTGTCCGATGCCGATGATGACGCAGTCCACGCCCGGGACGCTGAGCGAATATTGTATCAGAGGAGCGGAGGGAAGTTCCTTCGAGCCCACGCCCATGTACACGTCGTGCGGCTCGTTGGAGAAGGAGCCGGATTCGCGCCCGTAGAGCTTTGCGTCGGCGAACACCTTCATGCCGATGACGCCCATCCCCTTCGCCTCGGCCACGGAGATGGCGTTGTGCTGGTGGTTGAAATAGAGACGGTCGTTCGCGTTGATGGCCACCAGCAGCGTGTCGATGATGCCCATCTCGTCGCGTTGAATCGCCTCGATGTGGGCGGGCGAATTCCAGTGGCCGGTTATGCCGATGTGCCGGATGAGTTTTTCCCTGCCCGGATTCGCGCCCGTCCGATTCGTGCCGTCGCGAAGGTCGAGCAGCCCGGCGAGCGCGCCGATGTGTTCGGCCTTCGGGTCGGGATTCTCCAGGCCCTCGTAGATCGCATCGACCTCCTCGATCGTGTTGATGTTGTGTATCTGGACGAGGTCGAGGTAGGCGTCCTTCGGGTAGTTGCCCCTTCCGTCGCCGAACATCTGCGAGAGCGACCGGCGCACGTCGTCAATCGCGGTCTTCACGCGCTCGCCGTTCGAGGCGGGATTCGGTCCCAGATGCCCGTCTGCGGCGACCGCGCGGCGCATGTGGGTCTTCGTCGCGAGGAAGATGCTCTTGCGCAGCTTCCTGTCGTATGCCGCCCCGTTCGGCACCATGTGGAGCCGCCTGAAGGCCTTGCCGTACGTCATCTGGCTGGGGCCGTAAATGTTTGAGGTGTCGAAATAGGTGACGCCCATTTCGATGGCTTTGAGGATTATTTGCTCGCCGTCCACTCCCGGCCGGGGCCACTGGATGGACGCCTGGCCGCCGAGCCCGAACGTCGTGACCGCGCGGCCCGTCCTGCCGAGTACCCTCGTGACCAGCTTCTCTTTCCCCCGCCCTTTTCCGGTTCCGCGACCGCGTGTGTCTTTCCGCATAGAACCCCTTCGGCTCATCACGCGCCTCCTCTCCGTCTCTCATCCGCGTAATATATAAACACCTCTCTCATCTCAATAACTATGATGAAAATCCGACCGGAGCGCCAGAGGGTTCGTGATAATTCGTAATTCGTGGCGAGAAAAATAGAGGTTTCTGTTGCAGGCAGGATGCCTGCGCTACGTGCGTCGGCGGTGTCAAGAAAGTCCGGAGTCTGGAGTCTAAAGTTGAGAGAATCCGCGTCAATCTGCGTAATCTGCGGATACAGTTCCCTTTCGCCTTTTCGCCTTTTCGCCTTTTCGCCTTTTCCCCTTTTCGCCTTTTTCCCTGCGAAGCTGCTCCGCCATTTATTAACAAGAATTTCCTTGACCGCTCCCTCGGCGTGTGGTTCAATGTGCTTGAGTCAACCGATTGTA
>CAZSKP010000016.1:0-101051 GCA_964607485.1 uncultured bacterium | reverse complement strand
CCTGAGGGATGGGCCGGTCCCATCGGGAGATGAGCGACCTGACGCGCTCCAACTTGGAGGAAAGCGCCATAACGTACACCGTGTGGGTCCGCACGTCCGGCTCCACAATCCCGACCGACGAGTCCAGGACGTGCGTTATCTTTTCCGCCACCCTGTCGGCATCGGCATATTTGAGGTAGAACGTTTCCGACGGCATCGCGGTGTCCAGCTTGGCGATGGTTTCCTCGATCATGCGGACGCTGGACTCCGTGTCGCGGACGACAACGGAGTTCGTGCGCTCGTCAACGGAAAGGCTTCCGCGCGTTGAAAGAAGCGGTCGGATGATGGGTTCGAGCCGGAGCACGCTGGCGTAATCGACTCGATACGTGTGCGCGACAAGAACGTTCTCCTGCGCATAGGCAGGCTTGCTAAATGACGGGATGAAGCCAATCAGGAATATTACCAGCAACGCTGACGTGAAGAAACCGCTGGTCTTGGGACAAGTGCAGACAATGCGGCCCATTGTGCCTTCTCCCCCTCCCCCTACTTCGAACAAACACGCAGCGGGCCCGGCTCAGCTTCCCTTTTCCTCAAGCTTTGTCGCTTCGTCGATGAGCATGATGGGTATATCGTCCTTGATGGGATACATGAGCTTGCAGGAATCGCAGATGAGCCCGCTCTGATCCTCGTTCAAATGAATGTCTCCCTTACACTTCGGACAGGCGAGAATATCCAAGAGCTCCTTGTCGATCATCCGCTCACCTCCCCTCATCGGCCCGAGCCGTGCGGCTTTTTCACCGCCAGAAAATCATATTTAAATCCGAGACAGGAGTCAAGAAAAAAATCAACCGGCCCGCGCAGCCTCCTGCATATTCTCGACGATGGCGGCGGCGAACTCGGAGCATTTCAGCAGCGTTGCGCCCTTCATCTGTCGCGCCAGGTCGTAGGTGACCCGTCTCTCCCGAATGGTCTTTCCCACCGCCTCGACTATGAGCCGAGCGGCCTCGCGCCATCCGATATGCCGAAGCATCATCTCTCCGGAGAGGATCAACGAACAGGGATTCACCTTGTCCTGTCCCGCGTACCTCGGGGCAGTGCCATGGGTCGCCTCGAATATGGCGGCCTCGTCGCCGATGTTTGCGCCCGGCGCCATGCCCAGGCCGCCCACCTGCGCGGCGGCGGCGTCGGAAAAGTAGTCGCCGTTCAGGTTGGGCATTGCCAGCACCGAATACTCTTCCGGCCTGACGAGAATCTGCTGAAACATCGAGTCGGCGATCCGGTCCTTGATTATCACTTTCCCTTCGGCGCCGACGCTCCGGTCGTCCATGTCCCGCTCAACCACGGTCAGGTCTCCGAATTCCTGCTCGGCGACGGCGTAGCCCCAATCGCGGAACGCTCCCTCGGTGTACTTGAGGATATTGCCCTTGTGCACGAGCGTCACGCTCGGAAGACCTTCGTCGATGGCGTACGCGATGGCCCGCCGCACGAGGCGCTTCGTCGCCGTGGCGCTCATCGGCTTGATTCCGATGCCCGAATCCGACCGAATGGCCAGCTCGAACGTGCGCCTCAAAAAATCCATCACCTGCGCCGCGCCGGGCGAGAACGCGGGCCACTCGATACCCGCATACACGTCCTCAGTGTTTTCGCGAAACACGACGACGTTCAGCCTTTCGGGATGCTTGACCGGGCTAGGCACTCCGGCGAAATGCCTGACCGGCCTGATGCAGGCGTAGAGGTCGAGCTCCTGCCGGAGCGTGACGTTCAGCGAGCGGAATCCTCCGCCGACGGGCGTGGTGAGCGGCCCCTTTATCGCAACCTTGAAGTGGCGGATGGCATCGAACGTGTCGGCGGGCAGATGCTCGCCGTATTTCTCCGCGGCCTTCTCGCCCCCGTACACCTCGAACCACTGGACCTGCTTTTTTCCACCGTAGGCAAGCAAAACGGCGGCGTCGAACACCATCACGGCCGCCGCCCATATGTCGGGCCCCGTCCCGTCGCCCTCTATGAACGGGATGATCGGATTATCGGGAACATTAAGCTCGCCATCCTCAATCGCGATGACCTCACCGGGCGGGATAACGAGTTTCTTGAAATCTATCATGTCGGTTGCGGCGGAATTTCAATCATTCGATGTCAGATTCCTGCAGACCTGCCATCTTCAGGAGGTGTTTCAGAAGTCCGGCTTTCAGGGGCTTCTTTCCATGAATGGGAATTGAAAGCCGAACTACGGTCCCTTCCTTACCATAAATATGGTGGCTGCCATGAACGCGCAGCAATTTCCATCCGTGACGTTCAAGAATCTTTGCCAACTGCTTGCCGGAAATGGGCTTCATATTGCGATTTCGAGAATCCGGTCTTTGCCTGTGCTCTTGGGTTGTTCTACGTCAACGGAAAGGCATCCTTCCACCGCCTCGTAGAGGTTCTTGAGCAGTTCCTCAAATGTGTCCCCTTGAGTCGCACAGCCGGGTATACCGGGCACTTCCGCCCAATAACCGCCTTCCTCTGCTTCATGTATCACAACCTTGATCTTCATTCTTTCTCCTTTCACAACGCCTCAGACTGTTGTGTCAGGTCAATATACCCCGAGTAATTGCCGCATGTCAAACTGACGTTGTCTGCAATAAAGGGCGGCGAACGCGTAACGCAGCAAGGTGGTTAATTCTCTCTTTGCGCTCTCTGCGACTTTGCGGTGGGAAAAAGGAACTATTCCGTGGCCCAGGCGCGGGAGCGTTCGACGGCTTGTTTCCAGCGGGTGTAGAATCGTTCGCGGGCGTCTTCTTTAAGAGAAGGAGTGAAGCGGGCTTCCTCGCGCCAGTTCGAGGCGATCTCGTCGAGGCCGCCCCAGTAGCCGACGGCCAGCCCGGCGAGGTAGGCCGCGCCGAGCGCGGTGGTCTCGGGAATTTCCGGCCTGCTGACGGGCACCCCTAGAATATCGCTCTGGAACTGCATCAGCAAATTGTTTCCGATGGCGCCGCCGTCAACCTTCAATTCGTCGAGCGTGCGGCCCGAATCGGCCTCCATGCATTCGAGGACGTCGCGGGTGAGGTAGCAGAGCGACTCGAGCGTGGCGCGCGCGATGTGGCCGCGGTTGGAGCCGCGCGTCAGCCCGACGATCGTGCCGCGCGCGTACATGTCCCAATAGGGAGCGCCCAGACCGACAAACGCGGGAACGAAATACACGCCGCCGTTGTCGGACACGGACCGCGCCAGTTCCTCGCTCTCGGCGGCGTTGGATATGATCTTGAGCTCGTCGCGGAGCCACTGTACCGCCGCGCCCGCTATGAAGATGCTGCCCTCCAGCGCGTACTCGACGGAGTCGTTCACTCCCCACGCGATGGTCGAGACGAGCCCGCTCTTCGAGGCGACCGGCTTGCGGCCGACGTTCATGAGGACGAAGCAGCCGGTGCCATACGTGTTCTTCGCGAGCCCCGGCTCGAAGCACGCCTGGCCGAACAGCGCCGCCTGCTGGTCTCCGGCAATTCCCGCGATGGGCACTGCCTCGCCGAAGAACACGTGCGGGTCGGTGTCGCCATAGACCTTGCTCGACGGAGCGACCTCGGGAAGCATCGCGGCGGGCACGCCCAATTCGTCCAGCATGTCGTCGTCCCAGCGCAGGTCGTTGATGTTGAACATCATCGTGCGCGAGGCGTTGCTGCAGTCGGTGACGTGGATTTTGCCGCCGCTCAGCTTGTAGATGAGCCACGTGTCGATGGTGCCGAAGGCGAGTTCGCCCCGCCGCGCGCTGTCGCGGGCGCCGGAAACGTTGTCGAGCATCCACTTGACCTTCGTGCCGGAGAAATACGCGTCTATCACCAGGCCGGTCTTGGCGCGGACGGTCTGCTCCAGCCCGCGCGATTTCATGTCGTCACAGATGGGAGCGGTCCGCCTGCACTGCCACACGACCGCGTTGGCGACGGGCTTTCCCGTCTTTCGGTTCCACACGACCGCCGTCTCGCGCTGGTTGGTGATTCCGATTGCGGCGACCGCCGAGGACTCAACGCCCGCCTTCTCGAGCGCCTTGCCGGCGACCTCGATCTGGCTCGCCCAGATTTCCTCCGGGTCGTGTTCGACCCATCCGGGCTTCGGATAAATCTGGCGAAACTCCTTCGAGGCGGAGGCGAGAGACTTGCCGGAGTGGTCGAAGATTATCGCACGCGAGCTCGTGGTTCCTTGATCGAGGGCCAGGATGTATTTTTTCATTCGTGTCAACACCTCCGCGACGTTGTTCTCCGCGATTTTCAAAAAAGACGCATGCCGAAGCCGGCAAGCAGGCTGTCGAGGATGGTCAAAGGCAGACCGACGACATTATAGTAACACCCGCATATTTTTTCAATTATCACGCCGCCCGCGCCCTGGATGGCGTACGCCCCGGCCTTGTCGAGCGGGTCTATCATTTCGAAGTACCGGGCGATCTGCGCGTCGGAAAGCGGGCGAAACGTGACCTCGGTCATCGCGTGGGCCGTCCTGTTTGCGCCGTCCTCGACCCGCACGACGGCGACTCCGCTGTACACCCGGTGCGTCCTGCCGGCGAGCTTGCGCAACATGCGCCCCGCGTCATCGAGGTCGGTCGGTTTTCCGAAAATTTCTCCCTCGCAAACGACGATAGTATCGGCGCCGATTATCAGGCCGCTCTCGAATCGTTTCGAAACATCCTTCGCCTTGGCGAGCGCATTGTGTTCGACGAGTTCTGCGATTGAAGCCTTCGGGTCCTGCGCCTCTTCCACCTCGCTGGCAACTACGTCGAACTCCACACCGAGCATACGCAGCAGCTCGATTCTTCGGGGTGAGGACGAGGCGAGAATGATGGGAGCATTTTTGCTAGGGACGGGCATGGATAACGTTCGGGTCAGGGGGAATGTCGGGCGACTCGTCACCGAGAAATGTCAGATGAGAGTCGCACGCGCAGTCGGAGCACCCGAAGCCCGGAACGGGCCGCGCGTCCGGCGAGCCTCGGACGACGGAATTCAGCTCGCATTCGGTCATCGCATCTCCCGGAAATATTCTTGCCGATTCGATGGACACATTTCTTCGACAGGTGAGGTAGTCGATGTGCCAGCGCAGCTTCTTGCGGCGCGCCATGTGGCGCGAGATTCTGCTGGAAAGGTTCCTGCGCGCGCTCCCGCAGTACGCATAGTAGCCCGGCCTGAAATCGACCCGCCCGAGCGCGCCGATACTGACCGACGCCGGCGAATCCACCCGCAGAATCAGCACGTACAATCCCGCATTCGGCTCACAGGCCGCCCGGGCCCGCTTCGATGACCTCTGTTCCTTCCGGAGCGTCAAACTTCAGTTCCTCGTCGGCAATCGGCTCGTTCAGGCGAACGTCGGTGAGTTCTATATCGGTCACGTCGCCGGAAATCTCGTTTATCCGTATCTTTCGAGGCAGGTAGTCGGATTCGCCGAGCCACAGGGTGATGCTCTTTAGTTCGGACGCGAGAGGGTCCGACTTCGGAGAGAGCTCCAGTCGGCTCAGCCGTTCGGCCCCTCCACAATCGACTGACACATCGAAGTTCTTCTCGATTTCATCCGCCGTCGCCTCGAAGGCAAAGAAGAAGCCAGAAGCCCCGCCTTGTTCCAACGGGTAAACCTCTATCTGTTTAAGTTCGGGGAAATAGAACGAAACGGCCCGGCCGTCGATAAGCATCTGCGTATTGTCGGGCGTCTCGTATTTCCATATCATTCGACGCGGGGCTTTGTAGAACACCGCGCCGGCGGAGGTCTTTTGTTCGTCGAAGAGCGCGAGGGTCTTCTTCTGCACGAACCGGGCTGCGAAGGTATCGACTTTTCCCCTTTGCGTCTCAAGCGTGTGGAGAAAGCTGTCAGCATCGACGCCGTTGGCGCGCGCCGACGAATCGGCAAGAAATACGGTGAGCGCGACCACGGCCATGAGCGGAAGGAGCGGACTCCGAAGGAAGGCGAAGGAGCGGAGAGGAGACGTCATCGGTTCACTCTTTCTCCTCGGGGAAAAGAATCTCGAGGTCTTTGATCTCCTCCTCGCCTACCTCGAGCTTTTCGGTCTGCTCATCCTCGCCCGGCTCGATTTCCGGCTCGGCGGCCGGCTGCGCGTCGTGCGTGTCTTTGAGGTCGTAATCCAGAAGAAGCCGCGAATCCTGTGCTTGAACCATTTTGCGATGAGTATCGACGAGCGCGATGAGTTCCGCTCTGAACCTTTTGTGCTGACTCAGAAGCTGAAAGGTTTCCTCCTCGAGCCGTTCCTTGCGCTGTTTCGCCTTCTGCACCAATCGTTCGGCCTCGAGTTCCGACTCGCGTATGAGGATGTTGCTCTTGCGTTCGGCTTCTTCCTTGATTTCCTGGCCGATCTTCTGCGAGGAGATGAGAGTATTCTTCAACGTGCTCTCCATGTGGCGATACTCGTCCACCGCCTCTTCGAGCTGTCTGACTTTGTCCAAGAGTTGCAGATTGTCTCGAAGCAGCTCTTCAAACTCCGAGGCGACCAGCTTGAGGAAATCGTTGACCTCATCCGGTTTGAGTCCTCGCAACGACTGCGAGAATTTTTTCTGGAGAATGTCGTTGGGCGTGATCTCTGGGCTCAACTCTTATTCACTCCTCCCAATTCTTTTGCTCTGTTGAGTGCGCCGTTGACCGCAGCTATTATACTCTCCTCAAACCCGCGCTCGTTAAGCACAGCCAGGGCGGCCTGCGTGGTTCCGCCGGGCGAGGTGACCCTCTCGCGCAGTACCGACGCGTCCTCACCCGATTCGACCAGCAGCTTCGAGGCGCCGAAGAGCGTCTGCGCGACGAGGCCGGCCGCGTCGTTCTCGGGCAATCCGCATTCAAGCGCGGCGCGCTCCATGCCTTCCGCAAGCAGGAACAGATATGCGGGTCCGCTGCCGCTCACGGCGGTGACGGCGTCCATCAGCGATTCATCGTCCCTGTACACTTTGCCCAGCGCGGTGAAGATGCTCTCGGTCGTCGCGAGGTCGTCGGCCGTCGCATAGGCGCCCCGACAAATCGCCGAGGCTCCGGCGCCGACCAGTGCCGGGGTGTTCGGCATCACGCGAACCACCCTCGTTTTCCCGCCGAGACGGCTCTGGATGAATTCCGTCGTTATCCCCGCCGCAATCGTTATGACAAGCCGGGACGGCCCGACAGCCTCTTTCAACCCGGAAAGGCACTCCTCCATCGATTGCGGCTTGACGGCAAGCAGCACGGTCGAGGCCGCGCCCGTTGCTTCCGAGGCCGACGGAGCGACGCCGACCTTGCACTCACGGGCCAGCGCGTCGGCCTTTTCATCTACGACATCGGACACTACAACCTCGTCGGGCTTGAAGAGGCCCGCCTTCACGACGCCCCTCACTATGGCGCCGCCCATGTTGCCCGCGCCTATTACCGCCAGTTTCTTTTCGGGCACGCTCTTCATTCCTCCATGAACTGGATGAGGATGTGCGTGATGTTGTCCGCGCCCCCCGCCTTCTTGGCTTCCTCGACGAGGCGGTCGCACTTTTGTTCCTGCGTTGTTTCGTTGTCGGTAATTATCTCGAACATCGTGATGTCATCCACCATGCTCGACAGGCCGTCGGTGCACAGCAGCACCTGGTCTCCTGCGCGGACGCGTTCCTCAAAGATGTCCACCTCGATGGATTCGCGGGAGCCGAGCGCCCGTGTTATGACATTCCGCCACGGATGCACTCGCGCGTCTTCCACCGAGATGAGTTTCTTCTGGAGCTGCTCGTTCACCCACGAGTGGTCCTCGGTTATCTGCCGGTACCCGCTCTGGCGAAACAGATAGGCGCGGCTGTCGCCGACGTTGCCGACCGTAATGATTCGGCCGTCGAGCAGCGCGCAGACGACGGTGGTTCCCATGCCGGCCAACTGCTCGTTGCGGGTGGCGATCTGTCTGATCTTGTCGTTGGCCACGCAGATTGCGTTGGTGATCCCATTCGCTGTGTCGGACATATCCGCATTCACGCCGTAAGGCAATGCCTGCGGGCCGGGGGCGGAGGAATGCCGCCTGAAGTAGTCGCATATGCTCTCGACGGCCACCCTGCTCGCCAGGTCGCCGGCGGCGTGGCCGCCCATTCCGTCGGCCACTATGAATATGCGATTGGCCTCATCGACGAGATACGAATCTTCATTCTCACTTCGTTTCAGTCCGACGTCCGTTTGCGCGACAAAGCTTGCCTTCACCGGATACCTCCCCAGAAACGCTACCGTGACTCCGCCTTCTCCAACGGGGCAGTGGCGCCCGCGGCCTGCCCGGACGGCACGATGACCTCGAAGGCCGCGACCTCGATGTCCTTGGTTTTTATTACGCCGACATCTTTGAGGTCCATCTTGGTCTGGATGTTTGCCTGAGTCTCCTTGCTGATAAGGATCTGATTCGGCCCGGCGGCGGACGACAGCCTGAACGCGGCATTCACCATCTCGCCGATGACGGTGTAGTCCATCCGTTCGATGTTGCCCACGTTGCCCGCGATGGCCGTGCCGGTGTTTATGCCTATGCCTATATCGAAGGAGCGTTTGTTTTTCTGCTTGGCGCGTGCCTTCAACACGCGCGCCTTCTTTATCATATCGATGGCTGCCAATGCCGCCCTGTCGGCGTCGTCGCCGTAGGAGAACGGTGCGCCGAATATAGCCATGATGCCGTCGCCCATGAACTTGTCGAGCGTTCCCTGATGCTCGAAGATGATCCTGGTCATCTCGTCGAAATACTCATTGAGCAACTCCATCGTCTCATTGGGGGTCATCTTGGCGGACATGGTGGTGAACCCCCGTATGTCGCTGAACAGGACGGTGACCTTCTGAAGCGTGCCGCCGGGTCTCCAGTCCTCGGGATTCTTCATGAGCATCTCGACGACAGTGTTGGGAAGGTTGCGCGACATGGTGGTGCGCACCTTTTCTTCGTACTGAAGCCTCTGAAACAGCCTGGCGCTCTCTATCGCGATGGCCGACAGGCTGGCGAACGCCGAGAACAGCTCCTGGTCGCTCTCTTCGAACGCGCCCTCCGACATACGGTTGTCGAGGTAGATGACGCCGAGCACCCTGTCTTCTATCCTCAGCGGAACGCACATTATCGAGGTAATCTTGTGGAGTATGATGCTTCCCCGGTCGCGAAAGCCCGGGTCCGTCGCGGCGTCGGAGGTCATGCGCGGCTCGCCCGTGCGCGCGACTTCGGTTGCGACGCTCATGCTGAGCGAGAGTTCGTCCAGCTCCTCCCTTCCCATTTTTCGCTTGACCATCACTTTCAGCTCATCCGTCTGCTCGTCCTTGAGCATCAGAAAGCCCCTCTCGGCCTGCAGCACCTCGATGGCGGAATCCATGACGAGGTTCAGCCTCTTCTCGAGGTCGAACCCGGAGATGATGTGCTTGCTGGCTTCATACAATGCCGAAAGACGGCTGTACGCCTTTCCGACGGAGGAGAGCTTGTTTCTGGCCAGGGAGAAGGGGTCGCGCAACTCGGCAATCTCGTCCGCCAGCGCCGGGTCGCCGTGCTGCCGCATGGCGTCCATCCTTGCGACGACCGACTCCATCTGCCTCTCCATGGATTGGATGTCGCTCGCAACGACGGTCCGCGCCGGACGCCTGGGGTGGCGCCGCACGTATTCCTCGGCCGGTTTGGGAGTGACCTCGACCTTGACGAGCTTGATGAGGGTGTGGCCGACGCGTATGATGTCGCCGTGCTGGAGTTCGGCGCTCTTGACGCGTTCGCGCGAGTTGCCCACGAACGTGCCGTTCAGGCTGTTTTCATCCTTCAGGACAACCTTGTCGCGTTTGAGCTGAAGGCTGAAATGTTCGGAGGATACGGAATCGTCTTCGAGCGAGATCTCGTTCGAGGGGTCTCTTCCGACGACGAGGCGGGGCTTGTCGAGAGGCACTTCGCGCAGCTCTTTGCCCTTCTCTCTTATGATGAGTTTATACACTTTCGCAATCTCGCCGGCGTCAGGGACTTGCCTTTCCCGCCCCAAGATAAATTTATTATACCAAATACTCTACCGGAACAGCAAAAAAATGGTCGGGAGCGCGTCTCGTATTCAGTCCAACTCGCGTATGAGCGCAACCTCATCGCAGTCGGGGAATTTCACGCACTTGATGCATGCCGCCCATATCTTATGGGGAAGCTGGGCCCGGTCTATCCGCTGGAAGCCCTGGTTTTCAAAGAATCCCGGCTTGTTCGTCAGCGTGAACACCTTAGTGATCCCCAGCGAGCGGGCTTCTTCGATGCACGCGCCGACGAGCGCCGTGCCGATGCCTTTGCGTTTGTCCACCTCCCCCACCGCGAGCGATCGTATCTCGGCCAGATCGTCCCAGAACAGATGCAGGGCGCAGCAGCCGAGCACCTTATCGTCACCGTCAACGTACACGAAGAAATCGCGCAACTCCTCATATATATCCAAAAGCGCCCTGGGCAGCATGTCTCCCTTTTGGGAATAGGAAACGATCAGTTCCCGCACGGTCGGCACATCATCCATCTTTGCCTTGCGAACCAAATCAGTCACTCCTCATGTTCCTGGCCGGAGGCCTTTGCCCTGAACGGAAGCTCCAGTTGAAGCCCTTTCACGAGGCCATAGCGTTTGAGAAGGCGTACCAACTGGAGGGTTTCGCTCTCGACGTAATTGAAGTTCACCTCGACATAGGATATGAGAAAGCTCAGTATGGTGGGGAATTCGAGCACGTGGTCCACGCCTTTCTCTCGAAGCATCTCCTCCATTTTGAACCAAACGGGCTCCGTCGCGGGCGCCTCGGATATGACCAGGATGGATTTGAACGGACCGTCGCCGAACACGCTGCGGGCATATTCGAGCGCATTCGGGCTGACGAAGTAGAAAAGTTCGGGCGAGGTGGTGACAAGCGAAGGCGAGAACCTCTCGCTGTGCCAGCCCTTCACATCCACAATCACGTTGGGGATGAAGCGCATGTGTCCGGCCTGAAGCCTCATCGGCAGCTCGGCCTGGGGCTCGGAGTACCGCATGTTCTTGCCCAGGATGTCGATGCTGTAGCGGCCGGGCGGGTCGGCCTTCACGAGCTGGAATTTTCGGTTGGCGATGACGCTGAAATCGTTCGCTTCGAGAAACTCCCGGACTATCTTCGTATTCGTGTCAGCCATGTCGCACCCCGTCGGACATCTCCACGAATTACCCCTCAATGGAGGCGAAGCGGTTCGCCTCCTCGTTGTTCGAGTCGAGCTTGAGTGTCAGTTGGCCGAAATAGCGGGCGTAGCGGTGCTCCCCCAGCAGCTCGTAACACCGGGCGATTCCCAGGTAATCGTCCACGAGGCTGTAGTGCAGCCCGAAAGCAAAAAAATGCATCACGCCTTCGGGCGAGAAATCTTTCGCAATGAGATAGTTCTGGAGGGCCGGCTTGTAGTCTCCCTGCAGCACAAACGTCTCGGCAAGAAAGAAATATCCCTCCGGCTGTTCGGGCCGCGTGCGAATCAGTCCGTGGCAGATGGCGGCCGACTTGAGCGCCTCTTCCTGCACGCCCGCCGGATTCTCCAGAGCCTTGTGAATTTTCGCCAGGTAGTAGTGGCAGGCGAAGTTCGCAGGGTTGAGCACGCACGCATCCTGAAACTGCGAGATGGCCCTTCCGAAATCCTTCTCGTGGTAGTGCACGATCCCGAGGCCCGCCATGGCCTTGACGTTGGAATGGTTCAGCGCCAGTGCGCGCAGGAACTGCACCTTCGCTCTCGGCACATCCTCCGCGACCAGGTACAACATGCCCAGGTCGAGCCGCGCCGCGATGCGTTTCGGGCCGAGCCTGACGGTCGTCTCGAAGCATTCGATGGCCTTGGCGAAGCCGCCGAGCTTCATGTGACATCGACCCATCTGATGATGCGCCGCCGCGTTGGTGGGATGCTCCTCGATGACCCGCTCGAATATTGCGATCGCCGATTCGAAGTCGCCCCGCATCTGGGCAGTGAGCCCCTCGTCAAAAGAGGGCTTCATGTTCGACTTGTTCATATCCGCTCAGGAAGCGCCCAGTTCGTCCAGCGCCTGCTCCACTGTGCCGGAGGGAATGTTGTCCCTGACGACCACCCTTCCTATCGCCATTGGTAACACGAATCTGACGTTGCCGCCCGCGGCCTTCTTGTCCAGCCGGGTTGCCTCGATGACCGACCGCTTTTCGATTCCCTGCATCCGCACGGGAAGGCCCGCCGCCGAGAGCAGCTTCTCCTGGCGTTGTTCGGCCTCTTCGGGGAGCAGCTTCATCGCTTTCGCGATCTTCGCCGCCGCCATCATTCCGATGGATATCGCCTCGCCGTGGCTGAACCGGGTGTATCCGGTCGCCGACTCGATCGCGTGGCCGATGGTGTGGCCGTAATTGAGTATCGAGCGGATGCCGGTGGTCTCGCGGACGTCCTGCTGAACGACACGCGCCTTTATCTGGCAGCAGCGTCGTATCACGTCTTCGAGCAGTCCGCCGTCGAGCGTCTTCAAGGATTCCGAATGCCGCTCGAGCAGCCCGAACAGGCTTTCGTCGGCGATGACGCCGTACTTGATTATTTCGGCCATCCCATTGCGCACGTGCTTCTCGGGCAGGCTGGCGAGCGCCACCGGGTCGGTGCAGACAAGCAGGGGCTGATAGAAAGCGCCTATCAGATTTTTCGCGAGCGGATGGTCCACGCCGACTTTTCCGCCGATGCTGCTGTCCACCTGGGCGAGAAGCGTCGTGGGCGCCTGGATGTATGCGATTCCGCGCATGAACACGGCGGCCGCGAAGCCCGCGATGTCGCCGACGACTCCGCCTCCGAGGCTGACGAGCAGCGATTTCCTGTCGAGCCGGGAGCCGGCCATCCTGTCGAGCAGGTTCTCCACCGTCCGCAAATTCTTCTGGTCTTCGCCCTCGGGAATGGTCTCGGTGAGGACCTCGCTCCCCAGCGGCTCGAGCGCCCGACGGACGGCGTCGCCATACAGCCTGCCGACGGACGGGTCGGTGACTATCAGCACACGGCTGGGCTCGACGAGCGGCGCGAGCAGGCTCGACAGTTGGGTGAGCATTCCGCCGCCCACGACGATGTCGTATCCGTCTTTGTCCAGTTGTACGCGAATCTTGTGCATGTCCGCCTAGCGAAGCTTTCCGATGGCGTTCAAATAGCCGGCGAAATTCCTCTGCATCTCCCGCAGGCTGTCGCCTCCGAATTTCTCGGTCATCGCGTTCGCGATTTCGATGGCGACGACGGCGCGCACTATCACGCTTGCCGCGGGCACGGCGCACACGTCGGCGCGCTCGACCGCGGCGGCTGCTGGCTTCCCGGTCCGCATGCTCACCGAACGCAACGGTTTGCCGAGCGTGGGAATCGGCTTCATCGTCGCCCTGACCACGATGTTCTCGCCGTTCGATATGCCGCCCTCTATTCCGCCTGCGCGATTCGTCCTGCGATAGAATCCCGCCGAACGGGCGCCCTTCTTCTTGCTGTAGAAAATCTCATCATGCGCCTGCGAGCCCTTCGTCTGGCCCAACAGAACGCCGTCGCCTATCTCGACGGCCTTTATGGCCGGCACTCCCATCGCCGCCGCGGCAAGCCGCGCGTCGAGTCGGTGGTCGTGCTGCACGTGAGAACCCAGGCCCATGGGCGGGTTAAATACCACCACCTCGACCGTCCCGCCGAGCGTGTCGCCGGCAGAGGCGGCCTCGTCTATCGCTTTCATCATCTTGCGCTCGGCGGCGTCGTCGGCGCAGCGCACAGGAGATTTTTCCGGTTTCTCGCGAATCTGTTTCGGAGTCAGACGCGATGTGTCGGCGGCGACGCCCCCTATGCGGACGACGTGCGCGGCGATGTCGATGTCGAATTCGAGGAGGAGCAGCTCGGCGATTGCGCCGACCGTCGTGCTGGCGGCGGTCTCGCGGGCGCTTGCGCGTTCGAGCACGTTCCGGATGTCGGAATGCATGTACTTGAGCGCGCCGGCAAGGTCGGCGTGGCCGGGACGCGGCCTCTCGACAGCCTTCGCGCGCGCGGCCTCCGCTTCCACTTCGAACGGCGCCATGACATTCCGCCAGTTCTCCCAGTCTTTGTTGGGAATCAGCACGGCGACCGGACTGCCGAGTGTCGCGCCGTCCCGGACGCCCGAGAGAAACTGCGGGCGGTCGCGCTCTATTTTCATGCGCGCGCCTCTTCCATGGCCCGATTGGCGCGAGGCCAGCCGCGCCTCGATGAAGTCGGGGCGAATGGTGAGGCCGGCCGGAACGCCTTCGACTATGGCAACCAGAGCCTGGCCGTGAGATTCGCCGGCTGTCAGATATCGAAGCATAAGATTCTCTTTCGTAAGGAGTTGTGAGCGCAAGGGAAAGGCGGCCGCATTGCGTAATTATACAATCAACCCACAGGGGTGTCAAGCGCGCCCGTCGGCGTGTCGCGGGCCTCGCTCGCGAGTTATGCGGTTTACAAATGCGGGTCATTTCTGGTAAAATGATTGATGAAACCTCCAGAAAGATGGACGGACCCGACTTTCCCCCGATATGAAGAAGATTCTTATTGCAGATGATGACGAGTATTGCGCGTCCCTGCTCAAGTATTTCCTCAAGGAAAAGGGATATGAGGTCATCCACGTCGAGGACGGCAGTAACGCCATCTTCACCGCCAAGGAGGAGAACCCGGACCTCATCATCCTCGATATCATGATGCCCGCCTATACCGGCGTCGATGTGGTCAAGATCATGAGACAAGAGGAAACGCTCAAACAGACGCCCATCTTTCTCCTGTCCTCTCTCTCAAAAGGATCGACCGTGACGGCCGAAGTCGAGGTCCTGATCGACTCATACATCACCAAACCCTTCGATCCCAATGAAGTGCTGTCGCAGATTGAAACGACGCTGGAAGGTAAAGCGCTCGAGAAGAAACGCGACCATCAGACGTGAGAGTCCGATTCCCATAATCCGAAGCGGTAGTTCATGCTCAGACACAGTCGTTTTCATATCTCGCGAATCGCACTTATCCTTTTGTTTCTTGCATGTATTCTTGTCCGCAGCGCGCCCGCCTATTGCGAAGAAGCGGATGAGCTGTATCGGCAGGCGATGCAGGCCAAGGCGGAGGGGAATCTGTCGGAGTCTGCCAGGCTGCTGGAAGAGATTCTGGCAAGCTCACCCGATGACGTTGAGGTAATCAAACAATACGCCACCGTGCTGAGCCATCTGCAGCGGTTCGATGAGTCGCTGGAGTGGTTCGAGAAAGCCGGGAAGCTCAGCCCCGACGATGTCGAAGTAAAGCTGGGCGTGGCGCGGGTCACGAGCTGGAAGGGGGATTACGATGCGGCCATCGGGATGTATGAAGATATTCTGAAGGCCCATCCCGAGGCGATCGAGGCCTACCTCGGGCTTGCCAATGTCTGGAATTGGAAGGGAGATTACGAGCGGGCCATCGAGAACGGCCGGGCTTTCGTCGCGCGCAGCCCCGACGATGTCGAAGGGTACCTGACGCTGGGCAGGATATACAGGAAGAAGGGAGACTACGGCCAATCCCTGGAATATTATCAGAAGGCGCTGGAGATCGAGCCCGATAATGCGGAGGCTCGAAATGCCGTCGATGCCTATTCCCGGGATGAAAGGATTCGAGAGACGCCGAGTGTGGAGCCGCCCGAGGAGAAACCGTCAATGGAGGCCGTCGAAGAGCCGCCCGAGACCTACCGCTTTCGGTTCGACACCGGATATTCCTACACCGACATCAACCGCAGCGAAGACTGGAACAGCCAGTATGCGCTGTTGACCTACCAGGCCAACCCCGAGACCACCTTCCTCGTCAGCGCCGAACGGTACGAGCGCTCCGATCGTACGGACGAAATTTATGGCGCCGAAGTGTATCGGGACGTTTTGCCCAAACTCAATGTCCATCTTGCGTTCGGGGTGGGACCGGACGCCGATTTTTCTCCCAAGACGAAATACCTTTCAGAAATCTCATACTGGCTGCCGTTCTACTCCGCCGTCACGCTGGGTTACAAGCGGTTGAACTACGCGGCCGGCGGCGTGGACACCCTCACGGCGGAACTCATTCACTATTTTCGAGATGAGCTCTACGTGTCGGCCAAGTACTACCACAGCTACAATTTCTCCGAGAAGGAAACCGACTCCTACGTGGTGAGGGCGAACTACGACATCACCGATTCCATTACCGTCAGGGGAGGAACCGCATGGGGAGCGGAGGTATCCGATATCTTGACCGAGGGCGACATGATAATCACCGACGTCAATTCCTACTTTGCCGGAATGGTTCTCAGCCTGTCCCGAAGACAGGGAATCAGCCTGGATTATTCGTTCGAGGACCGAGAAGGTGGAGTTAAGCACCAAACGGTCAGCGTGGGATATTACTGTAAATTCTAAGCCGCTGCCGAATGACAATCATCGGCCTCTACATACGCCTGATTTTCGCGCTCGGAATTCTCGTGCTCGGTCTGTCGATCTACCTCGTGATTCAACGCTACCTCTATTTCAGACGAGTCGGCATCAAGAAGAAGGCGCATGACAGACTAAACCCGCTCGTCCTTCGGCTCACCTACGGAAACGTCACCCTTGAGGAGTTCAAGGCACACCTGAATCTAAAGGTGGACCTTCGTTTTCTCAAAGCGATCCTCGCAAGCTATATCTCCAGGGTGCGGGGCGTCCCGGGAGACCGGCTGATGCAGGCTTACAAAGAACTGGGATACTTCGACGGCGATATCAGGGACGTGCGCTCGGGCAAGTGGTGGCGTCAGGCCAGGGGGGCTCACAACATGGGCATGCTGCAAAAACCCGAGTCGATTCCTTACCTGGTATCGCTCATCGACCACCGTCGCCTGGACGTGCGCCTGATGGCGGGATACGCGCTGGGACGGCTGGGCGACGTTCGCGCCATTCAGCCGCTGTTGCAGGAAACCGCGCAGGCCAACGTATGGATAAGAATCCGGCTGCTTGAAGTCGTGCAAAACATGCGGGACAAGGCGCTGCCCGCGTTGAGGAAGACGCTTCGCGAGTCGGCCACGCCGGAGATACTCGCCCTCTGCATAGAGACTCTGGGACAGTCCAAAGACGAGCAGTCGGCCCCGCTCATCATGGAGTTCTGCACTCATCCCGACATGGAAGTCAGCCTCAAGGCGATAAAAGCCCTCGGGGAGATACGCTACCTGCCGGCGCTGGAACTGCTCATGGATTTGCTGAAGGACGAACGATGGCAAATCAAGGCGCTCGCGTGCAAGTCGCTGGGCAACATGGGAGACGTGCGGGCCGTCGATGGGCTGTCTGAAAAGCTCGGCGACGCTCACTGGTGGGTCAGATCCAATGCGGCGGGGGCCATGGCGCGGCTGGAATTGGAGGGAGTGAGGAAATTGCTCGAAGCGGCTCGAAGCGACCCCGACAGGTTCGCTCGCGACGCCGCCAGGCAGGCGCTGGAGGAGCTGGCCCTCTCGGAGTAAACTGACGGACGATGGAAGCCAATTTCGAAGCATTCAAAGAACTGTTGATCCGGGGAATCATCGGGTTCAACTACGTTATCCTCTTCTACTTCGTCATCATCAACAGCGTGTACCTCATCCTGCTGACGCTTTCGCTGTTCGCGTTTGTCCGGCTCGTGCGCAGACGCGCCAGCGAAGACCTCTCTCAGGTAATGCACTCATATTTCGTGCCGCCCGTATCCATCATTGTGCCCGCCTACAACGAATACAACACGATCATTCAAACCGTCAAATCGTTCTCATTACTCGAATACCCTCAAACCGAAATCATCGTCGTAAACGACGGCTCCAAAGATGACACGCTCGGCATATTGACGCGCGTCTTTTCACTGGAAAAGGTCAACAAAGTCTTCAGGAAGTCGCTCGAGACCCAGAAGGTACGCGGCATTTACCTTTCCCACCGTCACTCGAACCTGATCGTGATCGACAAAGAGAATGGAGGCAGGTCGGATGCGCTGAACGCAGGGTTGAACGTCGCCAAGTATCCGCTCGTGTGTTTCGTCGACGCCGACAGCATCCTCGAACACGATTCCCTCATTCGCGTGGTCCTGCCCTTCCTTGAAAATCCCGCGCAAACGGTCGCGGTGGGCGGCAGCATACGTCTGGCCAACGGGTGCGATATAGTGGCGGGCAGGATAAAAAGCGTCAGATTTCCGAAGAACCGCTTCGCTGCGTTTCAGAACGTCGAGTACCTGAGGGCCTTCCTTTGGGGAAGGGTCGGCTGGGATGTGTTGGGGTGCATGTTCCTGATTTCGGGCGCGTTTGGATTGTTCGACAAGAGGACCGCGATAGCGGTGGGCGGGTTCAACACGCATACCGTGGGCGAGGACATGGAGATGGTGCTCAAGATTCACCGTCACATGCGGAGGAACAGAGCCAAATATCGAGTGCGCTTCATTCCCGACCCGGTGTGCTGGACCGAGGGGCCGGAGACTTACGGCATTCTCCGCGCACAGAGGACCCGCTGGCAGAGAGGCCTCGTCGAGTGCGCCTGGGCTCATAAGAGAATGCTCATGAATCCCAGATACGGCCTGATCGGGCTCGTCGTGATGCCGTATCTGACTCTGATTGAACTGCTCGGGGGATTCCTGGAGGTGTTTGGATATGTGTGCATTATCCTCTCGTTTCTTCTCGGGCTGATGAACACCGACTTCTTCATCTCGTTTCTCATCATCGCATTCCTGTTCGGCGTGATTCTGTCGTTGGGCGCGGTGGTTCTCGAGGAGTTCTCATTCCGAAAGTTCCCCTCCCTCGGCGACCTTCTCCGGCTGCTCATGTACAGCGTCCTCGAGAACTTCGGGTACCGTCAGATAAACGCATGGTGGCGATTCCGGGGCACATTGCAGAAGCTGTTCGGCGTTTCATCCTGGGGGCGGATGGAACGCCGCGGATTCGCTCGCTGATGCCGTCCCAACTGAGGCAAAACCCGCGTTATTGGCCAGTTATGAGGGCCAATGGCGGCAGGGGGTTGTAATTTCCGACGTAAATGTGGTATACTAATTTAGGCTCACCAAGTCGGTCCGTTACATCCCCCGGAGGGGTCCGACAGAGGCGTGATGTCGCCCTTTTGCGGTCTTTTTTTTTGTAGAAGTCCCCTCCTGAGTGGTCGGATAGATTGAAGACAACCAAATCCGGACGACAAATGTGTAAAAAGTCAGCGTTCGTCGTGTGCGCATTCCTGTTGGTTCTGTTTCTCGGCCCGAATGCGTCGGCGGCCGAGATAGCATGGGACAACTGCGCAGGATGCCATGCGGAGCGAAGGGAAGATACAAAGGCTCCGTTTGTCGATCTGACCGTGCTGGAGAACTCGGTGCACGGGAAAATGAAATGTCTGGACTGTCACTCCGACGTTCGCGAGGTGAAGCACGCCGTCGGAGAAGTGCCCCACCAGCGCTACCCCGAGAAGGTGAGCTGCACGAAGCAGTGTCATGTCAAGGGGAACACCATGGGCGCTCCGGATTTTTCGCCGATGGAACAGTACAAGGACAGCGTGCACGGAATCGCAGTGCGCGCGGGCATGGCCGACGTGACCGGCTGCACCGACTGTCACGGCCGCCACAACATCAAGGCGAAGGACGACCCCGAATCGAACGTGTACAGGGCCAACATCCCCCGAACGTGCGCAGTCTGCCACGAGGACATGCAGGTCGTCGTCAAGCATCACATCCACGCGGAAAAACCGTTCCAGGAATATGAGCAGAGCGTGCACGGGAAAGCGCTCTATCGCGACGGACTGATCGAGTTCGCCGCGGTGTGCACCGACTGCCACGGCGTTCACGACATACAGCCCGCCGGCACGCCCAACATCAGGCCCCGGCGCCCCGAGACGTGCGGCAAGTGTCACGTGGGGATCTTCAACGTGTACAAGCAGAGCGTCCACGGCGTGGCGGTTCTCGAGAAGCATAACCCCGACGCGCCCGTCTGCGCCGACTGCCACGGCGAACACAAGATCTCCATTCCTGCGGAGGGGAAGATTCCCTCCATCTGTTCCCAGTGCCACGGCGAAGAAGGCATCATGTCGAAATACGAGATTCCCGTCGACCGGACTGCCACCTATGAGCAATCCTATCACGGCATAGCGAGCAGTTACGGAAGCAAGACGGTGGCCAACTGTGCAAGTTGTCACGGCTACCACGATATTCGCCCGCCGACCGACCCCAAGTCGTCCGTGTACCCCGCAAATCTGGTCAACACCTGCGGCAAGCCGAAGTGTCATCCCGGCATATCGGCCAAAGTCGAGTCCGTCAAAATCCACGTCGATGTCAAGAAGAAGGATTCGGGCGGAGTCTACTATGTTCGCCGGGTGCTGGTATGGGCATTCGTCGGGCTTCTGATCATCACCTTCATCTGGGTCGTGCCCGACCTTGCCAGGAGAATCAGACAAAGGAGTGTGAAGTAGGGTGACTTTGGCAAGGTACGCGGCTGCATTGGCGGCCCTCTGTCTGATCGCATTCGCGCCGCATCCCGCCGCGGCCGTCTCGACGGAGGATTGCCTCGCCTGCCACGACGACCCGTCGCTCACCAACGCGCAGGGCCTCTCCGTCAGCGTGGACCACGAAGTCTATGAGAAGTCGGTTCACGGACAGAATGGAATCGAGTGCACCGACTGCCATTCGGACCTGGCGGGCGTGGAGGATTTCCCCCACGCCTCGCCACTCGCAAAGGTCGATTGCTCGATGTGCCACTACCAGGAACTCGAGGATTACAAGACGAGCATCCACGGCAAGGCGTTCGTCGCGGGCGACCCGTCGGCGCCCACGTGCTCGAAATGTCACGGCACTCACAACATCAGGCGGCCGGACGACCCCGAGTCTTCCGTGTTTGCACTGAATCTGGTCGATATTTGCATAAAGTGTCACACCGACACGAAGATAGTGGCCGAACACAAGCTGCCTTCGCCCGAAAAAATCAAGGCTTACGAAAACAGCGTCCACATGAAAGCCCTCAGGGAGAAGGGCCTGAGCGTGTCGGCGGCGTGCAACAACTGCCACGGTTCTCACAAAATCAAGCCGCCCGACGACCCCGATTCTTTGATAAACCGATTCAATATTCCCAAGACCTGCGCAAAATGTCACCAGGGAATCTATCAGACCTACATCGAGAGCGTGCACGGGCAGGACTACCTCAAGCGAAACAAAGACGTTCCCATTTGCACCGATTGTCACGGCGAGCATTCCATCAAGTCGCACACCAGCCCCGAATCGACCGTCTATGCCACGCACATCGCCGAGATATGTTCCAACTGTCACGAGGATGAGACGCTGAGCAAGCGATACGGCTTTCCGTCGCAGCGGCTGAAGACCTATCTCGGCACCTATCACGGGATCGCCTCGAAGCTGGGCGACACGAAGGTGGCCAACTGCGCCAGTTGCCACGGCTATCACGACATCCGTCCGGCGAACGACCCGAAGTCGTCCGTCTATCCGGACAACATCCCGACCACCTGCGGCAAATGTCACCCGCAGGCGGGCAAGAATTTCGCCGTCGGCAAGGTGCACGTGGCCGAGGCGCGCGAAAGCAGCATGGGCGCCTACGTGGTGGAAAAGTTCTACACCATCTTTATTGCCGCATCCATCGGCGGCTTCCTGGTATTCATCGTCGCCGACCTTTACGCGAGACGCAGAAGGAAAAAGAGACAGGAATGACCACCGGGCATTCCCGGAGAAGGAAAGGACGTTACGTTGAACATCAACGACGACGACCTCGACCTCCTGGCCAGGGCGAAAGAGGTCGGGCTGCTATCAGAAGAAGAAATCGAGGATGACGAACTGGTTCCGGACGACGAGGAGTTCGTCCGCCTGACCCTTCCCGAGCGCATTCAGCACGTCGTGCTGTTCACAAGCTTCTTCACGCTGGTGCTGACCGGAATCCCGCTCGTGTTTCCGAACGCGCCCATGATACACAAGCTGTTCGGAATTCCCGGAAGCTTCTGGCTGCGGGGCATCATCCATCGCATCGCGGGTGTCACGTTGATAGGTGTCGGCCTCTTCCAGGTGGTGTACATCATAGTGTCGCCCCACGGCAACCGCGACTTCCACAAGATTATCCCCAACCCTCAAGACGCCAAGGACGCCCTCAACCTGTTTCTCTGCAACCTGGGACTGCGAGACGTGAGGCCCAGATTCGGCAAATTCAATTTCATCGAAAAGTTCGAGTACTGGGCTCTGGCCTGGGGCATATTCATCATGGCGGTCACCGGCCTGATGCTCTGGTTCCAGGAAGCCGCCATCGCGCTCGTCCCTATCTGGTTTCTCGACATAGTCCGCATCGTTCACGGATTCGAGGCCATACTCGCGTTCCTGGCCATCATCATATGGCACATGTACAATGTCCATCTCAATCCCGAAGTGTTCCCCATGAGCAAGGTCTGGCTCAACGGAAAAATCTCGAAGAAGGAGCTGGTGGAGCATCATCCGCTCGAATACGAGGCGATTCTCAGGGAGAGGCGGGAAAAACGCGAGACGGAAAGAATCAAGAGACTTATCGAAGAAGTGAGACAGAAGAGGGCCCCCGACAAACCGGAGCAATAGCAGAAAAGAGCGGCGAGAATCCGCATAGCCTTTTTCCGTCGTTCTTCTTGAGGTCAGGTTCCTGACCTTTGAAGCAACCACATCCGAGCTTTCCTTCGTTGTTCTGAGTGCACTTCGCCCTCGATTCGCACTTTACCCGCCTTCTCGAACCAGTGTCACACACGGCCGAATCGGCGGGCCTCCTCGTGAAAATCTCCTTTCTTTCTGATATACTTCCTTCGTTGACCTTAGGCAAACTCGGGAGACCGGGCAAGCGAAGATTGGAGGGACGAAATCTCGACGCAAAAGCTATTGACAGGACTGCCTTGAGAAGAGTCAGGAGGTTTCTGATGAACAGCAAAGACATTGCAGGAGCCTTGCAAGCGTTGATCTGCATCTTTCTTCTCTGTTTCGTTATTGCATGCGCCCCTACTCGTACGGATGTATATGTGGGCGAAAGCCGGGGCCAGCAAGTGGGTCCGCCTCCGCACGCGCCGGCTCACGGATACCGGGCGAAGTACACGTATCACTATTATCCCGACGCGCATGTGTATTTCGACATTTCGAGAAGATTGTACTTCTACATGGAAGGCGACAAATGGCGCGTCTCCACGCTGCTGCCCAATAACCTGCATTTGAGGCTCGGTAACTACGTGACGATTGAGATGGACTCTGATAAGCCCTACACGCATTCCAAACAGCACAAGAAGAAATATCCTCCGGGTCAGATGAAGAAGAAATGATTGAAGAGCGGTCGGGAACACTCATTCTGTGACCAGAAGATTATTCCCCGACTTTGAGTTGGTGTAGCATGACGGCAAAATGCATCAACTGCGGCAAGAGCTCCCGCCTTATCTCCAGCCCGCTCTCCCTGTGCGCGAGGTGCATCAAGGGCGATTGGGACAGCGTGAGCAGACACGCTCTCTCTCTCCACTCGACCGGTCGGGCGCGCTTCGGGCTTCCGGGGGTTCCGCCCGAAAGCGACGAGGGCGTCGAATGTCGTTTCTGCGCCAACAGATGCTCGATCCCGCCCGACTCGATGGGCTACTGCGGCCATCGTCGCCGCCGCCACGGCCCGCACGGCGACCGCATCGTCGGAGGAACTGCCAGCGCGAACGTGAGCTGGTATTATGATTCGCTGCCGACCAACTGCGTCGGAGACTGGGTGTGCGCGGGCGGCACGGGCGGCGGTTATCCGGAGTACGCCCATGCGCGAGGCCCCGAACACGGATACAACAATCTCGCCGTCTTCTTCCGCGCGTGTTCGTTCGACTGCCTGTTCTGCCAGAACTGGCAGTACCGGCTCGACAGCACCCGCGGCCCCAACGCGACCGTGGACGACCTTGCCGACGCGGTGGACGAGCGGACGTCGTGCATATGCTATTTCGGCGGCGACCCGTCGCCGCAACTGCCGTTCTCGATAGCGGCCTCCGCACGGGCGCGCAGGAAGAATCCGGGCCGCATCCTGCGCATCTGCTGGGAGACCAACGGCTCGATGAATCCCGCCATGCTTCGCAGGATGGCAAAGCTTTCGCTCGAGTCGGGGGGATGCATAAAGTTCGACCTGAAGGCGTGGGACGAGCGGCTGCACAGGGCGCTCTGCGGCGTTTCGAACAAACGGACGCTCGAAAGCTTCGCGCTGCTCGCCGAGCTCACCCGCTCCAGGCGCGAGCCGCCTCCGCTGATAGCGAGCACGCTCCTCGTGCCCGGATACATAGACGAGGACGAGGTCGGCCACATCGCCTCGTTCGTGGCGAGGTTGAATCCGGACATTCCGTATTCGCTGCTCGCGTTTCATCCCCAATTCATGATGGACGACCTGCCCGTCACGTGCCGGAGCCACGCCGAGAACTGCCTGGACGCCGCTGTCTCCGCGGGCCTGAAACGAGTCCGGCTGGGCAACATCAATCTGCTGACGAAGGCGGACTATCAGTCTTGACAATGAACAGACGTTTGCTCATACCTTTGTGCATCGCGCTTTTGGGCGTGTCGGCTTTCGCAATTTTCGCCGCAGGGGAGGCCCGCGAGATGGAGAGAATAATCATCGTTCCCGTTGGCGGAGACATCAGCCCGGCGGAGCTCGAGTTCCTCGTGCAGCCGCTCAAGGAAACGTTCGGCGCGAGCGTCGGCTTCGAGTCGCGCGTGCCGCTGCCGGCCGACGCCTACAATCGCCATCGCAGACAGTATCTTTCGAACATGGTCCTGGACGTGCTGAATTCGCGCGTGAGAGTTCCCAAGAACAGCCGCGTGCTCGGTGTGACCAACGAAGACCTCTACGTGCCCGACCTCAACTTCGTGTTCGGCCAGGCCGACGTCTATGCCGGCGTCGCCATCATCTCCCTGGCGCGCCTGAGGCCCGAGTTCCACGGTCAGCCACCCGACATAGCGCTGTTTCACGAGCGCGCGATCACGGAGGCCGTGCACGAGATAGGCCACACGGGAGGGCTCATCGACCATTGCCCCGACGCGAAGTGTGTGATGCATTTCTCCAACAGCCTCGCCGACACCGACATCAAGGGACACCGCTTCTGCATCAAGTGCAGGCGGATTCTGGGAATCGGGCCGCAGCGATGAACCGCCGGCCGGCGGACAGAAAGCGTTTGAGAGCCATCGCCGAATCTGCGAAAGTCGGCTGTTGCGGTTTTTCAGTCGCGAGGCCTAAATATTTCCGAGAGTTTACCGTCGTTGAGATTCAGCAGACGTTTTACAACTTGCCGAGGCTTGCGACGGCCGAGAAGTGGCGGGCGGAGGCCCCACCGGGATTCGAGTTTCCCGTCAAAGCGTGGCAGTTGATCACGCACGAGCCGACCAGCCCAACGTACCGAAGGCTCAGGAAGCCGATAGAGAAAACGAAGCAGCGCCTCTACGGCGGCTTCAGGCCAACCGACGAAGTGCTCGCGGCGTGGCAGGCGACTCTGGAGTTCGTCCGACGACTCGGGGCCGACAATGTCATCTTTCAATGCCCGGCCAGTTTTCGACCCACGTCCGAGAATAAGCGCAACATCCGACAATTCTTCTCTTCCATCGACCGTTCGGGGATAACGTGCGTGTGGGAACCGCGGGGCGAGTGGGGCGAAGAGGAAATCCGCGACATCTGCGAAGCGTGCTCCCTCGTCCATTGTGTGGACCCGTTCCGGTCTCGCCCACAGGCGGGCGCGATTCGGTATTTCAGGCTGCATGGGATATCAGGCTACCGGTATCGCTATACCGACGCAGACCTCGAAACGCTCCTGAACGGCCTCGACCCCCGGCTGCCGACCTACCTCCTGTTCAACAACCTCTCCATGTTCGACGACGCCCTGAGGCTGAAAAGGCTCCTCGGGCGCATCCGGAAATAACCGGCGCACCGGCTTTCCTCAAACGAATTCCCGCGTCATACTGTAAATAAACGTTACTCCGTCCGCACCTTTAGTTACGGTTTTTGACCTCAGGGAAGATCAGGAAGAGAGGAGCGCATCATGCCGCGCGACATACCCGTAGGCAACGGCTCGCTTCTGGTGGCTTTCAACAAGTCGTACGAGATATGCGACGTCTATTTCCCGCACGTGGGCATGGAGAACCACACCGAGGGCCAAGCGTTCCGGTTTGGCGTGTGGGTGGACGGCGAGTTCTCGTGGGTGAGGTCCGACGGATGGAAGCGGAGCCTCGACTACCACGACGACACGCTGGTGACCGACGTGCGCCTGGAGAACGACGCGCTCGGAATCGAGCTTGAGTGCGCCGACGCGGTCGATTTTCACGAGAACGTGTTCCTCCGCCGGGTGACGGTGCGAAACAAGCGCGACCGCGCGCGCGAGGTGCGCGTGTTTTTCCATCACGACTTCAACATCTTCAACACCGACGTGGGCGACACCGCCTACTTCGACCCCGGCACGAACTCACTGATACACTACAAGAGGCGGGCGTATTTCCTGATGAGCAGTTGCACGGAGACAATGTGCGGCGGGTTCCAGTACGCAACGGGAATAAAGGGGTCTGCACGCTGGGAGGGCACGTGGCGCGACGCCGAGGACGGCGTCCTCAGCGGCAACCCGATAGTGCAAGGCTCCGTGGATTCGGTGATGGGAATAGAGTGCAAGGTGGAGCCGGGCGGCGACACGACGCTTTACTACTGGATGGCCGCGGGAAAATGCTATGAGGACGTGAGGGTCGCAAACGCGATAATACACGAGCGCCGGCCCGAGGTTCTCATCCGCCGGACAGCGGATTACTGGCGGCTGTGGGTGGAAAAGGAGGAGTTCGACCTGTCCGTCCTTCCCGAGAACATCCGGCGGCTTTACAAGCGAAGCCTGCTGATCTTGAGGACACAGATAGACAACGAAGGAGCCATCGTTGCCGCGAACGACTCCGACATACTCCATTTCGACCGCGACACATACAGCTACATGTGGCCGCGCGATGGAGCGCTGGTGGCGCACGTTCTCGACATCGCCGGCTATTCCGAACCCGCGCAAAGGTTCTACCAATTCTGTGCCAATGCCATTCACAAGCGCGGCTACCTGCTGCATAAGTACAATCCCGACGGCTCGCTCGGCAGTTCCTGGCATCCGTGGGTGGAGAACAACGGCATGCAGCTTCCCATCCAGGAGGATGAGACCGCGCTGGTGATATGGGCGCTGTGGAACCATTTCGACATGTACCGCGACATCGAGTTCATCAAGCCGCTGTACAAATCGCTCATAAAGGCCGCGGCGGACTTCATGCTCCAGTATCGAGAGAAGCGGACGGGCCTCCCCTACCCCAGCTACGACCTGTGGGAGGAACGAAGGGGCATACTCACGTTCACGACGGCCTCCGTGATCGCCGGGCTGAGGGCGGCGGCCAGCTTCGCCAAGGCCTTCGGCGAGATGGAGAAGCACTCGACCTACATGGACGGGGCCTCGGAGATAGAAGCCGCCATGGTCGAGCATCTGTACAGCGAATCAGCCGGCAGGTTCCTGAGAATGATTGTCCCGATGGACGGAGGATTTCAAAAGGACGACGCGGTCGATGCCAGCCTGTTCGGCGCGTTCTACTTTGGCGTGTTCGACGCGAGAGACCCACGCGTCGCAAGCACGATGGACGCGGTCTGCGAAAAGCTTTCCGTCAGGACCAACGTGGGCGGAGTGGCCAGGTACGCGGGCGACACGTACCAGCGGGCGGCGGGCAACGATAAGAACGTGCCGGGGAATCCGTGGTTCATCTGCACACTGTGGATGGCTCAATATGGAATCGCGCGCGCGAAAACGACCGAGGACTTACAGCAGCCGCTTCAAGTGCTCGACTGGGTCGCCCGACATGCGCTGCCCTCCGGGGTGCTGGCGGAACAAGTGCATCCCTACACGGGCGAGCCGCTCTCCGTGTCTCCGCTCACCTGGAGCCATGCCACGTACGCATTGGCGGTGCTGGAATACCTGAAGAAGCTGGAAGAGCTGACCGTCACGCATCCGGGACACGAGCACTACGTGTTGGAGAGAATCTCGCGCGACGTCGTCGCGAAGATAGATTCCTGCCAGACGTAACCGCCGGGCGCAGGCGGCTAATCGCTCGCCCCCATCACGCCCCCGAGATGTCCGTCTCGGCCTCGCCGGCCCGCTCGTCAAAGAACCTCTCGGAGCGCTCGACAAGCTGGTTGAGCCGGCGCTCGAGTTCCGCGCGGAGGCTCTCCAGGGCTTCACGGTCGGCATCGGCGGGCACGGTGATGGGTTCCCCCAAAATGAAGACGAGACGATTGAAGGGGAGCGGAATGAGGGTTCTGTCCCACGTGGGCGCGAACAGCCTGCGTTTTGCCCACGAGCGCATCGGATAAACGGGCGCGCCCGTGGCCTGCGCAATCAGCAGTATTCCTATTCGCGCCTTTCGCTCGGGGCCGCGCGACCCGTCAACGGCGATGCCGCACAGCGCGCCCTTGTGAGTGTTGATGTATTCGATGATCTCGGCGAGCGCCTCTTTGCCGCCCCCGGAACTGCCGCCTCGAACGGGAATGAAGTGACATTTGCGGAATATTTCCGTCAGGACGTTTCCCAGGCTGCTGCGGCTGACCATTGTGAGGATGTCGTGGCCGCGGTGACAGAACGGGCTGATGAATCCGTCCTGGTGCCACACTGCGCCGAGCACATTTTCCCCCCGGGCGGTCAACTCCCACAGTTTCTGCACTCCGATGTAAGTCTTTTTGCTCGTGTGATAGACGAGCCACATGTAGGAGTTATACAGGGGAGGGACCATCCAGACCGCGAGCCGTTTGCCCAGGTCTCGCAGCCATCTGAACTTCTTCTTTTTCTTCCTCCCGGTCATTCGCTGCATCCTTCAGACACCTGAGGCAATACCACAGTCGTATCCTACCAGACCCCCGAATTTGCTGTCAATTAAACCGGCAATACGATTTTCAGGCGGACGGGACAAGCCCTCATTCCCCTCCCCCTTGTCAACCGGCAAAGGCTGATGATAGAATGTTGCAAACTTTTCTACACAGGCTGAGAAGGACACTTAAGCGGAGAAATCGGCCATGAGCTCCTCTAAGGTGAAGAAGCAAACGGATTCACTCAAGGCGAAGGACATGCGGCTCAAACTATACGAACAAGCCCTCCGGAGTTTTCCCAACCCGATCGTGATCGTTGACAGGAATTATATTTATCGGGCGGTCAACCCATCATGCGTTAAGAGGCACCACAAGCCAGAAGAAGAGGTTGTCGGACGACGAGTGGCCGAGATCATGGGGCAGCAGGTTTTTGATGAGATACTCAAGCCCTGCCTGGACAGATGCCTTGCCGGCGAGACGGTAAACCACCAGATTTGGGTCACGTATCCTGACCTCGGGAGGAGATACATGGATGTCTCTTACTGTCCCATCCCGGGGGAGCGAAGCTCGGTGGAGCACGTTGCGGTCATCATAAGGGACATTACCGAGCAGGAGTCGACTGAAAGGGCGTTGAAGGAATCCGAACAGCGTTACCGGACTCTTATCGAGGGAGCCAAGGACATCATATATTCACTCGACCCAAAGACGGGAATCATCAACAGTTGCAACGACTTCGCCGAAGAAACGCTCGGATACAGAAGGGAGGATATGTGGGGCAAGATGCATTTTCTCGCCCTGATCCATCCCGATGACCGCGAGCGGCTGACGAAACAATTCAGGCGCGCGCTATCGGGAGGCGAGCGACAGGTCAATTATCCCTTCCGGCTCCGAAAGGCCGACGGCTCCTACATCGATGTGGAGCAGAATGCCACGATCCTGCGCGACGCGAGCGGCGAGCCCTACGACTGCATCGGCGTCGTCCGAGACGTGACGGGACGCAAGCGAATGGAGGAGGCGGTTCGGCTCTCGGAACAGCGTCACCACCAGATTCTCGATACGACGCTTGACTACATAGTCATTATGGGGACAAACGCGGAAGTGCTGTATGCCAACAAGGCATGGCATGACAACGTGACATACACCTTGGAAGAATTGAGCGGTCCCCAGGTTTTTGAGACAATCCATCCGGACGACCGCGAGGAAGTGTTGCGTCAATTCCGGAACGTGTTGGCCGGAGCACCCGCCCGGAACATGGAGTATCGCAGCATCAGAAAGAACGGAGAGATCAGATGGTTGGAGGCCAACGCCAACCCTATCCAGTGGCCGGGAGTCGAGACAGCCGTGTTGGCGGTCGCGCGCGACGTCACCGACCGGAAACGAATAGAGGAAGAGCTTCGGCTTTCGGAAGAACGGTCTCACCGAATACTCGACTCGTCACACGACATGATCGTCGTTGCCGATCAGAACGCGAAGGTACTGTTCGCGAACAAGGCATATCGAGCAGGCACCGGCTATACGGTCGATGAAACGAACGACGTCGGCCTCTTCCATATGGTGCATCCCGAAGACCGCGAAGAAACCCTGCGCTTGTTCCGGGGGGCATTGAAGGGCACACCCGTCCGCAATTTCGAGTGCCGCCGAATCGACAAGGACGGAAGGGTCAAGTGGGTGGAAAGCAATGTCGATCCCATCCACTGGCCGGGAGCCGAGAAGGCGCTCTTGGCCGTATCGCGAGACGTTACCGAGCGCAAACGCATGGAGGCAGCCCTGCGGGAGAGCGAGGAGAGATACAGAAACATGTTCTGCGAGGCGCCCGACATCTTCTATGTCTTGGACCTCGATACATGGGTCATATCCGACGCCAACAGATATGCGCTGGAAGCCCTTGAATACGGTCCCGAAGACCTCGGAAAAGTCCGCGTCTCCGAAATCATCCACCCCGACGATTACGAACGGGCCGCCAACAGGCTCAGCGAGATGGTGATAAAGAGAGACCGGCAGCCCAACTTCCCATTGCGCATTCTCACCCGGACGGGGAGAGTGCGTCATATCGAGCAGAGCGGCGTCATCTTCTGGGACGAAAATGGGCGGGCCAAAAGCTTCCTCGGGCTGGCGCACGACGTGACCAAGCACAAGGAGCAGGAGGAAGCGATTCAGAGGCAGAATGAGAGACTCAGGGTGCTCTATGATTTCGCCCACACCGTAAACCAGACCCTCAGCCTCGAGACCGTCCTTGCACTGGCAATGGACACTGTTCCTCGCGTGACGGATTCAGACGCAGCCGCCATGTACCTGTACGACGAAAACACCCAGACGCTGAACTACTGTGCGCACCGAGGCTTTTCGGAGGAATTCATCCGCGGAACCGATGGAATGAAAGCGGGCGAAGGTCTCCATGGACACGTGGCCGAAACCAGGCAGCCCCTCATTCTGGAGGATATCTTGAAACATCCTCTGCTGGCCAGGCGCGCTCACACGAAGATACTTGATTTTCGAAATGTCTTGATCGTTCCGCTGATTGCAAAGAATAAGCTGGGCGGAACGTTCACGATCGTGCGCAGAGAGGGAAACCCCTACGGCAAAGATGACCTCGACTTGATGACCGGCCTGGCGAACCAGATCGCCGTGGCGATGGAAAACGCGAACCTCTACGCCGAGGTTTCCCGCAGGGAGAAGAACCTCCAGTCGATTTTCGAAACCTCCCGGGACGGCATCGCCCTGTTCTTCGACCACCGCATGATCTACCGCAATAAGGCGCTCCTCGAGACGTTCGGGTACACGGAAGAGGACGACCTGACTGACATCAATCCTCTGGACTACTTTTCTCCAGAGGCCCTCCCCGTCTTGCAGTGGGTGCGGAGCAAGCTCGACGCCCGCGAAGAGATTGACGAGCTCATCCAGTTCAAAGGCAGGAAGAAGGACGGCACGACGTTCGATGCCGAGGCTCGCGCAGGTTTCTTTTACGAAGGCGACAAACGATATGTCGTTGTCATCGGGCGGGACGTGACCGAGCGCAACCGCATGGAATTTCAACTCCGTCATTCCAGCAAGCTGGCCGCCCTCGGCGAACTGGCCGCCGGGGTGGCGCATGAAATAAACAATCCCGTCGCCACCATCGACATCCAATCGGGACTCATGCGCGAAATCCTCGATGAAGAGCGGAAAAAGCTGGGGGACGCCCTGTTCGAGCGGCTGGACAAGTACCTGAGGATAACGGAAGACCAAGTGCAAAAGTGCCAGTCGGTCACCAATCACCTCTTGTCGTTCAGCCGAACTCCCGAGAGCAGGGAGGAGACTTTTGACATCAACGAACTTCTGAAGAGGACGGTCGGGCTGGTCGTCCGCCTGGCCGATGAGAAGCCCGAGGTCGAAATGATTCTGGATGAGCGGCGTCCCCTTTTCCGCGGCGACCCGAATCGACTCGAACAGGTGTTTGTGAACCTGTTGAACAACGCGTTGAAGGCCACAGATGGGGGCGGTTCGATAGCCGTCATCACCCGCCTTGACGACGACGGGAGCATCTGCGTCGAATTCAAGGATTCGGGACACGGCATTCCCGACGAGATAAGGCACCGCATCTTCGACCCGTTTTTCACAACGAGGCCCGAGGGCGAGGGCACCGGGCTCGGCCTTTCCATATGTTTCTATATCGTCAAAGAGATGAACGGGAAGCTCGATGTCGAGAGCTCTCCCGCACAGGGAACCACGTTCACAGTAACACTGCCGGGCCATGCCGAGGCGGTGGGGAGCGCCGGCCATGGCTGTTGAACCGATCCGACTGTTGGTCGTGGACGACGAGGACCCGTTTCGGCTGGGACTATGCGAGCGGCTCGAGCGAAAGGGATTCAAAGCGCTCGGAGCCGCCACCAGCGAGGAGGCCGTCGCCATTGCGCGCGAAAACCTGCTCGATGTCGCGCTCGTGGATATCCGCATGCCGGGAATGGACGGCATCAAGCTGCTGGCCAAACTGAAGCAGGCGCACCCGTCAATCGAGGTAATCATCCTCACTGGCGTTGCCACGGTCGCGACCGCGATCGAGGCCATGAAACTGGGCGCCTACGATTACCTGAACAAACCATTCAGATTCGACGAACTGAAAATCCTGATCGAAAAAGCGTTTGAGAAGAAGCAGCTTCAACGGAAAAATGTCGCGCTGGAAAAAGAACTCAAACGCGTCACGTTTACCGGCGAATTCGTCGGAACAAGCAGGAAGGCGCTGGAAATACGCCGGTTCATCGAACAGGCGGCGCGGGCCGATTGCTCGGTCTTGCTCGAGGGCGAGAGCGGCGCCGGCAAGGAATTGGTCGCGCGGGAGATCCACCGGCAAAGCCCCCGCGCAAACGCTCAATTCGTCGTTCTCGACTGCGGCTCTTTTCCGGAAACGCTACTGGCTAATGAACTTTTCGGCCACGAAAGAGGAGCGTTCACCACGGCGGTGGACAGCCAGCAGGGACTCCTGGAAATCGCCCACGGCGGCACGCTCCTTATCGACGAAATCGGCGAAATGGCTCCCGCCAACCAGCTTGCGCTGCTGCGCGTCGTCGAGACGAACAAATTCAGGCGGCTGGGCGGCTCCAGGGAACTCCAGGTGAATGTCCGCATCATCGCTTCCACGAACCGAAACGTGCGAGACGAAATTGCCGGGGGCCGGTTCCGCGAGGACCTCTTCTACAGGCTCGAAGTGCTGCGCTTCGTCGTTCCACCCTTGCGGGAGAGACCGGATGATATTTCCCTGTTAGCCGAATACTTCCTCGAATGCCTGAACCGAGCGAAAGGCACAAAGAAGCGCTTCAAAAGCAAACAGAAGGACCTGCTCAAAGACCATCACTGGCCGGGAAACGTGCGCGAGCTGGCCAACCTGATTGAACGGAGTTTCTTCTTGGCGGCCGGCGACGAGCTCGAGCCCGCCGGGTTCCTCGAATCTGCATTACTCCAAACGGACCGGAACGCTCCGGAGAAGCCGGCTGAGGCACAAACGCTGTCAGACGTGGAACGCGAACACATCGTGCGCATGCTGGCGGCGAATAAGGGAAACAAGAAGGAGACAGCGAAGGCTCTCGGCATCAGCCGCTCGCGACTCTACAATCTTTTGAAAAGATTCGGGATTCCTCTTTCTCCGGGCGGGTGAGCCGTGCATACCGCAGGACGTGTGTCCTGAATCGGAACACGAGACCTTTGTCCCCCACGCTGCCCGCAGCTCTAAGTAATTTGGGGTATTACCTGCCGTTACCCCGATAACCGCTCCCTCCCATCTGTCTTGTTTCACGACACAGAGTGAAAAGACAATCCTCTCCGCAAGTTTTGTAAGTCTGTATTTGGCAAATACTTAAGCATTTCAGCAGCTGGGCGCCTGCAACGGCATTGCAATTGCTCTACAGAAGGGAAAAGGTGTTTTTGTCATTGTAGGCTGGCGAAATCAGTGAACAGAGTGCTCATATACCAGGCCGACCCCGCCGCTTCCAAGCGGTTGCAGAGCGAGATGAAGACCCACGGGTGGTGGCTCGATGTCTGCGAAGGGACGCTGGAGCTGCTTCGTCTGATCGAGAAGAACGAGTACAACGCCGTGGTCTTGAATGCGAACCATCTGAATGTAGAGATTTATGCGCTGCTGGGGGCGATAGAGGCGCTTGAAAGAAGCCCGAGGATTTTCCTGAATTTTCCCCAATCGGGAAATGTTCCGTCACCCCCTCTGTTGACGCTCGAATATCCCGTGATAGAGGGAACTCTGACGAGCGAAAAACTATTGAAAGCTGCACAAGAGACATGGCGAGGCGGCAAGGATACCGCGCGCCGCATGCCTCTGTCTTGAGAAAAAGCTTCATATATTTCTTGTGAGCAATGCGGGTCCGTGTCGTGAGGGGAGGAGGTTTCTGTATGGATTCACGGGGGAGGGAGAGGGAATCGCCGCAGACTGCGGGGCCGTCGCGAAGTGGAGAGGCCATGTCGGGAGGAGAACATTTCGTCGTTCGCAAGGGCGCCGGCCTGGTTCACAATCTCTTGAACGGAAGCCTCAAGCTGGAACAACTGACCCATGGAGCGAAGTGCAAGGAGTTGAAGGCTGCCGTCGTCACCGTCGAGCCTGGGGCCGCCAGCGAGGTAACGGAAATATACGTGGGCGAAAAATGGTACTATGTGCTCGAAGGGAAGCTGGAATTCTTCGTCAACGATGTCTCCTACATTCTCGACAAGGGCGACAGCATCTATCTGGAATCCACCGCGCCCCACACGTGGCGCAACATTCACGACGGAAAGACAAGAGCGCTCGTTTTCTCTTCGCCCCACTTGCTCTCGGCCTAGAAATCCAGTCTCCACAGCAAGCGGCCACGAATCAGGGAGGGGAGGACAGGCAAGTACAGCTTCAAGTACATCATCTCTGTGCCGACTTGCTGGGATCGCTTATCCTCCCCCTCCTCCTTCCGACCGCTTGAGACCCACTCCGAAAAACGGCGAGCGTTCCTCGCGCCCGACAGCCGGCGGGAAAAAATTCTTTCGTTCTCCGCCGGCGTGAGAAGTTCCCCCCAGTTTTTCCTCAATATACTCTGCATATTGAAATAAGACGCACATTTCGCCATAAACGACGGGAAACAAAGGAGCTTTCAGCGCAAATGCATGAAGAGATCGGCAGAAATGTAACGCAATATTACGAATAATCGCAATCTCTTCTCCTGCTTGCCCTAAGCGCTTGCTTTTTCCTCTTTTTTTTCCTGTATTGCATCGTAACATTACACTTCTTGGCCGGCCATCCCTC
This sequence comes from uncultured bacterium, assembly GCA_964607485.1. Lineage (GTDB taxonomy): Bacteria > Abyssobacteria > SURF-5 > SURF-5 > SURF-5 > CAZSKP01. The sequence goes on along the minus strand of CAZSKP010000016.1, from coordinate 65,663 downwards.
TCAACTCAGCCGCTATTTTGCTGTTAACATATTGATAAATATATGGTTACAATGCTTCTCCTCAAACATCCCAAAAGGCAAAGTTCTTGCAATATCAAAGCAAGGGAGGGAACCCCGAACCAGATGAACGATTATGCCCTCTCATCCCTGACTTTAAATAACGAGATTCCTCGATAGAAACAAGAGGTTTATGATGAAAACGGACACGCGTCTGCCGCTCACGCATCGCGTCTTGGTCATGGCCATCGTTGTGTGTTTTTTCATTTCGGGCGGGGTGGCGCTTGTGTACCAAACACTATGGGTGAGGATGCTCACCATTGTGTTCGGGAACACAAGCTACGCGGTGAGCACTGTGTTGTGCGCGTTCATGGCCGGCCTGGGTCTGGGAAGCTGGTACTTCGGCAAGAAGATCGATGATCATCCACGAAAGTCACTCTTGCTGTACGGCGCTCTGGAGATCGGAATCGCGCTGAGCGCTCTCGCGCTCCCCTATGCGCTGGGCGCAACGGACGCCATCCATACGCTCCTGTACAAACACCTCGTCGGCTCGAATGCGGCGTTGGCTCTCGTACGCTTCGCGCTCGCCTTTGTGATACTCATCATCCCCACGACTCTGATGGGCGGCACGCTGCCGGTGGTTGTGCGATTCTTCGTCCGCCGCCTCGAAAAGCTCGGCTCCGGAGTTGGCACTCTCTATTTCGCGAACACATTCGGCGCCGTGGTCGGGTGCTTTCTCACCGGCTTCTATCTGATCGGCATACTCGGCGTATCCCGAACGATGACGTGGAACATCTGCGCCAATCTTTCGATTGGCCTTATCGCGCTGGCTCTTTACTCTTTCTTGGACCGCGTGTCCTCTGCCGAACTAACGACGGTCGCCGCCGATTCTCCCGAAGTCGACATAAAATCGTCGGGGATGGAGGAGAAGAAGCTGCACCGCACCCTCCGGATCGTTCTCTGGTGTGCGGCGCTTGCGGGAATGGCTTCGCTCGCATATGAAGTGTTCTGGACGAGGGTGTTGGTCTTCTACATGAACAATTCGGTCTATGCTTTTTCGTCGATGCTGACGACATTGCTCCTGGGCATCGCCGTTGGAGGATACCTGTTCGGAAAAATTGCCGACCGGCAGAAGAACCTGTGGGTCTGGCTCGCCGGATTCGAGCTCGTCATCGGCCTGTGGGCGATTTTCGCGTTTCCGGTTTTCGACGCCGTGTTCCACCGCCTTGGCAGCCTCTCGAGGCTTTTCGAGGCCAACTTTTGGGGCGTGCCCGTATACGTGACAATGGCAAAGAGCGCGATGCTGATGCTGGTGCCCACCCTCCTGATGGGAGCGGCCTTTCCACTTCTGAGCAAGCTTTACGCGAGGAACATGAAGAGGCTCGGCGGGAGCATCGGAAACATCTACAGCAAGAACACACTCGGCTCGATGGCGGGCGCGTTCGCGGCGGGCTTCGTGCTCATCCCGCTGTTCGGCATCCAGAAGGGAGTAATCGTTGTCGCGGCCGTGAACATCGGGCTGGCGCTCGCGGCCGTGTGGATGAGCGGCGTTTCGGTCGTTCGAAGAAATGTCCTCGTGGCATCCATCGCCGCAGCGGCGCTGCTGAGCGTCGTGATTGCGCCCAAAGAAATCTTCTTCCGACGTCAGGACGAGCGCTGGAGCAAGCTCTTGTTTTACGAAGAAGACAACACGGCGACCGTGAAGGTGTACGAGCTTCCCGACGAGAAGAAGTCGATCAGCATCAACGGCTACGAGGTGGCGGGAGCGCGCGTGTCGCTCCATGAGATACAGAAGGCGCTCGGCCACTACCCCGTTCTCCTGCACGCCGACCCCAAGACCGTCCTGATCGTCGGGTTCGGCGCGGGGGGCACCTCGTGGGCGATCAGCCAATACGGTCTGGACCGGATCGACCTCGTGGAGATCGTGCCCGCAGTCCTGAAGGCGGCCTCATATCTGGACGAGGTGAACCACGGCGTGTTGAATGCCCCAAACTTCCACGCCATCATCGATGACGGCCGGAATTACGTGCACGCGACCGAGAAAACCTACGACGTCATCACCGTTGACTCCATCGACCCGAAGCATGCCGGAAACGGAAACCTGTACGCGGTCGAATTCTATGAGGACTGCCTGTCGAAATTAAACCCGGGCGGCATCATGGCCGAGTGGATTCCCTACCATCTCCTCTCCGAGAGGGAGTTGAAGATCATACTGAAATCATTCGCGCACGTGTTCCCCGACTGCCAGCTCTGGTTCACACCGCTCTATAATTACTTCATCCTCGTGGGCTCGCCCGATGAAATCGTCATAGACTATGCCCGGCTGGTCGAGGACCTGAGCAATCCCAAGGTCGCCGAAGACCTGAGAGAAATCGGCATGCCCGGCCCGGTGGAGTTTGTGAACACGTTCGCGATGGACAAGACCGGCATTGAGAACTATGTGTGCGACACTGCGGAGATCAACACATACGATCAGCCGCGCATCGAGTTCTTCGGGAAATATGATTATGCGGCCTTCGGCCAATTGCCCATCGACGCGCCCGCGGGAAGGCCGCTCCTGGTCAACCTCGGCAAAACCGGCGAGCAAAAAAGGGCCGTGCGACATTCGGTTGACTCGTACAACATGATTGCCCGCGGACTGATCAAAGCGAGCTACTTGTTCAGGCGCGAGGAGTACATCGCGGCCGCGAGGCAGTGGAAAAGAACGCTGGCCGCCGACCCCGATAACCCGGCGGCGCACTACATGCTGGGAGTAACACAGAAGACCGTCGAACAGGAATGGAACCAGCGGCTCGCTCGGCTGAGAGAGAATCCGAACAATCACGCCGGCTACTTCGACATGGCCACCTTCTGCGAAAAAATCCAGAATCCCGGCGTCGCCATCGAGATGTATCGGAAAGCGATCGAACTCAAGCCGGACTTCGAGCCCGCCTATAATAATCTGGGCTTGATTTACGGAGAACGGGGTCAATACGACGCGGCGCTGGACGTCTTCGAGGCGGCTCGCGAAATCAATCCCCGCTCGCTCGTTTCGGCCTACAACACGGTAGTTGTTTACTACCTCAAAGGGGATTACAAGAAGGCGGAGCTCATCTGCCGAGAAGCGCTCACCTATCCCGCCTCGGCGCAGGACGAGGAACTGCGGACCAGGATAAGAAGGATACTCCGCATCGTCGAACAGACCCGCTTGAGCGCCAACATTCAGTAAGCAGGAAAGTGGGGTCAGGCCTTACGGGCCTGTTGCCCAAATGATTTGGAGTCATTGCGAGGGAGAATCACAGACTCGACCGAAGCAATCTCGGAGGCATTCCCCCCATGCCGTCGGGATTGCTTCGTCGCTCGAGCTTGCAGCTCTTTGCTCCTCGCAATGACGCGCCAGGAGAATGTTGTTGCACAAGAAATCATTTGGACAACGGGCTCTTATATCGTGACCTCGGATACCTCTTCGCCCCAGCCTGCCTCCACTGCCCGACGTTTCAGAAGCTTGAATTGACGGCCTCGTCTGTGGCATAATTCAGTCGATGTCAACAGAGCGGTCATCTGTCTTCTTAGGCGGGGGGAGGTCGTTTCCATGGACAGAATACTTCGCGTAAACATGACGTCACGCAAGGTAACCGAAAAGCCGGTCGCCGCCAAGTATGCCGGCCTCGCGGGGCGGGCGCTCACCTCGACGGTCGTGGGCAAGGAAGTGCCGCCGCTTTGTCATGCTCTCAGTCGGCAGAACAAACTCGTGATTGCGCCCGGGCTCCTGTCCGGCACCATCGCTCCCTGCTCGGGCAGACTCTCGGTGGGCGCGAAGAGCCCCCTGACCGGCGGAATCAAGGAGAGCAACGCCGGCGGTACCGCAGCGCAGAAGCTCGCCCGGCTCGGCATCGCCGCAATCGCAGTTTCGGGCGAGCCGCCGAAAGGAACTCTCTGGAAGCTCGTTATAAATAAGGATGGAGCGGAGCTTCTGCCGGCGGATGAGCTGAAAGGCGCCAACAACTATAAGGCGGTCGAAAAGCTCTCGAAAGTGTACGGGCAGAAGGTCTCCTACATCACCATCGGGACGGCGGGCGAACGGCTGATGTCGGCGGCAAGCGTGGCCGTCACCGACCTTGAGAACCGCCCCACGAGGCACGCGGGTCGCGGCGGCCTTGGCGCGGTCATGGGAGCAAAAGGCCTGAAGGCGATCGTGGTGGACGACACGGGTGCCCCGCCGGTCCCCATTAAGGACCAGCCCGCGTTCAAGCGGGCTGTCAACAAGTTCACAAAGGCGCTCAGAGAGCATGCCATCACGAGCGAGGGGCTGCCCACGTACGGGACCAACATCCTCACCAACATCGTCAACGAGGCCGGCGGACTGCCGACGCGCAACTTCAGCGCCGGCCAGTTCGAGGACGCCGCCAAGGTGAGCGGCGAGATGCAGCGCGAGATAATACTGAAACGCGGCGGCGTGGCGACCCACCCGTGCCATCGCGGATGCATCATTCAATGCTCGCGGGTTTACATGGACAGGAACAAGAAGTACCTTACCAAGGGACCCGAGTATGAAACCGTCTGGGCGAACGGCCCAAACTGCGGCATTAGCGACCTCGACGTCATCGCCAGACTGGACCGGTTGTATGACGATATCGGACTCGACACGATCGAGATGGGCGCGACGTTCGCCGTGCTGATGGAATCGGGATTCATCCAATTCGGCGACGGCAAGGGCGCCATCAGACTCCTCAGGGAAGAGGTCGGCAAAGCGACTCCGCTCGGTCGCATCCTGGGCAACGGCGCCGCCGTGACCGGCCAGGTGTTCGGCGTCGATCGGGTTCCCGTCGTCAAGAGACAGGCGCTTCCCGCCTACGACCCGCGCGCCATTAAGGGAATGGGGGTCACGTACGCGACTTCCACAATGGGCGCCGACCATACGGCCGGCTACAGCCTCACGGCCAACGTGCTCGGCGTCGGCGACAAGGTGAACCCCCTGAAGACGAAGGGGCAAGTCGAGCTTTCCCGCGACCTGCAGGTTGCGACCGCCGCGATCGACAGCACGGGGCTGTGCCTGTTCGTAGCGTTCGCCGTGCTCGATATTCCAGCGGCGTTCGAGGCCGTCTATGAGATGATCAACGCGCAGTACGGACTCGACCTGACCGCCAACAGCGTGACGGAGCTCGGTAAGACCGTTCTCAGAGCGGAGCGGGAATTCAACTCGAAGGCCGGATTCACCGCCGAGGACGACAGGCTGCCGACGTTTTTCGAAAAGGAGAAATTGCCCCCGCACAATACCGTCTTCGATGTTTCCCACGAGGAACTCGACGCGGTGTACAATTTCTGAGCGACGCGGGAAAGACAACGGAAGCGCTGCGCGGAACTGGTTGGCCGGTGATGCACGAGAGATCTTCCATGAGAGTCTATGTGAAGCTCTATGCGATTCTCACAAAGTACGCGGGAAGCTCAATAATGCACGAGGCGATTGAAGTCGAAATGCCCGAGGGCTCGGCATTGAGCAACCTCTATGACCGGCTCGGCATTCCGGCCGACGAAGTGAAGACCGCGTTTGTCAACTCGACCATGCAGCCATCGGACTACAGGTTGCGTGACGGCGACCACGTGGGCGTCTTCCCTCCCGTCGGCGGCGGCTGAGCGAAGCCGCCTCCCCACGCCAGTCTTGGGATAATCTCCGGGAGTCTTGACAAGCGACCGGAATTATGATACTATTTTGATTGACTTAGTCAGGAATCCCTCGCGGAGACCGCCAGATGTCGTTGTCCCAAAAATGCCAGTACGCACTGCGAGCTACCTTCGAACTGGCCAAACACCAGGGCGAAGGACCTGTGAAAATTGCCGACATCGCCAAGACTCAGGCGATTCCCACCCGCTTTCTTGAGGTCATCTTGAATCAATTGAAGCAGGGGGGATTTGTCGAATCCAGGCGCGGGAGCGCCGGTGGATACGTACTTACTCGATCCCCCGCTGCGTTGACAGTGGGCGAAATCATACGATTCATCGAGGGACCCCTATCGCCAGTGCAGTGTATCGCGGGCAGCGGCGGCGACCAATGCCCATTGCACAACGATTGCGCGTTTCTTCCCATGTGGGAGAGAGTGAAGGACGCATTGTCGGAGGTGTACGATTCGACGACGTTCGAAGACCTCGTGCAACAGGAGCGGCTGAGACGCAAGAAGTACGTGCCGGAGTACAGCATTTGAACACAAAGTGTGGGCCACCCAAAGCTAGGAGAGAAAGAAGTTGAGGAGAGTCATTTTTATTTTCCCCAATTCTCGACTATTTCGGTCGAAATAATGATAAATTCTGACCGATGCAAAACTCAACGCACTTACCGTAGGGACATAACGCCAATGACGGAGCATTACCCAAACGATTCGGAGTCATTGCGAGGAAGAGTCACAGACTCGACCAAAGCAATCTCAGCGTTTCCCTGATGCTATCGGGATTGCTTCGTCACTACGCTCCTCGCAATGACGAGGCAGGGGAACGTTGTTGAGAGAGAAGCCGTTTTGAGCAACAGACCGGCAACACGTAACTCTAGGAGGATTCAACATGGCTGTCAGGGAAATCGCGCAGGACACCCATTGCCTCGTGGAGGAGCTCAACTTCGCGCAGAAAGTTGACCGCTCCCTCGGCCTCATGCGGGAAGCGTACGAACAGTTCGGCGACCGGCTCGTCGTCGCCAACAGTCTGGGGAAAGATTCGGTCGCCGTCTGGCACCTCGCCAAACGCGTATCCCCGAGCATACGCGGGTTCATCGTCACCACTCGATTCAAGCCGCCGGAGACGGTGGAGTTCATGAAACGCGAGGTGGCGCGTTATCCAGAACTCAGGGTCTTCCGAAGCGACGAGCCCGTCGCCGAAGACCTCTGCACGACCAATCCCGACCGCTGCTGCGAGATACTGAAGGTCCGGCCAACCCGCCGGGCAATCGAGGAGATGAACGTGGCGTGCTGGGTGACGGGCCTGCGATGCACCGAGGGGCGCACCCGCACCGATTTCCGCGAGGTCGAACAGCGCGACAAGGGGCTCGTCAAGCTGAATCCCATCCTGCTGTGGAAAGAGCTCGAGGTGTGGCAGTACCTGGCCATACACGGCGTGCCGGTGAACCCGCTGTATGAGCGCGGCTACCGCTCGCTCGGATGCGCGCCGTGCACGCGCATCACCACGGGGCCAAACGAGCGGGCCGGCCGATGGGTGGGGACGAGCAAGTGCGGCGGCGAGTGCGGAATCCACACCCGTCCGCTCAAGAGCGAGCTCTTGGCCGAGGCGGGAGCGGTCAATCCTTCTCTCTCGGAAATCTCATCACAGCGCTTGGGGTCTTGCGTGCAGCGAACGGATAGGGGTCATCCGTAGTGAAGGCCCGTGTGATTGGGACAGATAATCCGACACGTGTTACAGGAGAGAAGCCACCCGCCGCCCTCAGTGGAAGAAATGGAGCGTTCCCTGCAGAGTTTCTGGTTGATAGTTGTCCCATCAAGGGCATGTTGCAGACACGAATCTATGCACAATGTACATTCGGGGATGCAACCTTCATAGGATGCAATTGGGTCCGGTTCCAGCGCCGCAGACACGAGAACGGCTCCGAGCCAGATCATGTTTCCGTATATATCATTAACAAGAAGGGTGTTCTTACCAAGCACGCCGATGCCGGAGAGAAATCCCGCATGCTTCAGCGAGAGAATCCCCCTGCCGTGCCTCTGAGCCGCATCCCAGTAGTCATACGGTTCCGCCGAGGGTATGGGAATCGATGCAATGCCCTCCGCTTCCAACTCTTTGGATAGATGAAAAGAGATGTGGTCCAGTTTGTCAACCATCATATTCCTTACAAAGGTATATGGGGCATTGGTTCCAGCCTGAAGCGCACTCAAGGGGAAACGGGCGGCAAGCACGACAACCGACTGGCAGTCACGATAGACGTCGCGCGGATGAAAGCCCTTCGGAGCGCTCGTGAACCGGTCCACCGGCGCGATCCCACAGATGTCCGCCCCTTTCTGAATCGCTTTCTCTTTGACTATTGCCGAATCAATCAACAACCCCCTCCTCGTCCCATCATGAGGCGTCGGCCTGAGTGGTCCAGGGCGCGGCGGTCTTGCTAAATCTCGTCGTAGAGCTTGTCGACCTCGTCGTACGGCACGTCGAACACGAGGTCGTGGGGCTTGATTTTGTCCTCGGTCATGAACTCGGGCAGCCGGTCGTGGGCGCGTGTGAAGCCGGCACGCACATTGAATTCGTGCTCCGTCCTGAGCGTTCTCTTGCCGAGCTCGGCGAGATCGGCCTCGGTGCACGGCTTGCCGGTCAGCGCAGCCATCAGCGCGGTCGCGTAATCGGTGTAGTTGGGCAGTCCTCTCGATGAGAACATGCACACGCCGAGCGAATCGACGAACGCCATCAGTGTCTGGATGCCGCGCGATTTTTCCACCTTGCCCTCGGGATTGTGTATCGTGTCGTCGTACAGGATGCCCGCCGTGTGGTCTGCGCCCATCGGGCTGGTGCAGTAGGTGACGCCGACGATCTTGTTGCTCTGCGGATGATGCGCGGGAATCGCCTGGCCCTTGACCGCCGGAACGCGCTTCACGCCCAGAAGCTTCCCTGTCACGACGGCGCCGCTGCCTATCATCCTTCCGCGAATCGTCCCCTTCGCCACTTCCTCGATCATCTCTATCGCGCTCTCGCTGTCGCCGAACCTGATGTAGCCTGATTCCATCGCCACTCCGAGCGCGGCGCCCGTCTCGATCGTGTCGAGTCCGCAGTCGTTCAGCAACCGGTTCATCCGCGCGATCGCGTCGATGTCGTGGATGAGCAGGTTCGAGCCGAGCATCGCGACGGTTTCGTATTCGACGCCGCCGACGAGGAACTTGTGGGCCTCGTCGTGATAGACAATGGAGCACCGGATGGGACAGCTCGGCGTGCAACTGTGCAGCTTTGCGCCCCGGCTCTTGGCCACGGCGACAATGGCCGCGCCCTCTATTTCGTCCATGTGTTCGTAGCAGCCCGCGCCGAAGTTTCGCGTCGGGAGCGTCCCGAAGGCGTTGAAGTTCGGGATTCCGCCCGGAGTGCCGTAATACCTGAGCTGTTCGAGAAAGCCCTTGCCCTCGCGCAGCGCTTTCGAAAGCTCGCGCGCGGTTTTCGTGAATGCCTGCTTGTTCTTCGGCTGGACGACGCCCGCGCCGGAGTCGTCCACGACGACCGCCTTGAGCCGCTTCGAGCCCATGACGGCGCCCATCCCGCCCCGGCCCGCGTGTCGGTTGGGCAAGCCTTCCATGTCGGTGACGGCGACGCTCGCGCCCGCGAGCCTCATCTCGCCCGCCTGCCCGATGCAGATTATCGAGACCTTCTCGCCGTATTTCTTGCGAAGCCGCTCGCATGCGGCGTAATTGCCCAGTCCGGCGAGTTCATCGGCCGGCTCGAGCGAGCAGTTGCCTTTGTCAACTTTCAGGACATAGAGCTTGTCGTCGTTCGGCTGTCCTTCGACCACAATGGCCGCGATCCCGAGGCGCGCGATTTTCGGCGAGGCCGTGCCGCCGACGTTGCTTTCCTTGATGCCGCCCGTGAGCGGACTCTTCGCGCCGACCGAAAGCCGGCCCGAGCACGGCGCACCCGTGCCGGAGAAGAGGCCGGGAGCTATCACGAGCTTGTTGTGCCGACCGATGGGGTCGCACGTGGGCGGAACCTCTTTGCTGACAATCGTGGAACTCAGCGCGCGTCCGCCGAGCGTCGCGTACTCGGCCGGAGCCTTTTCGAGGCGCGCTTCAAGATTTGTCATATCGACCCTGAGTAATTTCTTCATCGACTCACTCCCTCAGGTTGTTGAGATAGCCTTCAATCATCGGAGCGGCCTTGACGGCCGAATCGAAAGCGATGTCGCCGCTGCAGCCTTCCCCCTTTGCCGTGTCTCCCACGAAGAACAAGTTGCTCACGTGAGGCGACTGTATGCTGTGTCTGTCCACCCTCGTCTGGCCGACTTTCAGGTGAACTCCGTCAAGAATCAGGTAAGCGAGCGGGCGCTCCCACTCGACGCGTTCGAAGAACGTCGGATACAGCCCCCGTATGAACGTGCGCAACGAACCGAGCGCCGACTTGAGCGTGGGTCCTTTTTTCGCTTCCTCGAAAGGGACAATCATCAGCCACGTGGAGAGCTGCTTGCCCGCCGGCGCAAGCGACCCATCGTAATTCGACGGGAAGCTTCCCAGCACCACGGGGTCGAGGCAGAGGATGTTCCCCTCAATGTCGGTGATGGGCTCGGCGAGCCCAAAATCGATGCTCACTCCCGAGGTCGGCTCCAGGTTCTCGGCGTAGGCGATGAAATCCGGCGGGAAATGCTCTTTGCGCACGAACTTGAAGAGGTGTTGTACGGGCGGCGTGAAGACGACCGCGTCGGCGGCGTGCAACGCTCCTCCTGCGGTCACCCCTATGGCTCTGCCGCCCTGCACCTCGATTCGTTCGACCCTGCAACCGGTCTTGATCTCGCCTCCGTTGCTTTCGATGACACTCGCGAGCTTATTGATTATTTGCCTCATTCCTCCGACCGGCTCGGCGAGCGGTTCTTCGGCCATCTGAGCGTTCTTGATGAAGCTCATGACCTCACCCGCCGAGGCGGTCTCGATGTCCGGGGCTATGATGGTAAACCCGAGCATCCGGAAGAACCGCTTCACGTGTTCATCCTGCGTATGTTGTTCTATGAACTGGAGAAGGCTCTTGTCGTACCAATCATCGGGGTCCTCGCCGACCATCGCGAAGACGGTCTGCAAGAGCGCCTGCCTGCTCTCCTCGGGCACGAGTTCGGTTTCCATGAAGTCCTCAACCGCGTTGGGTCTTTTTATGAGCTTGCCGTCCTGGTAAACGTAGGAAGTCTTGTCCCTTTTCTTGGCGAACGCGATTGACTGACCCACCATCTTGAGCACGGTCGCAGCAGGGCCGTCGTGTCCAAACCGGTTTGCGTGCAGGCCGAGGTCAACGACGTATCCCTCTTTATCGACGCACTTGGCTCGACCTCCCAAATCGGCATCGGACTCGAATATGGTCGCCGCTATCCCCCTCTTCGTGAGCAGCGCTCCTACCGAAAGCCCTCCGAAGCCGCCGCCGATGATGACAACATTGCCTTGCATCTGTCCCTCGCCGCGATATCAGCTACCGTGCTGTGGGGTGACTGTGAGGTGTCGGTACATTATAAGTCGCTCTACGCTTTCACTGCAAGCCTTCTATCAGGCGAAAGGAGCGACGGAAAAGGATTTGCTTTTCGGCTCGTTCCTTCTCGAGGGCAATCACGATTCCAATATTACTATTTCGGCCTGCGGTTCTCTGTTCGGCTCCAGTGTGAGAATGGCGACGGAGGGAGGCAGGTCGAGCATCGGCGGTCTCGACGCCGAGCCGGGGTTCAAGCTGAGCATGCCCTCAATTATCTTGCTTTCGGCCCTGTGCGTGTGTCCCCAGATGAATACGTCGGGTCGTTTCGAGCCGCACCTGGCGTCGAACATCGATGGGCTACGGAGCAACATGCCGCCGTTATGCGTCATCAACACGTCGGCTCCCGCCAACTGCACCCGCTGGTCTTCCGGATAGCGCGCAACGATTTCGGGCAGGTCCATGTTGCCGTGGACGGCGATGACGGGGGCGATGGCGCTCAGCTCGATTATCACACTCATCGCGCCGATATCGCCCGCGTGCATGATCTGTTCGACTCCTGCAAATACGTCGAACAGCTTGGGGTTTACATAGCCATGTGTATCAGATATTACGCCAACCCGCATGTTCCACTTTCGGTAGCGACCCTCAGATTGCGGTGCGTTGGAGAAGCTCGTCTTTGAGCGCCGATATTTTCACTCGCTCCTGTTTCATGGAATCGCGTTCGCGCAGGGTGACCGTTTCGTCTTCGAGCGTTTGCGAATCGACCGTTATTCCGAACGGCGTGCCGGCTTCGTCCTGTCTCCTGTAGCGACGCCCGATGGAGCCGCCGTCGTCGTAGAATATCTTGAAATGCGGCCTGAGCTCGTCGGCTATCTTCTTGGCCAGTTCGGGCATACCGTCGCGGTTGACCAGTGGGAGGATGGCCGCCTTGATGGGCGCCAGCTTGGGCGACAGCCTCAGCACCTTACGCTCCTCTTTCTTGCCGGGGTTCTCCACCGCGTAGGCATCGACGAGGCATGTCAGCAGCGTCCGGTCAACGCCCGCGGAAGTCTCGATTATGTACGGGACATACCGCTGGTTGAGCTCCTGATCGAAGTAGGAGAGGTCCTTGCCCGAGTATTCCTGGTGGCGCGACAGGTCGAAGTCGGTCCGGTTGTGGATTCCTTCCAGTTCTTTCCGGCCGAAGGGGAATTCGTACTCGATGTCGAACGCCTTGCGGGCATAGTGGGCCAATTCCTTGTGCTCGTGTTCGTGCAGATGGAGCTTCTCCTCGTTTATGCCGATGTCCCGATACCACTGCAGCCGCTTTTCTTTCCAGTAGTCGAACCATTCCTCGTCCGTTCCCGGCCGGACGAAGTACTGCATCTCCATCTGTTCGAACTCGCGCATGCGGAAGACGAAATTGCCGGGCGTTATCTCATTGCGAAACGCCTTGCCTATCTGCGCAATGCCGAATGGAATCTTCTGGCGCGAGGGACCCATCACGTTCAGGAAATTCACGTAGATGCCCTGCGCGGTCTCGGGCCGGAGGTAAACGACCGCCGCGTCTTCCTCGACGGGTCCGACAAACGTCTTGAACATCAGATTGAACAGCCTCGCCTCGGTCAGCTCGCCGCCGCAGTCGGGACACTTTGGGCCGCTCAGCTCGTCGGCGCGAAAGCGGTGCTTGCACTGCTTGCAGTCGACCAGCGGGTCGGTGAACCCCTCGACGTGGCCCGAGGCCTCCCATACGCGGGGGTGCATTATGATGCTTGCATCGAGCCCCTCGATGTCGTTGCGCTCCTGGGTCATCGTCTTCCACCAGTGGCGCTTGATGTTGTTCTTCAGCTCGACCCCCAGCGGGCCGTAATCCCAGCAGCTATTTATGCCGCCGTATATCAGGCTGCTCTGAAAGATAAACCCGCGCCTCTTGCAGAGCGAGACGAGCTCTTCCATCTTCTTATCGGCCTCACTGGGAACTTTCTTGGCCATGAGGTAAACACCCACCTCCCCTCTCTCAAAATCATGTGATAGCAAAAAGCCCTTCTCGCCAAACCGCTCACGGTCTCGACGAAAAGGGCGAACCTGTATGCGGTTTCACCCCGGGCGAATCTAGCCGCGGCCAGACACACCATCGCTTCGATGGCATTATATTACCTCGGGTTCCGCAATGTCAACAATGATTCTTCTTGCCGCCCTTTCCGCGGGCGGAGCGTTACATCATCTCCCCTTGTCAATCGCCTGAGGTCTTTCCTCTTGGTATTCTCACGAAAGAAGCCGATGAAGCCTCACTTCGCGACGACGAGACGGTACCCGGCCTTCTTCCAGCCTTCCACTCCTCCGCCGAGAGCCTTCGCATTCGCGTATCCCTTCTCTATATACTGCGCCGCCCGACCGGCGGACGTCTTTTCCTGCGGTCAACCACAGTAGAAGATGATCTCCTGGTCCTTCGACAGCGTGGGCAGTCTGGACTCGAATTCGCTGAGCGAAATCGCTCCTTCTAGCTGCATCATTCTGAATTTTTCCTCATCCTCGTATGCGCGCACGAGGATCGCGGCGCCGGATTCCAGCTTCCGGTGAGTCTCGTCGGGGCTGACGCGTATGGGTTCTTTCATGGAATGCCTCCTGCGCTCAATCCGGAAATGACAGTTACATTTGCTTAAAATATGGACAGTGGCAGGTTCTTTGGCAAGTCAGGGGCACACCGTTTGACTTAATCGAACGGAGGATGGTATCTTATACATGTGTGCAGTGGCATAGATTGTGGCCCTTACACATCACACCGCATGATGTAGAGGCCCGAGGGCCGAGCTTTCCTGAAGCATGCATGGGACTGAGAGATGGACTCTGGCAAGAAGACCGTTGCGGCAAAGAGAAATCGGTATTATATTCTCGGAATAGTAGTCGGGTGCCTTGTTCTTGCCGGTTGCGCGGTGATTACGGCCCCTTACAGAGTGACCAAGAAGACTGTGAGGGTGACGCAGAAGACCGTGAAAACCGGTGTATCGGTTGTCACAGGGACCTACAGGGTTGCCGCCGGCACGACGAAAACCGTCTATAAGATCGGAGAATTCACGTTCGAGGTCGTGCAGGCCCCGCTGGACTGGCCGCTCACCAACGAGGATATCGAGACCGTAGATGGTTTGCCGGTCAAGGAGGCCATCCGGCAGGGCCGGGTGAAAAACTCTCCCTATACGGTCAATGGAAAGAAATATTATCCCATGTCGGTCGAGGCGGCCCAGAGTCACAAGGAGGTCGGCCTCGCCTCATGGTACGGCCACGAGACCCGCAGGAAACGCGGAGGGCACATGACCGCCAACGGCGAGGCGTTTGATCCGAACGGATTGACCGCCGCCCACAAGTATCTGCCGCTCCCGACCAATGTCAGGGTCACAAACCTTGAGAACGGCCGCTCGATCATCGTGAGGGTCAACGACAGGGGCCCTTTCCCGTGCAGGCAGAATCCGAGGTCGGGCGACAGAATCATAGACCTCAGCATGGGCGCCGCCAAGAGGCTGGGGTTCTATGAAAAGGGCACGGCGAGGGTAAAGGTCGAAGTTATCCCGACGGTATAGGCCGCCCGCTTCTTATCCGTCGAGTTTCGTCGTTGTTCAGAATGGCGTCCCTCTTCTTGACAACCTGAATCCATGGAGTGCGAAGATGGTTCTGGCGATAATCGGCTACACGCTGCTTAGCTTGTCGATGCTGGCAGGGCTTCTAATAACGCCGCTTGGACTGCCGGGCAACTGGGTGATCCTCGGCTGCGCGGTTGTCTATGGGCTGGCGATCCACTGGACGAAATTCGGCTGGCCTTTTCTCCTCGTGTTCGCGATAGCCGCACTTGTGGGCGAGATAGTCGAGGTATTGTCCTCGGCGGTGGGCGCGAAGAAGTACGGCGCCTCAACGGGCGGCACGATCGCGGCCATCGTCGGCTCTATTGTCGGGTTGGCCGTCGGTTCGGGAATCGTGCCGATTCTGGGCACGATAGTCGGGGCATTCCTCGGCGCGTTTCTGGGCGCGTTCGGCTATGAATATTTCAGGCTCAACGACCTCCGCCAGGCCCTCCGCGCGGGCCTGGGCGCCTTCCTCGGCCGGACGGCTGCCGTGATTGCGAAAGAAGCGATCGGCCTCCTGATGGTCGGACTGATAGTTTATCACTTCTTTGCGTGAAGAGGCAGGATTACGTCGCCTTGTTTGCGGGTGCGGGGCCGGTCAGCTCGACGTAGGACGCCTCCGGCGGACAGAGAAACCGAAAGCCCGTCCAATTTCCGGTTCCGATGCCGTTGTTTATGTGAAACGGTGTGCCCCCTACCTTGAACACTCCCGAGGCGTATTCCCTCCGCAGGCTCGAACGCGTGATAATCGGACCGATAAAAGGAATCCTCACCTGCCCGCCGTGGGAGTGGCCCGCGAAGACGGCGTCGAACGCGCGCGCGGCTATCTCCTCGGGATCCTCGACGGTGTGGGTCAGGAGGATTCTGAACGCATGGGCCGGCACGCCGGCGAGCGCCTTCTGAAAATCGTCCAGCCCGACGAAGAGGTCGTCCACGCCCACAATCCACAGTTCCGTTCCGCCGGAAGTTCCAATCCCGGAAGAGTCGGGAAGCGTTACCCGTCGCGACCTGTTGTCGAGACAGACGACTCCCGCGCGCTCGAGCTCGCGCTTGAGCCGTGCAAAATCGTTGGGCCCGCCCTTGCGGTATCCGCCCAGCGAAAGGTCTCGCACCACGTTCCACAAGCGGGTGTCCCAGTGGTCGTGCGCCCCGAACACGACGAACACTCCCAGGCGGGTTTTGAAGCCGCTCAGAACATCGACACAGTATTTGATGCCGGAGTCGTCCTCAATGATGTCGCCGGTCACGAAGACCATGTCGATGAGATTCTTGTGAAGCCCGCGCAGAAAATTCAGCTTGGCTTCCTCGCCCTTCTTGAGGTGAAGGTCAGAGATATGGAGGATGTCGAGCTTTCCACTCAGGTTTCCGGCTGTCTTCATCCGAACACGAACGGAGCGAAACCGCCCCGGCTCCACATACAATGCATATACGGCCAGAGCGCCGAGCACCACGAGAAAGATTATCAGAGTTGTCAACAAAGCCGTTCGCTTCCCCGCTTCAATTTCTCAACGGTCTGTTGCCGAAATGGTTTCTACACACAACATCGTTGCTCCGCCTCTTCATTGCGAGGAGCAATGCGACGAAGCAATCCTGGTGGCAAGAGAGGAAAACGCCTCCGAGATTGCTTCGGTCGGGTTTTTGACCCTCCCTCGCAATGACACCGAATGGTTCTGGCAACACGCCGTCA
Organism: uncultured bacterium; assembly: GCA_964607485.1. GTDB lineage: Bacteria > Abyssobacteria > SURF-5 > SURF-5 > SURF-5 > CAZSKP01. The sequence continues at coordinate 49,280 of CAZSKP010000016.1, read as the reverse complement.
AGATATATATGATTGCATTTTCCGGCCTCCGTTCTATACCACATCGTCCCGCCGCCAGTCAACCTGATGCGCGCCGTCGCAGCCAAGCCTTCCTTGACGTACCGGTTCCGTCCTGCTAGAATTGCGGAAATTTCGCTCCCGGACTTTGCCGAAGAGAAAAGGAGAGAGCAATCGTTCGCAAAACTGTGAGTCACAGAAACGTTCTTGAGCGCATCCGGGCGGAGATTCCGGTGGTGGGGAGGAAGCTGTTTTTCAACACCGGCTGGTCGGGCCCGTCGCCAAGGCGCGTGCTGGAAGAGCAGAAACGGATGCTCGAACGGCTCTCGGCCGAGGGCGTCTCGCATCACGTTTACAAGCGCCAGACGAAGAACATCGACCTCCTCCGCTCGCGACTGGCTGCGTTTCTCGGGGCGGATGCCGACGAAATCGCGCTGACCCGAAGCACGACCGAAGCGATTAACATCGTGCTCGGCGGCATCGACTGGCGGCGCGGCGAAAAGATGGTCACGACGAACATTGAGCACGGAGCCGGACTGGTTCCTGCCTACAACGTCCGCGACAGGTTTGGAGCAGAGGTCGAAATCGTCGACCTCGGCGACGGCCGCGACGCTCTCCGAAGAATGGCGGGCGCCATCGACGACCGCACCAGGCTGGTGTTGGTCAGCCACGTCAGCTTCAACACCGGCCTTCGCCTGCCCCTAAAACAACTCGCGGCGCTTGTGGCCGAGCGCGGCTCGGAACTGCTTGTAGACGGCGCGCAATCGGTCGGAGTCCTGCAGATAAACCTGCACGACACCGGTTGCGATTATTACGCCTTTCCCGGCCACAAATGGATGCTCGGCCCCGATTCGACCGGCGCGCTGTACGTGAGGAGAGACAGACTCGCCGGGCTGGCGCTCTCGTTCGCCGGAAACGAATCGGCCAAAACGTTCGACCGCGAGGGAAACGTAACCTATAACACGAGCGCCAAGAAGTTCGAGTATTGCGATTTCAATGCCGCGCTGATCGCCGGATGGTTAAAGGCGCTGGAATTCATCGACGAGGTCGGCGTCATCAACATCGAATCCGCAATCAAGAAGAACACGAACTACCTGAAACGACGACTCGCGCGCGTGAGAGGAATACGGGTGGTGACGCCCACGGATTGGGCATGCTCGGCCGGGCTGGTCGCGATACAAATCGAAGGAAAAGAGCCGAAGACCGTCTTCAAGGCGCTCCTGAAGAAGGGCATCGTCGTGCGATACACCCCGCCGCCGTCGTATCTCCGCATCTCTGTCAACTACTTCAACACGCGCGAGGAGATGGACCGTCTCGTCGATGCACTCGAGACGGTCATCGGCTCATAAGCGCCGCTAGCGCAAGTGTCGCTTGATGGCGTCCGCCACGTTAGTCGCCTGCTCGCGGTTCGCAAAGCCCACGCGCACGTCTATCTTGGTGATGTTCGACGCCTGCGGCTCCAGGTCCACGGCGACCGATTCGCCCGTCTGGGTTTTCCCCTTGATTCTGCCCGACAGCCTGTCGGTATTGTCGCTCGCAACGATTATCTTGAGGTCGTTGAAAGCAGAGAGCGTCGCGTCATGGCATGCGCCTATGCCATAAGCCTCGGTGAAGGTGAGCTTCCCGCTTGCCCATGCGTAACCGCCCGCGCCCCCGGCCGCTCCCGCGGCGAATGCCGCGATGCAGCCCGATACTATCATCGACATTCCGGCGAGTACTACCAGGATTGTGAGAGTCTTGCGATTCATTGTCGCATTGCTCCTTCCTTTTTCTGAACGTCTCCGACTGTGGAAAACAGCAGCCCTGCGAAGAGGTGGCCGCTACAGCTGCCTCTTGATGGCGTCGGCTATTATCTTCGACTGGCCCTCGTTGCCCACGACACCCACGCGAATCTCTATTTTGGTAGCCTCCAACCCCTTCGGCTCAAGGTCCACAATGACCGACTCGCCCAGGCTGGTTTCTCCCATAATCCTGCCCGCCAGCCTGTCGGTCGTGTCGCCCACAACGGTTATCCCGAGGTCGGTGAGCGCGAGGACCGTTGCATTATGGCATGTGCCTATGTCGTGTGAGACAGCGAAGCTAAGCTTGCCACGCGACCAGGTGTATCCGCTCGCGCCTCCCGCCGCGCCGGCGTCGGCCGAGGCACAACCGTAAACGAGCGCGCACATCGTGATGATCGCTGCGAAGAGTGTGAGAGCTTTTCGATTCATCTGAAAACTCCTCCTCTAAGCTATCCTCCCGACCAAACAACCACCCATGGAATGAAGCTCCAAATTTTTTGCTGGACGCCGCCCGCTACCTCAGCTCGCGGCCGATGACCTCTTTGTAGCGTTCCGGGTAGTACTCCACCTTCTTGCCCGGCGGCAGAGTCGCTATCTCCGCTCTGACCGCTTCTATCCTATCCTGCGACATCGGATGCGTGCTGAGAAGGTTGAGCACGCGGCTCGGGCTGCTCGACGTAAGCTCGCCCAGCTTCTTCTGAAACGAGGTCATGGCGTTCGGGTTGTATCCCGCCCGAAACATGTAGCGGACTCCCAGACGGTCGGCCTCGATTTCGTCGTCGCGCGAGAACTTGAGCATCCCCAAAGAGCCGACGATGTCGCGCGCCATCTGGGCCGTGGCGCCGGGGTCCTCCCCGAGTATTATTTGGGCCACGAGGGAGAACCCGTATGCCTTCGTCAACTGTTCGGCGGAATGACGGGCGGCCACATGGGCGACTTCGTGTCCGAGCACGCTGGCCAGTTCGGCCTCGTTGTCGGCGTATTTGAGCAGTCCGGTGTAAACATATATCGGGCCCCCCGGCAGGGCGAACGCATTGACCTCTTCGTCGTTATCGATCACTTTGAAACTGTAGGGCACATCGGGCCGGTCGCTCTGAGCGGCGACCGCCTGGCCGATTTCGTTCACGTACTGGGTGAGGGCCGGGTTGTTCAGGACGGTCTGTTCTTTTTCCACCTCGACCGCCAGGTTCTTCCCCAGCTCTATTTCGTCGTTGGTCGAGACGATATTTATCTGGCCCCTGTTTATGCCCGTCGTCTCGCAGGCGCTCGCAATCAGCAAGACGGGAACAAGAAGAGCGATCAGCTTGACTGAACGTCTCATTCGGCACCTCCCATTAATCGAAACTAACGCTTCTCGGTGTCGCACCTTTCCGGATGCTCCGGGCCATGGGTTGCAGACCTTCCTCAACGAATCAGCGGTTTCTCGAATTCCAAGAGCGTCCTCTCGACTAATTGCAGGCTGAGCAGTAGCTGACCTCTATCTATCGGATTAAATCCGGACGGGCCGCCGCCCGTGTCGTCTGCCGGCGTCGGCAGTGTCGTGATTACAACCGCGGGATAGCCATATGCGGCGAATTCCTCGGCGTCTGATACCGTCGAGAGCTCCGTTTCGGGCTGGCGACCGGTAACGGCGACGGCGGCGCGATCCATAATGCGGATTAACTCGCGGTCGGCATAAAGCGCCCCAGGGGGTTCATTGCCGGGAATCACGTACGCATGCGGGCCGCCCCTACCCATTCCGTCGCATCCTATGTAATACGTCGGCCGCTTCTGGCCCGTTTTCTTCGAAAGACTTTTTGCCAACGACTTAGCTCCGTAGTCGCCCCGTTCGGTTCCGCCGAAAAACGCGACCGTAACCCATGTGTTTTCGAGCCGCGGATATTTTTTCGGCAATTCCTGCGCGAGTCCGGTCAGCACGGCGATTGAACCGGCATTATCACTCAGGTCGGATTTCGCAACCCGCAATCCCACGCGATCCAACAGCATTCCGAACCACAGCGCGTAGTAAACGGCACACACGGCCCCCATAATCAGGACAATCGTGTGCGCATCCTCGAAATCAATCTTACCAAAATACCTGGCGAGTTGCCAGAGTCCCAGCAGCGCCATTACCAGCGTCACCGGCAACAAAAAGGCCGAGACCGTCTCCGCGAATCGTCCCGGAGGCGTTGCGGCTCCCCTATGGTCGGTTGCCGATATATGGGTTCCCACGATGACCGTGCGTGCGGTGTCCTGAACGGGGAAGTCCACGACAATGTTTACCGCTTTCTTCTGGCCCGGCCAGCTCACCACGTGGAAACCGAGCGAGAGTTCCATCAGGAGAATAAGAGGGATTGCGAGTCCCGACAGAAACGCGGCGCGACGCCACCATTTCCATAGGCTCAAAAGGAACAATACCGACAGCAGGAAGACTGCCGCGCCGACTAAGGCGAGCGTTCGATCCGAAAAGACAAACGCCTGCGTGTGAACCTGCGCGCCGGAAGCCCTCAGGGTTGACTCGATGTACTCGGCGACGTGCTCGTCGGGCGATGGCCCCTGCCGCAACTGAATTACTTTATCGACGATTTCACTCAGATTCATGAAGGGGATTATGTCAGATCATCGCCATTATTCCGACTTTGCCACGGGAAGCACAAAATGCTTCACTCTCTTGTCATCCTGAACGAAGGGCCGCAGGCCCAAGTGAAGGATCTCCTCTTTCGTCGGCCTGCCGCAATCTTCTTTGAGATTCTTCGCTGCGCTCAGAATGACAATTACTAACAGCTCCGACTAGCATTTCCTCGCAGGCACACACCGCTCCGCGCTGTCGTTCCTCACAAGTATCCGTTCTCCCTGAACCAGCCGATGGCGCTCTCGATGCTTTCACGGATGGGAGTCTGGGGCATGCCGAGCTCTTTCACCGCCTTCGAGGAATCCCAGAACGAGTATTCGCTGCCGACGCGCACCCAGGCGGCAGTGGTGACCGGCGGCTTTCGCGTGACCGCCGCCAAGAGCTGGTACAGGTATCCGGAAAAAACGGCGACCGACCTGGGAATCCTTATCGACGGCGACTTGCCGCCTCCTATCTGCGCTATCAGGTCGAAGTATTCCTTGACCGACACGTTGGTGTTGCCGAGGACGTATTTCTCGCCCGGCGTCCCTTTTTCCATCGCGAGCACGTGCCCCTTCGCCGTATCGCCGATGTCGGACACGTTGATGCCGCCGTCGACGTAGCCGGGCAGCTTTCCCTTGATGATGTTGATGATGAGCTCGCCGTTGGGGGTCGGCATCATGTCGCGCGGGCCGCAGGGGTTCGTGGGGTTCACAATCACAACGGGCAGGCCGCGCCGGAAATAGTCGAGAACCACCTGCTCGGCCCGGAACTTGGATATGTAGTAGTTGTCCTTCGTATGCCAGAGGTTGAACTGGGCCGATTCGTCGGCGGGGTGGTCTTTCCCGTGCGCGCCGAGCGCGGCGACGGAGCTTGTGTACACGACCTTCTTTATCTTCGTCTGCATGCACGCCTCGAGCACGTTCTTCGTTCCCTGGACGTTCACCCAGTACATCATCCTCGGCTCGGGCAGCCAGATTGCATAGATGGCCGCGAGATGGAACACTCGGCCGCACCCGTCGAGCGCGCTCATTACCGAATGGAAGTCGGTGATGTCGCCGTACACCAGCTCCACCTTGAGCCCTTCGAGGTTGCGGAGGTCGTCGGACTCCCTCACGAGCACCCTAACCTTGTTCTTGCCCTTCAGAAGTTCCCTCACGACGGCGGAACCGATATATCCCGAGCCACCGGTGACGAGAATTTTCATGATTTGTCTCCAGCTACGCGGACAATCCGGCCCATTTCACGACTTCTCGAACGTTGAACAAACTTACCATGTGTCATGGGAGAAGTCAACGGAAAAATCGGCAAGGGATGTGCGAAACAATAGATAGGAATGCACGATTTCTGGTCACCTTTGCGGGTGCTCTAAGGAGGCCGTTGCCAGCATTGTAGGGGCGGTTCGCGAACCGCCCCTACGCCGAACAGCCCGACCCCCAAACCCACTACCATGTCGTGCGCCCATCGGCTGAATGACTACCCGAAACGCCGCCTATTGCCTCCGTGGGGCGGTCGAGAGCATACTTAGGTAAAGAGGTTTGCAGTAAAGAAAGGGGGGCTGAAAGATGCTTCCACTAACAAAGGCTGAAATCGGGAAATATGCGGCGGCGCTGGTGCTTGCCGTGGCGCTTATGTTGCCTGCGACGGCTGTGATGGCCAAGGGCGAGGCCGAGGCGCCGGCCAAGAAGACGCTCGGAGCCCGGCTCTCCGACGGGTGGCTCTCCACACGGCTGGAGTCCGAATATTTCCTCGACAGAAAGATCAACACGTTCGACGTCGATGTGAAGACGGAAAACGGCATCGCGTATGTGTACGGGTACGTACCCAACGTGGCCGAACGGGACCGCGCTCTGCAGATAGCCAAGAACACATCCGGCGTGAAGGGTGTCGTGGACATGCTGAGAGTGGACCCGAACTACAAGGCCAAGCCGGCCGAGAAACGGTCCTTTGAGCAGGGCTTGGACGACTTCTGGATTTCACGAAGGATAAAGGCGGATCTTATCGCGAGCCCGAGAGTAACGGGCACGTGGATAGGCGCGCACACATACAACGGCTTCGTGACACTCAGAGGCTCGGCGGATAATGTGAAAGAAAAGATGGCCGCGGAACAGATTGCAAGAAGCGTTCCCGGCGTGAAAGACGTGAAGAACGAGATATTCGTTATCGGCTCATAATCAGCCCCAGCGCCGATGGAGAGGAGAGGCCAACGCGTGGCGGCATCCGTGCCGCCGCGCGTTTTTGTTTCACTGGCTATCGGGCCGCCTTCGCCTTCGCTTTGGCGGGTGGTTTCTTTTTCAGCAGGTGTTCAGAAAGCCGCTTGGCGAGGCTGATGATGGTGAGCACGGTCGGCCTGTCGAGCGCCTCGGGGAACGTGCTCGCGTCGCACACGTAAAGCCCCTTGACCTCGGTCTGCAGGTCGGTGTCGAGCATCTCGCCGATGCGCACCGTGCCGCTCGGATGCGTTCCGCGAAGCGGCGTGACGAAGACGGATTCCGAGTCGCAGCCCGCCCGCATCAGAATCTTTCTGCACACGATCGAGGCGTGATTGAGCCGCTGCTGGTCGCGGTCGGTCATCGGCTTGCTTATCTTGCCCTCCATCGTGATGCCGCCCGCGATCTCGTCTTTCACCTTTATCATCATGCCGAGCGTGCGGCGGTAATGGACGGCGGTGAACGGATACTTCGGCCCCTTGAGCGTCATGATCATCGGGTACAGCATCCACGGGTCGATGAGCGTGCTGAGCATGTATCCGTGTTCGTCGTCGCACCACGAGACGGTCATCGGCGCGTCGGCGGAGTTGCCCCGCAACTTGGCGACGCCATAGACCATCGCGGTCGTGTCCATCGTCATCCCCTTGCCCGCGTCGAACAGGCCGGAGTGCTGGAGGATGATGGGCGTGCCGATGCCGCCGGCGGACACGACGACCGTGTCGGCGTATATTTCGAACGGGTCCTTCCGCTTGAGTTTGCCGCGGACGCCTATGACCTGGCCGTGGTCGATCATCACGTCGCTCACCTTCGCCTGCGTCATCAGCTCGCAGCCGGCGGCGACGGCGTCGTCGACGAACTCGCTCGCCGACCATTTCGCGCCGCACCGGCAGCCGAGCATGCACTTCGCGCCGCAGTCGAACTGCGTGCGCGACGCGTCCATAAACTTCGCCTGCGGCTCAAAGGCGTAGCCAAGCTCGTTGGCGGCCTCCATCATCCGCCTCGACGCCGAGCCGAGCAGGTGGTCGGGCAACGGAGCGATCTTCAGCTCCTCGATGGTCTCGTTCACCTGATCATCGATATCGACCTTGTACTTCTCCTTGAACCACGGCGGCGGCGGCGAGGCGCATCCGCAGAAAAGGTTGGTCGCGCCGCCGACCATGAGCGGGCGAATGATGTTCAGGCCCTCCTTCGTCATCAGGAGGCCCATCTTGTCGCAATAGAGCAGGCATCCGAAATGAGTGCCGTAATAGAATTTGCCGCGATGGTCCTTCCCGTATTCAAGCAGAACGACGTTCTTGCCCGCACGCGCGAGCTGGCGCGCGACCGTCGCGCCGCCAGGCCCGGAGCCGACCACGACGACATCCGCTTCCTTCTTCCTGAACGTGCTCGTCACAGCAACCTCCCGTGTTGTTCGACTGAGGAACAGTGAAAAAAATCCGCCCCCAATCCCCGCACAATTCTACTCCAAGGCGAGATAGGAATGCAAGCGGTAAACCAGACGAACAATAAGTATCTTGCGGTGTGTTGCCAAAGTAATTTCGCGCACAAGAAAGTTCCTATGTCTCGTCATTGCGAGGAGCGAAGAGCCATAGGCTCGAGCAACGAAGCAATCCCGATAATAAGTGGAAGACGCCTTCGAGATTGCTTCGGTCGGGTCGTTGACCCTCCCTCGCAATGACCCAGAAATGGTTCGGGCAACAGGCCGTTTAGACGACGAATTTCATGAATGCGCACGAATTGTGCTGATTATGCTTTATTATTCTAGAATCGTCTGTATTTGTTTAGAGTAGTCTGTATTTGTCCGAATTTGTCTGTGGTTGGGGCGGCTTGGGGCCTTGCGATATGTCCGCTAGTTCGGCTGGGGTTCGGTTTCGGCGGGCGGGGTGTGGAGGAGGCGGTGCGAGTAGGCGATGGAACCGGTCGGACAATTGTCGCGGCACTTGAGGCAGCGGATGCAGTTCGCGGCGTTGGGGCTTTCGTACACCTTCAAGTCCATCGGACACTGCTTGTAGCACTCGTCGCACTTTATGCAGGTGGTCGCGTTCCAGCTCATGCTGTAGAGGCTGAACCGATTGAAGAGCGAGTAAATCGCGCCCAGCGGACAGGTCGTCCGGCAGAACGCGCGGCGGCTCACGACCATCCAAACGAGGAAGAACACCAGGATGCCTATCTTGAGCGCATACAGCCCGCCGAGCTGGTTCTTCAGCGCCGGCTCAATCAAAGGAAGCGGGATGCCGGCCTCGAGCGTGCCCGCCGGACACACCAGCTTGCAGAAATACGGCTCGCCAACTCCGAATTCGTTGACGAGAAACGCCGGCATGAGGATGACCATCACGACCAGAAACACGTACTTCGCATAGTTCAGGAAGCGGGGAATCCTAAGTTTCGGCGAGGGGATTTTATAGAGGTATTCCTGCAGCAGGCCGAACGGACATATCCAGCCGCACGCCATCCGCCCGACGACCGCGCCGACGACACCGAGAATCCCGACCACGTAAAATGCGAACCGGTAGGCGAATCCGGCCGCCACGGCTTGCATTGCGCCGATGGGGCATGCGAAGATCGCCAGCGGGCAGGAGTAGCAGTTGAAGCTCGGCACGCAGAAGTACTTGAGCGGGCCCCTGTAGAGGATCTGCCCCACGAAGAGGCCTTGCACGTAAGAATTTGTGATTATTGTGCTTATGAGCTGGAAGGGGCGGCGCTTCATCCGATACCTATACACTCGAGGCAGATGGTTCGAGCCTTCTCGAACACCTCGATGGCCTCCCCGCGGTACAGGCCGTAGCCGCCGACGACGAGGGCGGCAATGAGGGCCAGCAGCCACAGGTATCTCTTCAGTTTGTCGATCAGCTTGCCCATAAGATTTCTATTCAGCCGACGCGCCGGCGACGGGGGCCTGTGAGCCCAGCCGCTCCGAAACACGGTCGAGCATATTGAGCGCGTTTTCCCGGCTGTCGGCGTTGGCGACGACGACCAACCTGTCCCCCACCCTGCGGACGGCGTAGTGTTTTGCCGGCCTGGGGACAACGACGAATTCATTCTCGTTCGTGCTTTCGCTGCCGAGGAAATGCTCGCGAAGCCGCAGGAACGCCTTTCGGCAGGCTTCCTTGCTCGCGTACTGCGCGATTATGACCGAAAACTCCGGCTGGCCGATTCTGTACCGCGCAATAGCCGCGGCCTCGCCCTTTTCGAGCCCGAAGAGGTCCTCGCGCGCGACATACACCTGATTGTTTATTCCGAGCTTGCCCCGGGCAAACACCATGCTTCGCGGGACCATGTTCTCTTCCGGCAAGAGCTTCATGATGCCGGGTGCGTCCACCTTCGTTCCGATCTTCTTCTCGACTGCTTTCGCGAGGGCCACGAACTCCTCGCTCGATATCGTCGCCGCGCCAAGCTGGCGGATGTCCACATAGTACCTGTCCTGCCAGAAGAAGAGGCCGTAAGGGTGAATCGCGCCGTCGCTTCCCACCTCGACCGGAGAGAGCGTGGGATGCCGGTTGTAAGAATAGATTCCGAACGCCGCCGCCGGGTCGTCCATGCAGTATATCTCGATGGAGACGGCCTCGTCTTCCTTCTTATACTCTTGCGTCACGACCGTGACGAATCCGTATTCGAAATAGATGTCGGCTCCGCCGTCGATGTGGTCGAAGAGGCCCTCTCCCCGGAAGCTCATTGGCTCGCCCTCGCGCTCCCAGCCGCCGACCTCGCCCGAGGTGGGCAAGAGGCGTTCGACCATCTGCTCTTCCGAGCCAGCTTTCTTTGAAGTTTCCGTCCCCTGCGTAGAAGGCTCGCCCCCGCACGAAGCGGCGGCGAAAAGCGCCAGCGCGAACAGGAAGGGACAGAGCAACGTCAGGCGGGCGATTCGCTCACGCGATGATTTCTTTGATAACCACATTCTTCAAATCCCTCTCGCCGAGCCCCAGCCTCTCGGCGGTTTCGTGTTGGATAGAAATCATGTCGGGCGAAAACGTGTCGTCGTGCTCCTGCATGAGTTGCGAGCAGTAAACGTCGGTCGCCAGCATGTCGCCGCAGAGAATTATCCTGTTGACGCCCGATTTGACCTCGGACCTGCCGCCAAGCGTCGGGCCGTCACGAACGAGCAGCGTGCGTGCGTCCACGATGTTCAACTCCGACCGCACCGAATCCGCGAACTCGGCAAGCGCCCTGTCGAAAAATTTCCTGCCCTTATCGCTTATGCGCAGCTTACTGTGCGCGACGAACCTGAGCGGCCCGTACACCGACCCGAAATGGTTCTTGAGCGCGCAGGTGAACCGGGCGGCGTCGTGCCGCTTTATCATCGGAAGATTGACGATGACGTCGGCCTCGTACAGCGTTTTCACGACTCCGATGGTCGGATGCGAACGCCAGTTCTCGTTGCTGACGAAGACATGGGCCATCCTGTCGCCGAAGTCCACCGCGTCGAGCTCGATCCCGGCCTCTTTCAGACGAGCGGGATAGTGCACGGCCTCAAATTTTCCGGCCTTGCTGACGCCGCTGCTGTTGGAGTCGCAGACCGATACCGAGTGTGCTCCCGACTCGCGAGCATGTCCGGCGAGGGCCGTCACCAGCTCGATGTCGGTCGTCACGGGCGGAGGCTGCGAGGCGACCACGTTCGGTTTCAGCACGACCTTCTTTCCCTCGACGAGCCTGTTCAATCCGCCCAGCGCATCGAGTCCCGCCTCGAGCATTGTGCGGAGGTCGGTGCCCTCGACGACGACCAGCAGCGGCCTGTCGTCCTGCATGAAGATGTTTCCCAGGCCCTTTCGGGGTGAATGTGAACCGGCCGAGCACGCCACGTGCGGTCCCGCCAACGCCGCGCCGGCGGCGCCTACGGCGGCGGCCCGTATGAAATCACGGCGCGACACCAACCTTGCGCGGTCGGCGCCGCCGAGAGTCTCGCCGCAGAGAAATTTCTGTTTCATGGTGCTCCCCTGGAGGCGGTTTGCCCGCCCCATGTGTTTCCTAAGTGTGCCCCATTTATCTCGAAGCGGCCATTCCAGCCGCGCCGCTTACGCCTCGATTTTCTCGACGGCCCTGGCAACGCGCCAAAGCCCGTTGTTGAGCGAGGCCGTGAGTATGCACGCCACGCCAACGCCGAGGTTGATGAACACGCCGGCGCAGACGAGCGAGACCTCTCTCATATAATAGAATAGAGGCAGTTTGTAAGCCGGGATTGTAACGAATCCCCCTATATCGCCCATCACGCCGAATATCAGGCCGAGGACAAAGCCGTAAACGATTCCGAACGATCGCACCATCACGCGAAACGAGAACCATTGCCCCGGCTTGCGGGAGATGCCAGCCGTCATTCCGATGAAGGCGCCGGTTATCGCCCAGTGGCCCAAAGGCACTCCGCTGGCCGACTTCGCGATGAGCACGCCGACGCGGGCGCCCACGTTGTAGCCGACTAAGCCGAGAACCGCGCCGGCCACAAGCTTCTTGAGCGACCTGTCCACTATGCCGGGCACGAGGCCGACGAAGAGCGCTACGAGAATCTCGCCCCTGTTCACGACCCTCATCAGGGCGATGGCCGCTCCGGCCGCCGCCGCCCCGAGGATAATCCTCACAAGCAGAAGCTTCAGACCCTGCTTGACCACTGCGCGGTCGCGTGTTCCCTGCATCTCACCCCTCCCGGTCCGACCGACTGCTCCGATGTTTCGGGATTGCGGCTGGTAGAGGGGAGGCCGCTCCCTCACCGGCCATAGCGCCGCAGCCGCCTCTTGCGCTTTTTCGCCCTCCGTTTGATTTCGTCGTTTCTGCCCACACGATGGGCGAACGCCTCCGCGAGCTTCTCGCCCCTGCCTGTGCCGTAGTGAATATCATCGAGGCTGTGCCCGATCTCGTGGAGCAGGACATGGTTCAAGATGTAATCGCTGAGCGAGTCTTTGTCCCAGCAGAGGAACCACTGATTGTCGACCTTTTGCCAGTAGGCGCCGAACTCCAGCCGTTCCTGCGCGCAGGCGGGGTTGGGCCTTCTTCTGCCGTAGTTCCGTCTGAGTTTTTCGGGGACGGGATAGATTCGGATGTGCGAACCATCGTAGATGTGGGCGTCCACGCCCGGATTCATCTTGACCTGGTTGCACAAATGAACGACAGAGATGTTTCGGAGCATTTCCGCAGGGAGGGAGGCAAGCTTCTCGCGGATGTCCTCGATGGTGCAGGGATACGCATATCCCTTCGGAAGTGGGTCAACGATGTATTGAATTCCGGCTATCCGGCCAACCCGGCGCTTTGTTGCCATGCGTTCTTCTGCTCAGAGTCTCATCAGAAAGGATGAGACGCGCTCGTTGAACTGGACACTTCGTTCGAGCATCGGCATGTGACCGCACCGGTCGAAGAGAGCGATTTCGCTGCCACGGATTTTTTCGTGCAGGAACTCCGAATACTTCGGCGGCGTGAGCCTGTCCTCGTTCCCGCACAGAATCAGCGTGGGCACTTTGACAGAGCCCACCTCGTTCATGACATCGAAGGAATCACACGCCGTGAAGTCCTTGAGCATGATGTCGGCCGAATTGCTTGCCAGCAGTCGCTTCTCTTCATCGACGAGCTCCGCCGACGCATCCGAACCGAGCACAAAATTTGCCATCCCCTGCATCGCGACTTCAAAATCCTGGCGAATGATGTTGAAGATTGCCGGAAGCACGCGCAGCCGAGCTCCCGTCCCCACAAGGAGCAGCCCGCCGACTCTGGCCGGGGCTCTTAATGCTATCTCGAGCGCCACGGCTCCCCCCATCGAGTGCCCGCCGAGTATCACGTTTCGAAGCCCGAGCGATTCCATCAATCCGACAACGTACCGGACATAGCCCGATACGGTGGCCTCGCCCCCTCCCTCAGACTGCCCGTGCCCCGGCAGGTCAACGGCTATTATGCGGAATTTGTCCGAGATGCCTTCGACCTGGCGCCGCCAGCTCAGGTGGCTGCCCCCTGCGCCGTGCACGAGCAAGAGCGTAGCCAGCGGGTCCTTGTTCTCAGGGTGGACATCCTCGAAGAACAACTGTTGGGAGGCTACCTGTACCGCCTTCATGGAATTCCCTCGGCGCCGCCGCCGGAGTTTGTGCGCCGGCTGCCGACGTAAATGGGAGAAGAAGTAAGCTCATTGTAGCAAGCATGCGGACAAAAGTCAATCTCCGGCGGCGACCGCAGAGATGCTCAGCGCAGCACAGCCGCAATCATTGATTATATCGGGGACACCTTGCCACATGGTGTCCCCGATATAACCCACCGCCGCGCGGATATTTCCGTAGGGGCGCACGGCCGTGCGCCCCTACAACAAGACGCGGCAAGAAAATTGCGACAAGTATTCTTCATCTTCACAAATGGTAGTACAGCACCCTTCAGCGTCTGAAAAGAAGATGCATGGAGATTGACCGGAGAGGAGGAGGGAATTCGCCCCTCCGAGGGGCCCTCTCATTTGACATGCTTGGAAAGTTCGTGGTATATTTGTTTGAAGATATGGCCATAATTTCAGCCTGATTGCCGGGAGAAGCGAACGTTGCATCGGAAATGGCCGGTTGCCCGGAAGTGGGCGCTATTTTTTTGTGGGAGCCCATTGATTTTGGCGGTCGCTGTGCTCTTTACCGCCGTATCGTGCGCCCACAATGCCTCGCTGGGGTCGGGGAAGGAGACCATTTCGACGGGTGCGGAATCGTATGCCGGCCCGGCGGCCGCGCCGAACACTGCGTCCGAGAGTTCGGCTTCGTCCGGAAGAAAGTATGCCAAACGAAACGCCGAAGACACTGAGGACGAGCTTGAACGGATGCGGTGGGAAAACGATATGCTGAAGCAAGAAAACGACTGGCTTCGCCTCGAAGTGATTAAGCTGCAACGGTCGCTGCTCGACGCGAACCAGACCATATACTCTTTGAACAGGAAACTTGACGCCATATTCAAGCCGAACAGCTTGGGAGAGTAACCGGTTCAGGAGACGGGAACTTTTTTCTCAGTTCTCCCTCAGGATATGGGGACAGTCCCGAATTTGCGCAGATGAAGCCGTCGGTTCGCAATCTCGGGGCAGTCCCCTGAGCGTTTTGGCGAGTCCTCATCGCCCCGCCGGGTGAAAGGAAACACCCGAGGGCGCGGGGGCGCGCTACTGTGTTGAATGAGGGATAAAGACAGATGGGAGGAAGGCAATCTTTCGGTTCGCCCGGCTTTGGCCGGGCGGGCCAGACTAATCTTATATGGGCAATGCGTCCAAACAGATTGTTCTGCGTGACAAGAACGAGGCCATAAGGCTTCTGGGGAAAAATCACGAGCATATCAGGCTCGTTCAGAAGCGGTATCCCGTGAAAATAGTGGACCGGGGTGAAAAGGTCCTGGTGAGCGGCTCGAACGAGGATGTCGAAACCGTCCACAAGCTTCTGGGAGAAGTGCTCCAGATAGTGCGCCGCGGTGATCCGGTGAACACGGAAGACTTCAAGTACGCTCTCAAGGCGGCAGCCGACAGCTCTCAACCGTCCCTATCGGGCACCATCGGCGAAACGATTCCTGTGTCGAGCGGCTGCGCGCCCATCCGGCCGAAGAGCAAGGGCCAGTGCGAGTACGTCGAGGCCATCCGGGCGTGCGACGTCGTGTTCGGAATCGGGCCCGCAGGAACGGGCAAAACCTACCTGGCCGTCGCGATGGCGGTATCTTCGTTCATCAAGCGCGAGTATGGCCGGATGATCTTCACGCGGCCCGCCGTCGAGGCGGGCGAGAAGCTCGGATTCCTTCCCGGCGACCTGCAGGAGAAGGTGAACCCTTATCTGCGACCACTTTACGACGCCCTGTACGATATGATGGAGGCCGAAACGATCAGCCGGCTCTTAAGCCGCGGCCAGATCGAGGTGGCGCCACTCGCCTACATGCGCGGGCGCACGCTCAACCACTGTTTCGTGATTCTCGATGAAGCGCAGAACACGACCCACGAGCAAATGAAAATGTTCCTGACGCGTCTGGGACACGACTCGAAGGTGATAATCACGGGCGACGTCACGCAGATCGACCTCCCGACGGGAAAAGCCTCCGGACTCGTAGAGGCGCAACAGCTTTTGAGCGAGATAGAGGGAATTCGGTTCGTGTATTTCACCAGCCGCGACATATTCCGGCATCCGGTCGTCGCGAAGATCGTGGACGCCTACGAGCG
This sequence comes from uncultured bacterium, assembly GCA_964607485.1. Taxonomy (GTDB): domain Bacteria; phylum Abyssobacteria; class SURF-5; order SURF-5; family SURF-5; genus CAZSKP01. The sequence goes on along the minus strand of CAZSKP010000016.1, from coordinate 33,581 downwards.
TCACGAGTCGGCCTCGCGCGGAGGAGAATGAACGATGGTCAACCACGTTCAAAGGCCGAAGAAGAAGACGTCGAGGCCCGGACTCGAAGACCGGATTCCCAAGGTGCAGCCTAAGAGCATCCTCACGCTGAACAACCTCATCATCGTTCTCCTGTTTTTCGTGACCCTGTACCTCATCTCGCCTCCGCTGGTGCTGCCCTGGGTGAGATTCAAAGAGGGCGATTTCCCCGAGAAATCCATCCTTGCCGAGGTAAAGTTCGAGGTCACCGACCTCGAAGCCACAAGACTCGCTCGGGACAGAGCGGCAAGCCTCACTCCGCCCGTTTACGTGCTCGATAAGGAACTCGTCCGCTCTGCTGTCGCCGATGCGGAGAACCTGTTCGACAAGATAGGACAGGACGCGCTCAACCCCGTGTTCTCCCCCGAGGAGCGAATCGCTCTCATCTCTAAATACTTGCCCACCTCCACCTCCGAAAAGACTCTCAACCTCCTTGCGGGGCTCGATCAGCAGGGGCTCGACTCCCTGCGCGGGGCGTCGCTCGAGACAATCCGGGAAGTGTTGAACAAGGGCGTTCTGAGCGACGTGCCCGGCAGCGCGAAGGAAATTATCGTGCACGACAAGGACAGCCGGCAGGAGCACACGGTGGCGGTGGACGGGGTGTTGACGCTAAAGAAAGCGCCCGCCGCGCTCGAAGAGGCGGCCGCCAAGAAGTTTCCCAACGCCCCCGACCTTCGACGCGCCCTCGTGGAATTGTCGGCTCCGTTCATGCGGAGCACACTCATATTCGATGAAAAACTCACCGAGCTCGCGCAAGAGGAGCAGCGAAAACTCACGCCGCCCGTCATGAAGACGTTCAGCAAGAATCAGGAGATCGTGCAGGCGGGCCACAAGGTCACGAAGCAGGACCTGGAGGAGCTCCGGGCGCACGCGCATGCCCTGAGCAGGGCGAACCGGTTTCAGATCTACCTGGGCAACGCCATCCTGCTCGCGATGGTGTTCGTCTGCTTCCTGTTCTACCTCTACCGCTACCGCCAGGAGATTTATCGGAACAACAGGGCGCTCCTGCTAATCGCCATCCTGGCGTTCCTGACGCTCGCGACCGGCAGGCTTCTCATCCTCCTGCCGATACCCGACGTGTGGCTCTACCTGGTGCCCGTCGCGGCCGGGGGCATCCTGCTCTCGACACTGGTCGATGACCGGCTCGCGCTCATCTATGCCTTCTTCATCAGCCTGCTGTATGCCGTGCAGGGCAACAATCGGTTCGACCTGTTTGTGATGGGGACGCTGGGCAGCCTGGCGGGCATTTACTACATGAAGACAATCCGCAAGCGGAGCGACATCTTCTGGCCCGGCATCGTCGTGTCGGGCGTCAACATCGTCACCATCGTCGCCCTGAATTTCATCGGCGATATGGGTGAGGACTTCGCTTCGGCGATAATTGCGGGAACCTTGAACGGGCTGATCACGGCAATCGGAATCGTCCCCGGCTCTCTTATTCCGCTCGAGAGCCTGCTCGGAATAGCGACCAACATTCGCCTGCTGGAGCTGTCGGACCTCAACCATCCGCTGCTGAAGCGGCTGGTCATGCAAGCCCCCGGCACGTACCACCACAGCCTGATGGTCGGCAATATGGCCGAGGCGGCGGCCGAACAGATAGGCGCCAACAGCCTTCTGGCGAGGGTGGGCTCCTATTACCACGACGTCGGAAAGATGAACAAGCCTCTGTATTTCAGCGAAAATCAGGGCGGCGGCAAGAACAAGCACGACGAGCTCACGCCCAGCATGAGCGCGTTGGTGCTGATTGCACACGTCAAGGAGGGCGTCGAGCTGGCGCGCGAACACCGGCTCAACCAGCCGATAATAGAGTTCATACAGCAGCACCACGGCACCAGCCTCATGCCGTACTTCTACCAGAAGGCGCTCGAGCAGGACCCGACCCACTCTGTGAAGGAGGAAAACTTTCGGTATCCCGGGCCCAAGCCGCAATCCCGCGAGGCGGCCATCTGCATGCTGGCCGACGGCGTCGAGGCGGCGTCGCGAACGCTCGTCAACCCCACGCACGGCCGCATCAAGGGACTGGTCGAGAAGATAATCAACAACAAGTTCGTCGACTCTCAGTTGGACGAATGCGATCTCACGCTCAAGAACCTGCACAAGATAGCCGAAAGCTTCGTCAGGGTGCTGGCGGGCTATCTCCACTCGCGCGTCGAATACCCCGAGGAACAGACGATTCCCGAAATTAAAGAAAAATTTGAAGGTGCTGATACGAAAGTCGGTGCGAAGGCCGCGAATAAGCCTCGCACCAATCCGCGAAGCAATTGAGAGAACGCTCGAGGGCGAAAAAAGAGTCGACGCCGAAGTCAGCGTGCTCATCGTCAACGACGCGCGCATCCGCGAGCTCAACCGAACGTACCGCGGAGTCGATTCGGCGACCGACGTGCTCGCGTTCGCCATGGCCGAGGGTGAGTCTGCGCATCTTCACCCCGAGCTTCTCGGCGACGTCGTTATCTCCGCGGATAGGGCGGAGAGCCAGGCCGGGCGCGCCGGCCACGGGCTGGAGGACGAGCTCGGGCTGCTTGCGGTCCACGGAACGCTTCACCTGCTCGGCCACGAGGACGAGACTGCTTCGGGCCGCGCCCTCATGCGGAGGCTCACGCGGAAATATCTGAAAGGCGCGCGCAAATCCGGAGGTGAAGGTCCGTAAGGGCTGAGGCATTTTGGAAACCCTGTTCCTGGAACACGCCATCCTGCTTCTGTTTCTCCTCTCCCTCTCGTTTTTTTTCTCCGGCTCCGAGACGGCGCTCTTCTCACTCCCGCGCGTCGTTGTCGAGAGGCTCAGGCAGACTTCGGCGAGAGGCAAGCAGGTGGCAAGCCTCCTCGAGGAGCCCAACCGGCTGCTCGTGACGATACTCATCGGCAACCTGACCGCAAACATCCTCATCTCCGCCATTATCGGCTCATGGGTGCTGCGGATGTTCGAGCCGTTTCGTTACTCGCTCTACCTGGGGAGCGTCGCCGCCATAGTGCTCACCACGGCCATTCTGCTCCTGTTGGCCGAAATCGCGCCCAAGACGCTCGCGATAAATAATCCGGAACGCTTTGCCCTCGGCGTGGCAATTCCTCTGGGCCTTTTCTCCAAGGCCGTATTTCCGCTGCTTCGGGTGATTCTGCTTCTGACCGATTCGGTCCTTCGCCTGCTCGGCGTGCGCCAGGAAGGAGACGGGACCGTCGTCACGGAGGAAGGGCTGAAGACGCTCGTTGCCATGGGAGAGGAAGAGGGGGTCCTGAAATCGACCGAGCGCCTGATGATCCACAGGATTTTCGAGTTCGGCGACACGCTCGTTCGGGACGTTTACATTCCCCGGACGGACATGGTGCGCGTGAAGTTCGACATCACGATAGAACAGCTCACGGACATAATGAAACAGACCGGTCATTCGCGGTTCCCCGTGTTCGGCAAGACGGTGGACGACATCAGGGGAATCGTGTACGCAAAGGACCTCTTCCCGTATTTCCGGCGGGGACGGACCATGATTCCCATCTCGCTGTTCATCCGACCCGCATACTATGTGCCAGAAACAAAGAAGGTGCGCGACCTGCTGAGGGAGTTTCAGAGCGGCCGCATACACATGGCGATCGTGGTGGACGAACATGGCGGCACCTCGGGAATCGTGACGCTCGAAGACCTTGTCGAGGAAGTCGTCGGCGAGATATTCGATGAGTACGACGTGAGGAAGAGCGAGCTCGAACGATTGCCCGACGGCACGCTGCGGGTGGATGCGAGGCTGCGGCTGGACGACCTGTCCAGGATCTTGGGCGCGAGCGTCAGGGGGCGGGACTGCGAGACGGTCGGAGGCCTCGTGTACGAGCTGTTGGAGCACGTGCCGGCCCAGGGCGAATTCGTGGAACAGGCGGGCTTCAGGTTCCTGGTCGAAGACATCAAGAAGCGACGCATCCGCACCGTGCGAGTTTCGCCCGCCTCCGAACACGGCCGGGAAAGCGGCGAGGAGGTGACGTCCTGATGCCTCTCGCGGATACCGTGCTCCTCGTCGGGTTGCTCGCGGCTCTTCTCATGTCGGCCTGCTTTTCCGGCGCGGAAACGGGCCTGATCTCGCTGAATCGCATCACACTCAGGCAGAAAGAGGAGCAAGGCGACGGCCGCGCCGCCATCCTGAGCAATCTCCTCCGCAGACCGGAACAGCTGCTCGCCACGATTCTGGTGGGGAACAATCTTGTCAACGTGACCGCGACAATGATATTCCTCATATGGGCCCGGGGCGTCTGGGGAATCACGCGTGCCGAGTTCATGACGACGCTGGTGCTCACGCCGCTGGTCCTCGTGTTCGGCGAGATACTTCCCAAGGCGGTCTTCCGGCACAAGGCCGACACGCTCTCGCCCACCTTCGCGCGTCCGTTACAGGCGGTGGTGGTGTTCTTTTCGCCGGTCGTGGCAGCGCTCAGGCAGGCGACGAATCGGCTGACCTCACTCTTCGGAGGCGTCGAAAAGCATTCTCCGTTTATCAGCCGAGAGGACGTTCGCCTGATGTTCATCGAGGGAGAGGAGCACGGCGTCATCGAGGAAGAGGAGCGGGAGATGATAAAGGGGGTCATCGATTTCGGCATGACCACGGTGCGAGAGATAATCGTGCCGCGCATCGACATGGTGGCCGTGAGGGATGACTCCACGTGGGAAGAGGTGTTCGAGATTTTCGAAAGGCATGGCCACTCCCGCCTGCCCGTGTACCACGAAAAGGTTGACGAAATCCTGGGAATCATCTATATATTCGACCTCATGCGCGCGGGCAAGCCGACCGAGGGAGAGTCGATCAGGGAATTCATCAGGCCCGTCGCCTTCATTCCCGAATCGAAGAAGGTTCTTGACCTCCTGCACGATTTCAGGCAGAAACAGATGTTCATGGCCATCGTCGTGGACGAGTACGGCGGAACGGCGGGTCTCGTCACGCTTGAGGACCTCATCGAAGAAATTTTCGGCGAGATACACGATGAATACGATGAAGAGAAGCCGCCCGTCACCAACCTCGGCGAAGGCCTGTTCGTGCTCGACGCGAGAATGCACAGGGATGAGGCCGAAGAACTGCTGGGCATCACGCTGCCCAGGGGCGAATACGAGACGATGGGGGGGTTCATCTTCGAGCAGCTCGGAAGAATTCCCAGAAAGGGCGAAAGCTTTCAGTACGACGACTTCGAGGTGACGATCCTCGAGGCGACCGAGCGCGCCGTCACGCGACTGAAGTTCAAACTCAGTCCCCTTGCCGGCAGAGGCGGGCCGGAGGCAAAAAGGTAAGGAGAACTCATTGGATACCGAAGAACAGGCGACAGGAAAGAGGTTTAGGTTGCTGCGCTCGCTTCTCGTTCACCTGCGCCGGTATCTCATCACCGGCATAGTCGTGATACTCCCGGCCGTCGTCACCATCTGGGTGCTGTGGAACCTGTTTGCGTTCATAGACGGGCTTGCGAAGAGGGTCCTCGTTGAGCCCTTCTCGCGGATTCCCGGCGTCGGCGTCATCCTGTTTTTCTCGGTCATCATACTGGTGGGCATCTTCGCCACCAATCTCATCGGCAAGCGCTTGATCTCGTTTGGCGAGAGGATAATGGCCCGGATACCCTTCGCCAACAGGATATACAAGGCGGTGCAGCAGATAAGCACGGCGTTCATCGGCTCGCAACGCTCCATTTTCAACAAGGTCGTTCTCGTCGAATATCCGCGCAAGGGCGTGCACAGCATCGGTTTCGTCACCTCCGAGGCCGAAGGCGAAGTGCAACATAAGACGGCCAAGCAGATGGTATGCGTGTTTGTGCCGACGACCCCCAACCCCACCTCGGGCGTCCTGATATTCGTCCCGCGCGAAGACCTCATCTACCTCGACATGACGACCGAGGACGGGCTCAAGCTGGTCATCTCGGGCGGGGTGGTCACGCCCTCCTATCCGCCCGAAATCGCTTCCGCGTCAAAACAGCTTGACAAACAGGAATAATTCTGCTATCCTTTTTCCTTGCAGACCCCAAGCGGTCCATTCGTCTGAGACAGAGGGCGTCCCTTCGAGGGACTTAAACTTCGCCTTCCGAGACGCCGGCAAGGGGTAAGGAAGCACTTGCCGAGAATCAACCTCTGTCGTCGAATGCGGCGGAGGTTTTTTGTTTCTGTGTTCATGAGCCGGATTGTTCCGGCGAAGAACGAAAGCGCGGAATGGTTGTAAGGAGCGAGTGAGATGCCAAGGCCGGATAAAGAGAAATTGGTTGAGGAACTGTCGGAACGACTCTCGCAGAGTCAGGTGTCGATCCTCACGGATTACACGGGCCTCAACGTCGAGGCCATGACGTACCTCAGGGACCAGTTCAGGAAGGCGTCGGTCGATTACCGCGTCTTCAAGAACACGCTTGCCCGCATCGCCACGAAGAAGAGCGGGCTGGAGAGCATACTGGAATTCATCGAGGGACCGACCGGCTACGCGTTCTCGAACGACCCGGTGGCGCCCGCAAAAGTGCTCGCGGACTTCATGAAGTCGAATCCCAACATGAAGATAAAATGCGCCATCCTGAACGGCAAGCTGGTCGATGCGGGACAGGTGCGGGCAATCGCCAACCTGCCCCCGAGGGAAATACTGTTGGCACAACTGTTGGGCCAGATGAATGCGCCCATATCGGGATTGGTCACCGTGCTGAGCGGACCAGTCCGGAAGCTGGTGTACGCGCTTGAGGACCTGCGCAAACGAAAGGAAGCGGCATAGGCAGCGTTTCCGCAAATAATCAAGGAGGAATCGGGAACATGGCGAAACTGGATATGGATCAGATTCTGAGCGCAATCGAGGAGATGACCGTGCTCGAGTTGTCCGAGCTGGTGAAGAAGCTCGAAGACAAGTTCGGCGTGAGCGCCGCCGCGCCGGTGGCGGTGGCTGCGGGCCCGGCGGCAACGGCGGAGGCCGGTGCGGCGGAGGCCGAGGAGAAGACCGAATTCAACGTGCTTCTGAAGGAGGTCGGATCGGAAAAAATCAAGGTCATCAAAGAGGTTCGCGCGCTGACGGGGCTCGGCCTGAAAGAGGCAAAGGCCGTCGTTGACGAGGCTCCGAAGATGATCAAGGAAGGCGCTTCCAAGGAAGAGGCCGAAAAAATCAAGGCGAAGCTCGCCGAAGTCGGCGCGACCGTCGAGATTCAGTAGCGTCAACCTCGTCCTCAAGAACCGCCCGGCTCCGCGCCTGACTGGCGGAATGGGCGGAATCGGGATAGTATATATACAGTCGGCGACCGCCTTCGCAAGCTTCGCGTCTCAGTAGAGCGAAGGATGCAGGCTTTTCCGCCCGGGGTGCTTCCCGCTTGCTTTCCACCGTGGAGGCTTTCATGCCCGTGATGGTCTACAACACCTTGACCCGCAGGAAAGAGCCGCTCGAGCCCATCGAGCCGGGCAGGGTCGGCATCTACACGTGCGGGCCGACGGTTTACAATTTCATCCACATCGGCAACGCCCGCGCCTTCGTGCTCTTCGACGTCGTCCGCCGCTACCTTCAATACAGGGGATACGCGGTCAAGTATGTGCAGAACCTGACGGACGTGGACGATAAGATCATCAACAAGGCCAACGAGGAGGGAGTCGCGGCGTCGCAGGTGGCCGAGAAATACATCCGCCACTACTTCGAGGACGCCGACGCGCTGGGCATATACCGCGCCGATTATCATCCCCGCGCGACCGACCTCATCGCCGAGATGGTCTCGTTCATCGAGAAACTGCTCGATAAGGGCTTCGCCTACGTCGTGGACGGAGACGTTTTCTACGACATCTCGAAGTTCGAGGATTACGGACAGCTCTCGCACCAGAACCTCGACGAGCTGATGGAGGGCGTGCGCATTGAGGTTGACCCACGGCGTCGTCACCCGCTCGATTTCGCGCTGTGGAAGTCCGCCAAGCCCGGCGAGCCGAGCTGGGACAGCCCATGGGGAAAAGGCAGGCCGGGATGGCACATCGAGTGCTCCGTCATGTCGAGCAAGTATCTGGGCGAAGACTTCGACATCCACTGCGGCGGCCACGACCTCATCTTCCCCCATCATGAGAACGAAATCGCCCAGAGCCGCGCGGCCACGGGAAAGGGCTTCGCGAAAGTGTGGCTGCACAACGGCTACCTGAACATCAGCGGGCAGAAGATGTCGAAATCGATCGGCAACATCACGCTCGTCCGGGAACTGCTGAAGGCGAGCGGCCCCGAGGTCATTCGTCATTTCCTCCTCTCGTCTCACTACCGCAGGCCGCTCGATTTCAGCGAAGATTCTCTTGTGGAATCCGAATCGGCGCTCAAGAGGGTTTATACCGCGCTCGACAAGGCCGAGCGCCAGGCCCGCCTGCTGGAGAAGAAGGCGGGGAAGCCGGCTTCGGATGAGGTGTCGCTCGAAGGTCTGCGCGAGAAGCTCACGGCCGAATTCGAAGAGGCGATGGACGATGACTTCAATACGCCCAAAGCCATGGCGGCGTTTTTCGATATGATACGGAACCTGAACAAGATTCTCGACGGACCCGAGGCATGGAAATGCAAGCCCGACGAGCTCCGGTCCATCGTCGAGGAAACGCGCAGGCTGGGGGCGGTAATCGGGCTGTTTCAGCAGACCGCGTCTCGCGCCGATTCCGAGATCAGCGGAAAGCTTCTCGATCTGCTGATAACCATGCGCGCCGAAGCCCGCGCACGCAAGGACTACGAACTCGCCGACTCCATCCGCGCCCGCCTGGCCGACCTCGGCATCACTCTCGAAGACACGCCCGACGGGACGTTCTGGCGGACGATGGAAATATCCTGATTCGTCCGGAGGCGTCGGCGATGATATATCCGGACAACGCCGCACATTCCTTTCCGACACGCTATTGGACGGGTTTCGGGGCTGGAACGTTCACCGGGGCATAGCCGGATCTGAACCGGCTGGACAATATATAAGTAGAGAGGAAAGTAGCTGCGGCCCGCGAGCGCGACCTCGGCGGTATCGCAGCGCGATTCAACTGACTTGCTGAAGCTTCGGTACTGTGGGGAACACACGGAATGAAACGAATATACCTTGACCACAACGCCACCACACCGATGAACCCGGATGTCCTCAAGGCCATGCTCCCCTATTTTGAGCAGAAGTTCGGCAACGCCTCGAGCGTTCACAGCTTCGGGCGCGAGGCGCATGAGGCTGTGTCGAAAGCGCGCGAGCAAGTGGCGAACCTCTTCGGAGCGGAGCCAGCAAACATCGTCTTCACGAGCGGCGGCACGGAGTCGGACAATTTCGCGATAAAGGGAGTCGCGTACGCGAACGAGAAGAAGGGCAAGCATATCATCACGTCGCAGATAGAACATCACGCCGTCCTGAATACCTGCCAGTTTCTCGAAAAACGAGGATTCGAGGTCACCTACCTCAAGGTGGACAAGTATGGAAAGGTAGACCTCGACCAACTGCGCGACTCGATTCGCAAGGACACGACCCTGATTTCAATCATGCACGGCAACAATGAAATAGGCACCATCCAGGACATCGACGAGATCAGCAGGATCGCCGCCGAGAAGGGCGTTTATTTCCACACGGATGCCGTGCAGACCAGCGGCAAAATACCCATCGATGTGTCGAAGTCGAACCCGACACTGATGTCGATGTCGGGCCATAAGATTTACGGACCCAAAGGAGTCGGCGCGCTATATATTAGGAAGGGAACCCGCCTCTTCCCCCTCCAACACGGCGGACACCACGAATCGAACCGACGCGCGGGCACCGAGAACGTGCCGGGCATCGTCGGGATGGGCAAGGCCTGCGACCTCGCGAAGAAATCGATGGAGGAAAATTACCGAAAGCTCGTCGAGCTGCGCGACCGTCTTCAGAACGAGCTCGTCGAGCGCATCGAGGATACCGTCGTCAACGGACATCCGACCGATCGGCTGCCGAACACCCTGAACATGTGCTTCCGATACGTCGAGGGCGAGTCGATGATCATGATGCTCGACATGAAGGGAGTGGCCGTATCGAGCGGCTCGGCGTGCACCTCCGGCTCGCTCGACCCCTCGCACGTGCTCCTGGCCATCGGCCTGTCTCACGAGATCGCCCACGGCTCGCTGAGATTCTCACTCGGAGTGGAAAACACGCGCGAAGACGTGGATTATGTCGCCGAAGTTCTTCCTGAAATCGTCCAGCGGCTCAGGAAGATGTCGGCGCTCGCATGACCCGCCGGAGTTCAAAGAGATTGCACAAGGAGAATGAGAGATGAGATTGTGCCGGTTGCTGCTCATCGCAGGTGTTCTGTTGGCGTCTCCCATCGCCGCGAGCGCGGAAACGGGTTCCGACCAGAAGCCCCTGCCGCCCGAGAAGACCCACATCATCTACAACACGCTGCTTGCTCCTGAACAGGACGCCGCCACGCCGTCCGGGGCGAAAGAGGAGCCGTCGGCGCAGCCGCCCACCGCAGACGCGAGCGCCGCCGGGATGACCCCCGAAAAGGTTGCGGACATACTCGGCAAGCGCGGCATCACGCTTCAAGGCGAGGTGGGCCGGTGGCAGTTTCTCTATGAGGGAATGCAGATATTCCTGCTCATCGATTCCGAACACAACCGAATCCGCCTTGTGACCCCTCTTACGAGACTGGACCTGCTTCGCAGCGATCCGGACTTCAACGAGGTCGAGCTGCTGCAGAAATTGCTCAAGGCCGACTATCTTGCTACGGGGGACGTCCGCTTCTGCCTGAACAACCACGTCGTCTGGGTCGCGTTTCTCCACCCGCTCGACAGCCTCACCGAACGCGACCTGCTGAGCGCGCTCGGACAGATGGTGGAAGTCGCGCGCAGGTCGCGCGAAGCCGGCGGCTGAGCGAAATCTCGGAAGGCCTCTCGCCTATCCCAGCGTCGGAGGCGGCTCGGCGGCGGCGACCCTGACGCCCTCTTCAACATTCACCCGCGAGAGCAGGATTCCCCCCACGACGAAAAAGAAGATCAGTGAGAGGATGCTGAGCCGGCTGGTCCCCGTCAACTGGCCGACCACAGCAAAGAGAAACGGCCCGAAGATGCCGGCGAACTTGCTGCTCACACTGTAGAATCCGAAGAACTCCGCCGACTTCGCCTTCGGAACCATCCGACCGAAGAGCGAACGGCTGAGCGCCTGGGCCCCGCCCTGCGCGGTGGCCACCAGCAGCGCCAGCGCCCAGAAGTGCCAGGCCGTTGTCATGAAATATCCGCCCACGGCCGCAACACAATAGATTCCCAGCGTGAGAAAGATGGCACGCTTCGTGCCGAGCAGCCCCGCCACCCGGCTGAACGCCATCGTGCACGGAATGCCGACGAACTGCACGACCAGAATCGCGCCGATGAGGGTCGACCTGCCGATGCCTATCTCGGTGCCGTATATCGTCGCCATCTTTATGATGGTGCCTATGCCGTCGCTGTAGAGCCAGAAGGCCACGATGAATTTCGTGAGTTCCCTATACTTGCGAACCTCGCTGAACGTGCGGGCGAGCCTTTGAAATCCCGCCCGAACCGGGTTGATCTGTTCCGCGGAGAGCTCGACGGTCGCCGGTTCGGAGACATGCCGGAAAAGCGGAATGGAGAAAACGGCCCACCATATGCTGACGCTCAGGAAAGAGATTCGGGATGCGACCTCGGCGTTGTCCATGAGGAACATCTTGGGCTTGAGTATCCAGGCAAGGTTCACCGCGAGGAGCAATCCGCCGCCGAGGTAGCCGACGGCATACCCCTTGGAAGAAACGTGGTCGATGTCGTTCGGGCCGCAAATGTGCGGCAGAAGCGATTCATAGAATATGATGCTCCCGGCGAATCCGATGTAGCCCAGGATGAAGAAGAACGATGCCGAGCGCCAATCGCCCCGACCGACCCCGGCCAGCATGCCGGTGAACACGACGCCAAGAGCAACGAGCGTCATGAGAAACTTCTTCTTCGATCCCGTATGGTCGGCTATCGCCCCCAGCACGGGAGCGAAGACGGCGATTGTCAACAGCGCCGCCGACGCAGTGTAGCCCCAATAGACGGTCGCAAGGTTGCCCGGAAGCGTCGCTCCCGCCACGGTGCCGTAATAGATCGGAAAGACGGCGGCGAGAATCGTCGTTGCGAACGCCGAGTTTGCCCAGTCATACATGCACCATGCGTTTATGGTTTTGCGATAGCGCTTCTGTTCGTCTGCGTCCATGGCGTCTCCGAAAAAGGCGGCGTCCCTCCGGTTCGATTAGGGGAATTCGTAAGATTATACCGGCGTGTCGCCCAAAAGGCAATTGCCGATTTGTCATTCTGAGGGAAGCGAAGAATCTCCTAGTGACAAGCGTAAACTCGCGTGAAAATAAGAGATTCTTCGTCGCCCGGGTCTGCGACCCGTCGCTCCTCAGAATGACATTTCTGATAAGGTTGCCGAGCAAAAACCTAGCTTCGATTACAGCACATTACACGACCCTGAGCAAAAGGGGAAGGGTAGGGCTCTCAGCGCTCCGGGTCTTTGTCCTCAATGCCGAGTCTGACCTGTGAGACTTCGGAGCGCACGGCGGATGCGGAACAGCGGCTCCTTCGACACCTCACGCGGGAATATGTTTTGCACGGCCGAGTGTTCCACCAGTATCAGGGCGGCCTCTCCGCGTTCTTTTGGGATGAGGTAGAATCGCTTGCTCCACTCCCCGCTCTCGCCCACGATCGAGCCTTCGAGCAGTTCCCCGTCTTTGAAGAATATCTCGACGGGACGCCCCGCGCTGAGATTTTCGGAGCCGAGGAAGCGGCTGGCGGAGAAACGCGCCTCCTTCCGAATGAAGGAGACCGTCTTCAGCTCGGAGAACTCGACGAGCATCCTCGTGTCCAAAGACGGCGCGCCCTTGGGAAGGAACTCGAAGCTGGTGGAATCAATGTCCCACGAGACGAGCGAGCCCCTGACGGCCCTGCCGTCGGCGAAGCGGACGATTGTTTCTCTGTAGAGCTCCGGCCGCGCATAGAGCAGCGCGAATTCGCCGATGCCTAGGATGTCCTGGTCGCCGATCTCCTTCTGGCGGCTGTATGCGACGTCGTTGACCAAAATGTGCTTGAGCGGGACCGGCTGCACGAAGACTATGACACCGGCATCGGTACGGGCCGTCGTTATTTTCGCGTGTATGTCGGCGACGGAGGGATGGGCCAGCACGATGTCGGCCTTGCCGCTGCTTCCGATCGTGATGGAGCCGGTTCTCTTGAGCCTGCCCAGCCGCGGCAGATTGAAGAGTCTCTTCTTGCGGTCGGCGGGACACTTGACGATTTCGAGCGTCCCCACAAGCTCTGTGGAGGCAAAGGCGTATCTTATCACAAGCCGGTACACAAGCCACACGGCCAGAATCACCATGAGCACCTTCACGGCCGTTAGGGCGTAAGATATCGCGCCTCCCACGATGTTGGCGAATTGTTCGTAGGCTCCGGTCGCGGCAAGCTCGCGTCTGCCCCAGCGCGCCATGACATTCTTGCTGTAGAACCTTGCTTGAATCTTGCCCGGATTGATGCTTACGCCATTCTCATTGGAAAGGAAGAAGATAGTACCCCTCATCTCCCAGCCGTCGCTGAGCTTGGGGTTGTCCCCCGCGGTCAGACAGAGGTCGGCGACCAGCGTGCCCTCCGATACGGCATAGCTGGGTTGAAGCTCAAGTCCGTCGGGAAGCTCGAAATTGGTTTTCATGTGTATCGATTCGAGCGGAATGTTCTTGCTCGGGAACAGCGATATGCTCTCGCGGTATTGACCACCGGCGACTATCGGGCCGAACACCAAATTGCTTGTCGTTCCCGGCCGCCTCGCCCCTTCGCCCAACTTGCCGCGAATTTCCGGCGAGAACGCCGTTCGGGTGGCGGGCCTCTTCCGCGACGGCCTCTCACGACCTTCCGAATCTTCCGAAACGATCTCGTCGACGGCGGCGACCCGGGTTCCGACGGTTTCCATTTCCGGCTGAACCCTTGCCCTCATTATCGCCTGCGGCGGCGAGATTTCGAGCAGCTTGTCGGAGGGCAAGACAAAGCTTATCCTGCACTCATACTCGCCGGGCCTGTCGGGCAGCGCAACATGAAAGGTCTGGTCCCACGTCCTGCCTCCACAAACGATTATCGGGGGAGTGACGGGAACCGTGGCCGAATAGTTTCTACCGCTGAGCTCCTTCACTTCGGCGACGACCGAAAACGATGTCCCCCATACGGCCTGCGTGTCCGGTTCGAAACGAACGCGGAACTCGCCTTCCGTTGTCGAAGCGAAAATAGTTCCCAGATCGTCGCTGAGAGGTGTGACTCTCAGTTGCATCTTCGTTCGCGTGGCCCAATCGACAAACCACTTCACGTCCGATTCGGCCTCGGGCTCGATGGGAGCCTCAAACACAAACCAGTTGTGGTCGGGCAGCCGATCGGCCTCCCTCTGTTTCAGGGTGCTAAACGTGATGAGGTTCGGGATATCCTTGGGCGGATTGTTCTTGTCGTCGCTGAGCCACAGGAGCACCCTCTGCCCTTCGGGGTGGTCTTCGTAGAACTGCTGCATCTCCTTCAGACCGCGCTCCATTCCAAGCGGCAGATTGCTGGCATACTCCGTCGGCTCGAGCTCCTCTATCTTCGACAAAATCCTTGCTATATCGTATGAGGACTTTATGCGCGCGCGTTCGAGGAGGTGTGATGACTCACCGAACGTTATGAGGGTGACCCTGTCGCCCAATTGCGCGGACGAGATGAATTGCTTTGCCTCCGACCTCGCCGTCTCGAAAATGTCGGCCATGCTGGTGCTCACGTCGATGACCACTATCAGCTCACGGCCCTTCGCGGCGGCATACACGCCCGTGCTCGTAAGAACGAGCAGGAATGCCGCAAGGAAACCAACAAGAATCTGACGGGAGCGCCTGCCGGCACTAGTGCAGCTCATACGATTCACCCGATGTCGCCTCGAGAATTTCTCGGCGATAGTTGCCCTGCCGCGCCTTGCTGTTCCTCAATCTACTTGGGAACACACATATTATGGCATTTTTTGTGCCGACCCCGTGATGCCCGGCAATTTCACACGATTTTTGGCTATAAGCATCTGACCAGCAACGGTTTACGTATGTCATTACCCGGCATACGCCTTTCCCTGGTGTGATTTCAGTATCGTACATTTTGGAACAAAACGGCATTTTCTGCCTTGTTGCGGCAGGCAGAGAGTTCCGGTCCGAGGGGCGTCGTTAGCGCAACGTGATGTCGGCTATCGTGAGCGCCATCAGCAGCAGGCTGACTGCTCCGTTGACGTTGAAAAAGGCGGCGTTGACGCGCGAGAGGTCGTGTGGTGTGACGAGGGAATGCTCGTACAGCAGGAGCGCGCCCACAAGGAGGATACCAATGAGAAATGCCGTGCCCAGATGTGCCGTGAAGAAGACCGCCAGCAGCACAAGCACCATCGCCGCGTGAAGGGCCGCCGAAAGCGCCAGCGCTCTCGCTGTGCCCAGCCGCTTGGGCAGCGAGTAGAGTCCCGCCCGTTTGTCGAACTCGACGTCCTGGCAGGCGTAGATGATATCGAATCCGGCGGTCCAGAGCAACACTGCGAGCCCGAGCAGAAGCGCCACGATGTGGAACTCCTCGTTCACGGCTATCCAGGCCCCGACGGGCGCGATGGCGAGCGAGAGGCCGAGCACGAAGTGAGAGTAATTCGTGAATCTTTTCGTGTACGAATACCCGAGGATGATCGCGAGCGCGACGGGCGACAGGATGAACGCGAGCCGATTGAGCTGGTAGGCCGAGAACACGAACAGCGCGATCATCAGCGTCATGAACGCGGCCGTCTGAAGCACGGTGAGTTTCCCCGCGGGAATCGCCCGCTCAGCGGTCCTTGGGTTCATCGCGTCGTGCCGGGCGTCAACTATCCGGTTGAACGACATCGCTGCGCTTCGAGCGCCCACCATGCACATCAGTATCCAGAAAAGCTGCCGCGCAGTGGGCAGGCCGTTCGCGGCCAGAAACGCGCTCATAATCGCAAACGGCAGCGCGAACAGCGTGTGCGGAAACTTTATCATTTCCAGTATGGTGGCGATTTTTCTGAGGACCTGCCTCATGCGCCGCCCTCCCACCGGCGGAAGAGGTCGTGCGGAACACGCAACTGGTTTAGAACTTTTCCGACGACGAAATCGACCATGTCCTCTACCGTTTGCGGGCCCTGATAAAATGCGGGCATCGCCGGCAACACGCACGCGCCCGCCCTCGACACCCTCAGCATGTTTTCGATCGCAATCGTCCCGATCGGCGTCTCGCGCGGCACCAGAATCAACGGCCGCCTTTCCTTCAGTGTCACGTCGGCGGCGCGCAGGATGAGGTTGTTCCCAAGCCCCGACGCCACGCCCGCAAGCGTGGACATGCTGCACGGGATTATCACCATTCCGTCGGCCGAAAACGTGCCGCTCGCTATGGGCGCCGATATGTCGTCGTAATGATGGTAGCTTATCTGCTTCGTCGCCCGGCCGATGAGCGACTTTGCAGAGAAGTTCCGCAGGTCAACGTCGATGTCCATCTCGTGCTTCAACACGAGAGCGGCCGGCCTCGAGATGGTCAGATGCACCTTGCACTTCTTCTCAACAAGAACCTGGACCAACCTGACCGCATACGGCGCGCCGCTGGCGCCGCTGATTGCGACGATTATTGCCGGCATTCCATCCTCTCTTGTGAATGGCCCGGCGCGGCCGCCGAGCCCGTCGCCTGAAGCTTGCGTTCGAGTTTCTTCCCGACGTAAAGCGTGACGATGCCGAGGCTGAGCTCCTTTGCCGAGACATCGGCGAGCCCGCATTCTCTCATCATGTCGCACATCTCGCTCTTGTCCGGAAACTTCAACACCGAGTCGGGCAGGTATGAGTACGCGTCGTTGCCGGCGCGCGATACAACTCGGCCTATCACCGGCAGCAGGCGCGTGAAATAGGCCTTGTATATCCCGCCGACCAGCCTGTTCTCGGGCAGGCTGAATTCGAGTATCACAACGCGGCCGCCCTCCTTCGCGACGCGCGCCATCTCCGCTGTTCCGGCCTTCAGGTCGGAAACGTTCCTGATGCCGAACGCGACCGAGACGACATCGAACGTTCCATCGGCGAACGGGAGCGCGAGCGTGTCGGCGGCCATCAGCGCGACCTTGCTTCCCGCCCGCACGGGAGCATAGGCCGGAGAACCGTCAGCGCGGGCCGCGAGCTTGCTTTTCCCGATAAAGAGCATCTCGGGACAGAAATCGGCGCCGACCACGAGCCCCGCAGGCCCGATGTATTCCGAATACGCGAGCGCGAGGTCGGCGGTCCCAGTGCAGACGTCCAACACCATCTCGCCCTGCCTGGAACCTCCCCGGTCGAGACCGCTCATCTCGACGGCCTTCCTGCGCCATCGTTTATCCTGGTTGAGGCTGAGCAGATGGTTCAACAAGTCGTACCGGCGTGAAATCGAGGCGAACATCGAACGGATTTTTGCCGCGTCTCTCATTTGTCAAACCCATACTCGCGCCAGCGTCGCTCGACGAGCTGTATGATGTCGTCGGCCATCTTTATCTCGTCCGGCCATTCTCGCGTGTGGCCTTCGTCGGGCCGCTTCTTCGTGGCGTCGATTCCAACTTTCGAGCCCGCGCGCGGAAGCGGAGATGCGTGGTCGAGCACGTCGAGCGGGCCGTCCACTATCATGATGTCGCGCCGGGGGTCCACGTTGTTGCCCACGCGCCACAACACTTCCTCGACGTTCTGGACGTCCACTTCCTTATCGACCACGACGATTATCTTTGTAAACATCATCTGCCCCAGTCCCCACATGGCGTGCATGACCTTCTTCGCCTGATAGGGGTACCGTTTGTCTATGGAAACGAAGGCGTAGTTGTGGAACACGCCGAACAGGGGAAGATTCATGTCGACGAGTTCCGGAATCTGCGTCCTCACAAGCGGAAGGAATATCCGCTCGGTCGCCTTCCCCATGTAGCAGTCCTCCATCGGAGGCTTGCCCACCACGGTGGCGGGATAGACGGGGTTCTGACGATGGGTGATGCACTGAATGTGAAAGACGGGATAGTTGTCGGCGAGCGAATAATAGCCAGTGTGGTCGCCGAACGGGCCTTCGACGCGTTCCTCCGACGGGTCCACGTAGCCCTCGAGCACCACTTCCGCGTCGGCCGGAACCTCCATGTCGATGGTCTTGCATTTGACCATCTCGACCGGCGTCTTCCGGAGAAAACCCGCGAACAGCATCTCGTCCACGTCGGGCGGCATCGGTGCGGTCGCCGCGTACGTGACAGCCGGGTCGCCCCCGAGCGCGACGGCGACATCCATCCGCCTGCCGGCATTCTTGTATTCGCGGAAATGGCGCGCGCCGTCGTGGTGAATGTGCCAGTGCATGCCGGTGGTCCGCTCGTCGTAGACGTGCATGCGGTACATGCCGCAGTTGCGTAGCCCGCTCGCGAGACTCTTTGTGAAGACCATCGGGAGCGTGATGAACCTTCCGCCGTCCTGCGGCCAGCATTTCAGTATGGGGAGAAACGACAGCGAGGGCTCGTTTACAACGACCTCCTGGCATGGCCCGCGCGATACCAGCTTGGGCGGAAACTTTGCAAAGCGCGCGATCTTGGGGATCATCTTCAGCTTGTCAACGACGCTGGTCGGCAGCGGAAGATGAAGGATTTCCTCTATCTCGCGGCCTATCGCGTTGATGTCGTCCACGCCGAGCGCCATCGCCATCCTCTTGTATGACCCGAAGGCGTTTATGAGCAAGGGTACAGAGGCTCCCTTGACATTTTCGAACAGAAGAGCGGGCCCATTCGTCTTTGAAACCCTGTCCACGATTTGGGTTATCTCAAGCTCGGCGGAGACGGGAGCTGTGATGCGCTTGAGCTCGCCCGCCCGTTCAAGCTCGGCGACGAAATCGCTTAATCCATGATATGCCATGTCCGAATCGCCTCATATTCACCATGAATAGGGAAGAAACAAGCGTAAAGGTGCTCTCAATATAGCATAAGACCGCGCCCCTTGACAACTTTGTCATCGGAACCCAGACGGGTAATGGAGGGTTTTTCCTCACTCCTGAACTTGGCCGAGAAGAACCGGGTGTCGAGAAAGCTCTGGGTGCCATGGTCGACTGGACATGCTATAGTATAGCTGGGATGGGCGTTGCTGAGTCTTCGAACGATGAGCTTCTTAGAGGGGGTGCACGAAAATATGAATGAAATGCGTCTTCAGAAGGCGGGCCTTCTTACTCTATGCTTTTGGCTGGCAATAACTTGTGCGTGTGACAGACTGTTTCCGAAGCACCTGACGGCCGCCGACGTTCTCGCCTCCCTGCGGCAGTCTGGCCACGTCGTGGGCCCTGCCGAGCCGGACAACTACTTTCAAGGCCGGGCGCTTGAGGGGATACATGCGAAGGTAGACAATCGTCAGGTCAAGATTTTCAGCTTCGAAAACCACGATGCGGCTGCTCGGGCGGAGGTCGAAATTCAGGGCGAGAAAGTCGCCGCTCTGGCAAATCCGGCCGATGTTCTGCTGGGAACACCGCGCGGCATAGCGTCTTCGCCCGACATAGAGTGGCACGCTTATGTGACGAATAACATCGTATTTGTCGTGATCGCCAAGGACAAGGCCGTGGCCGATGCGATGTTCCAGTCTCTCGAAAAAGGCACATAATGCAGATTTGACTTGACAAAAATTCTCCTATAGATTATAATTATTCTATAAGTGTCCAAGTCCAGAGGTTATATGAGAGAGGTTCGATATGGCAAGAGAGACGAAAGCAAAGCGCCGAAAGATAGAACGCCGAATTGGGGAGCGCCGATGGGACATCGAGTCGGCCCAATCGCATACAGGAATGGAGAGGCGGGTCGGAGAACGCAGAGAAGGTAAGACAAGAAAGCATTGGCGGGGTAAGAAGCTACGAGACTCCTGAGCTCTCTCACCCGAATACCACCGTGCTCCTCCCAGCAGTATCCGGAAAGATAATTCTTCCATGCTGTTCCAGACATCCGATAATGCCTCGCCCACCCTTCTGCTTCCCGCTGGACCATCAGTAGGGACACCCCTCCGCGGTTGCCCGCTTTCCTCATAATGCCCCAACTATTCGCGAGCAGGGCAGGCACGCGGGCCTGGCCCTACGAACAACCATGTAGCTTTCTGCTGTCCGGCGACCGTCTTGCCCTCAGGACCCTCTCCTCTTTTCATTGTTTCTGTTCGACTTGATTTCATGTCTCCGCACTCTTTCAAACAAGAAACGGCAGGCAGTTGAAACGAGCGGAGACTCTCTATGATTGCGTTTCATGTCCAATACTGATATAAATATGTAAGAGACAGGGTGCAATTTCCGGGATAATTACAGAAAAGCCGAGGAGAAACAACCGGACATAACTTGAATCTTGAATGTGACAGGCGGATTCATAGCTTTAGATCTGAAACATAGCGGAAAGAAAGTAGGAGGCGAAACTCAGGATGGATAAGCCAAGCGAAATAGAAGAAGAATATTTTAAGCAGAAGGAAATAGATCTGCTCAGGAAATTCGAGAAAGAGCGAGAAGCCCGGCAGAAAACCGACGAAGCAGAACGTTCCAAGAAGCTTCATTACTGCAAGTGTCCAAAATGCTACGGAGACCTGAAGGAGATAGTTTTCAAGAAGAAGGTCAAGATCGACAAATGCCAGCAGTGCGGAGGCGTATGGCTCGACAACGGTGAACTGGAGGTTCTGGCCGGGCACGAGGAAAGTTTTCTCACGAGCTTCTTTTCACATCTGATCGGTCCGAGCTGAAAATTCAGGAGAGCTGACGTCCCGCTTTCCAGTGTATGCCGTGCTACAATTCACCCCAGAATCAGCAGCCGGAATAATAAGAGGGAAAATTCATGAATGCGGAAGAGGTGAAACGACTCGGCCTCTCGCTCGATGCCGACTGTATCGGCATAGCCGGCCGCGAGGCCTATGAGAGCATCGAGCCGAAGGCGAACCTGGATGCGATGGTATCGGGCGCCAGGTCCATCGTGGTTTTCGGAATATGGATGGGCGACGGCGCGATAGAAAGCCCGAGCGAGGTCGTGCAGTCGCAGCACCTGATGACAATATACGACGAGCTCAATCGCATCGGCCTCAAACTGGCGAGAGAGTTGGAGAAGGCCGGCTGCCGCGCCTCGACCATTCCGCCGCACCTTCCCATCGAGATGAGCAGGGAGACGAAGGGGTTGCGCGGCCCCGTCTCTCTGAGACACGCAGCGGAAGCCGCCGGCTTGGGAAAGCTTGGACTGAACCGGCTGTTCATAAGCAGCGAGTTGGGAGCACGCGTGCGGCTGGGTGGCGTTGTTACCGACGCAGACCTTGCGCCCGACCCGCTCGTTTCCGAATCTCCGTGCGACAACTGCATGGAATGTGTGAGCGCCTGTCCCGTCTCCGCCATCACGGATGACGGCAAGGTGGACGTGATCGCCTGCACTCGCAACAATTTTCCTTACGGCCTCTCGACCCTAATCAAGCGCCTTTCGGACCTCACGATGGAAGGCTCGCCGGAGGATTGGAAGAAGTTCATCAAGAGTCCCGACTTCTGGAACTACTACCAGGCGCTCAGTCTCGGGTTGTTCTACTGCTGTTTCGAATGCCAGCGAGCCTGCCCCGTGGGCGTGAAGAAAGAGAGATGAGCGCAGGCCGAAGACCCCAGGCGCTTCTGTTCGACCTGTACCACACGCTCGTCGATATGGATTCGATCCCCGGCTGGGGGTCGAAAGAGCGGGCCCATGCGCTGGGAATCCCTTACGATGCCTTCATCGCGCGCTGGCGCCACTACGAACCGGTGCGGCTGCGTTCCCTCCCGATAGCGGAGGTATTGAAGACGATATGCGAGGAGACGGGAGGAGACGTCTCGCAGATCCCGCTCGTTCTGGAGCGCTACCTCGAACAGCACCGCATAATGCTCATGCAGCCGGACCCGGACGTCGTGGCGGCGCTGGAAGAGCTTCGCTCCGCCGGGTTCCGCCTCGCCCTGGTGAGCAACTGCGTACCCGAGGAGGCGTCCTTGCTGGAGCGGAGCCCGTTCCACCCTCTTTTCGATTGCGTCATAGCTTCCTGCCGTGTCGGACACATAAAGCCGGAGAGGGAAATCTATGCCGCCGCCTGCTCCGCCCTGTCGGTCGTGCCGGAGGCATGCTGGTTCGTCGGTGACGGCGCTTTTCAGGAGTTGGCGGGGGCAAGGCGTATGGGGATGACAACGGTCCTCGTCACGGGATTCATCTCGCCCGAAGAGCAGGAGCTGGAGCGGTCACAGGAGCCCGACTACTCAATCGAGCACGTTTCTCAACTCCAGCCGCTCATCGAAACGTGACCCTTTCGAGAGACTCACTCAATCCATGACCGGATGCGCGCAGCGCTACGAGGGTGTCTTGCGACAGACGGCAAAGATATCCATACATCCCGTGAATTCGGAGGGACGGAAGATAAAATTCTCGTGCGTAATGCTGTCGCACAACTGCGGGTCGCGTCGCTTCAGGCGGACCCTCATGAATCGGCCCGCCGTCTCGTACAATCGCCGCTTGAACGCGAGGGGCAAGCGGCTGGAAAGGTTGAATATGTCGGCCCGCATGAGGGTATTCACCCATTTGCGGTTATCTTCCCGATACCGCATGAACAGTTCGTCTCCAAACACTCCATACATTTCGACCCCGCCAAAATGATCTTCCAGGAGTCTTTGCAACTCTTGGTGTGAAAACTCGTGCAGGTGGTATGGGTTGTCGGTTATCGTCTCTTCTTTGTTCACCGTGGTAATCAGGGCGACTCCGGTATCGCGCAAGACCCTCTTGATTTCCACGACAAGTCCGTCGGGCTCTTCAAGATGTTCTATCATCTGGAAACAAATCACCCCATCAAATGAACCGTCAGCGAGATCGATGGGGGGAACTCTCATCAAGGCGAGTTCCAGGTTACCCGCGTTGCATCTCGTCCGGGCGGCGCGAAGGGCTTCTTCCGAATGGTCAACCGCAAGCACCGACGCGGCCTTTGTTGCCAGGATCGAGGTCCCGATACCTTCGCCGCAGCCTATCTCGAGCACCCGACGTCCTTCGACATATTCCAGGGCATTATAATATGCCGCCAGTTGCAGCTCTCGGATGGGCTTGAATGCCGGGTCATCCGAGGGAGTTCGCTCGCCTGAAAATTTCGCTGACACCGGAACGGTTCCTTCTTCACTATCGTTCAGATTCTCGGATATTATCTTGACAATAAGCGGAAAAGTCAAGGCGGGAGTGAGGAACAATCCGGCGTCGATCTCTCAACGACTTTCGCTCCTACGAGGATGGTGTTAACTTTTAGATAATAGAATGCGGATGGATGTGAGCCATTTTCGAGAGTTTCATCGGATATCGTTACACATGATGATGCGTTCAGTGAAGACGTTTATGATCGAATTGTTCCGGATTCGTCGTTACGGGGCCGGAAATCCCACGGCGACGGAGCGGAAGCGTGTATGGAGTTTTCTTGCGGCCATGGTATTGCTAATCGCCAGCCCTTTCGCGGCGACAGCCGAGACAGCGGATATTCCTGAGAGCGAATGTCGATACGCTCTCATATTTGTAGTCGACGGCATCCCGAACCCTCAATTCGGCGAACTGATGGAGAGGGGGAAGCTGCCCAACTTCCGGGAGCATATATACGAGAGGGGCGTGCATTCCGTCAATCATTTCACCGTGTTCCCGCCGCTCACGTTTCCCGCGATGGCAAGCATATTCAGCGGCTACTACCCTTCCACCCACGGAATTCCCACCTTCTACTGGGTCGATCGCGAACATGCCATGTACAAGAACTACCTCAGCACGAGCGTGGGCGAATATCAGCGGGATGTCAGTCAAAGGGTGCGTCTCATTTTCGAGTACTTTCCCGAGGGCCGCACGCTCTCCTTCGGCCTGCCCATCAATATCGGCGCCGACCGCAAACGCGACGTGGAAGGCTCGTTCATCGACATCTTCAGGGAATCGAGGGACCTCGATTACATTTCGAAGGCGGTCGAGCAGGAGAGCACTATCGCACCCGATATGCTCTTCAGGCCGATGAAATTTCTCTCGCTGTTCAACCCGGCGCGTGATGTCAATGCAATCTCACTGTTGAATCCCCTCAGCCAGTCGGGTGTTCTCAAGTACACCATCTCCTCCTTTTCGGAATCCGAGTTCAAGAAACGCGGGCAGGTCCCCGAAGTGGTGCTGTACTACGATTGGGCCGTCGACCACTGCGGACATGAGGACGGGCCCGCGAGCGCGGAAACACTCGAGGCGCTCATCGATGCCGACACTCAATTCGGCAGGCTGGTCGATGTGTATCGGAACGCGGGGCTTTATGAGAATACATATTTCATGCTGCTCTCCGACCACGGCCAGATGCCGCTCGACCCGCGTTACGTGCGCATAGACAAGATCTTCTCTTTAAAAGGCTTCAAGGTTAAATTCATCTCGCATGAGCTCATGGCGAAGGCGGGGCTCTCCGGACTGCTCCGCGTCGGCTCTCTTCTGGCAGGCAGCGGGCCGGTCGTCGGATACAACTGTGTTATCGGCAGCGCGGGCGGCGGCTCGGTGAGCGTATATCTCGCAAAAAACGGCGGAACCGACGCGGACTCATGGAGGCAGGAGGTCTATCACAGAGACCTCCTGCAATATGCGGCTGACGAAAACACCTGCGTCAATGTCGAGGATTTCATTAATTCCATCGAAGGCATAAACCTCTTCTTTGTGCGGGAGAACGAACGCCTGCCCGGCGAGCCGCAGCTTACGCGCATCGTCAGCCCCCACGGCTCGTCGCTCATCAGCGCTCGTTTTGAGAAGAACAAACCGGTCGAACTGCGATACGAAGTAATCCAGGGCGCCGACCCGCTCGGCTATTCCGAAAACGCAAAGCTGGCCGACATGATCGCCTCGGGATACCACGGCGACCGCGAGTGGCTCCGGGCGACTGCCCAGACCCGTTATCCCGACGCGCTCGTGCAAATAGCTCAAATCATGGACCTGGACCGCACCGCCTCTATCATCCTCGTGCCCGACGACCGGCACTCATTCAATTCGCGCGTCTGGTCGAAACACGGCGGCCTGAGTGCCGGCGAGATGCACACCGTGTTCGCCATCTCGGGCCCGGGGCTGAGGCGCGGCGTGATCCAGTACTCGCGCACCGTGGATATCCTGCCCACGTTTCTGCATCTGATGGAAAAAGAAAGCGCTTCGGACGACTTCGACGGCATCGTCCTGCCCTTGCCTCAATAGAACGGCACGAGGCTCGTGCCCGCAGTTGCCGTGGCGGCATCCTCGGTCTGATTTGCCGACAAAAAGAGAACCCAATTGCCAAAATCCGTCGCCTGATTATCTCGGATTCATAAGAATTATCCTCTTCCACTCTCATGAACAGAAGGATAGTGCTTTGGAAGCGGAAGGTCATGTCTGTTCATAATGCTAATATTGACAAGCTCTTATGAAGCTTGCGGGATGCGCGTCGCTCGCTGTTTTCTCTCCTTTTTGGCATGAAAGGTGCTCTTTACGTGTGTGGTGTGGTGCATAGCTGTGTGTCCTGCTGACAAGGACTCGGGTCCAGCTCCATTTCGGAGCAGATTGATCGGGATAATTGTGCCCTCACAAACTCGGCTGAACTGCAAAGGATTCACGCTTGTCGAAGTAGCGATAGCGACAGGAATATTGGGTGTCCTGACGCTTATTGTGGCGGCCCTGCTTGTCCAGACGACCAGTACCTACAAGCGGGTGTCCTACAACACGTACGCATTCAGGCGCGCGGACCAGTGTCTCGAGACCATTGCGTCCGACATACGCGAGTGCACCGATTTCAGTTTGGTCGATCCGGCACTCGCGCCTCCCGAGGCTTCCGCGATGGATGCTCTCCTGCTCGAGTCGGCTCGCAAGTCCGACGGAAGTTTCGGAGTGGACGGGAGCGGTTTCTCGACCGCTCAATCCCTCGTTCTGTTCTATGTGAACGATTCCCCCGAGGGCATACGCCAGCTTGTGAGACACCAGTTGTACTACGCCGACGACTTGTCCATGTACACTCCACCGTTCGCCCTTTCAGCGGCTCCGTATGCGGACGGGGACATTGTCATCGTTGACAGCTTTGGAAATACAATCAATATCAGCCGGACAACCGGCGCCGTGGGAGCGACGCCGTCGTTCGCAACGCCGGTTCCGGTCGTTAACGGGGTCGAATCGTTTGACATGGTCGCCGCCGGTGCTAAAGCTCTCGAGGTAAACATCAGATACAAAGTTGTGGATGAGCGCAACGAGGTGACGACACGTCTTTTCACAAAGCAAGTTCAATTGCGCAATTGAGAGGTTCGAAGTCCGGAGGTCAAGATTTGCGGAACTACCCAACCCTTAGACTCCTGACTAAAGACTCCAGACTCCCTTCGAGGCTTGACAAATGTATATGTCTAATATATACTTAATCTATGGCGCATTACGATCTCTTGTGGGGTTGCACAGGGTTCGAATGGGACGAGCACAATGCGGAAAAGAATTGGCTAAAGCATCATGTGTCACCCGAAGAATGCGAGGAGGTATTCTTCAATCTCCCTCTCATCGTTGCGGAAGATACAGGCCATTCCGAGCAGGAGTGTCGATATTACTGTCTCGGCCAAACGAGCCGTAGCAGGTTTCTGTTCATAGTTTTTACTGTGCGTGGGAACTTGATTCGCATCATCTCGGCCAGAGATATGAGCCGCAAGGAAAGGAACGTGTACCTCTCTCATGAAGAAGAAGAAGATACCTAAGTTCAAGAGCGAAGACAAGGAGCGGGCGTTTTGGGCGAACCGTGACTCGACCGAATTCGTGGATTGGCGCAAAGCAAAACGGACAGTCCTCCCGAACCTCAAGCCGTCGGTGAAAACCATCTCGCTCAGGCTGCCCGAGTCGATGCTCGCCGAATTGAAAATGCTCGCAAACAAGCGCGACGTGCCCTATCAGTCGCTCATGAAGACCTTCCTGGCGGAGAAAATCCGCGAAGAACTCAAGGCCGGGTGAGGTTTAGTTCTCTAATTCGGGTAACTATCCGGTTCCTAGGTTTCCCTCCTACCGGAATGCCGGGTGAAGCCATACATCATCCGCAACAGCGTACATGTTGTCTGTAAGGAAGCCTGCCCAGTTGATCCTATCCACTGTGGAACGCTTGTAGCTCGCTTGAAGAACCTTGTCCTCACTGGAATTACCGAACTTGTCCTGCATAGAGAACGTGCCTACCACAGTGACTTCGGAGTAGTTGTACCCCGATTTCTGGACGGATTTGAGAATGTCCTCGACATCCATTTTTGCGCCTGTCTTAATAAAGCCCTCTGTGAGATTGTCATTAATGCTGAAGCAGACATATATGGTCTGGTCCTCGATCTGTATTTCCGAGACCCGCATCACTTTTCTATTGGACGTGCGAAGTGCTTGTTTGATCTCATACTCAAGGCGGCTTCTGGTACCAATTGCAGGGGCAGGAGCAGCCGGTGCGCGAGGTGTTGATCTGGAAGATGTGGCGGAGTCATCCACACTACCAACCGCCAGCATGACAAAGACAAGCAAACCAATGAATGACGCCAAATGCCGAAGCGTTTTTTGTGATTTCATGTTACTTCTCCCCAGTTTCGGAATTGTCGCTGGTTCTTCGGAGACAATAGTAGGAGCGGCAGGATTGTCCCGATCAAGCAGAGAACTACATCTGCTATATCGTAAGTTCCACCCACCAAACCCAATGCCTGACCGAGTTCAGCACCCAAGGCTAGCAGCGGCCCAATGGATATCCACACGAAGCCTCCTCTTGTCAATTTCCCTCTCCAAATGAGGACCATATAGGCAGTCAATGAATAGACCCACATGGCATCTGGCAACGAATAGAAGAGCCAAGGGAACTCGCCTGTCGAGATTATCGTGAATCGACTGCGAATAGTATCTAGAGTTGTTTCCATCCCAAGACCGCGTATGCAACGAAACACCAACATCGACTTGGCCCTAAAAAGAAGATAGATTGCACCTCCGAATGCAATAGGCATGATTACATGAATGAGGAGGGGCAATAAGTTGGAGGAAAAACGCTTCAAAACCTTCATCGCACACCTTCGCAACACCCTTGTAAGGATGTTGCTGGGCTTGCCGATCCGATAGGACCCGGTCGACGTTGAATCTTAGCGAATTTCAGAATCTCCCCGCTTGCGAAGGGAATTGTCGTGCATTCTTAATAGGCGTATCCATAATTGATGACCTCAAGACGATCCTCATTTTTCAAACAGTTCGTCTACGACTTTCTTGCTCCGCTTGCTTTGGAGACGACGATTACATGTCGGGCAAACAGTTTTCTTCTCTCCTTTGATTTCCCAGGTGTATCTCGTCTTCTTCAACTCCCCTCCGCAAAGCTGGCAGGACGCTGGACCACCACCAAAGAGATAGCCGACGCCGACGAGAATAATGACGCCCACGCCCACCCATGCCCACCTAGGATGTTCCGCGAACAGCCACACGATTACACTAATCAGGACCAGACAGCCGATAGCTTCTCCAGCTCCTGCTTTGCGTCTGCCCATCAGTCGATCCTCCTCATCTCTCTGTCAAGGGAATCTCTGGGACATAATAGTTTCACGCCGACTACGCACTTGGCGTCCACTAGAGCCTTCCATTACTGCCATGCCGCACTGCGTACATAAATATAAATCACAGAGATAATATAGCAAAGCGAGTAAATATTTTCAAGCACAATCACACGGATTGGTTTGCGGATAGCCTATCGAAGGAGCTTCGCCGGGGAAAATGGGAAAGATGGGGAAGGGCAAAGGAGATTCCTCATGCCAAGCCGCGAAGTCGAAAAGATAAGAACTTCTTGGCGGCTTGGCGCCTCTGCGTGAAAAATATCCGCGTTCATCGGCGCATCAATTTCGGATTGCGGATATTCTGTGGGCCGGGACCCTCTTGATGGATTCGTCGCCCACCGTGTCTCAGGCGCTGCCGCAGACTTCTTCGAGGAGCTTGCGGTAGTAAGCGAAGTTTTTGAAGGGGATGTGAGCGCGGGCGCGGTTGTCGATGGTGGGAATGTAGCCGCCCGATTCGAGCAGCGGCGGGACCTTCTCATAAATCTCTTTCCTGATGGCTTCCTCGTCGCGCGTGAGCACATTGGCGTCGATGCCGCCGATGAGCGCGAGCTTTTTCCCATATTCTTTTCTCAGAGCCATGTAATCCATGTTGGATGGAATCGTGTCGGTCATCCATAAACCTGTGATTCCCGCCTCGACCATGTCGGGCAGCAGCACCTCGATGTTTCCGAACGACCGCATGATGATGATATCGATCCCCTGTTCCCTCAAGAGCGCCGCTATCCTCTTGTATCGCGGGATGGCATACCTGCGAAACATTTCTGGCGAGATGACCGGCCCGAAGCTGCCCGCAATCGGCTCGGTGAAATAGGCGAAATCCAGCTCGACCTCATCGAGCGCGCGCGCGATGCCCTGCACGAGATAATCGGCTGCAATCTCGATGATCGAGTCGGCCAGGTCCGGCTTGTCGCACAGCATCAGGCACACACGCTCGAACGACGGCGAATCGCGAACTCCCCAGAACAACAGCAGGCCCGACTCCCACGCTCCCACGCCGACCGGATAGTCGCGCTTTCGATACCGCTTGACGAGACTTTCCCAATTGCGCGGATACGATTTTTGCAAGGTCTTATCCAGAAACTTGCGGAATCGGCTCAGGTCGCTTTCGTTCTCTATGGGGTATCTGAACCGTTTGTCGAGGTCTTTGTACGAAAGTTTCAGCGGCAGGACTTCGCGGTGGTCGAGATGAAAATATTCCTCGACGTCAACGCCGCGCGGGAGCCCTTCCTTGCGCCATCGCTCGATGGTGTCGTCGCGGATGTACTGCTCGAAGTAAGGGACGCGGTCGGGCTTCTCAAACCGCATCGTCTTTATGAAGCGCTCGCGCTCGTTCATCTCAATCATTCAAGAATCCGAAAATTCGGTTTGCTCCTCATTCTTTCTTACGCCTTCCATTTTCTCATAGAATACCACCAGACCGCAAAAGACGAGCACTCCGACGGCAGCCTTCAGAAGAGAAAGGAGGAGCGACACCGAGCGCGCGGCGAATCCGAAACGTGGGAGCAGGTTGCGTGAGAGATCCTGCAATACCTCCGGAATCAGCAGGATGAACGCGCTCACGGCGACGAACACAATGGCTTCCTTGGCGTGTCGAGCCCAGAATCCGATGCATTCGTCGAAGGCGCGACGGGCTCGTTCTCCTCGAACTACGATGACCACGGGGACAAAACAGATCAGCGCAAGCAAGACACTCTGTTCATACCTCACCATGCGTTGTAACAGCCCGCCGCGCATTCCGGAACCGATAGAAAACAGCGGCAGGTAAAGTGACAATTGTGCCACCGCCTCTATTGCGATCAAGGCGAGGGCAAAGATGAGCAGCGGAACAAAATTCGCATCCCACTGCGATACGGCTTTTCCGAACGAAAGATACCGGTCACGGACTGCGGCGTCGATCGCCGGCAGGAAGACCGCGTAAATGAAGCTCCAAAAGAGCAGGGAGCATATGAATCCCATCGATATAAACAGGGCGTTAATCGTGAAGGAGTCAGGCTTGGGCTCAAATGCGAAGCCCCACACAAGGACAAACATCGTAAGCAGAAACAGACCGGCCAGGCCCGACACAAATCCGAGAGCTATTCTCCATCCTTTGCCAACGCCGCTGCATGGAGTTTCGCTCCTTCCGAAAAAAGGACGCAGAACGATGCAGGCGATACCAAACAGGACCGCTATCATCACGGTGGACGAATAGAGGTTCACGAATATGGCCCTGCTCAATCTGCCCGCGATTTCCAGATAGCGTAACAGAATGATATGCCGCAACATGCTCAAGAAATTGCCGAACCCACTGGGCAGGTCTCTCAGATGCTCAAGGAGTTCGGGGTGCCGCCTGAGAGACAGATGATTGATCGCGAGGGATTCTCCGAATCCGACAAGAGTCGCCGCGAGCGGCACGAGGAACAGCCACGGGCAGCGGCGGATTATCTGCAGGTCTTCCCGAAATATGTCTGCCAACCATCCGAAACCCCGCATCGGCTCCGGATGCGCCAGCGTCTTGCGGCGCTGCGTGATCTGAACCAGCGCTGCCAGCAAAATGACGCCCAGAATGACCGCGCTCGCCAGTTCTTCGAGGCTTCCCCATGTTGACATTCGTCAATCTTTCAGTGAGAATTCGACCGGAACCCTCGCCCATGCCCGCACGGATCCAATTCTCCTCCTCGCGGGTTGGAACCTCCATCTGCGAACGGCCTTGACTGCGGCTTCGTCAAGCAGCTCATAGCCCGAAGACTTCTCGACGGTGATTTCGCCGACGCGTCCGCTGGGGAGTACCTCGACGAGCAGCAGCACCGTGCCCTCCTGGCCACGAAGGCGCGCCTGCCGAGGATATGCCGGCTTTGGATTATACACGTAGGCGGGCGGCCCGTCCACTGTTGCCTCCTGAAATTCCGTCCGCGCGCTTGCTCGCGGTTGCTCGACGGCGTCACCTGAGACGCCGCCCTCCGCTAACGGAACCGTGGCGACCTCGACGGATTCTTCCACAACCGGTTCGGACGGGGCGGGCTCAACCGAAGGCTGAACTTCTTCGACTGCCTCCTCTTCCACAGGTTCTACCTGCATCTCGACCTCTGGAATCGGCTCGGGTTCGGGGATGGGCTCCGGCTCGGGGAGAGGTTTCGGCTTGGGCGCCACTGCGGGCTTCCTCTCAACCTTTACTTCCGCCTCCGGTGCTTTTTTCGGGACGGGCTTGGGAGGCGGCGCAGGCTCGGACGCCGGCGGAAGCGCCGGCTGGGGCGGGCCGACCAGTGTCACCTCAATCGAAGGAACCGCGCTGGCGAGGGTTGGGCGCGGCACGCCAAAGTCGATGAGCAGGAGCAGCGCGTGGATGCAGCATGCGATGAGCGCGGATAACAGGAGCGTTCGGTCCTTCATTTTCTATCGACTTCTGCCGGAGCAGTCTGGATTGCGACGTGTTCCACCGACAGGGTGCGAAGGATGTCGAGCACCTTCACCACAACACCGTGGCGCGCATCCGTGTCGCCGTTGATGAACACTCGAAGCGAAGGATCGGCCGAACGGGCGGCCTCGACGCGCGCAGCCAGCGTTTCCAGGCCGACCTCCTCCTTGTCGAGATAAATCTCGTCCGCGTCCGTGATGGAGATAGACAGGAATTCTTCCTTGACCGCCTGCGCCGTTGAGGCTGTGGGAAGGTTGACGGGAATCGCGTGCGGCTGTGTGAGCGTCATCATCGAGTACACGAAGAACACCAGCAGCAGAAACATGCAGTCGATGAGCGGGACTATCTCGATGCGCGCCCGCTTATTGGGTGCCTTGTCGCTCAGGTCCATCGTTGGTCTTGTTCTTTTCGTACACTATTTCGAGGCTTGTGCTGTACGTTTCTATCTCGTGCAGTGCGTCTTCTATCTTCGAGTTGAAATAATTGAAGAATGCGAGCGAGGGGATGGCAATCGACAGGCCCGTCGCCGTCGTGATCAGCGCCTCGGCTATTCCGCCCGAGACGGCGATGGGATTCTGGGCGCCCGAGATTCCCATCGCCTCGAACGAGCGAATGATGCCGGTGACGGTCCCGAATATTCCCAAAAGAGGCGAGACCGTGACCATCGTGTCGAGTACGTTCATGAAGCGTTTCATCCGCTTTATTTCGGAGGCCGCGGCCATCTCGAGCGCGCTGTTGAGCGAAAAGTTTCTGTGAACGATCCCGCACACCAATATGCGTGCGACGTAATCGCTCGACCCACTTCCCGCGCGGGCGGCCTCGTTGTAATCGTCCCGCTCGGCGAGCTCGAGGATGTCGGCGACGAGCTTCTGATTGCGGTTGCGGCGCTCGCGCATCCAGAATATCATCCGCTCGATTATCACCGTGAGCGCGGCGAGCGAACACAAGAGCAGCGGGTACATGACCGGCCCACCCTTTATGAAAAAATCAAACATCTGTTTCCTCGCATTCTTCGTCGGCGGACCTTCACGCGCGCGAATTTCCGTCTCGCGCTCAGAACGTATAGCTCGCTCCCACGGTGACGGTCGCGGGCGGCGCAGGCGTGAAGAACGGCACCTGCGCGAATCCCGCAAACGGGTCCGTTGCTATTATACCACGCGTCTCATAGTCGCGGTCGAACAAGTTCCTGACAGCGACGTACGCCGTGAAGTCGCCCTTCTCGAAGGTGAGCTTCGCGTTGAAGACCACGTAATCGTCCAGCTTGTCAAACGCGTTGGCCTCATCGCCCTGGAAAACCTGTTCGTCCACGAACAGCCCGTCGAAATAAAACGTGAACTCTTCCGACAGCTTGATATTCACGCCGGCGCTGAACCTGTTCTTCGGAACCAAAGGAATGGTGTTGCCCTTGTTGACGCCGGCATCGAACGTCGCGTCAGTGTACGTATAGTTCGCGAACCAGCCGGTCCTCTCGCCGATTTTGCCCGTGACCGAAAGCTCGACGCCCTCGCGCCTGGTGTCCCTGTTCACGTTCGTGCCGAACGGTCCGACGGTCGGATCGAACAGGATTTCGCCGTCAACGTTCATTATGAAATACGTGAGCTGTGCGTCGAACAAATCGCGGAATCTCTTTCTCAGGCCCACCTCGTAGTTCTCC